>JAFGCJ010000002.1 GCA_016932785.1 Candidatus Dojkabacteria bacterium | reverse complement strand
CTCTGTAGAAAATGTACCCGGTGGTATCAGAGGTGAAAACAGTGGAGGGTTGGGTTAGGTGGGAGGCGTCTGTTGTACTTGTAGTACCGTCTATTGTTACTACGGCAGCTCTTGATGGCATCTTCCTGACAAAAACGAAGACAGTGATAAAAGCGGCCACAGAAATTAAAACAGAGAATATCAGAGAAACATATAGTGTTTTTGTCTTTTTAGCATTTTTACACATCCTTGCGAGCAGTTTGCAAACTATTTTTCTTTTGGAGGTACTTTAATTGTGGTACCCCTTTTTACAGTATAAGGTTTTTTGATTTTGTTTGCACGTGCTAGCATGCGCCAGGAGACGTCTTTTTTCTTTGCGATGTCCATTATGTTGTCGTCAGACTTGACGTTGTAGTTTACCCAGGATTCATTTATCCATTTTTTTCTCATGAAATGGATAAGGATGCTTATACCTGTGCCCAAGATCAGCAGGACCACAGAAATGTATATTATTAATGCTTCTGTTGTAGGGAAACTAAAGAATGTTATAGTTTTGCTGGTTAGTTTTTTTGTACTGTCCTTATCGCTTTTACCAATCTCCAGGTTAGGATTGGTGTCGTATTCAGCAGTGAAATAAGTTTTGTACCAGCCTCCCCAGAACGGTTTTTTGAGTTCAAAATTCCATTCAGCAGTATCATCACGGAGTACTACGTATTCTCCTCCTTGAGTATCGAGTTCCTTTCCCCAAAAGTAAGTGATATGTACCTTGATGTCGGTATCGACAGAGACATTTCCCTTGTTGGTGACTTCGGGATTAAGAAAGAAATTACCATTGTCTCTTTTTTCTACGCTATAATCCGAAATCTCCAGTTTTTTGATTAGATTGCCTGGAATAGTAACTGCTACTCGGATACCTGTCCGATAGATTATGTTTATGCCTGGTTTCTGCTTTATACTGCTTGTGGATTCTTTTTCCTGAATGACAATGCAGCCGTTGTGTTCACCGACATCTGGGCCTTCAGGAACTGTGATTGTGAAATCTATTACCTCTTGACCGTTTGGAGGTAGAGAGACAAAATCCTTCTCGAGTTCTATCCATTTTCCTACGTCGGTTTGCTCTTCGCTTTTCTGTTTGCAAGCGAATCCTCCGCCCGAGGATCTAATCGAGTCTACAGAAAAAATCGACAGATCGACTGGCTTATCTGAGCTGTTTACAACCTTAACCCCATCTTCCCCTATCTCACCAGGTTCCAGAGTATGAATGAATATAGATTTCGTTCTTTCGTTATCTTCCCTGGGGTAGGCGGGACTGCCTCCTATACCTCTGTACTCGATAGCCTCAGCTGGGTACGGGGAGATGAGCTCAAAGCCTGTCTGTATAAAGCAAAATACAGCTAAAGCAAGGATCAACCCTCGTGCATAGCTGCACTTTTTCGTTGTTATTTTTCTTTTGTAAAGCATTAATTTTGGTTTCGGGTATTAGTTCGCTACGATGCTAAGTACCATATCAATATCGTAATCGCTAGCCGCAGGTTGTTCTGCTGGGATTTCCTGAGATATTGAGATTCCCTGAATGGTCCAGTCACCGACATCGTCCGAAGCTGCTGCAGCTGTTGCAATTGTTATACTGTCGGTTACACCTTCACTGAATGCTGAGGAAGTACCAAGTGAGATGTTTCCTGTACCGCAGCTTGAACAGTTACCTACCGATAATGTTGCTCCAGAGGCATCTACCGTCATCTGTCCGCCAAATGAGTCAGTATCAGCTCCATCTGTACATCCTGAGCCGGTCGGGTCGTTGAAATCGTAGTCTGTACCGGCACTGTCCCAGAGGGCGGTTGTAGCAGATCCGGCAAGTGACACAGTCCAACCGTTATCTGCCGCATCGGGATTGACAATATAAATCTGTTCTGTTGCTGTTCCAAATGTTCCTGTGGAGGTTTGACAAGAGAAATTGAAGTCAACTGCTCCCATCGCAACCGTGGGGCTTGCAACAGATGAATATGCAGCGTCAACAATGTCTACCGAAAGTGTTCCGGTATTTATTGTCTGGGTAAAATTGGAAGTATTACTTGCTGAAACCTTGAGACTTAGGGCAGCTCCTACGGTAACTAAGACTGTGAATACAGCCATAATTACTAAAAGGTCTCCTTTTCTAAGTAGGGATTTAGGCAGTTTAAATAACATAATTACTGGGCAGTAAATTTATCTACTATTTTCAATCTATAATATTTAATTTACCTTGTCAAGTAAGGGAAATTTCATAAATTTTGGGGGATGCTAAAGTAGGTGTTCTAGTCTTTTGTGGGATTGAATGAATATTTTCCTCTTTGAGTAATGAGAGAATTGCTATAATATGTCAGACTTTGAGAAATCTGTGAGTATATCCAAGTTGCTTAAATTATCTCAAATTTATCTCGTCTACATGCTTGCACTGGATGAAATTACATTTGCATATTCTAATGAAGGTCTGCTGGATAAAGTTTCTGGTTCAATTGGCCCAGGACAGAAAGTAGGGCTGATAGGTGTTAATGGAGCTGGGAAGTCAACATTACTAAAAATAATTGTTGGCGAGATCGAGCCGGATTCTGGAAAAATTAGAAATTCTTTTGTTACTGGTTATATGCCTCAAGAAATTGGTGATGACTGTTGTGCATCAGGATCGGTATCTATTCGAGATTTTATTAATGATGAAGGTGAGGCACATCATGAGGATTATAAGATTTCCGAGTTGCTGGCAAAGATTGGAATGAGTGATAAGTTACCTGGAAGTAGCTTCAGTAAATTGAGTGGCGGACAAAAAACTAAGGTTGCGATAGTAAAGCTACTCCTGGATGAGCCAGATATGCTTATCCTTGATGAACCTACCAATTTTCTTGATATAAATGCGGCCAATTGGCTTATGAAATATCTTGGAAAATATAAGGGGGGAGTTCTTGTTGTATCTCATGATATTAGGCTTATGGACCAGAGCATCGATAAGGTATGGTTTTTAAATGAGTTTACACACAAGATAGATCAGTATAAGGGTAATTATTCGAAATTTTTGGCCCAGAAAGAGCTTGAGGATGATCAGGTTATTAAGAGAATCAAAAAGGAAGAAAATGAGTATAAGAAGCTTCTGATAAAGGCAAAAAATTTAGGGCAGGTTAAAAAGTACAAACATACAGCTGCAAAGATACGAGAGAAGGCTGTTGTTATGAAGGAGTCATTTGATCACAGGATTCTGAAATCAAAGAAAATGAGAGTTCCCTTTCAGATAAGAGAAAAACCCGGGCATAAGATACTCGAGGTTAGTAATGTAAGCAAATCCTTTCTAACGGAAACAGGAATAAAGCAGGTTCTGTGTGATATAAATTTCACACTAATCCGGAAACAAAGGATGGTTGTAATCGGAGTAAACGGTGTAGGGAAGACAACGTTATTAAAAATGATTGCAGGGAAACTAGAACCGGATAATGGCCCAGGGGGAAAAGCTGAGATAAAACTGGGATATAATGTTGAACTAGGATACTATGCGCAAGAATACGAGAATCTTGACTACTCAAGGACTCCCCTTGATGAGTTGAAAGGAATGGAAAGGGGACGAGAAGATAGAGGGAAAATTAGGAGCTATCTTGGGAACTTTCTTTTTACAAAAGAACAGGTATTTCAGAGAATATCGACTTTATCTGGAGGAGAAAGAACCCGGTTGGCATTGGCAAAACTCTTCTACTCTGGTCATAATCTGCTATTGCTTGATGAACCGACGACCTTCTTGGATCCGCAATCACAGGACATCTTAATTGAAACCATATCCGGGTATCCTGAATCTCTGATTGTTGTGTCCCATAATCCCGGTCTTGTCGCTGGAATAAAACCTACTCACGCATTACTTCTTCCGGAAGAGAAAATTGTCTATTATGAAGATTCGCTGTTGGAGCGTGTAACGATCTATTAATTTACGATATTTTCCTTTATAGGAAGATCAATGTAATGGGGTAGGTTTATTATGAGTCTTAAAATTATTGACAAACCTTCCCCTGATAGGATATCCTCAGACTAGCAAACAACTAAACTATTTGCTAAGTAAATATGACTGAGAGACAAAGGCGGATTTTGGAGGTTATTATGCGTGAATTTATGAAGAGCGCAGATGCTGTCAGCTCAAATAGTGTAGTGTCTGACTATGATGTTAGGGTAAGTCCTGCCACCGTGCGCCATGAGATGGTTGAGCTCTCTGATATGGGATATTTATATAAGGCTCATTCTTCTTCAGGTCGCTATCCGACCAATCTAGGAATACGGTTTTTTGTGAGGGAAATTATGGAGGAAGATCCTGTTCCAGCTTCAGAAGAAGCAGAATTGAAGATGGAGCTCCTTAGAAACAAGTTTGAGGAAGAGAAGATAATTAGAAGAGCACTAGATATTCTTTCAACTCAGACAGGTAGTACAGCTGTTTCTCTTCTTAATGATGTGTTGAGATTCAAAGGTGTATCTTCGCTTACAGGATATAAAGAGCTTAGAGATATTGAGGTGCTTGAAAACGTTATGACGCTATTGGAGAATGATCGATTGTTGCGGAAGGTTTTTGAGAAAGGCGTCTCGAAGGATGTCTGCTTAATTATGGGTGAGGAAAGTGATGTGAAAGGATTAAGATCATGTGCCATTGTGTTTGCACCCTTTAAATATCTTAATGATAAGGCAGGATATGTCGGAGTAATTGGTCCGCGAAGAATGAGATATTCCAAGGTTATCCCTTTGCTTCGGTTTGTGAGAGACACAATACAGCAGTCCGTTAGAGGATGGTAAATATTTATTAGATTTTCACCTATGGTAGTAAGTAAAAATAAACCTAAAGTAGATGTTGGAGTGGGAAATGGAGATGTTTCTTCTGGGAAACAGGGCTCCAAGTCAAACCAAGGTAAGAATGCCGAACGAAATGAAGAAAAGATCCAGGAACTTGAAAATAGTTTGAAGAAGGCTCTTTCAGACTACCAAAATCTGAGAAAAGACATGGAAAAAAGACTGGATTTTGAGGAAAAGGTAATTCGGTCGGACCTGTTGAGGAAAATAATCGACCTTGCCGATGACATAGATGTCGCCGTTGATCATGTTGAAGATGAGAAGGGCTGGCGTGAGGGAATAACTCAGATTCTCAGCAAGTTCAGGCTTATCATTTCTGAGATGGGTGGTGAAATCATTGATGCAAAAGAGGGTGATAAATTTAATGCGGATCTGCATGAGGCTGTAGGTATTGTGTGTGAAGGAAAGGATGGGCATATCGCGAAGGTTGTACAAAATGGGTACAAGCTTGGAGACATGGTCGTCCGGCCAGCAAGAGTTCTTGTAAATAAGGGGCAGCCTGCCCCCTCTTAGATCAGTTGATTCGAAGAAATATTCTTGAGTGTTTCTTCACTCGCTTTACTAACAAATAAAATTAATAATAACCAAAAATGAGTAAAATACTAGGAATAGATTTGGGTACTACAAACTCAGTAATGTCTGTCATGCAGGGAGGAAATCCAACTGTGATTCCGAATGCTCAGGGGGGAAGACTTACTCCTTCGGTAGTGGCCCTGGGAGAAGACGGGGAATTAATAGTCGGAACACCTGCAAAAAACCAGGCAGTTACAAACCCTGAAAATACCATATATTCCGTTAAAAGGTTAATAGGACGTAGATGGGAAGATGAAGAGGTAAAAATCGACAAAGACTTTCTCCCTTTCGAAATGAGAGAAGGCAAGAAAGGTGGGGTTGAAATTAAATTTGGGAATGACTGGCTCACCCCCCAGGAGGTGTCGGCAAAGGTTCTTCAGAAAATGAAGTCAGACGCAGAGGAATATCTTGGCGAGAAAGTTACTGAAGCTGTAATTACAGTTCCAGCCTATTTTGATGATTCTCAGAGGCAGGCCACTAAGGACGCGGGGAAAATTGCTGGATTTGTTGTTAAAAGGATTATCAATGAGCCTACAGCTGCGGCTTTGGCATATGGAATGGATAAGAAAAAGGACGAAAAGATTGCTGTTTTTGATCTAGGCGGAGGAACATTCGACATTTCGATTCTTGAAATAGGTGATGGTGTTTTTGAGGTTCTTTCAACGAATGGAGACACACATCTAGGTGGTGATAACTTTGATCAGAAGCTTATAGATTTTCTCGCAGATGAATTTAAGAATAAAGAAGGGATAGATTTAAGGGAAGACCGCACAGCTCTGCAGCGTCTTAAGGAGGCTTCTGAAAAGGCAAAGATAGAGCTGTCTACATCTGAAAGCACCACAATAAATATTCCTTTTATTACAGCTGACGATAAAGGAGCTAAGCATCTTAACCGAGAGATTACCAGGTCGGAGTATGAGAAGCTTGTTATGGATCTTGTCGAAAAGACCGTAGGGCCTTGTGAGAAGGCTTTGAAAGACGCCAAGCTCGAGACCAAAGATGTAGATGAAATTCTTATGGTTGGTGGAATGACAAGAATGCCTCTTGTTCAGCGCAAGGCAAAAGAAATCTTTGGAAAAGAGCCTAATAAGACAGTAAATCCAGATGAGGTTGTTTCCGTCGGGGCTGCAATTCAAGCTGGTGTCTTGGGAGGTGAAGTTCACGACATCACTTTGCTTGATGTAACACCTTTATCTCTGGGTTTGGAGACACTTGGTGGTGTTATGACAAAACTCATTGAAAGAAATACAACGATACCAGTTGAGAAAAAACAGATCTTTTCAACTGCGGCAGACAATCAGCCTGCTGTCGAAGTCCATGTTCTTCAGGGTGAGCGTGAAATGGCAGCAGATAATAAGACACTCGGGAAATTTATCCTGGATGGGATACCTCCCGCACCTCGAGGAATTCCGCAGATCGAAGTCACCTTTAGTATCGATGCAAACGGAATATTGAAGGTCGAGGCTCACGATAAAGCTACAGGCAAGAAGCAGGACATAACGATAACAGCATCAACAAGTCTTGAGGAGGAAGAGGTGGAGAAGATGGTTGAAGAGGCGGCAAAACATGCCTCCGATGACAAGAAGAAGCGTCAGAGAGCCGAGGTTAGAAATGAAGCAGATACCCTCTGTTTTAGTGCTAAGAAGCTTCTTGATGACGCAAAAGACAAGGTGAGTGATTCGGAAAAGAAAGAAATAGAAGAGCTTTCTGAGAAAGTGCGAAAGGAGATATCTAAAGAGGACTTCGATGAATCAATAGTTAAGGATATGACGAAGGGTCTTCAAGGAAAGTTACAGGAGATTGGGAAAAAACTGTACGAGAAAGCAGCAAAAGAGGTTGATAAAGAAGAGAAGAAGGACAAGAAATCAGACTCCTCTGATGAAAAAAAACAAAGCAAAAAAGGTGACGATGTCCAGGAGGGGGAAGTAGTTAAATAGGGTAGTACCGTTTCTTCTTTGATTCTATGAAAATATAGGTATGATTATTCATCTCGGAAGGGGTTCTTGATTTCGTTTAATCCTTTCTGGGGTTTAGGAGTATCAGATCCAAATGCCTGATCTCTCTGAATTTTTTTTCTTATATCGCTTTGTTCCTTTCCGGAAAGGAGAACCTCAAGATCTTTCTTTTTTTGATCTTCAGATATGCTGTTGGGATCTACTTTTTGTGGAATATTGGAACTTGTCATTATTACTGAATGCCAATGTTATTATTTTCGGCCGTAGGTTTTGAAGGGACAGCATTTTCCTGTGTAGTGGTTACTTGCTGAATTCTTGTATTAAGATCCTTTTGAGTAGCTAGTGGATCGAAAACCGATGAAAGCTCAGTTATTTCCTTCTCGTCAATGCTTATTCCGGCTTTCTTCATCATCTCGACTTCTCTTGGGTTAGAGGTGATAAGTAGGTGTTCGCCAATGCTTGAAATGACTTTGATGGCAACATGGTTCGCTCCCGCAAAGAACAGACCTTCACCTATTCCACACGAAAGAAGGAAGTTCTTTTCGCCGTCTGAAAGATTGAATACCTTTTGGATTCGCTCGATTGCGGCTGTACTTTGCTTCAGTAAGATTTGTATAGAGGAGTTAGTAACTATTGCTTTTCCATAGTCACTGGATAGAAAGTCTTCTACATCCTGAGTTATTGTTGTGAGACCAAGATAGTACTTACGGGCCCTCTTTGCTATGGAATAAATAAACTTTGCCGAGTCCTCATTTTGCATCATCAGCCATGCCTCATCGACAAGCAGTAGGCGTTTTTTCTGATCTTTTTTAATTTTGGTCCAGATGTAGTCGAGCATGAGGTACATTGCCATTGGTCGTAGCTCCTCCTGAAGATCTCGTAGGCTGAAGACTGTAAAAGGGTTCGTTATTTCTACATTACTCTTCTCGTTGAATACTCCTGCGGCACTTCCTATTATGTATTTTTCGAGGCGCTTGGCTAATTCTCTTCCTTCGAGTTCAGCCATTCCCTGAAGTATTTTGTATAAATCCTCGAGCAGTGGAAAATCAGCGTTTTTCTGTGTGTCAGGATCAGTTGTAATTCCCTTTTCTCTGTAAGTTAAGATCAAGGCTCGATCAAGGATTGAACTTTCAATGTTGGTGAGGCCTCCAAATATGACCTTAAAGAAACCGTGTAGTGAGAGAATTTTCATTCTTAGTTCATCTTCTTCTGAATTAGCAAGACCGGACAGTTCAAAGGGATTGACTTTGCTTCCTTTGTCCTGTGAAAACGTTATGTATGCACCATTTACCGCTTCGCACAAACGTTCGAATTCTTTTTCCGGATCAATTATGATGACTTCCGTACCAAGCATTAAGCTGCGCAAAGCCTCAAGTTTCACCAGGTAGCTCTTTCCTGCCCCAGATTTAGCAAAGATCACTGAGTTTGCATTCTCCATTTCGAATCTATCGAAGATAATAAGGCTTCTATTGTGGAGGTTGAGACCAAACATTACTCCGTGATCCATAGTTAGCTCTGAGGTAACAAACGGGAATGTGGTGGCAAGGGACGTGGTGTCCATGTTTCTTGTAATGTAAAGCTGGTCGTCTGCTGTCGGTAGAGTACTATAAAAAGCTTGTTCCATTTGAAGTGTTGCAGGTTTTGCTACAACATTAATAGCCGCCAGTGTAGAAATGACATTTTTGGCTATTCTGTCGAGTTGTTTTTTACTTTCGGCATTGATGGTTATATACATCGAAAAATGGAAAAACTTCTCGGTTCCGGCCGCAATCGATTCCTGAAGCTGCTGTGCGTCACTGAGTGCAATCTTTAGGCTCGGATCGAGAACTTTGCCTTTTTCAACATCTCCATATACTGATGCTTCCATCTCACTGATTTTCCTCTTAAGCTTCTGCAGAATATCTTTTGAATCTACAGGATAGTAAAAAGTACTGATCATGAGAGAGTGCTCGAAGTTGATTAAGGGAGAAAGCCAGTTAGGACCAACGAATCTTGGATATCCTGATGCAAACAGAACAAGGTAGTATCGGGTTCCAATTTGGATATTATTAAAATCTACCTCGAGTGAGGGAGGAGCAATGATATCTTGAAATGTCATGTCTGGTGTCTCCGGTTGTCCTGTTATACCAGTTTGGGTAGTCTGTGAAGCTGGTGGGGTTTGGCTTGATGGTGATTTCTTTCCAAAAAGCTTGAACCCGCCGAGGAGTCCGCCCAGCAACCCGGTTGACTTTTGTGTTTTGGGTTGTTGAGATGTCTGTTGTGGTTGATTAATTTGCTTTCCCGTGGAGGAAATCTGAGTTCTCTGTTGAGGGGTTTTAGCTGGTTTCTTTTTACCAAGAAGCTTGAATCCCCCAAACAGTGCGTCTGCAAGGCTTAACTTTTTCTTGGGAGCTGCCTGTTGGGGCTGAAGACTCTGCTGGGATTCTTGATTTTGGCTCATTGGTTGTCCTGCTGACGGTAGCATGTCCGTTTCAGGATTCTGTTGAGGAAAGGTAAAATGTGCCGGTGTTGCGTGACCCTCCGAATTGGGGGATGTAATTTGTGGTTCAGGGTTTTGACTGCTCTGAGGTGTGGTATTTTGCTGTGGGTTATTACTTGCTGTCATTTTGTTGATTTTGAGAGTATTGTGTAGCTATCTGAGATTGTTGTTCTAAAATTGAGGTCTGTTGTTCAGGTGATATCGGCGCGGCGGGATTATATATTTCAAAGAATAGTTCCATGAGCTCCTTTGTTGTAAGTTGGTGTGAGCTTAGTCCCATTCGTACAAGTTGTTTCATGATGTGATCCCGTTTAGGATATAAATATGCCTTGGCTTGATCCATAATTCTGTCTAGATTTGTTATTTTCTCTTTTTTGCCGAGGAATTGTTTCATGGGGTTGGTTTTGGTCACAACGGATGCTCGAAAGGGAACAACAATATAAAAAGCCTTATCAAGTATCTCATTTTTGATTATCAGATTCTGTACAAAGTTAAGATAGATAGCGATTTGTCTCTTGAGACCGGGACTTAGCTGTTTGTTTTGAAAGTCTTTGATGTAGTCTATATAACTTCTAATGTTAACTTTCTTTGTGCGGATAAGTATCTGGACTGAATGCGTGAGGGAGTTGAGTAACTGTGCAAAGGCTTGAATTTTAGCATCCTGCTCTGGTTCAGAAAGAAGATCGAAGTTGACTGAAGTTGTCTGAAGCACAAGTGAAATCAGTCCATTCTTCTGGACAATAAGATTATCAGAAATTTTTTCTATGTTTATATGTTCTTGTGTAGGTGGTAGGTTTTCTAGTTTTGGCATCGGCAGTTTCTATAGTGACTTAATTTCTATCGACGGATATACCTTTCCCGTAAGAATTCTCAGTATCTCGGGGAAGACATAGCCAGCCTTCGAGAGTTCGATTTTATATGTTCCATTCTCAAGTGGAATGTTATTTATTATTTGTCCTAGCTGGTTTGAAACAGCAGCTCTTACCGGGTTTCCATCTCTGTTTTTAATGATGCACGTAACTTGTGGGATGTATTGGTTTGCTTGATCTTTCAAAACTATATTTATGGTATTTGGTTTTTGATCTACCCCGGTAATATCGTTGGAGGCAAATTCACTCACGTTTTCGTCAGTGATAGTGAGCTTACTTTCTCTGGATTGTGACTGAGATTTTGGTTTCTCCGCTTGAGGCTGTACAGTCTGCGTTGGGGTTTGAGCTGTTGCTTTTGTCTCCGGGTTACTATTCTGGGCTGCGATTTCGGGCTCGGTTGTTGGTTGCTGTGCCTGTTGTGATTCAGACTGAGGTTGTGAAGTAGGTTGTTCGGTTTGGTCAGAGAGGGATTGTTCTTGAGTTTGTTCTTTTTTTAGCTCTATATCCGGATTCTGATCCGTGCCGTCTGGTGTGGTTTGTGGTTCAGCTGCCGTTGTTGAAGGTGATGATTGAACAGGAGGATTGTTTTGCTGATTAGCTGGTGTTGTACCCGTAGGAGCTTTGTTCTCTAGCGAGTTTATTGTTTGCTTGATAGAATGCAATTTCTGTTGTTCTTCCTGGTCCAAGTTTGTAATAGTTTCCTTTTCTTGTTCGGTCATTTTGGGTTCCTCTATTTTCTTTAAGCCGATCTGGGCCGGAGGACTCACAACATGATCTTTTCGTACAATTGGAGTACTGGTCTGAGTCTGTGATTGAAACGGTGAAATACCGTGTTTTTTCCACACTCTTTGGGTGGGTTTGTTTATTGCATTGAAGTAATTAAGGATCCATTTATCAAGGGTTCTATCCTGGAAGGGTACCAGTCCGACAATAATTCCACCTCCACCGATAAGTATTATCATGGGCCATGCTATTAGTCCGGGTATGATCCCTTGATTCATCAGAAAGAAAATGAAATAAGCGATAGCAAGACCAACCGCGATGAAGATAAATTCACGCAGTGAGAGAAAGTTGCCGAAAAGTTTAAACTCAACGCTCATAATTTCTTGTGGGACTGCGTGTTGTTTCATTTCCCTGCTTCGTCTGATGATATAATTGAATCTGAGATAAGTTTATCAGATTGGGCCAGGTTTGGAAAATTACTTGCTCAAATTTCTACTTCTTGAGGAGATGTACGACTGCTCAGTTTCAAGGGATGTATTGAGTAGGTTGTTCGGAGAAGATTCCATAGAAGAATTTTGCGACAAAAATTCGGAATTTTGTCGTTATGATGGCTTTGTTGGAAGGATATCTCCAGACGAAGTGAAGAAAAGGAAGAAGAATTCGGAATGGAAGCTTCAGATTGCTGAAAAGTACTTCAAATATTTTAGGTTTATACCGTGGGTAAAATTTGCAGCGGTTTGTGGCTCAGTCTCCTTTATGACGGCAGAAGAAAATGATGATATTGACGTCTTTGTTATTGTGCAAAGGAATAGACTGTGGCTTGTTAGGTTGATGGAGCAGATAATATTCAGACTGCTTGGAGTGAGAAGAAGATACAGTGATAAAGATGTGAATAATAAAATGTGTTTCGTGTACTATACTTCGTTTGAAAATTTGAAGAAGACTCTTTCCGACGCTGATTTTTACGTTGCACTAGAGGTGGCTATGATGAAGCCTCTCTATGGGAAATCTCTGTATGGTGGAATTCTTGGTTTAACCGATAGCATCACTTCGATTTTTCCGGGTCTCTCTGATGATGCGGTTTCAGTTGTTGGTCTGGGAGATAAAAGAACAGTGTTTTCGCCTTTTTTGGATATTTTAGATAGAGTACTTATGTGGGGACAAAAGGCATACATGATTGTAAGGAAGCATCCATATAAAGAGGCGGTTATATCGAGAAATGAGGTGCAGTTTTTCCCTCGGTCAAGTTGGTTTGAGATCAGGAAGAATAAGCTTGATGAAAAATTACAAAGCTATGATCTGAGATAATTTTCTTGCTTCTTTGGGTATGGTTTCAATATTTGTTGTTGTAATAATCGTTTGCTGATCTTTACTTATTTTCTTGTTAAAAAGTATTTCAATATTATTTTCATCGAGTTCTGATGAAATATCATCGAGAAGTATTACCGGCGGCTCGCCAATATTTTCAATCATAAAGTGATTTATTTTGAATATAATATCAGCTATGGCCATTCTTTTTTCTCCTCTGGACCCGAATACATTCAGGTTTTGCCCTTTCTCATCAGTTAGGTACCAATCGTCACGGTGTGGTCCTACTATTGTATTTCCAATAATCCTCTCTTTCCTTTGTGAAAGGGTTAGTTGGTTTTGAAATAGGTTTCGTATATGAGTGCTGTCCGCCAGTTCCTCAAGTGAATCAAGTTTCACTTTGGGTACATATACTATTTTGGATTGGTAGAGGGAGGATTTTGTGTCATTTAACTTGTCCAGAAATTCTATTCTGGCCATTATCACCTGGGTTCCGAGATTTACGAGCTGCTCTGTCCAGTATCTGAGTCCTGTTTCGTCTATCTTTCCTGAGCCGTTTGCCGATCCATTCCTACCGTTTTTTGAGAACATTGCCTTGAGGAAACTATTTCTCTGTCTTAAGACTTTATTATAGTTGCTGAGAATGTTTGAGTAATCCGGATTGACATGTGAAAGATGGGAGTCGATGAAGTCTCTCCTTTGTTTGGGCTCAAACATGAGAAAATCAATCATATCGGGACTGAAAAGGATGCAGTGTAGTATGTCAGTGAATTTGGCCTTATTTGTGTTTGTCCCTTCTATCTTGAATTGCTTGGTGGTTGATTGATTCTGATTTTCTACGTATGTGGATATTGTTTTGAAGTCGTCTTTTGATTCTATTGAGGCTTCGAGCCGGAAGAAACCGTCATTAACTTTTGTTTTCGGGTCTTCATCTTCAGTTTTATTCCTGTCTGGAATGTGTATCAGGGATAAATTACCATTGGTCCAAGGAGAGTTTCCTGAAGCAAGCATAAAGATGGCTTCTACGATTGTACTTTTGCCTCGGGCATTGGGAGCCTCGAGTATAATCCAGTTCTTATTAAATTCCAGATCTTTATTGGGGAACTGTCTGAAGTTTGTAATTTTTAAGGTCTTAATTTTCATGCAGATCTAATGATACCATAGTGGAGTAGTGCTTAAGTGGTTTATGACAGGTTTTTGTTTTTGTGACACTAGTCAGTGTTGATAAAATAGGACGACAGAGGTAGAATACTTCACTATGGGATAAATTATTAGAATTTTGGATTTGGCTGTAGGTTCAGTACCAGTGGGGGTCGATCTTCAAGACCCTGCGGTTGCATTTGATATAGGTGACGCGAGGCCTCCTGACAAAGATAAGGGTCCAGTATATACTCATACCTTTGAGGTCGATCGGCACATATGGGATACGGTTGGAACGGATTGTCCTGTCCACGCACTCCTTCTGGAGATGGTGAATCTGGTCAGGGAAATTGCAGAGGATGAAGGCCCTGGCGTAATAACTTTTCAAGATTGCTGGATAACTATTTTTGATGGAGTTGCTTATGGGCAATCTCCCATGGGTTTTGATTTCTATATAAAAATTCCTGGTTTATATGGTGGAATAAATGTGAGAATGGATGGACTTGGATGGGGTAGGTGGCCTGAAGATGGTGCAAGGTCCGAAGGTGAAAATGATAGTTGTGAAGGACTCGGGTATGCTTTGAGGGTAGCATGGTGTCAGGAAAATGGACTTCCCGGTGCTCCGATTAGCTTAAGCCATATAGTTATTGGTGATACCAATCAGCCGCCGACCGAAAAATTATCTGGCGGAACGCTGAGTCACCTGTTCAGCTATAGAGGCGTTCTTGATATTATTGATTCTTCTAACCCTCGGCGCAGGATTGAAAGATCGCTTAGGGGATACGAAGATGGTATGAAATATCTTATAGAACAGATTAGAGGTAGACAGTTGATTCGCCTATGGAAGAGTGGACTTTGTGGGAGTAACGTAGAGGCAGGTGTACTAATAGAACCTGTTAAGAGTCTGGTAGGATTCTGGACAATGTTGGGTGACATGTCAGTTCTTAGTTATGGAGGAAGGATGTATCCGGTGGAATTGTCAGATGGATATACTGTATGTTTCCCTGACGGACGTGTCGATTCTAGAAATTCAAGAGTCGATATTATCCGAGGACAGGGATCAGAAATTGAACAGGTTTTGAGATTAACTAAGAGAACTACCCTGTTTGGTTCAACCTATAATGTCCTGCGTTGTGATGGAGGACGACTTTTTCCTATAGCTGAGGCAACAGTTCCAATTCTTGGCAATCCTGAAGTTCGTGCAAATCTGTGCGATACCTATTGGGTATGTCTTCTAAACAGAATGTATCGAGAGCTTTTGCATAGAGTTAAAGAATAGGATTCATACCTACGATCTGTTAGAACTCCAGTATCAAAATATCTTTCAACTTTGCAAAACCGACAGGAAGGCCTCCTGTGGAATATTGACTCCGCCGATTTCTCTTAGTCTCTTCTTTCCCTCTTTCTGTTTCTTCCAAAGTTTCTTTTTACGTGTGACATCGCCGCCATACAGCTTTGCTGTAACATCTTTTTTTCTGGCGCTGATGTTTTCTCTTGCTATCACTTTTCCGCCTATTGCTCCTTGAATTGCAATCTTAAACTGGTGTTGTGGTATTGTTTTTTTAAGTGATTCCAAGACTTTTCGGGCTCTGTTTTCGGCTCTGTCTCTTGTCTCGAGAAAACTCAGAGATGGGACTTCGTCGTAGTTTACGAGTATACTTACTTTCACTATATCGGCGGGTTTATATCCGGATTCTGTATATTCAAGGGAAGCATAGCCACTTGATAAAGATTTCATATTGTCAAAGAAGTTTGTGATGATAGACATTAACGGAAGCTCATATTTCAGCAGTATGTAATCCATTTTGAAATTTTCTGAGCGTGATAGGTACTCTGTATCCTTGTAGATTCCTCGACTATTTTGGCAAAGTTCCATCAATGGGCCCATGTGTTCCTGTGGAGTGAAGATCTCTACATCTACCCAGGGTTCTTTGATTTCCTGTATTTGAGTTACTTCAGGAAATTCACTGGCGGTTTGGACATTCAGCGTTTCGCCGTTGGTAAGTTTTACTTTGTATTCGACCGAGGGAGCCGTTATTACAAGGGACATGTCGTACTCCCGTTCTAGTCTCTCCTGAATAACCTCCATGTGAAGCATTCCAAGAAATCCACACCTGAAGCCTGAACCTAGGATATTTGATTTTTGTTGTGTTACCGTAAGTGCTGCGTCATTCATACTTAACTTTGTGAGCGAGTCGGAAAGAATATGAAAGTCATCTGGATCCGATGGGAAAAGGGTTGCAAAAACCCTAGGCCTTGGAGGGTTGTAGCCGGGAAGTGGTTTGGTCTTGGGAGAATCAGAAATTGTATCTCCGATGGCAAAAAGCCGAATGTCTTTTACACCGGTAGCAATGTAGCCAACCTCTCCTGCAGAAATTTCCTTTGTCACTTCAAGATCAGGCTCAAAAAACCCGATTTCTCTTGGTGAGAAATTATTACCGTTTTTCAATAGGTGAAGTTTTTGACTCTGAGTAGCAGATATTTGTCCATTGAATATTCTTACTGCAGCAATGACGCCCTTGTGTTCATGATAGAAGGAATCAAAAATAAGGGCTTGTAGTGGAGCTTCTGAGTATCCCTCTGGTGCAGGAATATCATTAATTATTCTGTCTAAAATCTCTTTTGCTCCCTCACCTGTTTTCCCTGAAGCGAGAATTATTTCATCTTCATTAAAACCAATTATTTCTGAAAACTCTCTTTTTCTCTTGTCTATGTCGATATTTGGAATGTCTATTTTGTTTAGGACAGGTATGATTTTGAGACCCATCTCTTTGGCTTTACGTGTGGTTGAGAGTGTTTGTGCCTGAACTCCCTGTGAGGCGTCGACAAGAAGGATTGCGCCCTCACAAGCGGCAAGAGAGCGTGAGACTTCGTAGGAAAAATCAACGTGTCCGGGTGTATCGATAAGGTTTAGGATGTGACCATTGTAGTTCATCCGTACAGGCTGGAGTTTTATAGTAATTCCTTTTTCTTGCTCAAGGTCCAGTCGGTCCAGCACTCTTTCTGATTTATCTCGACTTGGATCCTTCAAACCAGTCAGTTCCAGGAATCTATCTGAAAGAGTGGATTTCCCATGGTCTATATGCGCAATTATTGAAAAGTTTCTAGTGTTTTGCATTGGTGTTGAGAATAGGGGAAAAATGGCAGGTAGTCAATACGTGTATTATGGGAAGGGTTTGGAAGGAAGTGGGTATCAGCAGGGAAGATGGAAGAAGGTAAAAGAAAAAAAGAAAATCATTCTTCTCAAACCTTAATCGTTGTCTTCCCTGCTGTAGTTTTCCTGTGACCCCTTTTGGTGTCTGTAACGAAAGACCTTTGTAAGAAGGAGTCACAGCGAAAGGAGGATAGCAAATGCCCTTGGGCTGCCGTCCCATAAGAATGCTATCCCATAATGTTATAAAAATCAAGGAAAGATTTTGAGGAAATCAGCGAGGAAGATGGAGTAAGAAAGGAGGGAAGTTTTTGAAATTGTGATTTGTTACTTTTTCCTCCTCGCTGTTGTTTTTGAACCCTTGTAGATGACGTCGATGTGTTCCATTTTTCCTCGCGGGTTTTATTGGTCAAATTCTACAAGGGTCCAGCCCGCGAGAGCACGAAACACGATAATTATAGCTTTGTTGGAATCTAACCACAATGGCGTGATATCAGGGAAATTCTTGAAAATTGGGGTGAAGCAGGAGAATACAGGGAAGTCAATGGAAAAAAGGTTTTCTCTGTTGACATTAAAGATCTGTATTCTCCTGGGGCGTTTTTGCATGAGCGGTGAGTTCGGTTGGTTTTTTTTCGCTTCTGAAATGGCAGTGCGGCTTTCTGTATTTTTTTTTTCGTTCCCCATGCACCGCTGGAACCCACCGCTCGGTACAGAGTATATCCTATAGGCCAGTAATCTTCAAGACTGGAAATAAGACCTGGTACAAGTTTCAAGTCTTATAGTTAAAGTCTACTGGGCTAATATGATACAATCCGGGGCATGCAAGGAAACGAGACGACAGGGTACTCTCTTGGCCCGCAATGGTTTCACTCATCTGATATCATCGGATCAGGGGAGACAACTCAACAGAAGTGGTTGAAAGAAGCTGATGCTTCTACGATTTATAATGAGGACGGTTTATATTCAATATATCCTTCAGGCACTGTTGATGGAATTGAGGGTCTGGCAGACGTTTCCCATATCAGTCCAGCAGAGTCTTCTTCAAGGATGGGTACATATCTTTATGGACTTTGGTGTTACAACCAGGAAGATCCGGAAGATAGAAGATTTCATCAATTGCTTTACCTAATCTGTTTACATGAAGATGATGGAGTCGGTCATGCTTTAGAAGCCGTTACGGGTATAGCCGCTGAACTTGATCAGATGAATAATAGGGGAAGAGAGTATGCTTTGCGGTTTGTGGATGATGTTTGTTGTAGCCTTCTGGGTCTTGTGGCTGATCCTGAAGTCTTTGATCATTTAGCAAATTCTGATGGTATAGCAGCACTTAGAGAATGGGGATACCTGCTTTTCTATTCACGTGTTGGAGCTGATGTTGCTGAAAGTGATGCTAGAATTCATCCAGTAACTGATAAGCTTGAGCCCCTGAAGGAGGTTTTGGATATTGTGGCGCAGAAGTATGTTATGAGTGAGCCTGATTATGAGCGGTTGGTGGAAACTTTTCCTGGTCTGAAAGGTAGCGGTAGGTACAAGAGTATTACTCACATGGCGGTGCTGTGTTCGAGAATGGCCTTGCCTAGTGAGGATTTGGCCGTCCTGCTATTGTCTGAAGTATCAAGGCATTGTGCAATGAATATTTTTGGGGTTGGGGTTCCCCCCGACCAATTACTGAGTATGTTTAGCACTGAACTGGGATATCAGTGTGTAGTGGGCCTTTATTTGGGAATTGACCTCAGAAGAAGAGTTTATAGGTGATTGTAAAAAAAGTGAGCAAAAGTTGTGGTTGGTTTTTGGTCAATATTGCGTCAGGTCGGTAGAGTTTTCTGACCTATTGGGGATTTTTCTTTTTGTATCGGCGGTTCTTGCTGCTCTGATATGAGCGGCTGAGTGATCATGAATTTATCAGAATTATATCAAGCGATGTAGTTTGCGGTGGGTTATTATCTGTTTATATTAAATTAAGAATATTTAATATGAGGCAAAGCAGTCATACAACATCGAAACCGAAGGTAGTATGGCTCTTTGAACGATTTCTATCTGATATCGATCCTCCATAAGGGCGATAATGGATCTAAGCTAAAAACAAATAAAGAGGGAGGCACTTGAAGGCCTCTCTTTTTTGATGAAACATATGGAAGATTTTACTTATTCAATAATCGCTTCTAAAGAGAAATTTGTTTCGAAGTTTACTTTTTCCTGGTTTTCTATTACAAGGTAGACTGGAATCTCATCTCCGGGCTCTACATAGATAGTCGGAGGATATGTTTTACCATTTGAGTCATGTAGGATAAATTTTACATTGTCTACCATCAGAGAAATAACAGAAGATTCTGGAGTATCAACAAAAGTCGGGCTTACTTGAATTTTGTGCTCTTTTGAAGAGGGATTACTTATTGTGAACGATAGGTTTTTGAAAGTACCTTCGGTCTGAGGAGAAATATCGTAGATTATTATGTAGTTTTCTTCGTCTGGCTGCTCGACATTTTCTATCAGAATGCCATCCGCTTTGTCTGTATTTGGCACGATTTCTACAGTAGTATTTTCTGATACACCTAAGACATTATTTTGTGGGGAATCGTTGTATGTTGGTTTGAGATTAAGAACAACAAGAACAGGAATGATAAATAGCGATACTATTCCAAAAATTACGAAAGGATCTAGGAATTTTCCAAATTTTTCCTGAAGAATTTTGGCTGTCTTTTGAATCGTGTACATAGACCTATATATTTAGTTTACCATTTTTCGGAAGAATTGTATCGAGCTCCCTTTCCAGATCTCTTACTCCCAGCCACGTTACAACTATTGATGCAACTATAGCGAAAACTGATATCCAAGGATAAGTAAAATCTTGAAGAGACTGTGTTATGCAAATGACCGTGCCGGTCCATAGGAATGCCAACCAGACTGCCATGTTGGGGAATATTGTTGGTGTGTCAGAAAGCCATACTAGGAAATCAAATTTCAGCATTTTTATCAAGACCTTAGGATTCTGGTGAGAAGAGTGTAAAAAATAACCTTGGAATAATGTTACTCCGACGCCGATCAGTAAGCATGTTATCATAAAAAGATTAGAGTAGGAGTTGCATTGTATTGCTGACTGACGGTCAGGGTAGAGAATTTGTATTGAAAACAATCCCGTAGTATTGCTTTGGACAGACCAGCCGAGATCAAAGATCCTATTTGCAAGAGCCATTCCCAGCACCTTGCTTACGATCATTAACGCCGCAGGGAATATCGCTGCACTAAGTATTTTTTTGAGCAGTTTTGACATCTTTGCTAATAGAGTTAACTTTCTTTGCGAGTCGGGATTTCATTCTCTTGGCTTTATTAGTATGAATAACTCTTGTCTTGGCTGCTTTGTCGATAACCTTTTGGGCGATCTGTAGCTGCTGTTGTGCGAGAGTTTTTTCGCCTAGCTCTACCAATTTTAGGGTTTTTCGTGTCATTTGTCTGAGACGTGCCTGTATACCCTGATTTTTTGCAGTTCTCCTTTTGGTTACTCTTATTGCTTTTTTTGCGTGTGGTAAGTTAGCCATTTATGGTTGGAGTATATCATGATGATTGTTAGATAAGCAAGAATAGGGTCAGGTTTATAGGCCATATTTTGTGGTATTATTTCTTGGTAAGAAAATGTTGCCCGGATTGAATTGAATTTTTTTTGTCATGACTCCGGAAAATTGCAGTCCAGAAGAATTTATTGCTGAGTTGGGAAGTACTTTGGGTAAGGAATATAAGGTTACTCATCGTTTATCGGAATCTGGAAGAGGTATTATGGGAATAGAGTTCCATATCAGAGCTGGAGGGCATAGATATCAGGAATATAGACATGTAACTACCTTTACAGTGGTGGATGGGTCTGAGGATGACTTGATTCCTTGGGATGATCCCACATTGCATGTTACAGGTTTTGGATGGGGTCGGGAGGTTGATGCACAGCAGTTGATAATTTCCGAGGTAGAACCTTTGTTTTCAGGTGTAAAAAGTGTTGTAAGCGAGTTCGGGGTTGCAAGAATAGCAATACCCGTTACCATAGTTCAGGAAAATGGTCTGTCGGTACTAGTAGAAGGTCTTAATCCGGTGGATCTTAGTGTCGAAATGGCATATGTTGACAATCTCTAGACTTTTATAATCACAAGGCGTGTTAGCCATGTATTGGCGTTGTTGTGCGGCGACAACCATGGTAAAATAACCCTATAATATTTTATCGCGCTGAAGATGATGGCCTGTGAGGAAAAAAGTGGAGCTGGGGCACTTGCTGCTGTTTTGGATGGTCGGATGAGTGAGATGGGAGTGGAATTTAGTCCGGAAATACCCGACGGAGATACTCTTGTTGGAACGAAATTTTCTTTATGCGGAAACCCTTGTGGCTGGTCGATGAATTTCGAAGTCGGTACTTCAGATGGTGCAAATGGTGATCTTCATCTATTGGTTGATGGATTTTCTTGGTTGCCTGATGCTGATACTGAGGCATTGCTTACTGATAAAATTGTTCCCTCGGTGAGAAAAGTCGGAGAAATAGCGGCCACTTTCGGGCTTACCGAACTTATTGTTCCAGGAATGATTGCTGGAGTGACAGGTATGTCCAAATTTCCTGAATTGTTAGGTTGCCTGAGAAGAAATGGTGAGAATGGTAGCGTAGAAGACACTATTTTTTTCCAGAGCCGTAATTATGTCATGAAGTTAGCCAATTCAAGCTAATAATTAAATTCTGATTTCAATTTATATGAGTGCAGAAGCTAATGGAACGGTAAGAGATCATATTTCCGGGGAAATGGGAATTTCTTTCGGGGAAGATTATACTCTTTCGCTCGATGAACCGGCAGATGGGGTGATATTGTCCGGGAAAGCTATTCCAGATAGCGGTGGTGAACCTAGTGGTTTATTTGAGCTAGGTTTCGAAATTGTAGACGAACCAAACCATGGCGTTCCTTGTTCTGATAGGACCTTAGTTTTGAACGGATTTGAATGGACTGGGATTGATCCAGGGGATGAGGCTTGCGATGATATAGCGCGTATTTATGTTAGTGACTTGTTCAGAAGACTCATGGGTGCTATGAGTAGGAGTGGAGTTGACAGAATATCAGTTCCTGGTAGGGTCGCAATAGTTCCCGGATTGGTTTGTTGTTTGAGGGATTTTCAATTTAATACCCTGTGTATAGGAGGATCGCGTAGAGATAGTGACAAAGTAGTGGACTTTTTTGAAACGAGACCTATTGGTGTTGAACATTATGCTGGTATATCTCCCGCTGATGGTTTTTTGGGATTTGCTGAGACGGTTGCTATGTATTCTGGAGAAAGGTCGCTTACGTGTTATCCTGATGGATGCGATTATGGGTCTATTGTTGCTGATTCTGTTGGTATTTCGGCGATTCCACGGACTGCAATGTATGAGGGTTGGTCTTTCATTCCTCAGTATGATTTCAGGTTGACACCGCATTATTCTAGCTATCCTGGTCTTGATCGGGGGGCTGTCGAGGTATCGGTAATTAAATGGGGGAATGACGGCGGAGATTCTCTGGTGGATGAGGTACTTCGTGTGTTAAATGGTATGCTTCAGATTTTTCCTGAGAAAGGACTGGACTTGTTGGTTTTTCCTGCTCATTCAACCTATGATCGGAGAACTGTGGAATTGGCAGAACGCTTAGGATGTGAGGATGTTGCGTTGAGAAGAGAGGATGGAAAGGAACAAAGTTTTTGTCTCGTACGTGAGATATAGAGCTCAAGTTCTTTGGGCCTTTTGATTTTTTTACTTCTGAGAAATGATCCAACCGGATTTTGATAACAAAACAAGCTTAGAATCGGATGTCCAAACTGCACTTGGGTCAAAGTACGACGTAGGTGTTTTTTCAATCGATGAGGAAAAACTTCTTGATTCAGAAATAATTGTAAGACCGAGTCCGGAACTTGCTCTTCCAGTTGGGTTTTGTGTTCAATTCAGAGTTGAACAGGAGATTCGTTATGGGATTGGAATGTCTTTAGTTTTACATTCACTTGATTGGGATGAAGCGGAAAACGGTTGTGTGGCCAAAAGCGACATCCTATCTGATCATTTTGTTCCAATGGTTTCAGGTTTATCTACCTTTATGAAAGAGCGTGAAGTTAGGAGGCTTGTCGTCTTTCCGGGTGTTGTTTCGTATGGTGGCGGGGTGCCATTAGGAAAAATGCTTGGATGTATAGAAAGAGAGCCTCTTAGAACGCCACGTGCGGGATTTCTTACATTGGCAGAGAAACCTCAAGAAAAAATCTTTGTCAAAAATCTCTAAACCTTTGCCCAAACTGCTTTTTCTGTGATAAACTGGTAGCATGAAAAAGTTCTGGATGGCAGTACTTGTTTTTGTTCTTGGATTTGCCGTTCCCGTCACAGTTTATTCCCTTGTTTCAAGGTCATCAGATTTTGATGTGAGAAATCAGGCTGCAGAGGAGGAATCAACAAACATTTCTGTTCCAAGAATAGTTTCAATTCCGGTAACAGAAATTTCGGTAAATGAGAAATATAGCTATACCGTCAAAGCGGTGGACGATGATGGTGACGAACTTGAATACATTGTTAATAATAAGCCTGACTGGCTCGATTGGGATTCTGATTTGAAACTTTTTGATGGTCGTCCCGGTACAGATGATACTGGTGATTTCGATGTGGAGATATCGGTTAGCGATGGAAAATGGCTTGACACTCAGAAGTTCAAGATTTCTGTTGAGGGAGGAGTGCTTGGAGTTCAGAGTTCCAGGGTTGTCAGTTCAAGTCCGTCGCGAGAGACTACGACAGAGGTGTCAAACGATGGAAGTACCTTGTCTGCTGGAGATGATTTGGTCAGCAGCAATCTTTCGGATATGAATATTCCTGAGGTACTTGGAGAATCTGCAACGACTTTGCCGGATACCGCTATCAGTAAAGGGGTTTTGGCATTATCATTTGGAGCTGGGATTGTTTGTGTGGCTTTCTTCCTTTTGGCTGATGCGAGATTTGGACTTGTTGATAGGGTTATGACAGGTGTTAACTACTCCAAAGGTCGCCAGATCAGCTTTAGAGTCGGTGATGGTAGAGTTGTTAAAAAGAGAAGTGTGAAGATATGAAAAAATTCATTCCTTGGATAATTGTAATTCTTGTTCTTACAGGTACTCTGGCGTCGATTCTTTATGTTGCCGTCTTTAAGAGAGATGTTGAAGTATCTGGAGGTGAGGAGGAGGGCATTGAAAGAATTAGGCCAAGATCTATGAAAATAACCGAGACAGGTTCAGATTATTTTGTTGTGGAATGGGAAACTCGGGACTCCGTTGCTGGTTATGTTAAGTACGGCGATACAAGTAGTTCAATCTCCCTTCTCGCTCAGGATGTGAAAGGTGCCGAGCCGACGGAGTTTCATAAGGTAAGAGTAGGACAGTTGGTACCAGGAAGAAAGTACTATTTCTGGGTTATGTCGGATGATATAGCATTTGGAAGGAATGGAAGAGCATTGGAGGTTCTTACTCTTAGCGAGTGATTAGTCTGACTTCAATCCCTTTAGGTATGATATTCTTTGCACTGCAAGATTTACCTGTAATGGGTTAAGACTTTTGTCTCTAACGGTTTCCAGGTATTCCAGGGCTTCCTCATAGTGTTCCTGTTGGATCAAGACCTCTGACTTGTGGAGGTAGCTTCCCCAGAAGTCGTCCTTTAGCTCTATCGCTTTATCGAATTCCTTAATTGCCGAGTTATAACGTTTGGCTTCCATATAGTACAACCCTAGAGAGTCATGAGGTACTGGGTGGTTGGGATCAAGCTCGATAGCCTTCTCTCCATATGGGATTGCTTGGTCAATATATTTATCGTTTGGGTATAGTAGATCCAGTTTGTAGAGAATATTTCCTGTGGTTTCGTAGGTATTTGGGTCATGAATGTTAAGGGTAAGTGCTGATTTTAAGGCACTTTTTATTTGATTTGTGGTTTCTGTTTTGGGAACGTATTCGGTATTTTCTTCCAGAAATGTATAGAGAAAGTATGCCTTTTGTCTGTAATACACTTGTTCGTATGGATTCCTTCTTATTGTCTCGATGAGAGTTGATATGGCTGCACCTGGACTTTGACTAAGAGATTTGCTGAAGAGATATTCTGCTGAGATATAGTTACCTGCAGACCAGAAAGCTAAGACTGACAGTATTACAGGAACTATCAATACTAGGGTACCCGGGATTTTCTTGGTGGTGTATATCCTTTTGGGTGGAGCTAGAAGACATGTTGTTATTCCAATTAATACTGCCCCAAAGAGAAATGATGATGGAGTTGGATGGTAGTGTAGTAAATTGAAAAACCATATCAGCATTGCCACCGAAAAGCCAAAACTCAACATGTCAAAGGAAAACATTCTTCTCAGAAGCTTGATTATTATAAATAGTGCCAGTCCGAGGAAGGGTAGGGTTCCGATGACTCCAACAGTTGCTAGAAGGTGAAGATAAGTGTTTCTTGTGTATGCTGTGTTTAGAACCCAGTCTGGAGTTTTGTTCAACCATTTTTCCCGGTATTTGGGAAGCCTGGTGTAAAGCATTTCCGGTCCGGTTCCTGTAAGAGGTCTTTCTGCAAAGACCTGCAAAGTCGATTTCCATTCGGACAGCCTTATGGAAACTGAATTCTCCTCTCTTTCTGTTTTCCACGTTTCTGATAATCTACTCGCAGTCTTGGGTACTAAGAAGGTAAGGAGTAAGAGTGTAAATGCTATAAGGGTTATTCCAATACGCTTTCGTTTGTCTGAGGTCTTTCTAATAAGATAAATTACGAAGAAAATTGCTCCCAGTAAGCAGGCGAGCCATGCCCCTCTAGAAAAAGTAAGAATGATTGAGAAAATCTCCATTGCAAGTATTACAATTAAGAATATCCTGATATATATTTTTTGGTATTTATCTATTAGACCCGTAGTTAAAGGAAATGCTAAAGACAGGAAAATGCCCATATGAATCGGGTGACCCTCTGTAGATGAAAGACGATGATCGATAAAGAAAATGTCATCTTTTAAAATGTATCTGGATATTAATGCAGCTGACAATCCCAGCATACAGGAAAGAGTGACAAACCAGGATATTATCTCCAGATCTTTTTTCGGATTTACGACATTTGCTGTGACAATTGTAATAATACAGAAACAGATCACCGATAGCAGACCGAGAATCCATTTTCCGTGAAGTCCAATAATGCTGACAATTGGGCTTAAGGAAAAGATAGAGGAAAGAATATATGTTAGTAGGAATGTTATTACAAGAATTATGATTGGTGATTGAAGCAGAGACTTCTTTGTTGTAAGAATTGTCCTTACTATGAATAGAACCCCGAGTATTATCCCAGAAAAAATAATGACGCAGTATTTCGGGAAATCAAATTCGTAGTTGAATTCACTTATGAAGATTAGTGGTATGGTGAATAGTGATACACCGAGTACGAAAACAGATATACCTGTTACTGTTGTAACAATAGCTTTGTTTGAAAACGGGGCAAGTGGAATCCTTATGGTTGTTTTCTTTTTAGTGTTTTTTCTTGCCTTTCTTCTTGCCATTTATCCTGCGTGAGATTTTCTTAAGTGCACTTCTCTCCATCTTCTTTTCTGCAAGCTTCTGAGGTTGAGTAATTCCCAGCATTAAGTCATCTCTCAATCCCGAGAGCTTTACAAGAACCTCCGAGGTCTGTTTTGTCCCAATTCCGGTGTAGTAGGCTGTTGCAGCAAGAACAAGAAGGCCCGATCCCGCAAGAATTATCACAACGTTGCGGCTGAATATTCCTGTTTCTGGTTGTTCACAGACCTGTGCGGCCATGAATTCATATTCCGCTGGGATCGGATCACCATCAGATGGAGTTACAGTTACTCTATTTGTCTGAGTTCCTATTATGGTGTTCGGACCTGCTGTTGCACTAAATGTGATTACGAGTGTTCCACCGTTTCCGGCAATAGTCCATCCTTCTCCTAGGTTGTTCCATGTTATTAGTTGGCTGTTATCTACAGTCTCAAGGACAACTCCATCATCATTTGGATTAGCGGCTCCGTTAATTGAGCTACTCCCGTTATTGTAGGTAAATCCTAGGGGTAGGGCATCAGAAACTGCCCTAATCTGCTCTGATGTATCTGAATTATTTGTAACTGTAAGTGTGAAAGACGCTACATTGTTTGGAGAGACAAGTTCGACGCAATCCGGGCCATCTTTTACCACGGTGAATTCGGTTTCTCCGGTGGGTTGTTCTGGTCCTTCACCGAATTCGCAATCTTCTGAACAATCGGCGTTATATCCCGGATCTTCGGGGTCTGTTATTCCTGGGTCGCATTCTTCCTGTGAGTCTAGAGTTCCATCACCGCAATATGTACAGTCATCTCGACATGTTTGGCCTTCAGGAATTTCTCCAACACAAGAGACATTGCCTTCGGGATCACATGTTTCACCTTCTTCGCATGTGCCATTTCCGCAATCTGGTGATGCCTGAGAAAGAGTTACATTTCCTGAGCATGCTCCCTCACTAATTTCGCTTAGAAAAACGCCATCAGCTTCGACTCTTACTGATGCGCTGCAAGTTACATTGCCATCCTCGCCCTCGGGGTATCTAAATGTTCTTGAAATCGAGGTATCTATAGTATCTGCTGTTCCCGTGACTGTAAAAGATTCAGCCTCTTCACCTTCGATAGATTCGTCTATTTCTCCATCACAGTTGAGGTCGAGCATCCAGTGGAGAACAATATCAGCCCCCTCTCTCAGATCAGCATCGACTTCCAGGGTAGAAGTAACTTCACCTGTACCGTTTGTCGGTGCTATATCGAGATTAGTACAGTAATCGTCTGATTCGATAATTTCGTTTATTACGTATTCAAATGTGCAAAGCTCAACATAACTGGTCCATTCTCCTGCCTCATCTAGAGCTCTTAATCTAACCCGGTAGGTCCCTCTTTGGGTTGGATCTACCACTTGGTCCCATGTGGTCTCGAAGGGGATTGTGTATATTTTAATAGGTTTGTTGCTGTTTCCGTTTTCATTATAGCTGTTTGTGACCATAGACTCCTGAACCTCAACAGTAATCGGATCTGGGGCAGTCATTCCTGAAGGATATACAAAGTGTAATTCTGCCTGGGTATATTTGCTATTACCCGGAAGTGCATATTTAAGCTCAAATTCTCCGGTAAAAGTAACTTCTCCCGTAAGATCAGACGGATTAAACGGAGGGTTTGAGCTGCTGGCAATACAACCGGGTTCACACGGTATTGTTGCTGTTACTGCGGACCATTTGTCGAAACACCCATAACAGAGCTTTTTGTTACTGCTTCCGCAACAGGGATGCTTTACGCAGTTACCTTCATCGTCTTCGTACATACAGCATAGTTTGTCTTTATCTCTTTCATATGCATCGCATAGATCATCTCTGCTTTTGGCTTTTACGTCGACACAGGTGCTGGGATTTGCTTTCTCGACATCGCCGGGGGCGCTCTCTGGTATTCCCGATACAAAATGGCATTTTCCATCGTTCTCGATAACGCCTCTTGCGTGAGCAATGTTATAGCTGTAGGGATCATTTTTTTGTGAAGGGTCAACCCATTTACAACTACAGCAAGTAGCAGCTTCAGACTCTTCCGGAGTGACCTGTTCGGTTCTGTATATCGTGTATGCAATGTAAATTCCAATTCCTCCGAGTATTACAATGAGGACTATCGCAGCAATGAGAAATGGTCGGGTCTTGGATTTCGGTTTCATAGCTTCATATTACACTTAAAAGAATGTTTAAAGCAAGCTCTACGTCCAGTTGGCCAGTCTTACCGAAGTAGTCTATATTGCAGATTTTTTCATAAATTTTCTTAATTTTTGTGTAGCTTGTCTGTCTGGAGATATTTTTTATTTGATTTATTGTAAATGGCGGAACCTTAATTTTTCTTGCTATTTCGGATGTAGAAAGTCCTCTTTCAGTTAAAACCTTTGTGAGAAGGATGATTCTCATATTTCTTGCCAGCATGAGAAGAATAAAAATAGGGTCAATTCCTTGGCGGACAATTTTCTTAAGAGATTTTCCTGCTTCTTTGGTTTCGTTATTGTTGATGAAATTGATCATTTCCCATATATCATGTTCAAGAGTGTCCGGGCATATTTTTTCGATGTCTTCTTCAGTTATGGCACCCTTTCCGAGTAGCTTCAGCTTGGATGTTTCTCTTGTTAATCTTTCTGGATCATAGTTAACTCTCTCAGAGAGAAGATGAGTTGCTCTGTTGTCAATGACGATTTCGTTTTTACTAAGGTATTCTTTTGCCCATCTGAGAAAGGTTCTTTTGTTTAGATCGGGACTTTCGAATACGGCGTCTATCTTTTTATAAGCACCGACTATCTTGGAATTTGAGCGGAGTTTCTGGTCTTCCCATATTATTAAGTCAATATTATCCTGGTCTCTTGAAGAAAGCTCGATTAGAAAATCTTGAAGTTTATCTGATTCGCTGTTTTGGGTATATCTTTTCAGAAGGATAATCTTATTCCTGCTTAGCAGATCGGGGGTTTCGATCTCGTTTATGATGTAGTCAGCGTCTTTTTCTGAGGCATCTATTATTCTGACTTCGAAGTCTTCATTCTTTTGGGTATTTCTATCTTTTATTTTTGAAATAAGGTTTTGTGCCTCTTGAAGACTTAAGAATGAGTTTTTTCCGTGAAGGAGTTTTAACATTTTTAATAAATTGTGAACTACTGAGCTGCCGGCTGTGTTTCTGGCTGTCCAAGAATAATTTCTATATCCTCTGCGTATGGGTTTGTTGTTCCTTGGGGCACATTTTCTAGAGTTTCTGTTCCAAAGAATTCTTCGAGTGCCTCGAGAGTGGCTATTTTCTTCTTATCGGAGAAACTAACGATTGATGTTCCTGTATATGTCTGTACAGGCTTATTTCCGCCAAATTTAATATTCAGATAGGGATATTTCTGAACTAGTTCTGTATATTTTGTTTGAGCAGGGTAGTAGCCTATGCCTCCGTTAAATACATATATCGTTGCCTTTTCTGAATATAGGGCTGGATTTTTAATATATGAGTCAACGAACTTATGAACTTCGGACCAATTGTCTATACCTGCCTTTGGATATAGTACATAGGCTGCAGATGGATCTTCGCCCAGGAGGGTCCAGTTACCCGCCATTGGGTCTAAAACCATTGAGTACATAGAGTCTTCGTCAACCTTCTTAGCGGCAATTAGTGCTGCATGAATGTCGTCGAGTTTTATGTCTGATACCTTTATGCTATCGCTAAGCTCTTCTATTATTTCCAGTATCTTTCCCGGGTCTGTTAGTGTTTCTGACGAAAGAGCCTTTTCTTTCGTTGCCATAATGATTTTTTGTTGGCGTCGAGCTCTGGCAAAGTCCGATCCCTCAGTACTTTGTGCGTGCCTTGATCGTGCAAATTTCATTGCTGTGTCGCCATCCATATGCTGCATTCCCTCATCAAAACTTACCGTTATATATCCTGAATCCTGAGGGTTGGGGAACATATAGTCGGTAAACGCGTTTTCTACTTCGACATCTACTCCTCCCATCAAGTCTATAATCTCAACAAATCCCGCAATATCTATCATTCCGTAATACTGCATGTCGATGTTTGTAACAGATTGGACAACATCGACAAGACATGCCAATCCGGTTCCTTTCTCCTCGTTTTCACAGAGGCTGTAAATGGCATTTATCCTACTGTGGTATGAAGGATAGTTAGGATGAGCGACCCAGGTATCTCTGGGAATAGACAGCATTGTCACTTCGTCAGTATTGTGATTTAGCGTGATGATCATTATTGTGTCAGTATTCTGGAGACCTTGCTGTGTGGGACGGGTATCTATTCCGATGAGTAGAACTGAGGTCATATTATTTGGACCTTTCTTAAGTTCCGGATCTTCATTTGTGATGAAATTTTTTATTGTTCCTGCGGGATTTGGATCTATACCGCTTTTTCTTAAAGCTGAATAGGTACGATAGCCGTAGTATCCGCCTACCCCTAGAATGATCGTGACAAGGGCTAATATTATCCATTTAATAGTCTTCTTTCTACTGTTTTTGGAGGAACTTAGGTCCATTGGCTTCATTTTGCTTTTAGTACTACGATTTCTTCTATGGAAAAATCCAAATCTTGGAAGTTTTTGACTCAAATCCTTGGGGCTATCTTTTTTCATATCTATCTGGATTTTTTTCATTACTGTAGGTATTGATTAATATTCGCATTATGCTCTTCAAGAGTAGTAGCGTAGTGCAGAATGCCGTCGGCGTCACTTATGTAAAACCAGTACTGGTTCTCTTCTGGGTAAAGAATTGCCTTAATGGTCTCTTCACCTGGGTTGCAAATTGGGGTCGGCGTAAGTCCTGAGTTTTGTCTTGTATTGTAAGGTGTATCCAGTTGTAGGTCTTGATATGTTATTTCATGCTTCCAGTCTCCAAAATAGTAGAGTAGGGTAGCATCGACTTCTAGGGCCCAGTTATTGTTTATACGTCTAATCAGAATATCTGCAACCATAGGTCTGTCCTCTGGATGTCTTGTCTCTCTCTCAAGTATAGAGGCTAGGATTAGAACTTCGTATAAAGAAAATTGAGACTGGTCGATCTCTGGTTGATATTTTTCGTATATTTTATCTTTAAATCCATCAGATAGTATTGCATTTAGAACGTACTCGGCGTTTGCATCTGCAGGAAATCTATATGTATCAGGATAGAGGTATCCCTCCAAAGGCTTTCCGGCTGGAATAGGAATTCCGAGATTTGAGACGTGAGACGGGTCATTTAGCATGTTTAGAAATTGCTGCTTATCAAAAGAAGTCTCGGGATTGGCTTGAAATCCCTGTTCAAGTACGTCTGCGATCTCTGTTGCCATAAGACTTTCAGGTATAGTTACCCAGATATCAGGAATACTTGCGTGTTGCAGCTCCTCTGAAATCTTCTTGATGGTTAGGTTCCTTTTCAGTTTGAATGATCCAGCTTGAAGTTTGGTCTCGAACCCCTTTTGCTTGAGATAAATTCTGAAATATAGTTTGTTTACTATCAGTCCAGCGTCTTCTAGATTTTGGGCGATTTCGTCGGTTGTCTGACCTTCCTCTATTACGAACTCTACTATTTCGCTGGAATCGCTTGCTGGTTGATCAATCTTTTTGTTGTAGTCCATAATTAGCAGTGATAGTGGTACCACAATAAGAACTACGATAACTACTAGTAATATAGCCAGGAGCTTAAAGATTTTTTTCATGGTCTAAATATTCTTGTAATATTACTGCTGCTGCGACATCGTCTCGGTGGGTTTTTGTCTTCTTTTTCCCCGGAATTCCGTCAGAAAATGCTACCACATTTTGTGCCTGTTTTGTAGAAAATGTTTCGTCCCACTCATTTACTTTAATGTCAGTCTCTTTTGAAAGTTTTTCACCAAAATTACGGAATCTTTTTTGTGTAGACTCTCTTGCAGAGAGTGGAATGCCCAATACAAGCTGGTCTATGTTGAGAGAATTACACAGGGTTTTAATGTGTGAAATTGCCTCCTGGTCAGATTTCCGTAAAAGGATGGAGTGGGGGGCTGCTATTGTTCCGGTATCATCGGAAATTGCTATACCTATTCGGGTTTCACCTAGATCAATGGAGAGATATTTCATCTTTATTCTAATATAGCTTTAATCCTTCTTACTCCGGCACCGACACTTTCCTGCTTTATTATTTTGAATTTACCCAGCTCGCTTGTCTTTTCCACATGGGGACCTCCGCAGATTTCCAGGGAAAACGGATTTTCCTTGTCCCCAATACTATAAACCTTAACTTTATCGCCATATTTCTCTACGAAAACGGCATCTGGGACAAGCTTAAGGGCTTCTTTTTTTGGTACTTCTTCAAAGCAGACAGGAAGGTCTTTCTGTATCTGTTCATTAACAATATTTTCAACTTCAGCTATTTGCTCATCAGTTAGCTTTTGATCATGTGCAAAATCGAATCTGAGGCGATCAGGATTAATATTACTGCCTTTTTGATGGACGTGGTTTCCAAGAACCATCTTGAGCGCCGCATTGAGAAGATGGGTTGTCGTGTGGTATTTCTTTGACATGTCGGATGTATCGGCTAATCCCCCCTTGAAGAAGCCTTTAGCTGCATCTCGAGATTTCTCCCTATGATTATCAAAAGCCTTTTTAAACTGTTCCAGGTCAACCTTGAATCCTTTTTCTTCAGCCATTTCCTTAGTTATCTCGATCGGGAATCCATATGTTTCATATAAATAAAATGCTTCTTCACCTGAGATTCCTTTGTTGTCTTTTACTAGTGCTTCAAATTTCTTGATTCCATCATTGATTGTTTTCCGGAATTTCTTCTCTTCTTCTTCGATTATCTCGAGGGTCTGGTCTTGAGTTTTAGAGAGGTTGGGGTAGACGGGGGAAAACTGTTCTATTGCCACTGCACCGACTTTGCGTGTGAAATTTTCCTTGATGCCCAGAAGACGTGCGTGTCTCACAGCTTTTCTAATAATCCTGCGAAGAACATAGCTTCGCTCAGTTCTTCCAGGGATAACTCCTTCGCTGACCATCCAAGTTGCGGCCTTAATATGATCAACAACAACACGTTGAGATTTTACTAAGTCTTCAGAGCTGAGATTCTGAACAGTTTCCAGTATCGGTTTGTAAATATCTGTTTCGAATACACTATCCGTTCCTTGAGATATCATTGCGTATCTATCGAGGCCGCCCCCAAAGTCTACGTTGTGCCTTTCCATTTTTGAGTAGTTTCCTTTTTCTTTGAGATACTCCATGAATACATTGTTTCCTAGCTCTATGTATTTTCCACACGGGCAACGAGGTTCACAGTCTTTCCCGCACGGATCTTTTCCTGTGTCGTAGAATATCTCTGAGCACGGACCGCATGGACCTCCGGACTCAAGTTCCCACCAATTCTCTTCTTTAGGATATGGAAAAATTCTTCCGTCTTTACCAACGGTTGGCTCGATTCCATTTTTTTGGAATATTTCTGACCAGATTTTTATCGATTCCTCATCTCTTGGAGCATCATGGTTTCCTTCAAAAACTGAAGCATAAATATTGTCAATATCAAAGCCCATTACGTCAAGGAAAAAGCTAAGTGTGAAATTTATAGCTTCTTTCTTAAAGTAGTCATTGAGCGACCAATTTCCAAGCATCTCGAATGCGGTCAGGTGCTGGGTGTCACCGACTTCATCAATATCTATTGTTCTTATGCACCTTTGAACGTTTGTGATTCTGGTTCCGGAGGGGTGCTTTTCTCCAAGTAGAAAAGGTACGAGAGGAACCATACCGGCATTCACGAAGAGCAACGTCGGGTCATTTTCCGGAATGATTGAAGCACCAGGTATCTCTATGTGCCGGTTCTTTTTCATATGATCAAGATATTTTTTTCTGATTTCTAGGTATGTGAGATTCTCCATATTGATAGGGAATTATAAGTGTTATGTGTCTAGGCTGCAATTCCACCAGGAGGAATCGGTGGTATAGGTGTTGGTTCAGATGAGTTCAACTGATCTGATGGAAGGTTTTTAATTGAGAGGCCTTCAGGTTTTTGGGATTTGACCGGTGATTTGAGTTGGGGCTCCTTAGATGGTGTTTCATCAGTCTGATTCTTATCGTCTGCGCTTGCTTGAGTTTGTGTGTTATCCTCCGGGGGACCTATTTCTTTAAAAGCATCATATAATTCACTCTCTGAAACCTCTCTTGGCGCAGAAGGAGTTTGCTGTAATGGGGTGGCGGGAGTGCCGGCCTTTTCAGTGTCAAGAGTATCCGAAGATTCCGTTGGCGCACTAAATGATGGTGCAGGAGGAGGTTCCAAATCTGGGATAGGCGGTTCTTCCTTAGATTCAGATTCAGCTTGAGCAACCGGTTGTTCGGGGGAGAATTGACCCGTTGGAGTCTCATATTGTTTTGCTTGTAGATCAGTAGATTCTGCCGGCTCGCTGGGTTCTGTTGGTGGTGCATCTATTGTGATTTCTGTTTTGGGTTCTACCTGTTCAGGACCGGAAGGTTCGATCTCTGTCGGAGGAGGGCTAATGTCGGGCTCTGTAGGAATTATTGCCGTAGAATATAAATTTGACGCTCCACCAGTATCTTTTTCCACATTACTGTCTTGTGGTGTTGGTTGAATAGGTTGTGGCTCAGTATTACCTGTTGCTATCGGTGATGGCGGTGGAGGACCAGGCTCGTATGGTGGCGTATAATAATCTGTTGTGTAGTATTCATCGCTGGTAGATTCAGAGGATCTTCTCCATGCAGCATAAAAAAGCCATGGAATAAGTATGGCGAGTATCAAAAGCGCCAGTCCAATTGCCACTATTAGTGCTATTCTTTTCGGGACTTTAAATCCTAGGATAGAGATTGTATCCTCGTCAGTTGTTTCTTCTGCTTGGTCAGGAGATTCTATTGTGAATGTCCATGATTTTTGTCCTGTCCTTCCGGCACTGTCCTTAAATGTAATTGATACTTTGTGGGTTCCAGAGTTAAGGGGTTCGTCTGGAGTATATATAATCGAGCCTTCGTTCTTTTCTTCTCCACGGATATCTGTTGAATCAGTGATATTCTCATCATCAAGCTTGATCATGATAGAGTCTTTTTCTATTGTTTCATTTTTTGAAGCGAAAAGATCAGCGGAAATAAGAGGTTTTGTTTCCTCTGTTTTACTTTTGTCGGCTGGTCTGATGTTCTTAATTTGGGGATAACTGTCTGGGATTGTGGAGTCATCATCGTCTTGGGTCGGTATCACAGTTTCTCCTGTTGTTATATCAAATGCGGCTGAAATTCCCTGTCCTACAGCTGGAGGAGATTGGTTGTCAGTTGCGCGTACGATGATATAGTATCTTCCTGGTGTTGTGCTTCCTGTATCCCATATGTATGAGTTGTAGTTATATCCCAGACCGGTCGCTATTGGTACCCAAGTGTCTTCGTTTGCAGGATCAGTGGAGAGAAATATATCGAATGATGTTATTAGGTTGCTGTCAGTAGCTTGCCATTCGATTTGCAGGTTTTGTCCTTGTTGTATTGCTGTTCCTGGTGTTGGACTGGTTACATCAACAATGGGGGTATCATTAGTATCTGAATCGACATTTATGACCCAAATTTGCGTGGAGTAGTGATCATGAAATCCGTCATTAAGTGAAACAACAACTGTGTAACTCCCGGCCTGCGAGGGTGTACCGGAAAATGTTCCAGAAAAATTGCCATTTTCATTCTCATTCAAATTGAAGTTCAGCCATCCTGTTTCATTTATAACAAAGTAGTCTATCGCGTCATCTTCTGGGTCCTCGGCTTCTACCGTATAGGAGTATTGCTCTCCGATTTCTAAATCTGCTCCAGGGGTTGAATCGTCATATGGATCAGTTTGAAATTCTGGAGATCCATTATCACCCGGAATTACGATATTAAGGGATGATGTGTTCTCAGTTTCACAGTTGGAGGTCTGACCACTTGCATCTGTCATGCTTGCGGATATTGAGTATGTACCTGTATCTTCAAAAAAGAATATGAGTCCAGGATCATCGTCCTTGTTTATTACGACATTTCTTTGATTATCTATTTCCCAGCTAAGGTCGCGAACGGTCTCTTGATCTTTTGTTACTGTAAATTGAGCTTTCGAGATCCCATCGTCTGGGTCTGTTCCACGGAGAATAAATTCGGTTCTTGTGTTCTGAGGAACTTTGTCGAGATTATTGTGTGACTGGAGTATTTGACATTGAGGAGCATCGTTGCTGATCTTGCTTGTAACTGATAGCGGGAGTTCTGCATATGTGCATGTGCTATTTCCCTCTGAATCTTGATACGATGCTGATAAAAGAACATTCCAGGACGTTTTTCCCTCTTCAGATCTAGGGTCTCTCCATACTAGTGTTTTGGAACCGGGAAGGATGTCTAGATTTTGGGGTTTATCCCATTCAATGTCTCCACACAGCTCGTTGCATGAATCTAAATCACATCCAAAGCCAATATTGGCTTGGCTTGATCCTGTTCCTTCGAGAGTCAATTTGAGCTCATAAGGAATTCCGATATACGCGGTGGTGTTGCTTTCTGAAAAGTCTGTACTGAAGTGAAGTTTTTCGGTATCAGCGGCCCGGTTTCTGATATCGTTAATGGTCTGTGTTCCTAAAATGCCCAAAGGAATGGCTACCAGGAGTAATAAAGTAGCAACAATTGCCAGTCTATTTTGTTTTTTCTGGGGCTTTTTCATCTATATTTACTATATACCATTAGTGATAGCCTCTGCAATCGTTAATATAGTGTTTCTTTGGAGATTACTGTGAGTAAATTTCTTGGTTTTTGCTATTAATTGTATCGACCGCGTCCTTGAGTGCTGCGGATTCCGTTTCTCTTCCGTCGACTACATCGCTTATGGCAGTGTTAATAGCATCCTCTGTTGTTTTTTGGTCTCCCAGTTTCCAGCTTACCATTGATGGTGCCATCTGAATGAAAACACCTGCGTACGGGGAGTCTTTAATTTCATCTGCAAGATCTACTCTGGAGTAGGGTTCACCAAATGTTCTACTTTTGGATTCAGCAGCGTACATTTTTTTAAGTTGTTCCTTTTCGCTTAGAAACTTTATGAATTTCCATGCTTCAAGCTGATTCTGTGATTGAGCTGAAACAGCGTCTCCCCAGTACATTGAGTAATAAACGTCGACGTCGTTTGCTGGGAGCTGTGGGAAAGGTGCTACGTCGAAGTTGATTGAGGAGTTCATGTTTATTATGTCAAAAACCCTCCAGCTTGGAGCGAACATTATTGCGAGTTTTCCTCCCGTGAACATCTCAAGGTCGTTTCTTAATCCGCAGGACCAGACCTTATGCTCTTTTGCAAAGTCTACGTAATATTTCATTGCTGCCTCTCCACGGGTTGAGTCGAATGACGCTTCGACTCCGTCACTTGTTGTCATTTGGACATTGTTCTGAAGCATTAATGCGAAAAGAATATCTGCCGAGTGATTGATATTTGTAGAACATCCTATTCCAGCTCCCGCGGTAACAATGTCGCCGGAGGAATCTGTTTCAGTAAGCTTCTGTGCAACCTCTATGAATGTGTCCCAATCCTGAGGTACTTCCTCGATTCCAGCTTTTGCAAAAAGATCCTTGTTATAGTACATCGCGAGTCCGTCAACCTCCAGTGGAATTGCGTAAAGTTTTCCGTCTGTACCGGTAAAGTCGTCGAGTGCGGTAGGGTAGAAGGTTTCCTGGTATTCTGAACTGCTCATTATTTCTGGCGGGACTGAGGATAATCTGCTTTGGAATTTGTAAGTCCATGTGTTATTTATTCTTACAATATCTGGCGTTGTTTTTGAATCTGTCAGTCTCTCGTAGATATTTTCCTCGTATTGTGTAAATCTTTTCTGTGTGTATTTTATCGTTACATTTGGATTCTCGCTTTCATACTCTTCGATTACTTCTCTCATGTGCTCTTCAGGTTCCCATAGTCCCCAATATACTAGTTCTACTTTTCCTCCAGAGCCACTCTGGTTTTGAGTAGTTCTATAGTATATGAACCCTATTGCCGCGGCTATTACTATTACTCCAAACACAATTATTAAAACAAGTTTCTTTTTATCCATCATTTGTAAGTTCACCTATCACAATTAATCTCTGGCTACCAATACCAAGGGGCCAACAGGTCATCAGTGTTACTGTCTGTTTTCCTTCTATACCTGATATTACATCGAAATTGTCAGGATCTGCAATTTTCTTTTTTTGCACTGTATATTCCAGTGTCTTTCCGTCCTTCTTAATCATGAATGTATCAGCGATTTCGATGTTTTCGAGTCGGGAGAAGATGGTTTCTTCATAGTTTGGGTGTCTTGAGAAAAATGACTCCACAGCACTGTGACCATAGATAAATGAATTACCTCCGTCGCCGGGTAATGGAGTTCCCTTAAAGTGTGCAAGACCTCTTTTAAGAGCCTTGTTGTATACAGATTCATTGAAACTATCTACATTTGAGGTGATTGTGACGTCGCTTATTCCTATTGATGGAATGGACATTTTCATGTCCTTGGAATAGTTTTCGTCTACAGTTATATTTTGTGTCGGCTGAGGGTGGTTTGGATCTGTAGATGCTCCTGCTACATAACCGGGGCTTATATGTTGTACTAAATTTTGAAAATAACTGAGTCCCGGATCGTAGTAGGGCAGGTCAGCATCCTCTGGACTAAGCTCGCTTTCGGTAGTCGGATCTTTGATTGATTCGAGTCCCTTCTCGATGATTTTGCCCTTAACATATGAGGAAGCTAGAGGGCCAAGTTGTGCTCCTAGGACAATAAATCCAGTTATTGCAAGCAAAAATGAAACAAGGTACTTTGCCTGGCGTGCTTTTTGCATACGTATGTATTCCTCGTTCTCGTCGAGAGATTGGTCTGTAACAGTTGTATTGTGGTTGTTTACCATTGGTTTTATTTTAGCACAGGGGAATTTAGGGTAAAGGAGGTTGGTGAATACTTTTTCCTTCTAGTATGTCGGCGAGGGTCTTCCAGGTTTGTGAACGAGTTTTGTCATCATCGTCTAAATGCTCGGAAAGGTGAGGGTCGACAGTTGCCTCAATATCTTGAGCTTGCTTTCGGCAGAACACGGCAAGTATATTGTATCCTTCCTCGTTACCGTCGGTCTCGAGTGCGTCGAATGCGTCGTTAGTTTCCCAAAAAGATGGACCTGAGGGAACCGGTTGGTCAAGATCGGTGTATCGGGATTCAGAACCTAGCCAAAGGTACAGTATCACATAACGTGCCATTATTGCCCTGTTTCCAGTTATTGCCTGATGTCTCAATATTCCTCCAGTTCCGATTTCCTGGTCCATTGCTATCTGAAGATAGGTCAAGAATCTACAGGTGTTTTTATTATCTGTGTTTATTTGCTGATTATGCATCCAGGTACGGCTATATAGATAGACAGGATCTCTACCTTCTCTTGTGAAAAGATTTGCACTAAGCAGGTTTAAAATGCATGTATCATAGAAATTCTGTGCTGAAAACTCAAGCTGTTGTTCTAGTTGCTCAGCAGGGTCTATTCTTGTGGGTTGTGCGTCCATGAGTGGCCAAAAGCTGGCTTGTACCATTGTAGCCATTCAATCATCGTCTTATTTTACCTGTATCCTATATTATATCAGAATAAGCTAGGATTCATCTTGTAGACGAGAGCCTTGATGGGACATTTATTCCTTGGAAAAGTTTGATGTAGTTTATGAGTCGGTGATGAATACGGTATCAGTATAGCGATTTTTTACATTGGCAGTTAAGGTGTATAATTGCTAAGAATTATTCTTAATTTGAAATTGTATTTTATGCCTGAGAAAAGAGACTATTACGAGGTTCTTGGTGTATCAAAGAGTGCCTCGCAGTCTGAGATAAAAAAAGCATATCGCAAGTTGGCAAAAGAGTATCATCCTGACCACAATAAATCCTCTGATGCTGAGGAGAAGTTTAAGGAGGTTAGGGAGGCCTACGAAATTTTATCAAATGAAGAGAAAAAACAAGCCTATGATCAATTTGGTCATGCGGCTACAGAAGGATTTGGTGCTGGGCCAAGTGGATTTTCTGGATTTGGTGGTACACCATTTGATATGGGTGACCTGGGAGATATTTTGAATAGTTTCTTTGGGGGTGGAATGGGTGATTTTGGTTTTGGTGGTTGGTCGGGTGGGGCAAGAAGACAGCGGGTAGAAAGAGGAGAGGATATTCGGAAAAGTATAAATTTGAGTTTTGAGGATGCGATTTGGGGGAAAGAGATTGAACTCGAAGTAGAAAGATATGTTCAGTGTCCGGAGTGTAAGGGAACTGGCGCTGAGAACGAAGAAGTTGAAGAATGTTCGACCTGTGGCGGACAAGGGAGGGTGAGACGAACTCAGCAAAGTATTATTGGAGGAATATCTGTTGTGACTGAATGTCCAGATTGTGAAGGAAAGGGAAGTATTCCAAAGTCCAGATGTAAGAAATGCGGTGGAAATGGGATACTGACCGAGAAGAAAAAAGTCAGCGTCAAAATACCAGAAGGAAGTTATGATGGGATGGTGTTGAGGTTCCGCCATGGCGGACATGCAGGTAGGAATGGAGGCGAATATGGTGATCTATATGTGCAGCTTCAAGTTGAGCCGGACGAAATTTTTGAAAGAAGTGAGGACGATATTTATGTCGATGTTCAAGTTCCTGTACCTCTTGCTGTTCTAGGTGGAGAAATTGAAGTACCAACGATTCATGGAGATGTAAAATTGAAAGTCCCAAAAGGTACTCAACCCAGTGCAATATTCAAATTAAAAGACAAGGGTGCACCGCGTCTTGGGGGAAAAGGCTTTGGAGATGAGTATGTCCGGGTGAAAATAGAGATTCCGAAGAAGGTTGGAAGGAAGGAAAGAAAGTTGTGGGAGGAGCTGAAGGGGTAGCTGGAGTAATGTTGAAGTTACATTTTTCAACGATAATCTTTTTCTTTTCCAGGCTGTAGAATATTCTTCTGTCCCATAGTATAATTGTGCTGAAAATTATCCCACAAAGGAGGAAAAAATGAAAATATTGTGGGGAGTTTTAAAGGCTCCGTTTGAGATCCTTGGGGTGTTGTTCCAAGGTCTAGCTGGGGCCTTCAAGGAAGGCGAATGGGGAGGTTTTTTGATTTTGTTTATCATTGTTATCCTCATTGCCGCATCAGTAGGCTCGTGTATTATCAGCATTATCGACTTCACGGGCCTGTGATCAGCCAACAGGGCGATATAGAATTATTTCTCCGTCCTGTTGGCTGTGATCTTTTTGTGCTATAATTGTTGCAAGGTAACTTGTATTTAGAAAAGGGATTTAGGGATCCCTTTTTTATTTGGCCTTCAGATCTTTGCAATGTATGTTGGTAGAAAGGTCAGATAAATAAGATACCTTCATTGCCTTTGTATGTAACTAAATTTATAATACTGTCACGATGGCAGAAGTATCAGAATTTATGGCAGCTATAAATCAGATATGCTCCGAGAGAGGGATAGATCCTGAGGAGGTTTTTGTAGCTCTTGAAGCAGCTGTTCTTGCTGCATACAAAAAAGACTATGGTGGTGGTGAATCTCTTAAGGCAGAGATAGACCGGGCAACCGGTGAAGTGCATATTGTTGCTGACAAGAAGGTTGTTAAGAAGGTCACGGAAGAGGACACTCAGATTTCGCTTAAAGATGCTAAGAAAATTGAACCAAACCTTTCCGAAGGTGATCATGTAGAGATTGAGATGCCCATAGAGGGATTTGGAAGAATCGCAGCTCAAACAGCGAAACAGGTAATACTTCAAAAAGTTCGTGAATCTGAGAAGAACGCCGTTATGAGTGAATTTAAGGAAAGAATGGGGACTGTTGTTACGGGTCTGGTTCAGAGAATGATGGGACCTACCGCGGTGGTAGAGATCGGAAAAGCCATAGCACAAATGCCTCCGGAGGAGCAAATACCAAATGAATTTTACAAGATTGGGGAGCGGTATAAGTTTTATTTAAAAGAGATAAAGAACGAGCAGGATCTTGTTGTTACAAGGTCTGCACCTGAGTTTCTGATAGAGCTTTTTAAATTGGAAGTTCCGGAAATTGAGTCGGGAATTGTTGAAGTTAAGGCATGCGCGCGGGAGGCTGGATCCAGAAGCAAGCTCGCTGTTGTTTCTCATCAAGAAGGTATCGATCCCATAGGTTCGTGTGTTGGTCAGAAGGGGGTCCGTATCGCTAATGTTATGTCTGAGCTTGGTGAGGAGAAAATAGACATTATAGAATGGGATGAAGATATTGAGCAGTTTGTAGCAAATGCTCTTGGACCTGCACAAGTAGAAGCTGTTAAGGTAGAGGATGGTGTTGCAAAAGTTAATGTAACTGATGATCAGCTATCACTTGCAATTGGCAAGGATGGGCAGAATGTTCGTCTGGCAGCAAAGCTTACAGAGTTAAAGATAGATATAACATCTCCAAGTCTTGAAGCTGGAGAGGGTGCTGGAAAACAGTCTTCCGGTAAAGTGGAGCTTTCTACCAGAGTTACTAATGCTATAGAAAAAGCAGGACTATCTACAAAAGATCTTTTGAAGATGAGTGAAGAAGAGATTTTGGATGTTAAGGGTATAGGAAAATCTGCGTTGGAAGAGATAAACTCCTATAAAACTGCGTCTGAAGAGAAGAATGAAAAAGCAACTAAGGATAGTGATAACAAAGAGAAAAAAACGGAATCTAAAGAAGAAAAATCTGCAGCCGGTGAAGAGAAGACCGCAGCCGAAGAGAAAACGGTAGCTGAAGAGCCAAAATCAGATGCGTCAGGTGAAGAAGAAAAAGCTCAAGAAACAGAGAAGCAGCCGGAGGAACAGGACGAAAAGTCTGATAAAAAAACTGATAAAGATGACAAAGAAAAAGCAGCAAAAGAAAAGGAAGACGCCAAATAGAACGTGTATAGCTTGTAGGAAGGTTAAGCCCAAGACAGATCTTATTCGCTGTACCCTGCAGGATGGAAAGCCAGTAGTAGATTGTGAGGGAAGACTTGGAGGGAGAGGAGCAAATCTTTGTCCTACAAAGGAATGTTTAATTGCGGCAATTGAGAAGGGAGCTTTTAATCGTGTCTGGAAAACAGGATTTAAGGAGGAGGATCTCGAAAGTTTAAAAAGAGACTTTGTTGCTTGTTTAGAGAAGAGAAAATTTAGAAAAGGTGCAAAATCTTTGGTTTACAGAGTAAAAGCAAGTGAAGTTGAAGGTGCAGTCGGCAAGAATCTTACTAGAAAATTAGATAAATAAAAGGGAAATGGCAGCTAAGAAAAAAACAAGTAAAGTAGAATATAGACCTCCTGTTGTTGCCTTCCTGGGTCATGTTGATCATGGGAAGACGACTATTCTTGATAAGATACGTAAAACTTCAGTACAGGAGAAAGAGGTAGGAGGGATTACGCAGGGTATTACCGGTTGGTCGGTGGATGTTAATGGTAAAGATATAACATTCATTGACACTCCTGGTCATGAAGCTTTTGATCTTATGAGATCAAGGGGTGGTGAGGTTGCCGACATTGTCCTTCTTGTTGTAGCTGTCAATGACGGAGTGAAGCCACAAACAAAGGAATCAATAGAAATAATAAAAAGAACCAAAAGACCTGTCATTGTTGTCCTCAACAAGATTGACATAGCAGGTGTTGATAAAGAGAAAGTAAAACGAGATCTTGCTACAGAGGGAATTGTTGTTGAATCATCTGGTGGAGACGTGCCATGTGTCGAGGTTTCGGGAAAGACGGGAAAAGGGATCGAGGATCTTCTTGATATGATACTTCTTGTTGCCGAAGTAAATGAGGTTGGACCAAAGAATCCGCCTGAAGGTTTGCTGGGAGAGGCTTATGTCTTGGAATCAGTAAAACATAAAAGCAGAGGCAACGTTTCTACACTTATTTTGACCTCTGGAAAAGCTAGAACTGGCGACTTTGTGGTATTCAAATATAGAGGGAAGATCCTAGTTGAGAAAATAAAGGGCTTTATTGATAATTCTGGTACAAGAATTAATGAGGTTGATCAAGGATATTCGGCAAACCTGTTAGGACTGTGCGAGATTCTTAATCTGGGCCAGAGAATGTATATAGTTGCGGATTCTAAGGGGGATTTTGAGAAACTATTTCAGGAAGAACCGGTTGAAAGTAAGGAAGAAAAGAAAGAAGAAGAGCCAGTGCCAGCCGATGAAGAAGGAGAAGAAGATGATGAAAAGGCCGATGAGAATCTTCTTTCGATGTTACTTAGTGGAAAAACAGAAATAGACGAAGAAAAGAAGATATTGAAAGTTGTTGTAAAAGCACAGTCTGAAGGGTCTCTGCGGGCGGTGTTGAAGTCTCTCGATCAGCTTAATGAAGATGGTGAAATTGTAAAGGTTATTAGATCTGGGGTGGGAAATATTGTGCTGGGTGACGTCGAATATGCTCACACAATGAAGGCTATTGTTATAGGATTTTCTGTTGAAGTTGATTGTGTAGCCGGTGAGTATGGTCAGAAGAATAAGGTTCTTGTCAGGACATATGATCTGATATACAACCTGATTGATGAGATAGATGATGCAGCTGAAGCTATTCAGGAGCCGGAGGAGAAAGAAGAAATTGTTGGAAAGGGTAAAGTTAAGCAGGTGTTTGTTCTGTCTGATGGTACAGTGGTCGTTGGTACAAAGGTAGAGTCCGGCGAAATAAAGCACGGTCTCAAATGCAGAATAAGTCGTGATGATGAGGTCGTGGTCGAAGGTCAGATTAACTCTATGCGTGTGGGCAAAGATAAGGTTACTTCCGTAAAGTCTGGATCAGAGTGCGGTGTAATAATCGACGGAAAAGGGGATATAAAAGATGGCGATGTTGTCCAGTGCTATAGGATTGTAAAATCCTGATTCCTATCGTATAATTGTTTTATTATAGGTTAACCATTTTCTATGGCTATATCGTCAGAGGACTACAGCAAAATAGGGGAAAAAATAAGAGGAGCTAAGAAAATTCTTGTTTGTATTAATAACAGGTCTTCACTAGATACTCATTTAGCTGCACTTTCATTTGTTTTTTACCTTAGGGATATGAATAAGAATGCCCTTATTTGTGTCAATGGGAAGCTTAGCGCAAAGCATGAAAAATTGTTTAAAGATGCTGAGGTCGATTACAAGAATGCACTTGAGCCTCTAAACTATGTTATTTCGATAGATCATTCTGGTGGGGAAATTGAGAAGGTTAGTTACGATGACAAGGATGGTAAGTTCAATCTGTATATAACTCCAACAGATGGAGTCAAAGGTTTTGACTTTGATGATGTATCTTACTCCTATGGCGGAACCAGCTTCGATCTGGTTTTTGTTTTTGGGGCAAGATCATTGAGGTGGTTGCGAGATCTTTATAAAAATAATAAAGAAGTTTTTGATAAAAACACATTAGTCAATATAAATAATCTAAAGGGAGCACAGGAATTTGGTGAGATTAGGCTTGTCGATACAGAAATCTCTGTTTGCGAGATAGTCTATGGTCTGTTGAATGCAAAATCCACCCTTTCTTCAACTAAAATTATGGATCTTCTGATAAAAGGTGTTGTTGATCATTTTCAACTGTTCCAGCGGGGAGACTTTAAGATTTCTTCTGTTGAGACATTGATGACTTTGGTTAAGGCTGGGGCTGATCTTAAAGATGCTATCCAAAATCTTTATTTCAGTCGTGATATTGGAAATTTTGAAATAACAAGAAAAGCCATGGTTAATATGAAGTATGATAAAGACAGCAAGCTCGCCTGGTCCGGCGTTTCTCTTTTTGATATCAATAGATCAGGAATAGATAGGGATTCTTTTGTACTTGATGGCAGGATAATTTTCAATATAAGCAATTCTTTTGATCTCGCTTTTGTAATGTATGAAGTTGCGGATAACGAAGTTTGGGTTGAGTTCGAGTCGAACTTGGATAAATATAATGCTAGGAATATTATGTCGTCCTATAGTCCGTCGGGAAATGCATCTAGGGTGTTCTTCACTGTAAGTGGTAAAAGTATGCTCGAGGTGGAACAGGAGATTCTTAAGTTGTTAAAGGAAACCCTTGGTGTATCAGGGTTTGCTCCGGTTACAGGTGCTTCGGATGCTTCTTCTGGCATTACCCTAGAAGGAGAGGAACAGGTGTTGACAGAAGATGACGAAAACGGTAATAATACTCGAAATCCAGAAAATGGAGACGAAGAAGACGAGCCAGAGGGCTCTGTTTTAGTTACTCCTCCGCCAATCACTCCCTCATAAGTGAGTTGCGTGTAATTACTTTGTGTGATAAATTGATATTATGACACTAACGGTTGGTGAGAAAAAGAAAATAATGAAGAAATTTGCCTCACATGAAGGTGATACTGGATCACCTGAAGTTCAGGTTGCATTACTTACTGAGAGGATAAACAAGCTTGGAGAACACTTGAAAGGCCACAAAAAAGATAATCATTCACGTCGTGGTTTAATCAAGATGGTTGGTAAAAGACGGCGTTTGCTTGAATACCTTAAGCGCAAAGATTCTGATCGTTACGAGAAGCTTCTTAAGGATTTAAAGATAGATAAGTAGCAAAATTTTACGCCTGGTTGTACAATCCCTTCTAGCTACCGCAGGTAGTGATTATGTTAGTGTGCTTTTTTGGTGCACTTGTTAATTTATAACGATACATTTATTTATGAAAAAAGAATTTAACGAGGTAGTAGAAGAGTTTGAATTCGATGGTATTAAGTGCTCACTAGGCACGGGGAAGTATGCTCAAAGAGCTACTTCTTCAGTAGTTGGAAAAATGGGGGATACGGTTGTTCTTGCAACGGTTTGTCACTCTGATCCTATGGAAGGTGCCGATTACTTTCCTCTTCAGGTTGAATATATTGAGAGGATGTACGCTGGAGGTGTTATTTCATCGTCAAGATTTATTAAAAGAGAAGGTCATCCTTCTACTGGTGCGACTCTTGCCGCGAGGATGATAGATAGATCCGTTAGGAGTAGGTTTCCTGATGGATATAGAGATACTGTACAGATTATTCTTACAGTTTTAAGCTATGATCCTGAAAATGATCCAGTATTAATTGGCTTTGCAGCTGTGTCTGCAGCTTTGATGATTTCTGATACTCCGTTTATTGGACCTATAGCTGGAGTAAGAGTTGGTATGGTTGATGATGAATTGTGTATGTATACAAAAAATGTTGATGATAGCACGAACTATGATGAGACCAAGCTGAATCTTGTTATGGGTACTGATGGTGATGTCGTAACGATGATAGATTCTGATTCTAATGAGCTTGACGAAGGACAGTTTATTGAAGCAATGAAACTTGGCGTTGAGAAATCGAAGGAACTTATCGATGCTCAGAACCGATTCATGAAAAAAGTCGAAAATTCTCACGGTACTATTTATAAGACTGAGTATGAATCCTATTCGGTTCCGAAGGATTTGATCTCCAGCGTTAAGAAAGACAAGAATAAGGAAATAGAAAAGGCCCTCTTGATTGCGGAAAGAAAGGAAAAAGATGATGCTATGGATGCGATCCGAGATCAGCTGTTTGAGGAATATGAGGGTAAGTTTACCAAGAGTGTTATCTCAGAAGCCTTTTCATATGCCGCAAAGGAAATTGTACGAGGGTGGCTGTTGGATGATAAGAAGAGAATTGATGGCAGAAAACTCGATGAGATAAGGCCATTGGACATGGAGGTAGGTGTACTTCCACGAGCCCATGGATCTGCTTTGTTTACAAGAGGAGATACTCAGGGTTTAACAGTAACAACGCTTGGTTCTGGTCGTCTTGCTCAGTTAATTGAGGGAATGGAGGGTGAAGACAAAAAGAGATATATGCATCACTATAATGCCCCTGATTTTACAGTGGGAGAGGCCGGAAGATATAGGTTTTATCCAGGCAGGAGGGAAGTCGGCCATGGAGCATTAGCAGAAAAGGCTTTGATACCGGTAATTCCTGATGAAGAAACCTTTCCATATACGATAAGAGTAGTAAGCGATATTATGGCGCAGTCGGGCTCGAGCTCGATGGCGGCAACCTGTGGTTCAACCCTGTCATTAATGGATGCGGGTGTTCCGATATCTAAACCTGTCTCTGGAATTGCTATGGGTGTTGTAACTGATGATGATTTCAAGAATTATGTCATTCTTACCGATATAGCGGAATTCGAGGATCATTTTGGAGATATGGACTTCAAGGTTACAGGAACAAGGGATGGAATAACTGCTGTTCAGATGGATAACAAGAAGAACGGGCTACCTATGGAGATATTCGAGAAGGCTATAGAACAGTCAAAAGAAGCAAGAATGTTCCTTATTGACGAGATGGAAAAAATTATTAGTAAGCCAAGAGTTAGTCTTTCGAAATACGCACCAAAGATTGAAGTTATAAACATTCCAGTTAAGAAGATTGGTGATGTTATTGGTCCTGGTGGGAAGATAATCAAGCAGATAATCGAGGAAACTGGTGCCGAGATCGAGATTAAAGATGATGGTACTGTTTGCATAGCATCTTCTGATGAAGAGCAAAGGCAGAAAGCAGTAGAGATGGTTGAGGGCTTAGTAATGGAACCGGAAGTTGGAAAAGTTTATGAAGGAAAGATAACCAGGATTGAGGATTTTGGTGCTTTTGTACAGGTTAATCCGAGTATTTCCGGTCTTGTTCATATATCTGAGATGGCGGAAGGTTTTGTTAAGGATCCTCGTAAGATTGTAAAAGAGGGACAGGAGGTCAAAGCCAAGATAATTGGAATAGATGAGAAGGGCCGTGTTAAAATGTCTATGAAAGGTGTCAAACAGGAGGCTGGCTCTGACGAGGAGAAAAATGCTAAAAAGAAGGTTGAAGATAAGAAGAAAGCGGCAGAAGAGTAGTGAGGGACCAGTATGCTTGCAATAACCGAATATTAAGAAATCTGTCTATACTGAATGAACAGTCTAAGTGAGAAAAAACCTATTATTCAGAATAATCTCCAAGCGGGAAATATCTCAAGACCGGTATCGACCTCTGGCGAGATAATTGAAGAGATAGAACTTCTACAAGAGCAAATTAATCGATCGGCGGTACCTTCAGCATTGAAGGAGAGACTTAACCGTATGGTAGAACGTCTTCGGAGGATGGCCAAATTTGGCAGCTATTCTGGAGAATTTGAGGTAATCAATAAATATGTTGAGTGGACGACAAGTATTCCCTGGAGCAAGAAAACGGAGGACAAGGTAAATCTTGTTGATGCAAGAAAAATCTTGGACAGTAATCATTACGGCATGGAGTCGGTAAAAAACCTAGTACTAGACTATCTTGCTGTTATGAAACTTCATCTTGAGAAGACTCCGGGGCAAAATCTGGCAACTGGAGATACCGTAGATATGTCGGAACTTGAAGGTTCTTCTTCCCATGCACCGATTATTTGTTTTGTTGGTCTCCAGGGTGTTGGTAAAACTACAATGGCGAAATCAATTGCCCAGACTTTGGGAAGGAAATTTGTCAGAATATCTCTTGGTGCTCTTGGTAGTGTAACTCAACTTCGTGGACAGTCCAGGGCGTACCTCGATGCCGAGCCGGGTCAAATTATAAAAGCTCTTGTAAGAGTGGGGACAATGAATCCAGTGATTCTTCTTGATGAGATCGATAAGGTTAGTGGACAGAAGGGCCTTTTGAGTGATGTCATGGCCGCTCTACTAGAAATTCTTGATCCGGAACAGAACAGAACCTTTATTGATCATTATATTGATTATCCTGTTGATTTATCGAATGTAATGTTTGTTTGTACAGCAAATAATCTTGGGACTTTGTCCGCGGCTTTGCTTGACCGTCTCGAGGTTATAAGATTTACAAGTTATAGCGATGAGGAGAAAATTGTTATAGCCAAGCAATATCTCCTTCCAAGGGTAATAGAGGCAACCGCTCTCAGACCTGAACAAATTGAGATAAAGGATGATGTCTGGCCCCTGATCGTTAGACCTTTGGGCTTTGATGCGGGAATTAGGCAGTTAGAACGTAACCTGACGTCTCTTTGTAGGCATGCGGCAAGGAGTATTGTTGAGGGTAAGACACAAAAGGTCGTGGTGGATCAAAACAACGTGAAAGAATTTATGCCAGAGGGTATTGGAACGCTAAGCTAGGTTTTAGATTATTACTAAAGATATGACTCTTAAGGAGTTGCACGAAGAATGTTTGAAGTGCGAAAAGTGTAGATTAAGATCCGGTGCTACCCAGGTCGTTCCCGGAGAAGGCGCAGAAGATGCAAGCATTATGTTTATAGGGGAGGGTCCGGGTAAAGTGGAAGACGAAACCGGAAGACCTTTTGTTGGGCCTGCAGGACGATTTCTTGATGAGCTTCTGAAGAGTATTGGACTTGAGAGAAGTCAGGTTTTTATTGCTAACATGGTTAAGTGTAGACCTCCGGGAAATCGGGATCCACAACAAGATGAAATGGATGCATGTCGTCCTTGGTTGGATAAACAGATTGAATTAATTGATCCTGAAGTCATTGTACCTCTTGGAAGATTTGCTATGTACAAGTTTCTGCCTGGAACGACTATTTCCAAGGAACATGGCAGACTGTACTCGCGCGGGGGAAAGACATATTTTGTAATGTACCATCCTGCTGTTGCTCTGTATAAGGGCTCAATGAGAGTAACTTTGATGGAGGATATGGCAAATCTTAAGAAATTTCTGGATGGTGACTTGAAGCCTGTGTCTGTTGAGGATGCAGTATCGGAAATTATTAAGGAAAAGGGGGACGGTGATGAGCGTTCTTCGAACGAAGGAAAAGACTCTCAAATAGATATGTTTTCGTAGTTACCGAAGTATTATGGTGAATTCTAATGCTAAAGAAGTAATAAGAAAAATTTTCAAGAAAAACAAGGGTAAAAGCTTGGAGGTTAGTAAATTAATCAAGATTACTCTTCCCGAGACTCGGTCCGAAATTGTTAAAAAAAACGGGTCGACTTTGTTTATTGCTAAAGTTTCTTCCTTGGAGGGTTTATTTTATAAGGAGAATTCTGATACTAGAAAATACGGAAGGGTATTATGTGATCAAGTAAAAGAAAGCTTTAGTTGTAGTGGATTCTTTACTTCTGATGAGCTTCCGAGATATGGCATAAATCGTAGAGAAACGCGGAAGATTTTTGAAAAAATAGATAAAAAAGAAGGAGATTTAGTCCTTGTTTTCTCCTACGACAAGAAAAAATCACTCAGAATACTAGAGTTTCTTGTTAATGAGTTTCGTTCTGAGCTTGGATTATAGATAGTGGCTCCAAGAATACTCTAATGTGAGATCTTCTCAAGTTCTAGATATAATGATTCGAAAGTATCATGTATTTCCTTACTTTCAATAATAACTGATAAGTAAGGGCTGCTTGATATCATTATGCTCACCTCTTTGTCATAAATCATTGTTGTTGTGGAGAAGGGTTTAGTGCCTTCAGGTAAAAACCTTGTTTCTCTTTTAAATTCAGCGTCTTTCTTTCGTAAGTTTCTTGTTAGTGGGGTTTCAAAGGTGAGAATTTTCAGTCTTATGTCTTTCTCTAGTCTTACTGGAATGTAATGTTTCTTATCGTACTCCTCAGAGTAGATTTTGTACCACTCATCAAGATTAGAAATGAAACAAATTTCCTTGTCTGCTTTTTCGATAGACCTATCGCTCACCTTCCTGAATCCTTCTTCTCCCTCGTAATATCTGACTGAGGTTTTGGTTGTACTTTCTATTGTAGTTTGATTTATTTGGTCAATGACATCTGGAAGAGTCTGCTCCAGTTCTTTAATCTTTTGCTTCTTGTTGTTCAATATTGTTTCTAGTTTTTCCGGGGGTTCTGCAAGAATTTTTCTTCTCGCCCCTTTTTGAGTCTGAGCAACGAAGCCCTTCTGTATGAGGTTTTCAATATTTACATGTGCAGTTGTTCTTTTAATATCTACATGCTTAGAAAGTTCCAGTACGGTGGTAGGGCCTGTTTCGAGTAAACCGGTGTATAAATCGATCTCTATATCAGAAAGATCAAAATTCTTAAGAAAAGCGTTGATTTTCGCGTCAGGTTTAGGCATTTATTGTTTTTTAACACTTTATTTTCTTTATGAAAAGAAATGTTAGTTGATTATAACATATTTCAGGATCTTAAAACATAGTCTCTGTAAAGCTTTATATGCCTTGATTTGTGACACCGTCATGTAACAAAGATTAATTTGGTCGTGGTGTTCTGATTTGACGACAGATATAATTTTGTGTTATAATAACACAATTAGCTTAGATCCCAGTTATCTATGAAAGAAGAACAATCGGTTCATCTTTACTCCAAGGTAACTATTCAGTGCGACCACAAAAAGCGTACACTCAGGATCGTCAGACCTGGTGAGGTGGACACAACAGAGAATAAGATTTCTCAAAATTCTCCTGTTGGGAAGGCGTTGATGAACAAGAGGGTAGAGGATACCGTCTCTGTCCAAACATTAGGTGGTGCTGTTGACTACGTGATTGTCTCGATTGACTAAGTAACCTGGAAAAATATAGATTTCTGCCCTTCAGAACGTATTAATTTTCTGCGTCGTTATTAATTTCCGACCGTTTAGGCTAGTATCTTTCCGTGCAATATTTTACTTTTGTATTTATAATGCATTGGAAAAAGATTGAATATTATGTTAGTTGTTTAATGTTAAATGAAAAAGAAAGAATTGGCCTTTATTCCCCTTGGAGGAGTAGAGGATATAAATAGAAACTGTTATGTTGTCGAATATGACAAGGAGATTCTTGTTATAGATTTAGGACTTACAATTCCTGATGATGATCAATTTGGAATAGATTATCTTATCCCCGATGTAGACTATCTCAGGAAAAGGAAGGATCAAATTAAAGGGATTGTTCTGACTCATGCCCATCTAGACCATATAGGTGCAATCCCGTACCTTATTGAGGAACTTGGATTTCCTACGATTTATGGCAGGGAATTCACTTTGATGTTCTTGGAAGAAAAGCTAAAGGAATTTGGTTTGGATAAGAGAGTTAAAATGGTGAAGGTTGATCATAGTAAGGATATCCAGATTGGTAATATGAAGGTAAGGTTTGTTCCAATTACTCACTCAATTCCCCAATCTAGCTCGATTTTGGTTAAGACGGCATCTGGAAATATATTTCATACGGGTGACTATAAATTTGATGATGAGCCGGTTAATGAGCCTGAACCTGATTACGAACAACTTAAAAAGATTGGTGACGAAGGAGTAGATTTAGCTTGTTTTGATAGTACAAATGTCTATCTGAGCGGTAAGTCTAAATCTGAGACAGAGATAAAAAACATTCTTGAAAAGATAGTAAAACGTGCTAGAGGTCGGGTAATTGCCTCAACCTTCTCGTCCCTTGGGACCAGGTTGTATTCATTGATGGAAATTGCAAAGAAGTACAAGAGAAAGGTTGTTGTTACAGGATATAGTATGAAAACAATGGTAAGACTGCTTCGTAAGATCGGTTACCTTAATGTTGATGAAAAACTTTTTGTTTCAGATAAGAATATTTCTGGTGTTCCAGATGAAAATCTTCTTATTCTTACCACAGGATCTCAGGGTGAGGAGAGATCTGCACTAAGCAGAATGGCCCAAGGAGAACATCAGACTATTAAAGTAAAGTCTACTGATACAATAATTTTGTCATCGTCAGTTATTCCTGGTAATCAAATAGCTGTACAGCGTTTGATAGACGATCTCTTGAGACTTGGTGCTAAGGTTATTCACCAGTCATTCATGGATGTTCATACAAGTGGCCATTGTTATCAGGATGACATGAGAACTATGTATAAACTTATTCGGCCTCGCTTTGCCCTTCCAGTTCACGGATGGCCTTCCTTTATCCATGAAATGGCTTACTTATTGAACAAGTGGGGAATGAAGAAGAACGATATTCGTTTACCCGAAACAGGGCAGAGATTTGTTTATAATACTAAGACCGGTCGGTGGAATAAGGATAAGAAATTCCCCTGCAAGGAAATCTATGTTGAAGGAAGAAGTATTGGGGAATCGGCAAGAGTTGTTATTGAAGAAAGAAGAAGGATATCTGATCATGGAATAGTTATTGTGTTTGTTAAGTTGGATAAGTCAAACAAAATCATTGGCAGACCGTCCATTATTTCGCGTGGATTTGTTTATGTTAAGGATAATAATAAGCTATTCCAGGAGATAGAAAGACAGGTTCAGGATACATATGAATCCTGGAGGAGAGGGAGTACAGGAAGAAACAAGAAAGAAGGCGTGAGTCAGCTTCAGGATTTGATAAATAAGACTGTCTCGAAGATGATAAGTAAGAAAATTGACCGCTATCCTGTTGTTGTAACAGAGATTGACTAGGGAAGTGTTTTTGATTTGCTGTTGATTTTTTTCTGTCTTCCTTCAACCGAGATGAAGAACTTCTTCCTTTGCTTACCAAGTGTTACTTCGTACTGTGCATGTAGCCTTGGTATTAGGTAATAGGTCCAGATGTTTATGAACATCAGAAAATGCTCAACTCCCCACCACCATATTTTGAAGAGTAGTGATTTCTCCTTTGGGGGGGATCCGTAGTATCTCCAGAGGTAGTACTTGGATGGTATCTGAAATAATAGACTTGCCATCATCATGTAGCTTACAGTTTTTGGCAGAAGATATGCGATTGAAGAATATTCGAGTTCATTGTTAATAAGGTTTAGAACAGGCATTGCAAAGGACAGAAGTGTGCTCATTGTTATTGTGAAGTTGTAGATCCTGGCTAGAAGTGCAAACTTGGAAATCTTCATTGATACAGGAATCTTTTTATTCCATAGCATTCCCTGAATAGCTATAGGCATGAGAATCACCCCCCAGCCCCAGCGGAGTTGTTGCTTGTAGAGAGAAGTCAGGGATGAAAGAAGATCTGTTCCTTCCACGGCGTCCATTGTTACTGGAAGGAAGAAACATTCTCCCTGAAAGTCACCATTTAGATGAAGAAAGGCATTCCAGTAAAAATAAGTATCTTCAGCTCCTGTTGTGGGATCCCAGAAATCGATCCTTTCTAGAAGATGAAAATTTGCGCTGTAACAGGTGAAACTTTGCTTTAGTCTCTTCTCGTAAACCCACTCTGCAACAATGCTCAAGGTCAGGCTCATACTGAAAAGGCGTACTAGTCCGGGAACCTTCCATATGTTGTTTGAGTAGATGATTACTGCAGGAGAGTAGAATTTTTGGTACCTTTTATCTGCCGTTATGTATGTATAAGTAAGGGCAGAAAAGAATTTTTTATGAAACCTTGTATCTGCATCTGCCTTTGTAAAGATGACGTGTCTAGAATCTATGTTATGGCTTTGAAGGTCCTTCGATGCATGTCTTGCCGCCCATCTTAGATTAGAACATGCATCGCCCTTTATCTCTCCTTCGATATTCTCCGGATGGTAGTAGTCCCAGAATCCGTAGACTTTGTCCTGGTATTCTTTCTTTAATTTTTTTACTATCTCCTTTTGTTCTGGACCGGCTCTTTCTTCGACCGCTGCCACGAAAATTATCCTTTTAGGGTAGGGATAATCCTGATTTACTATTGACTCGATGCCTTTCTTTAGATCACTGTATGATTCTTTATATATTGGGTAAAAAAATAGGTGGTAAATTTGAGACAGGTCATTGGGTAAATCCTTTTTACTTTCTAGATTGTCAAAATCGATTTTGAGTAAATCCTTACTCCAATCTCGTTTCTTATCTCTGACCATCTTTTTATAGCCAAGAACACTTGCAATTGAGTGTTGTACGGCCTTATATAGAATATAGGTTGCAAGAAAAGCAAGATATATTATTAGTGCCTCATATATTCCGAGCAAGGATGTCCACAAAGGGGAGGTAAGTATTACGACGGTGATGATTCCAGGAATTATTTTATACCAGAAGAACGACTTTCTTTCAGTATTGTAAGGTCTAATTCTTTTCATGTGTCCCAATTATATCCCATAAATGTCTTTTGGTTCTACCATTAGTTCTTGACTGGTTTGTCACCAAAACTATGCTATACTATTGACATGAAACTGCCGTTTTTAAGAAGTGAACCGCCAAAACCGAAGTTTACGGATGAGCTTCTTCTCGCTGTAGATATAGGCACCGAAGTCCTGAAGACGATGATGTTTAGGTGCAGTGAGATGGGAGTACATATTTTGCGCTCATCTAGGATCTTCCAACAACAGCATGCAATGAAAAGTGGGGTTATCCAATCTCTTGATACTGTAATTGAAAACTGTAAGCTTGGTTTTAATGAAGTGACCAGTGAGATTGATCAAAAGGATTATCCTCAGAAAGTTGTAATGGGTATTGCTGGGGAGCTTATCCATGGGGTTTCTATTGTTGTTAATTATGATAGAGAAGAGAGAGCTGCAAAAGAGGTTGATTATCGTGAGCAGTCTGAGATTTTCGATCAGGTTAAGGAGAATATTTTTGAATCGGGCCGAAACGAACTTGCTTCAAAATATGCCATGGATCCAGATGATATAGAAGTTTTACACCTTACGATTACTGGAGCGGAAATAGGAGGAATGCCAGTGGACTCGCTTACTGGTTTTACCGGTAAACAGGTGAGGCTTCACTTCTACGCGTCATTTGGACCCAAGACTTATCTGGATGCTTTGAGAAAAGTTGCAGATAGTTTGAATCTTCAGATTACTGGTATTGTTTCTCAGCCTTTTGCTGTTGCACGGGCTTTTTCTGGTTCAACTGACAAGAACTTTAGTGGTATTTTTGTTGATATTGGTGGGGGCACAACCGATGTTGCGTTGGTTCAGAACGGAAATGTGCTGGATACTCAGATTTTTGCTTTTGGCGGAAGAGTATTTACTAAGAGAATAGCCAAAGATATGAATCTTGATTACAGACATGCTGAGGCTAGAAAGATAAAATATTCAGATGGTGAACTTGATGAAAAGATTGCCGATAAGGTAAAAAAGTCCTTGAACAAGGATATTCCGGTTTGGGTTGAGGGACTTAAAATAGCACTTGAAGGTATGGAGGATATAGAACAGTATCCTTCGTATATGTATCTATGTGGAGGTGGAGCGATGCTTCCTGATCTCAGAAGTGCTCTTATGGAGTATCCTTGGACCCAGAAACTTGATTTTATGAGATTTCCTAAGATTTTAGTAGTAACTCCGGATAAGCTTGATATGGTCTTCGACAAACATCAGCAACTTAAGGATTCAATGGATATTACACCTGCTGGTCTTGCACGCTTCACTTGGGATAAAATCAGATACCCGGACAGGCATTTAGTTGTTTAATCTATAATCTGTGCCAAAAGAAGATAAAGAAAAGACCAAAAAGAAAAGTGTTAAATCGTCCACCCCAAAGGAGAAGCCTTCTGGTAAATCTGGTAAGGGTGATGATCAAAAGGTTAAGTCTGAGAAGAAAATAGAAAAGAAAGAAACAGGAGTAAAAAAAACTGTTAAGGAAAATAAGGGTTCAGTTGGGGCTTCAGATAAATCCCAAGTAATCACTAAATCAGCCGATAATTCAGTTTTTAAAATCATTACAGATGTTGAGGATGAGATACCTTTCTTACTTGAGAAAATCCAGGATAGTCCCTCGAATAGGATAGTGATATCTATTCCAGCGGGAAGTGATCTTCTGGTCAGTACGGTTTCTATGAATCTAATTGTCCGTGCTGCTGATGCTTTAAAGAAGAATATCCTGCTTGTTACTGATGATAAAACGGGGCAGAGAATGGCTTCCCTGGCAGGTCTTGTTGCTAAGCCGTCTATGAATTCGGTTGAGGACGGTGATTGGGAACAATCCAGCAAACTTGCTGAAGATAGAAAAAAGAAGGGCTTGGAAGAGAAGATAGATGTTGAAAGTGTGAAAACTGGTGAAGATTTGGGGCCAGAAAAGATTGAGAATACAGAAAAACCAGAGGATGTGGTTAGTATGAAAGAAAAAATAACCTCACCTGAAGAGTCTCAAGGTGTTCCGGGTCAGGAAGTTGATGATGTTGAAACTGAAGAATCCAGTACTGATGAGAAACTTGATTTTGAAGACTCTGTGGAAGACACAGCGGGGGGACAAGATACGCCTTCCGAAACGAAAGTAGAAGCTCAAAAACAGACCTCAGTTCGCGAGGTCAGTGATGGCGATTTCCAAATGACGGTAGATAGCTCTACTATGTCCGGAGGCTCAAAGGTGTCAGGTTCAATAGGTGGTGCTGTTGGGGCTGGTATGTCAGCCGGAGAGGTTAGTGCTGCCTCTGGACCGGAGGTGTCTTCTATGTCGCCTGGTGTTGAACCACCGCTGGCAAAACAGAGTTTGGATTCGTCCAGTCTGGCGGGTTCTGTTTCTAAGGAGAAGCCGGTTGGAAAGATAAAATCTGTACCTTCTGAACCGGTAGAAAAGACACGGAGTTTGGTTGGAAGGGATTTTGCTAGTTATGAAGCCGTGGGTGCTAAAAAGGTTTCATCTTTTGATGATTTACCTCCTAAAAGAGATACCGGAGTTCCTGACTCAGGTAGAATGCCTCCGGAACAAAAATCGGGTGGAGTAATGTCTGGAGCAGGTGATGGTTTGAAAAAAGGATTGGGAGTCGCGGGATCATTCATTTCAGGTTTAATTCAAAAGATCAAAGTTTTTCTTAAAGGAAAAAATGCGACCAAGATTTTGATACCTGTTCTTGTTATCGTTGTTGTTTTGATGGCATTTTTGATTTGGTATCTTCCGGAGGTTATTGCGGAAGTAAAGGTAGAGAGTATTTCAGTGGAATATGAGGGAGAGATTATTGCTTTGACATCGGTTGATGAACGGGATAAGGAGGAATTAAAGATTCCAGCAAAAAGAGAAGAGGTTCTGAAGAATGGTTCCGACAATGGGACTGCTACGGGTACCGCGGCAAGAGGGGAGAAAGCATCGGGGACGGTGACTCTGTTTAATACAACTGACGAAGAGGTTGTTGTTCCTTCGGGAACAGTACTTTCCAATGGCGGACTCAACTTTATACTTCAGGGTGCGGTTACTTTGGCGAAACCTGACTTTGCTCCTATGACTCAGGCAGATGGGACAGTTGTAGCTGCGGAAGTGGGAGAAGAATATAATCTTGAGGCAAATACTACGCTTCAGGTTGGTAGTTATGATCTTGGACAAGTAAGCGCGAAGAATTTAAATCCTTTGACGGGAGGAAGTAAGACAGAATACAAGGTTGTAAGTCAGGATGATATCGACAAAGTGGCGGACAGTCTTAAAAAAAGTTTATTTGATGAAGCAAAAGGAGAGCTTGAAAGGGAAGGACAGGAATCTCGTTGGTTTTTTGTTCCGGAGTCGGTAAAAAATGAAGTGGATGGTGATGTAGAATCAGATGTGCCCGCTGGTGCTGAGGAAGAGACATTTAATGTAAGCCTTAAGACCAAGAGTTCGGCTTTGTATTATGACAATAATTCACTGGATGCACTTATAGAAGAGCTTTTGCTTGATAGCATTGATGAAGACAGTGACCTTGAGGATCTAGAAATTTCTGAAAACATTGAAAAGACGATAGAGGTAAAATCCGTATCTATGGATGAAGGGAAGGTTGTCCTGAGCGTTTCTGTCTCTGGGTTTGTAATGCCTAGGTTAGATAAATCCAAAATTGAGAAAGGGCTGCAGGGTAAGGGTTGGGCTGAGGGAATAAAGTTTCTCAAGCAGTTAGACTATGTATCTGGCGAACCCGAGGTTGAATTCTATCCGTCATGGTTCCCAAAGATATTCTGGAGAATGCCCAGCAGAGATGGAAGAATCACTGTAACCGTAGAAAATATTGTTCCAGATGAGGAGGACCAGCAGGAATCGGAAGTAGAAGAGGACGTTCAAAATTCTGAGTAGTGTGATTGTGAGAACATGCGGACTTGAAAATTCCTAATTTGTGAAATTATAATCGTTCAGATCTTTTTGGAGAGATGGCTGAGTGGCCGAAAGCGCTCGCTTGGAGAGCGAGTGTACCTTTACCGGTACCGCGGGTTCGAATCCCGCTCTCTCCGGAGAACCTTGAAAATATTGAGAACAGTGGAATAAGACAATTTGTTAGAGATGAGAAAGAGAGGTGGGAGTGTCCGGAGTGCGGAGATCTCATTTGTGTGCATAGGCAAAAGTGTGTTAGATGTGGTGCGGAAAGGACCTAGTTCGGTATTGCATATGGCTTCTACCATTGTTAGTATTATAATAGGATTACAGAAACAATACTTCATAAATTCATAAGACTTATTTATATGGCTAAAAGTGAGAAAAAAACTACCCAAGAACCTCAAAAGAGCAGTGCTCCAAAAGCACACAGAATTATTTCAAATCCTGATTTAATTACAACAGTGGGGTTTATTCTTCAGTTTGTAATTAGTATTCTTTCTCATTATTTTGAAATCTGGGTTGTCCCATACGCTGAGTATTCCTGGTATATTGGGATAGCATTTATTGTTGTGGGGTTCATTGTTTCTTTTCTATATCAAAGAGCACATGAAAAATCTGATCTTGAAATTATGAATACTATACGTGCCGATGAGGTAGAGAAGCTCATTATCGTTGGTATTTATGGAAAGATTCGTCATCCTGGCTATCTGGGGACAATTTTGATGCAATTTGGTATGGCATTTAGCTCTCAGAGTTACCTGCCTTTTATAAGTGCGGTACTTCTTCTTGCACTGTGGGTCATTGTTGCCAGGAGTGAGGAGAAATTTCTTCTTGAAAGATTTCCTAAGGAATATAAAGAATATATGGAAGAGGTTAGATGGAAATTTGTGCCTTTTATTTACTAGTTTTTAAGAAAATCCAGTCTTTTTTCAAAAACGTGTACTGATTTGAAGTTTGGCTGTGAGAGAAAGTTTATATTTTCGGTACGTGCCAGCTTCTTCGACTTTTCCCACTGCGACGGGCTAAGTATCCTTTCGAAGAATTTGTCATTGTCTTTTTCTAGCACTCCATATCCGGCCCAAAATTTGGCTTTTGACACTTGGTTTGATCCTATGTCTATTGCTAAAGGTATGGGGTTTGAGAATAAGACAATTCTGTCATTTCCCCTAACGAAGTCTTTTCTTTTTTCTAGTGCGAGGTAAGCATCGCTCCAGAATAGCAGGTCATTCCATAATTCAGACAATTCCTTCTCCGAAAAGCCGGAGTAGTCTTTTTGGCCTTTTTTCTGAAAATGAAAAATAAATTTCTTTTTGGATTTAATTAAATCCTCCTCTGTGTACTTTCTGAGTTTGAACTCTTTGTAGAGTTCTTCCAACTCCTTTTCGTATTCTTCTTTTGTTTTGTATATGTCGGGAACAACCTGCTTTAGCTCCATTTTCATGTTTTGTGGAAAGTATTTGGAAAATTCGGCGATTAGTGATTTGAATGAAGCGACATACTTATCGAGGTCCTTACGAGGAAAGTTGTCAATCAGTTCTATGACAACATCGTCCGATGAGAAATAGAATTCAACGCCGGGTTCATAGCCGGCCAGGATTGGTGCAACATAGCTGCATACATAGTTAATCGTCATGAATTCAGACCATCCTGCACATGGATAGTCTGGTACCCTCCATATTTTGTACCCTCCGAAGGGGTAGGTGAATTTTATTGGTTCATTTTTGGATACGTTGGTTGCTATGGCCTCTTTGATCTGTTTTTCAGAATCGTTATCCAATTTTGTTTTGCGGAATTTTTTAGATTTGAGCTTGCGGAATATATATGTTTCTATTCCTTCATATTGGAGAGTTTTTTTCTCATCGCTGCTCAGTTCGTATTTCGTACAGTCGGTAAGTCTCAGTTTAAGATATTTTTTTGCGTTCATAATATTGGGGATGGGGGAAGGCTCTGCACCTCCAACCTCTCCTCACAAGGAGCGTTCTCACCTTGAACTACCCCATCCACGATTTAAATTGTTAAATAGTTTTAGATATATTCCAGATCGCCTCAAACAAGCTGTTAATTAGGTCGGTTATCAGTTGATCTTCAATTATTATTGCCCACGGTTCTCCATTTCTTAGAGTAAGAAATCCTGTTTTGTTAGCAAAAGTGTTTAAAAAACAGCCTAAACTCAAATTCCCTTTATATTGCCTTGCTTCCTTTAATTTTTCTGCGTCGGAGACATCCAGGAAATCTGGTTTTGTATTTTTGTCATAAAGAATCTTAACTTTTATCCCCTTTTTAACTCTCTCGGGAACATAACTCTCCATATACTTGTAGTACCTTTCCTTGGTATGAGCTAATTTGTGAATTTTTTGGGTAGAGCAGATATTTCTAAAAACATCATATTTTCCCTTTCGGCTTTCCTCCATGAATGCGTAATACGCGTTTTTCCCTTCGAAAATTTTAATGTTCTGGAATTTGTAGTTTTTCTTTGAGAATTCATCGATGTTTTTTATAAATTTCTTTAGACCTTTTCTAATGCCAAGGACCTCTTTTTCTTTTGCTTCTTGCATTTTTAGAAGTTTGTCAGTGGAGTTTGCAAGAAAAAGTTGGTTTCTCGTCTCACCAAGAGAGTAGATGAGGTCTTTTTTTTCGAGTTCAGATAGAGCTCGGTATGTTGAAGATTTATCTAGTGAGAGTTCTTTATATATCTGTGGCCCGGGACTGGAGCCAGTCTTTAACAGATATAGGTAAATATCTATTTCGTTTGGTGTCAGGTCAAGGTTTTCTAGTAGCTCACGTTCTTTCATGAATGAGATTGTAGCATATAGTGGCACTCATTGCAACTACAAGGGACTATGGTTGATGTTACATATATAAGAATATCGCGTTATAATTGGTAGATAATTTATTTTAAATCACCAGAAAATGGAAAAAGAACAGCGTGTCCGTAACTATTCTGTTATTGCCCTTATAGAGTCGCTTTTTCTTGGAGCATCATTTGTTTACTTATTTACGTGGAAAACGCCAGGAATTTCGTATGTTATATTCTTTCTGTTGGTAGCTGCTGCGGCATTTGTACCTGTAGCCCTTATTGAGCCCAAAAAGCTTTTCAAAAAATCATCGCTCTGGCTTTTTGCAATGCCTCTTATAATTTTGCTTTGTTCAATTTTTGCTCTGAGAGCTGATCCAGATAACCTGTTTTTTGCATTTATAACTTTGCCTGTAGTCGTGACTGTTTTTCTAGCGGCTGTTGTTCTGAAAGGGACAATGTCAAATTTTGGAATCTTCAGCTATATAGTTCTTCCCTTGAAGATATTTATTGCCTGGTTCGGGGATTTTTTCGGGTTTTTGAAGAAATTTCCGTTTAGATCTCTTTTTCCTGGAAGTAAATCCAAGGCTGGTAGATGGTTACCAAGGATTATTTTGGGTTTTATTATTGCACTACCGTTCTTCTTGTTTTTTGCAGTTCTTTTGAGTTCTGCGGATAAGGTGTTTGGTGATTTGGTGGTGGATTTTATCGATAATACAATTGGAAGCTGGTTTAAGGATTTCTCTAGCTTCATGTCGTTGGTAGGAAGAATAATAGTAGGAGGGCTTGTTACTGTTTACTACTCTGTTTTTAATTTTTCCCTTTGGAATGGAAAGTCCGTTGTAAGTAAGTGGATGAGTGATAACCAGAGAGAGGGGATGAATCTTAAGAAAAACTGGGACGCGATAATCTCATCAAGTTTCACATTTACCTTGAATATCCTTTTTGTAATTTTTGTAGTGATTCAGTTTGTCTATCTTTTTGGGGGTTCTGATAATGTAATAGGTGATAAGGCAAATTTCACTTATGCTGAGTACGCCCGAAAGGGTTTCTGGGAACTTCTGACGGTGTCAGTTCTTACGTATTTTATTCTTCTGGTCCTTACATTTAAGGTGAAGGTGGAGGGAGTAGTACAGAAAGCTTTTTATTATGCTAACTATATTGTTCTCGCGGCCTGTGTTTTAGTGATAACATATTCTTCTCACACTAGACTATCGCTTTATGAAGAGGTCTATGGATTTACTACTCTGAGATTGTTTGTGCACTTTGTCACTTGGTGTATTGGATTGCAGTATCTTTTCCTTCTTGTGTCTCCAATGTTTAAGAATGCACAGAGGTTTGTAAGTGTTACATCTTCGATTTTACTGTTTATTACGTATTGTGTTTTGGTTATTGTTCCTGGGGATTATATAGTTGCAAGGTTAAATCTGGAAAGATATGAAGATGAGGGTAAGATAGATTTGACGTATATGCTTACACTGTCTGATGAGGCAGTGCCGGTAATTGTTGATCTTGCTGATAAGTCATCTGACCAAATGAAAAGTGTAATAATGTACGAACTGCAGGAGCGGTATGAATTTATGAAAAAGGATAGGAAGTATTGGCAGTCATATAATTTCTGGCGTGAGTACAATATTGAAATTCTTGAAGATGAGCTTGGTGATGAAGACTGGTGTGAGGGTCTTCAAAATGAGGTGGAGAATTTTATTGAAGATTATGCAAATGTTGTAATGGAGGGAGATTTTGATAAAGCAATTGAAGAGTATTGGACAATGAATGCGGTTGAGACCGATGTTACGAAGTTTGCTGATGATTATGATTTGCAGGTCACCTCATATGATATTCATTATTATACTTTCCCAGACTGTGATTCTTGGAGTCTCAATTATCGCAATGAATATGCCACGGTCGGAATGGATGTGGAGTATACTTTTGTTTCTGGAGGGGCATATGGAAAAGTTACGAAGTCGGATACTCTGGAGTTGTATTTCCAAGATGGGAAATGGAAAATTGCAAGATCGTCAAATATGCCCATTGCATGTGATGAGTCGGAGTTTAACTTTGATGTGTGCGATGTATCAAATTTCTACAATATAGTGGATTTTGATAATTATGATTACGAGTATGACTGGGATTGGGAAGTGGAATAATCATTTTCATTAAGCTGCTTTCTGGTGTAGAATGTAGCGTTTCGTAAATAATGTTGGCGCTATGTTCAATGAAGGATTATAAGCAGTTGCTTGAGGATTTTGTTGGTATAAAAAGTGTTTCTCCGGATCCGAACTTTAAGGGTGAAATTCATCGTGCTGCGGATTGGCTGAAAACCTTATTTACTGATGGGGGATTTGATGTTGAAGTTTGGGAAATGGAAAAAGGAAACCCAATAGTTTTTGCCAACCATATTGAAGACGAAGGTCTTGAGACAGTTCTCGTGTATGGCCACTATGATGTTATGCCTGCTGCCAAGGAGGACGGATGGGACACGGATCCGTTTCAGCTTGTGGAAAAAGACGGAAGACTTTGGGGTAGGGGTTCGGTTGATAATAAGGGGCAGGTTCTGATCTATATTCATACGATTATTGGTTTAGTCGCTTCCGGTAAATTAGGGTATAACGTGAAGTTCATGATTGAAGGTGGTGAGGAAATAGGAAGTCCAAATATTGCACAAGTACTCGAGGATAAGAAACATGAGTTGGAATCGGATGTGATCCTTTTTTCTGATGGCGAGATGACTGCTGATAGACCTGTCATAGATGCTGGATGCAGGGGAAATATGAGTTTTACCGTGAAGTATAAAACTGCAAAAACTAATCTACACTCAGGGATCTATGGAGGTGCAATTGCTAATTCAGCCAACGAGATCTGCAGACTTGTTTCGAAATTCCATGATGAAAATGGCAGAGTTCAAGTGTCAGGGTTTTACGATGGAGTAGAGGAGGTAACAGAAGATGAACTTGAAAAAATTGGAAATACTGACTTTGATCCTGATGAGATTAAGAAAATGACAGGTGTTAAAAAGATCTTTGCGGAGAATGGGGAAGAATACTATGTGAAGATAGGTCTTCAACCCATGCTTACTGTAACAGGTATTAACTCGGGGTATACCGGAGAAGGATACAGCAATATTATTCCCAGCAACGCCGAGGTAAGATGCAATGTTAGGATGGTGGAATCTCAGGATCCTAAGAAATTGGCAGAAAGTATTGAGAAATTTGTCGAGAAGAATACACCGGATTATATTGATTGGGAATTTACTTTTGGTAGCGTGTGCAACCCTGTTAAGGTAGACGTTGATAATCAAAGAGTAAAAGACGTTACGGAAATATTGGAGGAAGTGTATTCTAAGAAGGTTATCTTCAAGTATTGTGGCGGTTCACTTCCGATTGTTGATGATTTCAAAAGAGTGCTTGGTCTTGATGCAATTTCTGTTGGTTTGGGAAATGAGGATTGTAACATGCATGGGGTAAATGAAAATTTTAGATCTGACTTAATAGAAAAGGGGGTGTTGTTTGTTCGTAGGTTCTTCAGTAAGAAATAGGCACATGGTAATATGAGGGTGGTTGTAAATTGTGATTGTTAAGTCAATGCTGAATGCTGTAGGTTCCTGCCTCATAGTGAAGGCTGCAAAGTCCGTAATTCCTGATCTTTTTAGTCCTGAAACTGTTATTAACTGGGAAAAAGTGAATGTTTTTGCAGATTTGGATGATGCCGTAGAACTGGGTAGGAGAATATTCAATGTTTTTATCGTCATTCTACTTATTATTGCCGTTGTAGATTTTGTCAGGGCTATTTTTTCAATGATTGGAGACTCTTTTACATTGAAGAAGAGAGAAGGAAGAGGTGCGCTTTCCCTATTAATTGAAGCACTCATTATTGGTCTTGCGGCATTTCTGGTTTCGTTTGTTCCCGATATGATCTTTTAAGAAGCCCCTTCCCTGCGGGTGTATTATTTAATGCCCTAATCTTCTGGGTCCAACTTTATCGAATTTGATACAATACCTACTAAGCTAAATTTATTCCTTGTGAAAATGACAGCAGTAAGTCAAATTTATAGATGTCCTATCTGCGGAAATATTGTGGAAGTGCTCCATTCCGGTGCAGGAGCGCTTGTTTGCTGCGGACAGGAAATGGAGCTTTTAGATCCAAAAGAGAAGGATGAAGGTTTGGAAAAACATGTTCCTGTTGTTGAACGTGAAAATGGCAAGGTCAGAGTGAAAGTCAGCTCAGTGGAGCATCCTATGGAGGAGGAGCATTACATTGAGTTTATAGAATTGCTCGTTGACGGAAGAGTTTATAGACAGTTTTTGAGTCCGGGTGATAAACCTGAGGCAGTTTTTGAGGTTGATGGAGAGGAAATGAATGCAAGGGAATATTGTAATATACATGGTCTCTGGAAATCCTGATTGATAAGGGCTATGGGCTTGTTTTTTTTGGCGACATTTCTTGGGAACCAAAATTGACATATAGGGCCTTAATGAATATACTTGTTACAGTCTATTAAATCCTGAGAATCAGGAAATATCTTAATTTTTTATATCTAATTTACAATGGCAGAAAAAACGAGTTCAGGTGGCATGGATCCAAAGGTAGCTGCTCTTTTGTGCTGGCTATTTACACCTTTATCAAGCCTTATTTTCATGTTGCTTGAGGATACAAAGAGTGATGAATTTATCCAGTTTAATGCGAAAGAGTCATTATACTATGGTATCCTTCAGATCATTCTCTCACTTGGGATGATTGTTACACCTATCCCAATAATTGGATGGCTCATAGGATGTCTTGTCGGAATAGCGAACCTAGGTCTTACTGTTGGAAGAATCATTGTCGGTATTAAAGCCTACAATGGAGAAAAGGTTGTGCTTCCTGTTTTAGGCAATATGGTTAAGTAATGTTCAAAGGTTTTGGATGAGAGAGTGGGCGGTTTCCGCCCACTTTTTATTTGGTTGGTTTGGGGGTCTGACCCGGATTAGGTCTGACCCCGGTTTATACCGTTTTGGGTGTGTTTTTTAATGAATTTTTTGTTAAAAGCGCGGAATACAGGGATTGGCGGTGGGGACAGACCTGTTGGGGGTCAGACCCCCAACTAGGGGATATCCTATTGGTATGATAAAATTGTTTTGTACATATTTCGGGAGGGGTGTCAGAGTGGCCGAATGAGACGGTCTTGAAAACCGTTGTACCGCGCAAGTGGTACCGTGGGTTCGAATCCCACCCCCTCCGCCATTTATTGCACAATAATAAATTATTGATATATGCGAAATAATGAAAAAAACATTGACTGGAAACGTTTTTTTATTAGTTTTCTTAATTATTCTTGTATCTTCTTTTTTTCTTTCTGGCTGCACTTCCAGTGGTGATGCTCCAAGGCTGGATCTGGTTCGTCCTACGAGCCGAAACTATACAACGGATGATGACGAAATTCGTATACAGCTGGATTGCCGTAATGTAGATGAAATGAGATTAAATGGCAGAAGAATGTCTCCTAGGGATATGGAGAGAATCTGTAGTCGGACAAGTCTATATTATGATCTTGAGGAGGGGGACAACGAGTTTTACTTTGAAGGTATTTCTACAGATGATGATGATTATGATAGGGCTTGGTTAAGACTTAATGTCGAGTATGAAAAGTAATATTTAGTAATAATTATATGGAGGGACTAACCGTAGAAAAGGCAGGAAGAGGGAATCTGGAAGATATTCTGTCCCTAAACTCCAAGCTTTTTGAATATGAGTCGCAGTATTGCGATAGTTATTCGATGAAGTGGACCAACTCGAGATATGGTCGGGAATATTTTATTAACAGACTTTCTGGGGATTCTGGTGTTGTTCTTCTTGCACGGGTAGGAGAAGTTCATGTCGGATATATCTGTGGATTGAAATTCTTCCATCCGTGTAGGTCCAGTCAGATAATGGCAGAGGTTGAGAACATGTTTGTAGAAAAACTCTATAGAAGGAAGGGTATAGGCACAGCCCTTTTGAATGAATTCATTTCATATGTAAAAGATATTGGGGTACAAAGAATTAAGGTTGGAGCTTTGGTAGGAAATCTTGCAGCAACCAGTTTCTACAAAAAGAACGGTTTTAATGATCACGAGATAATTCTGGAGAAAGAGATTTAGGGAGTTTTGTTTTTGGGTATTGAGATATTGAATTTCGACATGTAGGTTTGACTGAAGAGAAAACTTGTGCGATACTTTTAGCAGGTTAAATTGAGGTTATTTAGTCGATGTCAGAGATTCCGGCTTGGTATTGGATGCTTATTATTGCAGGCCTTTCTGGTATGTTTGGTCTTATTCTTTTTTATGTTGCTATGCTTTTAAGAGAGAGTATGATGACCGTCAGAGAATTCCGGTTTATGCTCATGGATATGCACGATGTTATGGATACTGCTAAGGAGATCGTTCAGAAGAGTAAGAAAATTGTTGACACAGTAAGTACGACATTAGATGCTATATCCGAAACCATTTTGAAACCTGTAGCAGCCATTGGTGCATTGTTTAATAGGATAAAAGGCTTTACCTCGAAATTCAGTGGTGAGGAAGTCGATGATGAAATTGATTAGTGAAAGTTAACTTTTTAATGTACTTACAATGTCTAGAGATAACAGATCAATGGGAGTAGCTTCTTTTCTTGCTGGTGCTGTAATAGGGGGTGTTGTTGGTGCCGGTGTTGCTTTACTTTTTGCCCCAAGGTCAGGTGAAGAAACAAGGAAAATAATAAAGAAAAAAGCGGAAGAGTTGGGAGACGACTTTGAAGATTTTAAAAAGGATATTGGTCCGAAGATAGAGAAGGCAAAGAAGGATATACAGAAGAAATTTTCGAATAAGTAGATCCTGAGTTCAGCTAAGTAAATAAAAATCCCGTCAAGAGACGGGATTTTTTATTTCGTGCTATATCCCAATGGTCTAAATGAGTTCGTCAATGACCTTATCGAAGCTATCAATTTCCTTATCTAGATCATCTTCTGATTCGTAGCCATTACCGATTCTTGAATATCTGCATCCGAATACGAATGTAGGAATTGATCCTCCCGGGTTGAACTTTTCATATACGTCCATATGTTCCTGAGGAATTTCGGTCTCCTCTTTATCTGTAAGTGTATTGTCACCAGTGTCTATTTGCCAGTGATAAGCTTTTACCTTGTCTGAGTTATCTTTTGCCCACTTATCAAAAGTATCTGCGATCCATTGACAGTGTGAACACCAAGTTGTTGAGAATAGGTAAACTATTGGCTTTCCATCATCTTTACATATATCGGTATCGTATTCCGTGAATGTTTCATAGGCTCTAACTATTTCTCCCGGTTCTTCTGTATTGTCACCGGTGGTTCCGGAGTCGTCTGCCGAAGAATTGTTACTTGTGTCTTCGGCACCAAGTGTGTTTGAGGAACCATCAAGTTTTGATCCGGCGTAAATTACCGCTGCAGAAACAATTACTGCGCTCAAAATTATTGCTATGGGTGTCGCAAATGCTCCAAAGTTATCTGGGACTGAAAGCTCAATAACTGATGGTTCGCTGTCCTGTTGCTTGCCTTTTTGTTTTTTTGCCATATATTATTAATATTTAATTAAGTTCAATACTAGGCGAAAAATACACCACGATACACATGATGTCAAGGTGTCTGAAGGAAATGAGAGTTACAGAAAGAGCATTTTTTAGATTTAGCAGGAAATTGACCTGGGTTCATATAGGCTCAAAATATATCTATAGCCTGAGGGTACTTGCTCTATAGTCAATACCTGTTTATACTTTGCATAAATGTATATATCTCCAAAAAGAAAGAAACAATATACAATTGCAGCAATTGTTTTTGCTGTTCTTATACCAGTAAGTGTGATTGCCGTTTATTTGTATCAAGATTGGAGAACAGGAGCTACTGCAACGGCAAAGCCGGAAGATGTAAGGATAAGTGATCTTACCTCAAGTTCTGTTGTTATATCTTGGGTTACTCCTGATCTTGAGACTGAAGGCTGGGTTAGATACGAAGCTGGCTCAGATGTAAATGATGCTTCTCCTCTTGCTCTGGATGACAGGGATGAAAGTTCAGGATCTACAGAAAGGAGAACAACTCATTATGTGACAATATCAAATCTGGAGTCCCAAATGTCCTATGCTTTTGTTATAGGATCAGGGTCAAAGAGTTATAAGGATTCTGAGGGTGATCCGTTTAGTTTTGAGACGGCAGCGGCAGCTAGTTCGGGATCGGTACCTACTCCTGATCCAGTTTATGGATCAATCACAAATGGAGGTAGTCAGAGTGCAATCGTTTATGTAACTCTTGCCGAGAGTGGTGAAAAGTCATCTCCTGTTTCCGCATTAACCAATGACTCCGGGAACTTTGAGATTGATCTGTCTCATGTACAAAATTCTTCTTTATCAAGTGCGTTTGAGTACGATGATTCTACAGAACTGACATTTTTTGCACAGGGGGGAGATAAGGGTGGTGCTGTGCTTAGGACCTCTGTGGGAGAATCAGAGGGGGTTTCTATTACTATGGATTTAGATTACAGCATTACTGATGTTTTTGCCGACTCTTCTGGGGTTGATGCTGGTGATGATGATGATCAAACTCCATCTGATGACGATACTGATGGGTCTGAGGAGGAACCAGAGGAGGAGGAAGAAGAGGAAGAGGAGGAGCAAGGCCCAAGGGATGTCAGAGATATTCCTCTTACCGCGCTAATATTGGGCTCATCTACGTCAGAAACCGGTATTAGTAATATAAAAGTAACAAACGTTACTGAGAACTCCTTCGCTGTGATATGGGAGAGTTCTATCAAAGAGCAAGGATATGTCAACTATGGTGTAGTTTCTGATAATCTCATGGAAACAGCAAATGATGACAGGGACGGGGTCTCTTCGCGAAGTAGCTATTATATGCATCATATTTCTGTTAAAAATCTAATTCCTGAGACCACTTACTATTACGAAATTCATTCTGGTACTGAGGTATACAATGATGATGGTGACCCTTACCAGATAACAACTCCTGCAACTCAGGACTCTCCTCCCGGTTTAGATTCTATTCTAGGAGAGGTTACTGGAACGGGCGCTGGGGATTCAGTAGTAGTTGCTACGATTTCTAACGATGATGGCGAGTCGTCAGAGGTTTCTGCTGTTACCGATGAGGAGGGAAAGTGGGTTTTAAGCATAGGTGGAATTCGCAAGCAGGATTACTCGGGATATTATGACTATTCTTCGGAGGATGATATAGAGATAACAGGCTATTCAAAGGGAGATGAAGAATCTGTTACATATAAGATTGGGGATCTTGAGGATGAGACTGTCTCAATTTCGTTGGATATGATAGAGCCTGAAGGAGCTGGGTCGTCCGAGAGCTTTGTTCGTGGACTTTATGCTTCTATAGAAGGTACTTTAGACAATCTGCCTGAGACTGCAATTAATAGGATAGCTGCTGCGGGAATCACTGTTGCTGTTTTGATGATAGTGTATGGTATATACTTATTGTATCGATCTTACTCGTCTGAAAAACGAAATAGGTGGGAGAAGACGGTAATAGATGATTTAGATATTTGATTAAATCTGGACATAGAAAGGATATGTACAGTAACTCTGCTAAAGTATCAAAATTGGTTGTTTGTTTCTTGCCCGTGCTTTTGGCACTTTGCTTTGCTGGTCGGGTGTCTGGACAAATTATAGACAGAGATGCGATTCCATATGATTCGAGTCTCTCTGATCAGGAACAGAACGAATATAATCGGCCTGAGAAAATCGCGGTAGCAAAAATATCTCCTCCTGCTGGTGTTCAATATGGCGATTCCAATGAATGGGTTAGGGGGCTGTTCTATTATTCAATAACCAAGCTTAAATTTTCTGATATTCCGTTCAACTATATTGTTTCATGGGATGGAAAAAGTTATGTTGGAAAGGCAGGAGGTTACGATGTACTTCCAATAGTAGACTGGGAATCGAGCGATGAGTCGCTGAATAACTGTGTTGTAGTTGTTTATTTTGATAATAACCGTGAGGTGACAAATTCGGGGAAACAGAAATTATCAGATGTCTTGTCCGAGGTGTTGAGTATATACGATTTGGATAGCAGCAAAATTATAGCGGCTGATCTATCTGTTAGCGAACCCGAGGGAGAGGTTTCTTTATCAAAGCTTATACTTAATAAAACTGGGGATACAGATTGGAACTATACCGTCATGGATGTTAAGCGGAATGTTACCAAAAGGGATATAGATCTAACATATAAGGGCTCCATTGTGAGCGTCGAAGTTCCAGAAAAAATTGGTTCGGGTGAAAATTTTACTGTAAAAGTGAAAATCAAGAATGAAGGGGACTTTCCATGGTATAACAGTGGAAGTAATGCGGCCTATATTGCTACCTCCGATCCCCGTAACAGGGATAGTGGTCTATACGTTTCAGACAAATGGGATAGTTTTAGCCGTGTAGTGACGTCTGAGGAAAAGTGGGTTCTCCCTGGGGAAGAAGCGGAGTTTGAATTTGAAATTGACACTCCATTGATAGCCGGAGAATATTCCGAGAAATTTGAACTGCTGGTGTTGCCTGATACTTGGGTTGGAGGAACTCAATTTGAGGTGAAATTTAATGTCGGAAAAGGAGATTATGACCTGGTAGAGATAAAGGATACGGAAACTGGGTATCTAAATGTACGAGAATGTCCTGCGCTTAGTTGTAAAGAGGTTGGGAAGGTTATACCTGGAGATATCCTTATAAAGATAGAAAGAAATGGGAACTGGTACAAAGTGAAATTCTCGAGCAACAAAGAAGGATGGGTGTACGGAAAGTATGTCAAGGATATATAATGACCTCGTGTTAGAGAAACTCAATCCTCAACAGAAAGAAGCAGTGCTTCATGATAAAGGACCTTTGTTAATTTTTGCCGGAGCTGGCTCTGGAAAAACGCGTGTAATAACGTATAGAATTGCGAGACTTATTTCTGATCGGAAGGCTGAGCCTGAAGAGATTCTTGCTGTTACTTTTACAAGGAAAGCCGCTGGAGAGATGAAGGAGCGTGTCCGGGATCTGCTTAGTGCTTCTGATGATAAAAAGAAATTTGCGTCGCGTCTTCCGTATATTGGGACCTTTCATTCATTTGGGGCTTATGTCTTAAGGATGGACGGGGAAAAACTTGGAGTACCAAGAGGCTTTTCAATTTATGATCCTGATGATGTTACCCATCTGATAAAAGGTATTCTTGACGATTTGAATATTGATAAGAAACAGTTTAATCCCTCTAGAATTCAGAATCTTATATCCTCTGCAAAAAATGAGCTTGTCGGTCCAGAGGAATATCCCAAGTTTGCTCAGGGACCTTTCGAGGAAGTTGTTGCTGAGGTGTATCCAAAGTATGAAGAGGGACTAAGGTCTCAGGGCGCCGTTGATTTCGATGACCTTCAGATTCTCCCGTTAATGATTTTTACTGAGTATAAGGATGTACTGGACAAGTATCAAAAAAGATACAGATACCTTCTAATAGATGAATACCAGGATACGAATATGGTTCAGTACAAACTGGTGAATCTTCTTGCCGGTAAGAATCGGAATTTGTGTGTTGTTGGAGATGAGGACCAGGGAATATATTCCTGGCGTGGTGCGACAATTAAAAACATTCTTTCATTTGAGAGAGATTATCCTGATGCTAAAGTGATCAAGCTTGAGAAGAATTACCGTTCAACAAAGAATATTTTGGATGCTGCCCATTCGGTTATATCCCGAAACAACGAGCGAGTAGAAAAAAAACTATGGACAGATACAGATGCAGGCCCGAAGGTGACAATGTTTGAGGCAGAAAATGAAAGAGAAGAAGCGAGGTTTGTTAGAGAAAAAATTAACGAATTGAAAACAGAAGAGACGGCCTTATCTGAGATGTGTGTATTGTACCGGACGAACGCGCAATCTCGTATCTTTGAAGAGGAACTACTTCGAAATGCTATTCCATATAAACTGGTGGGCGGGGTGAGATTTTATGAAAGAAGAGAAATTAAAGATATGTTGGCTTACCTAAGATTCTTTGCAAATCCGCAGGATGAGCTCTCTTTTCAGAGAGTAATAAATGTTCCACCGAGGAAGGTTGGACAGAAATCCATTGAAGAGATAGCTGGTGCTGCAGAGAGTATTGGTGATGGGGGTATTGGATCAGGACTAATGTTTCTTATTATTTGGGGGACGACAGAAAAGCTTAAAAACTGGAGGGAATATCTTCCAGGTATTGAGGTCTCGGATGATCTTTTGATAGAGATTGAGAAAAGTGAGAAAGTAAAAGTATTAAAGGAAAAATACTCGGGTCTCATTTCTCTGTTTGGAAAATTGTATGAAACGTCTCTGCGAGAAGACGTTCGATTTCTGATTGATGAAATACTCGAAGTAACTAAGTATGAAAGCTGGATTGATGACGGGACACCTCAAGCGCAGGCAAGAAAAGAGAATCTCTTTGAGATGAAGGTTGTTGCAGAGAAGTATGTAGAACTTGGCCCACGTGACTCACTTATTGAATTTTTGTCAGATGTTTCTCTTGTTGAACAAGACCTTGATGATGAAAGGAAAGAAGAGGACGCTGTGACATTGATGACTCTTCACTCGGCAAAGGGTCTCGAATATGATGCAATATTCATGGTCGGAATGGAGGAGGGCTTGTTCCCGCATTCTTTGTCGTTTACAAGTCCATCTGAACTTGAGGAAGAGAGAAGACTTTGTTATGTGGGGATTACTCGCGCCAGGAAGTATCTATTTTTGAGTTTTGCTGACTGTAGAAAAACATACGGAGGATTGACTGATAGAATTCCATCAAGGTTTATTTCCGAAATTCCGATGGAATTGGTGGATTTTGTTACTAAATAGATGGAAATCAGGAAAAAGAGTGCGAAAATTTTGAAAAATCAATAACTAATTGTTTAGTCCAGTATGTAGATATCCACATATCTTGCACTCCATTGACCTTGAACCAGTGACAAATCCTCGAAGCCCAAGTCTATCTTATTACCTTTAATAGCACCTCCAACATCTAGAGCCTTACCGTAGCCGTAGCCTGGAACATACATGTTTGTGAATAAAGGAATTACCGATGGGTCTACGGCAACGACACCTTTCGTAAGTTTGGCTCCAGTAGCAGTGGTATTGCTGCAGCCGGCACAGCTTGAGTCGTAGGATGTAGCATAAACTCTTATCTTCTTCCAGTATTTGAATGTATCTCCACCAATTGTAATTTCACGAAAGACCTTTTTTGTCCCGTAGCCAATTATTTCATTCTGTACCTGAGATAGGGTCTCCTCTCTTACAGGTACTTTTTCTACGAGTACACCATCTACATATCTGTACTCGTATACTACTTTCCTTTGGCCATCTCTCCCGGATTGAAGAACTTGGGTTGTATCTATTTCTATATTATTGTCACGTACAGTGATGGATGAATAGGGGATTGATTCGATTTCAATTTTTCTGTCAGTAGAAAACTTCTTAACGCTTATTGTTGTGTTAGAGGTCAGTTTGAAATCGAGATCGGGTTTAACTTTATATTCATCTATATTTGTAAGACCAAGCTCTGTAAGGAGATCCTTTACGGTTACACAATAAGTAATAACCGAGAATTCTTCGTTTTCCATTTTTAGATTAACAATACGTGGGTGAAAAGTTGAATCAATAGAGTAATAAGACTCTAGGACCTGAACGCTTGGTCTTGGTTTGAACATCTTTCCTTCTGATGTGTCTTCCTTTGCAAAAGCCAAAGTTGCGAAGAAAAAAAGAGGGAAGGAAAAAAGTAGTATTAAAATTGTTGTTCTTAGGGCCTTTAGGCTTCTGGTACCCCGTTGGGGTATCATACCTTAGGTGTCAAACTTAAGTCCCATTTGGGACAATTTCTAGTATAAGATACATTTCATCTGTGTGCAATAGCTGTTTTTACCGGCTTAGCAAAGGGTTATTACAAATTTTGCTAGGTTTAGGCTATACTAGTTTAGGATTTAAATTTATGATTTTTATATGCATCTAATTCGAGATATTAATCCTGTAGCGGGAGATGGTACATATAGAATGATTGTTGAGACACCAAAGGGCGTCTCCAATAAGTATGAAGTGGATGAGGAATATGGAATAATTGGTATGGATAGAACCTTGGATACACCGATGCCGTTTCCTTTTGAATATGGGTTTATTCCTGGAACCTGGAGTGATCCTGATGATGATCCGGTTGATGTTATGGCATTGATGACAGGAGCTACATTTCCTGGGTGTCTGCTGTATATAAGGGTTATTGGAATGTATAGACTCATCGATTCAGGGCAACAAGATAATAAAATTCTCGCTGTTTGTGCTCATGATGGAGCATTTGCTGATGTAAAAGATGTAAAGGATCTGTCAAGTCAGCAGCTTAAAAAAGTGGAGTTTTTCTGGGAGAATTATAAAAATCTAACTCCTGGAAAGGGTACTGAAGGTGAGGGGTGGTCAAGCTCTTCAGTGGCAAAGAAACATATAGAAGAGGCAATCAGTAATTTTAAGAAAAAGTTTGTTGGTTAATAAATTATTAATGAGAAAAGAACTTCTAATAGGGGCCGTCGTGCTTGTGTCTTGTGGACTTCTACTTTCAGCATGTACTCCAAGCAAGGAAGTCATGAAAAAGGCCGAGGGTCTTGTTGCGGACGCGGATGAACTTGTAAACGAGCATAAATATGCTGACGCCTTGGACAAGTATGGAGAGGCACGGGAGGTCTACGAAGGAAATGTAGACATATATATAGGTATTGCTGATATATATTTATTAAAGAATCGTGAAAGTGATGCCGTTGATGTTCTTAAGGTTGGTTCCCGTACTGCCAGGAATTCGAGCCAGGCATATGAACTTCTTGGAAGGCTTCAGCTGGAGGAGGGTGATACAGATGAGGCAATTGATAATTTGAGTCAGGCTGTAAAAAAAGACGAGGAGAACTATTCTGCAAAATATAATCTCGCTTTAGCCTGCATGGAAAAAGGTGAATTTGAAGAGGCAAGAAAGCAGTTAGATATTCCCAGCGATGCTGGAGACGACTATGCCCGCTCGCAACTTCTTAGAAGTGTCTTGATGGGTGATAGGGTCGAGGATGCGAAAAAAGAGATTAGCAAAGTCGATGATTATGAGTCAGAATCAGAGGAATTACTTGAAGATATTGAGGGCTATGGGGAACTGCTTGAAAAGATAGATTCGCTCGATGAGGAGGAAAAAACAGATAAGTATGTAGACGTAATTCTTGCTTCGGGTGCCCTTTCTTTAGGCTATGAGGATGTAACGCTTGATCTTCTTGAGAAATATAAAGATGTTGAAAAGGAGTACTGGGAGTTAAATTTATACCTTGGACATGCTTATTTCTTGGATGGAGATAATGAGAAGTCGGAGGAGTATCTTAATCGGGCGTCAACATTGAATCCTGTTGATTATGTTGGTGCCTGGTTGCAGGCCCGAAATTATAAAGAGTTGTCTGAGGAAAATTCTATGGTAGATAGTTATAGAAGGGCAGTTGAAATTGCACCGTCAGAGATCAAAGTCGAAATTAGAACGGAGTTTGCTGAGGAGCTGTTAAATAATGGTCAATATTCTGAGGCGGAGGATCAGTATAATTCTTTAATAAAGGAAGACGAAGAGAATGCAGACAAGTATAGGATTATGCTTGCTGAGTCATATATCGACCGAGGATTAACCGATAAAATTGGTGATATTCTGGGAGGTATTAGACAAGAGTCTATTTCCGATGAACTCCTAGCTAGATACTATTATCTTAAAGCTGTAGTAGAATTTGATGGAGGCGATAAGCAAAAGGCCATTCAGTGGGTTGAGGAATCTCTGGACTTGGATCCGTATTCGGCAAGTGTATATTTACTTAGGGGGCAGATTGAGTTCGAGGAAGGTAATGTGAGTGAGACAAAGGAATATTTGGAGAAAGCTATAGATTTGGACCTGCAAGGTGATGTGTCTGCCGAGGCTTTGAAGCTTTTGGACAGAATCTAAAAGTTTGTATATAATCCCTCAGGCATTTTATATTTTTAGCGTTTGTTTATGGCTAAAGGAGAAAACATAAAATTTGATCTGGACAAGATTCGTAATATTGGAATAATTGCGCATATCGATGCTGGAAAAACAACGACTACGGAATCTGTTCTATATTATACGGGCAAAGTTCATAAAATCGGAAAGATTGATGATGGTAACACTCAGATGGACTGGATGGAGCAGGAAAAAGAGAGAGGAATTACTATACAATCTGCAGCTACAACCTGTTTTTGGTCTGTTGGTGACGTAAAACATAGGATAAATATTATTGATACACCTGGACATGTCGATTTCACCGCTGAGGTTGAAAGATCGCTTCGTGTTCTGGATGGAGCTGTAGTGATTTTTGACGGTAAGATGGGGGTTGAACCTCAATCTGAGACTGTATGGAGACAAGCCGATAAGTATAAGGTACCAAGAATATGCTTCATTAACAAGCTGAACCTTGTTGGCGGTGATTTTGAAATGTCTCTGGCGTCGATTCGTGAGAGATTGTCGCCAAAAGCATATGCCGTTCATTTACCGCTTGGCTTTGAAAAAGATCTTCATGGAATAATAGATATTGTTGAAATGAAGGCGTTTAAATATGATCCCAATTCAGAAAAAGAGACTCTCGAGGAAACCGATATCCCTGATGATATGAAGGAAAAGGTTGAGAAAATGAGAGTAGAGCTTATTGAGGCTATTTCCGAATATGATGATGAGTTTATGGAAAAGTATCTAGAAGGCGAGGAGCTTTCCACTGATGAAATTTGGTCTGCTATGAGAAAGGCTGTTGTTACTGGTACCTTTTTCCCTATCTCTGGGGGTGACTCCCGAAAGGGAAACGTTGTTCCTAAGATTCTTGATTTAGTCGTGAGACTTCTCCCTTCACCTGCAGACATAGGAGAAGTCGAGGGTATGGATGTTAACGACCTTTCGAAAAAGATAGTGCGCAAGGCTAGCGACGAGGATCCCTTCTGTGGCTTAATGTTCAAACTTGCTAACGATCCTCATATAGGAAATCTTGCATATGTCAGGGTCTATTCTGGTATTCTTAATGCTGGCTCATATGTATTGAATTCCTCAAAGAATGTAAAAGAGCGAGTTGGAAGGGTTGTTCTAATGCATGCAAATGAAAGGGAAGAAGTTGAGAGTATTAGAACTGGTGATATTGCTGCTCTTGTCGGATTGAAGGATACCTCAACCGGTGATACTCTTTGCGACGAGAATAGTCCGATAATTCTTGAGAAAATTGAATTTCCTGATCCAGTCGTTAATGTTGCAATCGAACCTAAGACTTCTGCAGATCAGGAGAAGATGGGGATTGCACTTAATAGACTTTCGGCTGAGGATCCAACCTTTAAGGTCTCTTCAAATGAAGAAACAGGTCAGACTATTATTTCTGGTATGGGAGAGCTTCACTTGGAGATTATTGTCGATAGAATGAAGAGAGAGTTTAATGTTGAAGCAAATGTAGGTAAACCCCAGGTTGCCTACAAGGAGACTATTCAAAAGACGGTTGAGTTTGAGGGAAGATATGTGCATCAATCTGGAGGCCGTGGACAGTATGGACACTGCTGGCTCAGGCTTGAGCCAGGGGAGCCTGGCTCCGGTTTTGTATTTGAAGACGAAATAAAGGGCGGAGTTATACCTAAGGAATATATTCCCGCTATTCAGAAGGGTGTAAAGGAGGCTATGTTGTCAGGAGTATTGGCGGGCTATCCCGTTGTTGATGTAAAAGTAGCGGTGTATGATGGTTCATTTCATGAGGTTGACTCTTCAGAAGCTGCTTTCAAAATTGCAGCTGCTCAGGCATTTCGAGGTGGATCGAAGATGGCGGATCCTGTTTTGCTTGAACCCATTATGGATGTAGAGGTTGTCACACCAGAAGAATATGTGGGAGATGTTACAGGATTTCTTAGTAGTAAAAGAGGAAGAATTGAGGAAACAGATACCAGAGGAAATTTGCAGGTGATTTCTGCTAAAGTCCCTCTTGCGGAGCTGTTTGGCTTTACAAATAGTCTTAGGTCTATGACCTCCGGTCGGGGGGTTCCCAATGTCGAATTTTCCCATTATGATAAGGTTCCCAAGAGTGTTGCAGAAGAAATTGTTGGTAATAAAGAGAGCGGTACAGGAAAGAGCAAGTAGCAAAGGATAAAACCTTCTGGTACAATCCTTGTTTACCGCTTGAAAGCGTCAAACTTTTTTGATATTATACCCAGCGACTCTAGTCGCAGAATGTTAAATATAACTTATAAAATAAATAAAAATGGCAGGCGATCAGAAAACATTTGAGAGGACCAAACCCCACCTTAATATAGGTACAATTGGTCACGTTGATCATGGCAAAACAACCTTAGTTAGAGGTATTTTGAAGACATTTGCCGCTGATAATTTTGATAAATGGGCAAGTAAGCTTGATAACTCTCCTGAATCGAGAGAAAAGAGCCTTACGATTTCAGTTGCTCATGTTGAGTACGAGACAGAAAACCGTCACTACGCACATGTTGACTGTCCTGGACATAGAGACTATGTCAAGAACATGATCACAGGTGCTGCACAGATGGATGGTGCAATTCTAGTAGTCAGCTCAGCAGATGGACCTATGCCTCAGACAAGAGAGCATATTCTTCTTGCAAGGCAGGTTGGTGTTCCCAAGATTGTTGTTTTCATCAATACCTTTGGAGAGGCTGATCCTGAAATACTTGAACTTATTGAGGGAGAGGTCAGAGAGCTTCTTAAGAAGTATGAGTATGATGATAAATGCCCAGTAATAATTGGAGATGCTAAAAAGGCAGAGGATGGTGATGAGGAAGGAATGAAAGCAATCAGGGAGTTAATGAAGGCTGTTGACGAATATATTCCTCTTCCTGAGAGAGATATAGACAAACCATTCTTGATGCCAGTTGAGGATGTTTTCTCGATCGAAGGTAGGGGAACTGTTGTAACAGGAAGAATTGAGAGAGGTGTTGTAAATGTTGGAGACGAGGTTGATGTACTTGGAATGGGAAGAAAAGATCAGAAGACAACAGTTACTGGAGTTGAGATGTTCAATAAAACACTTGAACAAGGTCAGGCCGGTGATAATGTCGGAGTTCTTTTGAGAGGTTTTAAGAGAACAGATGTAGAGAGAGGTCAGGTAATCGCAAAGCCCGGATCTGTGAAACCTCATACAGAATTTGTTGGTAAGGTTTATATACTTACCAAGGATGAAGGTGGAAGACATACTCCTTTTGTAACAGGGTATAAACCACAGTTTTATGTTGGTACAGCAGATGTTACTGGGGAAATAGAGCTTCCGAAGGGTACAGAGATGATTATGCCGGGAGATAATACTGAAATTACCTGCAAACTTATTGTTCCCGTCGTTGTTGAGGAGGGAATGAAGTTTGCTCTCCGCGAAGGCAGCAAGACGGTTGGAGCCGGAGTGGTAACAAAGCTGATCAAGTAATTGAAATTGAGGGGGGCGTAAGCCCCTCTCAAGAAATTATATTTTAATTTTGCTCTTTTAATTAGTATGGTAGGTGCACCGCAAAGAATTAGAGTAAAGCTTAAGGGATATGATGCAAGGGTTGTTGATAGATCATCCAAAAGCATAATAGAAACAGCAATAAGGACTGGTGCAAAAGTGTCCGGACCTATCCCTCTTCCTACCAGAATGCAGCGTTTCGCTGTAAACAGATCGCCTCATGTATACAAGCGGTCGATGGAACACTTTGAGTTACGTACTCATAAGAGGTTGATAGATATTCTCGAACCAACGGCACAGACGATTGATGCTCTTCAGCATCTTCAGGTGCCTGCCGGTGTCGGGGTGGAGATTCTTTAAGTCTGCAAGAAAAGAAAAATCCTTTTAAACAAATGCCCATTTTGAGGCGTTTGTTTTTTGACTTTGTTTTTTTGTTTATGGATCACTTTATTGGCTACAAAAAAGGAATGACGCAGGTTTACAAGGGGGAAAGGGTGGTTCCTGTAACCATCGTTGAGATACCTGAGAATGTTGTCGTTCTTATAAAAAAAGAAAACAATAAGATGCTTGTACGACTTGGTATAGGCAAGAAAAAGAGACCAAACAAAGCGGAGCAGGGTATGTATAAAGATGCAAATTTGGTTCCGGTGGATACTTGGGATTTCTGGTCGGAAGAAGAGCAGAAAGCTGGAGATAAGTTTAATGCTGAGAACCTTGGTAACGGAGATGTTGTTAAGGTTACTGCGATAACTAAGTCAAAGGGATTTGCGGGAGTTATGAAGAGATGGGGTTTTCATGGTGGACAGAGAACACACGGACAATCTGATAGGCAAAGGGCTCCTGGATCTATTGGGGCAGGCACTGATCCTGGAAGAGTTCTTCCGGGTAAAAAAATGCCAGGAAGGATGGGAGGAGTGAGAAGGTCTTTTAGGAAGAGGAAAATTATGGGGGTGGGTGATGATTATATTTTGATTTCCGGTTCCCTGCCAGGTAACGTTGGAAGTTTAGTAAAAATTCATGTAACAAAGAAAAATGAAGGTTGATTTGATAACTAAAACAGGTAATAAGGCGAGCACGAAAGTTGATCTAAACGATGAGGTGTGGAAGGTACCTATGAATGGTGATCTTGTAACTCAGGTAATAAATGTGTACCTTGATAATCAAAGAAAAGGAACAGCGCATGCTAAAACCAGGGGAGAGGTAAGGGGTGGTGGTAAGAAACCTTGGCGACAGAAGGGGACAGGACGAGCGAGACATGGTTCAATAAGATCTCCACTTTGGAGAAAAGGTGGAGTTGCTTTTGGGCCGAGAACATATAAGAAGTATAAGCGAATTCCCAAAAAAATGAACAATCTTGCTTTGAAGTGTGTTCTTTCCCACATGGTATCCGGAGACAATTTCAGGGTAGTTGATAGTCTTGGATTTGGATCAGATAAATTAACAACTAAGGCGGCGGATTTTCTTAGTAAAGTCGGTTTTAAAAAAGGTCTGACAATAATAATGTTATCTTCCGGGGAAAGTAAAGATAAGGAAACAGCAAAAGCTATAAGTAATTTGAAGAATGTTGAAGTTCGTTCTGCTCGGGATCTCAATGTCTATGATGTTGTTAACGCCAAGAATATGATTGTTAGTAAGAGCTCAATTAAAGAAGTGGAGGAACGACTCTCATGAAAGGAACCAATGTAATAATACAACCAGTTGTTTCCGAAAAAAGCTTTGCCCGAGCTGATACTGGAACCTATATGTTCAGAGTTTCGAGAGATGCAAATAAGGTTGATGTTAAGCGGGAAGTTGAGAAGCATTTTAAGGTCAAGGTTGAAAAAGTTAATACAATAAATAGAAAAGGTAAGGTGAGAATGGATTGGAGAAGAGGTAGAAACTTATCGAGAAGGCAGGATTATAAAATTGCCATTGTAACACTGAAATCTGGAGATACCATAGATTTATTTAATACTTAATTCATAAAGTGGCTGTTAAGGACTATAAACCAACAACATCAACAAGAAGACATACCCAGTTAGAGGACAGATCAAAGCTATCTTGTAGTGGTCCAGTTAAGTCATTAAGTAAGGGAAAAACAAAGAAGGCGGGAAGGAATGTTCAGGGGAGAGTAACGGTAAGACATCGTGGAGGTGGAGTTAAGAGAAGACTAAGAGTAATAGATCATAAAAAAGATAAATATGACGTTCCTGGAACTGTTATCTCTTTAGAGTATGATCCTAACATCTCTGCGAATTTGGCTCTTATAAAATATGCGGACGGTGAGAGGCGTTACGTTCTTGCGCCGAGGGGCATGACTGTTGGCCAGGAGATTATGTCGGGAGAGAAACTGGACCCGAAGGTTGGAAACACTATGATGATGAGGTATATTCCTTCTGGTACCCCGGTCCATGACGTGGAATTAAATAGAGGTAAAGGCGGACAGCTAGGTAGATCCGCTGGAGTAGCAGTCTATATACAAGGAGAGGACCCTACAGGAAAGTATATGCAGATTAAAATGTCCTCCGGTGAGATTAGGCTTGTTCCTATAGACAACTATGCGACTATCGGTCAAGTCGGTAACGAGGAGCATATGAATGTAAAACTCGGAAAAGCTGGTAGAAAGAGAAGACTTGGGCGGCGTCCCGCAGTTAGAGGTATGGCAATGCATGCAGTGCAACATCCTCACGGCGGAGGTGAAGGAAAAGGAGTTATAGGTGGTGGTTACAGCGGCGCAAAAGATATTTGGGGAAATAGAATTGGCACTCGTACAAGAAAGAATAAGAAAACAAATAAGTATATTGTTAGAAGAAAAAGAACTAAGCGTAGACCATATGCAAAGATTTAGTTTTAAACAAATAAGTAATGTCTAGATCACTAAAAAAAGGACCATTTGTAGATGAAAAGTTAATAAAAAAAGTGACAAAGGCTCGCGAGTCTGGTGGATCTGCTGAAATAAAGACTTGGTCGAGAAGATCTACTATTACTCCAGAGATGGTTGGCCTTACAATATCGGTTCATGACGGAAAGAAACATGTACCTGTCTTTATTAATGAATCAATGGTTGGACATAAGCTAGGAGAATTCGCACCTACCAGAACATGGAAAGGGCATGCCAAGAAAGGTAAGCTTTCGAAGGTTTATGGTGGATCTGGACGTTTTGAAGAATAAATATTTAATAAATAATTGTGGCTGAGAAAAAGACTACAAAAACAACCAAAAGAAAAGAAGAAGCACAGGCGAAACCGGCAGTAAATAGAACTATTGAATCAGGTTCCGTAGTTGTTTCTGCGAGAGGTAAGAATATCATATCCTCACCTCAAAAACTTCGTCTTGTCGCAGATCTGATAAGGGGTGAAAGAGTGGAAAAGGCTCAGGAGATTCTTGAGTATACGAATAAAAGAGGTGCTAAAGAATTGAAAAAACTGCTAAAATCGGCTGTCGCGAATGCAGAACACAATTTTGATCTTGACCCCAAGTCTTTGGTGGTAAGTAAACTTACTGTAGATGAGGGTATCAAGATGCCGAGATATAGATTTGCTTCTCGTGGTAGAGTCCATAAATATGTGAGAAGAAGATCTCACGTTTTAATTGAGTTGAGTGAGGAAGTTTAGAATGGGACAAAAGATGAACCCTAATGCAATGAGACTGGGTATAGGAAAGACTTGGAAGTCAATGTGGTATGCCGATGATAAGAACTATAAAGATAAGCTTCATGAAGACATTAAGATACGTGAATATGTTACTCAAAAACTTAAAATGGCAGGCCTTGACCGTGTTGAGATAGCTCGTTCTACAAATAACATACAGGTAAATGCTTACGTTGCAAGACCCGGAGTAGCTATTGGACGAGGCGGGGAGGGAATAGATGAGATAAAGAAGTATCTTTCCAGGAAGATCAAGTCGAACATTGATATAAAAATTAATGAAGTTAGAAAGCCGGAACTGTCTGCCAGAATTATTGCTAACAGTGTTGCCGAAGGAATGCAAAGAGGTCAGTCACCAAAGAAAATGATGAGTATAGAAAAAGATAAAGCGATACAGGCTGGTGCAAAAGGTGTAAGGATTTGGGTCTCGGGTGACTTTGGTGTTCCTAAACAGAGCAGAACAATGAAGCTTACCGAGGGTAATATACCTTTACAAACATTGAGGTCGAATATCGATTTTGCAACAGTTGCCGTTCCTATAAGAAATGAGGGGCTGAGGGGGGTTCGTGTTTGGGTTTATAGGGAGGATCAAGAGGAAGATAATAAAAGTGAATCAGTAGAATAAAATGCTACAACCAAAGAAGTCAAAATATAGAAAACAGTTTAGGGGAAAGATGGGCGGGATATCCTCAGCCGCGAACAGTGTTGATTTTGGGGAGTATGGTTTGCAGAGTAAGGAGTGCGGTTGGGTAACGGATAGGCAGTTGGAATCGGCGAGACGAGTTATTACCGGGCACATTAAGAGAAGAGGAAAAGTCTGGCTGAGAGTTTTCCCTGATAAGCCTTTTACCAAGAAACCAAATGATGTGAAGATGGGTAAAGGAAAAGGAGATATAGAAGGTTATGTGGCAGTAGTTAGACCGGGAAGAGTACTCTTTGAGCTTGGAGGGGTAATAGAATCTATTGCCAGGGAGGCCTTCAGGTTGGCTTCTCATAAGCTTCCTATTAAAACAAGAATTATTAAAAAGACAGAAATATAATGAAATTTGATGAATTAAGATCGAAGAAAACTGAAGAATTGGAGAAGATGGTCAAGGAGATGGAAGATGAAGTGTCCAAACTTTATCTGGATTTAAGAATGGGCAAAGTTCAGAATGTACGTGAACCTAGGAGTAAGAGAAAAGAACTTGCTGTTTTAAAGACAATTATTGAAGAAAAAAAGGAAGCAGATAACTTAAAGAAAGACAAAAAAGATGCCAAAAACTAGGCTTATTGGAGAAGTGATTGGGTCAAAGTCCCAAAATACAGTGAGGGTTAGAGTTCAGTCAGTTAGGGCTCATGAGAAGTATCATAAAAGAATAACTGTACATAAAACATATTACGCTGATACTAGGGAGCCGGTTGAGGTAGGAAAGTCTGTTGAGATAGAAGAAATGAAACCAATATCGAAGACAAAAAGATGGAGAGTTGTTCGTGTTTTAGATGAAAAAGAGGAAAAAAAGTGATTCAAAAAGGAACAGTTTTAAAAATAACTGATAATACAGGAGCAAGAAGGGCAATGGTAATTGGAATACCTGGCAGTTCTTCACGAAGGTTTGCCAGTATTGGGGATGTGGTAAGAGTTACTATTGTAAAGGCTATACCCAAGGGCCTTTCTGAGGAACATTCAAAAGAGGTTGCGGTAATAGTTCGTGTAAGCAAGGAATTTAGGAGAAAAGATGGATCGTATGTGAGATTTGATGACAATGCAGGAGTAATCCTTCAGAGTCCTGGAAGCAAGCTGCCTAAGGGTACAAGAATTTTCGGCCCTGTGGCTCGTGAGTTAAAGGAACTTGGTTATGATAAGATAATTTCTCTTGCACCGGAGGTATTATGAAAATAAGAAAAGGAGATACAGTTAAGATTGCTATTGGTAAGGATTCTGGGAGAACTGGTAAAGTTTTGAGGGTTCTTCCTTCCGAGAGTGTGGTTGTCGTGGAAGGCTGTAATGTTTATAAAAAACATATTAAAGGCGATGGACAAAAGAAAGAGTCTGCTATTGTCGAAATATCAAAGCCGATTTCTGTTTCGAATGTTCAACTTGTCTGTCCAGCCTGTGGGGAGACTTCAAGGATAGGGTTTGAAATTGATGAAAAAGGTGGAAAACAGAGAGTATGTAAAAAATGTAAGAAGAGTATTGATGGAAACAAACAAACGGGTAAGCAGAAAAAAGAATCTACCCCGAAAAAGAAAACCGGAAGGCGAACCGCCAGAAAGTCTTCTGCGAAGAAGGGTAAGGCCGTTAAGAGTTCAAAAAAGTCAAAGAAAGCTTCTAATTCTAAAAAATCTAAGAAATAATTAAATGAAGAACGAGCCGAGACTTAAAGAAAAATATGATAAAGAAGTTAGGGCACAGCTACAGAAAGAGCTGGGTCTTGATAATGCCATGATGGTTCCTAGGTTCGAGAAGGTTGTTTTCAATATGGGAATTGGTTCAGCAGGGGGCGATAAAGGCGTGGTGGATGAGATCGAGAAGGAGATGGCTCTAATCGCTGGGCAGAAGCCAGTTAGAACCCTTGCAAGAAAGGCTGTAGCAGGTTTTAAGGTGAGAAAAGGTGATGTTGTCGGTATGAAGGTTACACTTAGAGGTAGAAGAATGTGGGAATTTATAGACAAGCTTATTAATGTTATTTTTCCCAGAACCAAGGACTTTCGTGGTATTTCTGCCGATTCTTTTGATGGTAGCGGGAACCTTAATATAGGAATCAAGGAACAGACAGTTTTTCCAGAAATTAATCCCAATGATGTTACTGCATTGAGGGGATTGGAAATTACTATGGAAATAAATTCTATTTCCGATGAACACTCAAAAGCTCTTCTAGATAAGTTTGGTTTTCCTTTTAAAGAAAATGGCAAGAAAAGCTAGTATTGCAAAGCAGAAGAAATTACAGAAAAAATCGAAATTTTCTACACGTTCATACACAAGATGTAAAAGATGTGGAAGAGCAAGAGGATATATGAGAAAATTCGGCTTGTGCAGGATCTGTTTTAGGCAGCTCGCGCATAAGGGACATATACCCGGTGTAGTTAAGTCAAGTTGGTAAATTAATTTAGGTTGATTTTTATGGATCGAATAGCCGATATGCTTACACAAATAAGAAATGCGTCTATGGTTCGGAAAGAGGCTGTTATGTTGCACAAGAATAAGATAACTGAAGATATCTTGAAGATATTAAAAGAGGAAGAATTCATTAGGGATTATAAGGATAAAGATGATGAGATTGAGGTTGAGCTTAGATATGACGGTAGGAAACCTGGGATAACTGAACTCAAGAGGGTTTCCAAAACTGGACAGAGAATATACGTAGGCTGGCGTGAGCTCTCTCTAGTAATGGGAGGACGGGGAATAGCGATAGTAAGTACATCTAGAGGACTAATGACAGGGTCCAAGGCAAGGAATGAAAAACTTGGCGGAGAATATTTATGTGAAATTTGGTAAATATGTCAAGAATTGGAATTAAACCAATCAAAATTGAAGATGGAGTTGAGGTAAAGGTTAGTACTCATGAGGTTGATGTTAAGGGACCGCTGGGTGAACTTAAGCTCAGAACTCCAAGCACAGTCTCTGTAAAAGCAGAGAACGATGAGGTAATCGTTGAGACCAAGCGAGGTGGTAAACAGGCTGGATCGGACCATGGCACTATTAGGATGCTTATCAGTAATATGATTTATGGTGTTAAGAATGGTTATAAGAAGGAGCTGGAGCTTGTTGGTATGGGTTATCGTGCCAATATGGAAGGGGATACACTAGTTATGCACCTTGGCTGGACCCATCCAATAAAAGTAGAACCCCCAGAGGGGATAAAATTTGCTGTGAAAGATACTGTTTTTGTCGAGGTCTCTGGCATAGACAAGCAATTAGTCGGTTTGTGGGCTGCAAAAATACGATCAATAAGGAAACCAGAGCCATACAAAGGTAAAGGTATTAAATATGTTGATGAAATTATTAGAAGAAAAACAAGTAAAACTGTAAAGGAGGAATCCTAGAATGACTAAGACGAGAAGAGAAAAAAGAAATAGAAGAAAGCTTCATATTAGAAAAAATATTGAAGGGACATCAGAAAAGCCGAGAGTCTCTATTTATAAGAGCAATCGTTATTTGTTTGCTCAGCTAGTTAACGACGAAGAGATGAAAGTGTGCTGTGGCCTTTCAGAGAAGGTTATTAAACCTGAAAAAGATGAGAAACCGGTTGATAGAGCAGAGAGGATGGGAGTTGAATTTGGCAAGTTGATAAAAAAGAATAAAGTGGAAACTCTTGTTTTTGATAGGGCGGGCTATAAGTATCATGGTAGAATAAAGGCCTTTGCCGAAGGGCTTAGAAAATCAGGATTTAAGTTTTAATTTCTAGGTAATGCCTGAACAGAGAAGAAACCAAAGAATAAATAGAGGATCTCGTGACCGGAAAAAGGGTAGAGATAATAGGAGACGGCAGAGAGAGGGCGAGTTTGAAAGGAAGTTGATTAAACTAAGAAGGGTTGCTAAAGTTCGAGCCGGTGCCAAAAGGTTGCGATTCAGCGCGGTTGTTGCTGTGGGAGACAGGAAGGGACGGGTTGGAGTAGCTCTTGGCCGAGGTGTCGATCCTCGTAGTGCGCTTGAAAAAGCGACAAAACGTGCAAGCTCCGATGTTGTTCGCGTAGATCTTATTGGAGATACTATTCCTCATGAGGTTTATGCTAAGTACAGGGCTTCAAAGCTTATTATTAAGCCAGCGGGTCCTGGTACAGGTGTTATTGCGAGCAATGCAGTGAGATCAGTTCTTGAGCTGGCAGGTGTTCGAAACGTTCTCTCTAAGCAGCTTGGTAGTAGAAATCCCATAACTAACGCCTACTGTGCCTTCAAGGCTTTGAAAATGCTTGATAAAACAAGAATCATTGAAAGAAAATCCAAAAATCTGAAAAGAAAATTAGATAATTCAAAGAAAGATGGAGCTTCACGCGCTAAAAAAGAGAAAAAATAGGACTATGCCTTCAAAAAGGGTAGGAAGAGGTTATGGCTCAGGAAAAGGTGGTCATACCTGTAGTTTTGGGCAGAAAGGACAGAAGACGAGAGCTGGATATTCGAAGAAGGTCGGATTTGAGGGTGGTAATGTCCCGCTGTATAGAAGAATTCCGAAGTTTAGGGGATTCAGAAATGTTACCAGGGTTGAGTATGAGCCGGTTAATTTATCTACACTTGAGCAGAACTATAAGGCAGGAGAGACTGTTTCACTCAAGACTTTGCGTGATAAAGGACTTATCAAAAAAAGAACAAAGAATGTAAAGATTTTGGCTAAAGGTGATTTGAAGAAGAGTTTGAAATTTAAGGATGTAGAGTTCTCAGAAGCAGCATTTAAGAGAACTCACGAGAAAAAGGCGAAAAAGAGCAAGTAAAATAAATCGGCATTATTTTGTCGGACCTCTCAAAATTTCGAGAAAAAATTGTATCGATCTGGAAAAATAAGGAAATACGAGACAAAATCTGGTTTTCCCTTATTATTCTTGTAGTTTTTCGGTTGATGGCAGCCGTTCCGGTACCAGGTGTTCCGCTAGATTCCCTTAAGGATCTGTTCGGTGATCTGGGATTTGGTGAGGTTCTGTCTATGGTCTCAGGTGGAGTTCTTGAGAATGCTACTATTGTAGCGATAGGTTTAGGACCATACATTAATGCATCAGTAATTCTTCAATTACTGAGTTCTGTGATACCTAAACTTGAGGAGCTTCAGAAGGAAGGTGAGCAGGGGCGAAAGATGATAAATATGTACACGCGTTTTTTGACAGTTCCTTTGGCTGTTCTTCAATCTTTTGTTATTTATACAGGTCTGAGACAGTTTGGAATTATGGAGGAACTTGGGGCTCTTGATCTTACCTTGATGGTAGCTACGCTGACAGGTGGCGCGTTGATTATGATGTGGCTGGGGGAGCTTATTTCTGAGTCTGGGCTTGGAGGGGGAAGCTCTCTAATAATTGCACTCGGTATCCTTGCTGGGATTCCAGGAAGTGTTAAAAACAATGTTGCAGCGATGGACGAATTGGAGGTCCTTATTCTTGTTGTCTCTGCCATAATTTTGGTTCTGGCAATAGTATTTATTACACAGGCAGAAAGGCAGGTACCAATACAGTTTGCTAGAAGGGTGAGATCAATTGGTGCTGCAGCAGAGAGTCATATACCGTTAAAACTTAATCAATCCGGAGTCATGCCTGTAATATTCGCGATTTCAATGTTGTCCTTTCCTCAATTAATAGCTAGATTTTTGACCAGTGATAAAATTCCCGATTTCATAAAGAATACTTCTGAATGGCTTGTTACTCAACTTGATAATCCCTATATATACAATGTTACATTGGTTATTTTGATAATCGTCTTCTCAATGTTTTACACCTTCATTGTATTTAATCCTGCCAAAATTGCTGAAAATCTTCAAAAACAAGCTGCTTTTATTCCGGGTGTAAGGCCAGGGCATAGCACAGTGCAATATCTGACGGCATCAGCTGCGAGACTTTCTATATCGGGTGCAGTTTTTCTTGCCGTAATAGCTGTTTTACCTTCTATTGCCAAAGAACTTGATATTATATCCAGTAATATTATTAGCGGCACCGGACTATTGATTGTTGTTGGAACAATGCTTGATATGAAGCGACAGGTTGAATCTATGGTAGTAACAAGGAGTTATGAAAGCTATTTGTAAGAAAATTCCTAAAACAATACTATTTCTTGGACCTTCTGGTAGTGGAAAAGATACTCAGATAGACCTTCTGGCTGAAAAATGCGGTGGGAAAAATATTGGTACTGGTGACATGTTTAGAACTCTGTACGAAGAGAAGGTTGATGGGAGTGTTGAGGCATATGAATATGTAAAAAAGGGAATATGGGTTCCGGACGAATTGGTCTACAGGTTATTTTCGGAATGGCTGAAGAGGTTTGATAGAGAGGAAAACTGGTATTTCTCTCAAGTCGTAAGAACACCTGAACAGGTTCCTCTTTTTGACGGTCTTATGGAGTCAGTTGGGAGAACCCTTGATTCAGTCGTGCATTTTGCTCTTTCTAAAGAGGCAGCAGTTGAGAGAATGTCTCTACGACGTGTTTGTCCTAAATGTGGAAGAGACTTCCATTTAAAGTTCGATAAGCCCAAAATTGATGAATTATGTGATGACTGTGGGGTAAAACTTGAGACTAGGGACGATGACTATCCTGAGGCAATTATGCAGAGAATGGAAGAGTATGAGAATAAAGTCAAACCTGTCTTAGATATCTATAAAAAGCGCGGTATTCTAATCGAAATCGATGCATCACCGTCTATTCAAGAAATTCATAAAACACTTTTGGAAAGGCTTACAGGTGCGAAAGGATGAAGAAAAAATAAAGAAAATGCGTGAAGGAGGCAGAATTGCGGCCTCTATCCTTAGAAAGGTTCTGGTGTCTGTGAAACCGGGTGTTACTACACAGGAACTTGATAAATACGCAGAGGACTTGTGCCATAAGGAGGGGGTTTTGCCTGCATTTAAAGGATATCAGGACTTTCCAGCCACACTTTGTGTAGGTCCTAATGATACTGTTGTTCATGGTATTCCAGGAACAACAGGGCTTAAGGAAGGAGATATTGTTAGCATAGATTTTGGAATTAAGTATGAAGGTGTTTATCTTGATATGGCACGAACAGTTGGAGTTGGGAAAATATCTTCGAATGCAGAGAAATTTATTGAAACTGTAGGAAAAGCTCTTGAAAATGCTATAGAAGAAGCTAAACCGGGTAATACAGTAGGTGATATAGGCTATGAAATTCAATCTACTGTAGAGGAACAAGGTTATTCGGTGGTAAGGGAAATGGTTGGTCATGGAGTAGGCTATAAACTTCACGAGGAACCTATGATTCCGGGATATGGTAATCCTGGAGAAGGCGAAGCGCTTTATGAAGGCCAAACTTTAGCAATTGAAGCTATAGTAAATCAAGGTTCCTATGAGATCACGATATCGAGAAAAGATGGCTGGACAACAAAGACAAAGGATGGTAAGCTTTCTGCGCTTTTTGAAAATACTGTGGTTGTTCTCGAAAAGCCGGAAATTTTGACTCCTGTCTGATTGCAACCGATCGAGTTGTTTGCTATAATCCAGCGAACTAAAAGGAAAATTTGATACTCCGGATAGTGTAGAAATATGCCTGAATTGACTCAAGACCAGAAAAGAAAAAAGATCGAGGCGGAGGGCGTTGTTGAAGAATGCCTTCCTAATGCTTTGTTTAAGGTTGTTTTAGATCTGAATGGTGATAAACATGAAGTTTTGGGACATCTTTCAGGAAAAATGAGATTGCACTACGTAAGGATCGTAAAAGGTGATCAGGTTAAAGTAGAAATAAGCCCTTACGATCCCACAAAAGCAAGAATTGTTTATAGATATAGGAAATAGATCTGATGAAGGTTAAAGCTTCTGTTAAAAAAAGATGCGAGTGGTGCTATGTGGTTCGCCGCAAGGGTAAGGTGTATGTATATTGCAAAAAGAACCCGAAGCATAAACAGAGGCAGGATAAATAAAATTATTTAATCGCAATTTTAGTGGCAAGATACGTTGGAGTCGAAATACCAGATGATAAGAGGATATGGGTATCTCTTACCTATATTCATGGTATTGGGGAAGCTAGGTCAAAGAACATTTTGGAAAAGGCAAATATTGATCCTGATAAAGATTTAAAAGATCTTACATCGAATGAGGAGACAAGGTTAAGATCTGTACTTGAAAATATGAAACTTGAGGGAGAGTTGAGGCAGGAAGTTTTTAGAAATGTTAAGAGATTGAAGGATATCCGATGTTATCGTGGTCTAAGACACAAGCTTGGTTTACCTGTCAGAGGGCAGAGAACAAGACATAACGCTCGTACAAGGAAGGGAAAGAGTCTTCCAGTTGGAGGATTGAAGAGGAAACTTGAGAAGACATGATTTTTTAATATAATTACTTTTTTTATGGCAGAAAAGAAAAAGGAAACAAAGCCAAAAGAGAGTCCCAAGTCTAGTGACAAGAAGACTAAAAGTAAGAAAGTTAAAACTAATGCTCCAGAGGCTTTGGTTTATGTTTGGGCCACATTTAATAATACAATTGTAACTTTTACTGATCTTGATGGTAATGTATTGGCTTCAAGCAGCCCTGGGATGGTAGGGTTTAAGGGAACGAAGAAAAGTACGGCCTTTGCTGCAACGAAAGCAGCAGAAGATGCGGCTCTTAAGGCATTAAAGTGTGGGGTTAAAGAGGTTAAGATATACCTAAAAGGACCCGGTCAAGGCAGAAATGCCGCTGTTAAGGGAATTGATTCTGCGGGAATTCGTGTTACTTTATTATCCGATTTAACTCCTATTCCACATAATGGCTGTCGTCCGCGTAGACCGCCAAGAAATTAGAATTTATTAATAATACTATGGCTAGAGAAATTGGTTCAAAATGTAAGCTGTGTAGAAGAGAGCAGACAAAGCTTTTCCTTAAAGGTGAGCGTTGCTACACCGATAAATGCTCTCTTTCAAGACGCCAGTCATTACCTGGAAAATCTACTGCATTTATGCCAAGAATGTCCAACTATGCGGTTCGTCTTAGGGAGAAACAGAAAGTAAAGAGAATGTATGGCATAACCGAGAGACAGATGAAAAATTACTTTAAAAAAGCAGCTGAATCTGGAGGGGATAAAGGTTTGAAACTGTTGCAGTATCTTGAAATGAGACTTGACAATGTCGTTTATTTACTTGGTCTAGCGCCCTCTAGGGCTTCAGCCAGGCAGTTAGTTAGTCATGGAAAAATAAAGGTTTCAGGTAGGAAGGTAAGAGTGCCATCCTATATCGTAACCGTGGGTGAGACTATTGAGGTATCTGATTCAAAATTTAGTCGTGGTGCTGCTCCTTCAGTAAAGCCACCTAAATGGCTCAAGAAGAGCTCCAAGGGTGGTGAAGTTACGAGTGAACCTACAAGAGATATGATGGATGAGGAAATAAAGGAGTATCTAATAATTGAGTACTACTCGAGATAGTAATAAATTTTTATAAATTCGTCCATAATGATCGATTTTAAAGATTTGAACGTAGAAGAATTAGAAAACGATGGAAAGAAGGGTGTTTATAAAATAGGCCCTCTTCCCAGAGGATATGGAAATACTGTAGCTAACTCTTTGAGAAGGGTTCTTCTGTCATCTCTTCCTGGTGCTGCAGTGACAAGCATAAGAGTTGCTGGAATTGAGCATGAATATTCCACTGTTGAAGGAGTTAAGGAAAATGTTGTTGAGATAATGATGAATCTTAAAGGTATAAGATTCTCATGTAAGAGTGATGAACCTCAAATTGTACGGCTAACTAAGAAGGGTGAAGGAGAAATCATAGCCGGCGATCTTGACCTTACCGAATCGGTGGAGGTGATGGATAAGAACGCTAAGATTGCAACTATTACAGATAAAGGGTCAGCCGTAGAGATGGAGCTTGTTGTTGAGCGTGGTGTTGGTTACAGGCTTGCGGATGAGGATGTTAGATCTGAAGCTGGTAGGTTACCAATGGATGCAAGCTTCAGTCCGGTTGAGAGAGTTATGTACAATATTGAGGAAACAAGAAAAGGTGAGAAGATGAACCTTGACCAAGCAACAATGACTGTTTTTACAGATGGGTCGATAGATTCAAGAGAGGCGGTAGCATATGCTTCTCAGGTTTTGAGGGATGCGTTTTCTCAGGTGTTTTTGCTATCTGGAGGAGAATCTGCTCCTTCTTCATCTAAAGAACAAAAGCCTGCGAAGGAGGGAGAAGATGTAGGTGAAATGTTGGTTGAAGATCTTGATATTTCGACAAGGTCAAAATCTAGTCTGGTTGATGCGGGATACAAGCAGGTCAAGGATCTTGTTGGCAAGACTCCAGAGGATCTACTTGATATTTCTGGATTTGGTGCTAAGGGTTTGGATGAGCTCAAAGCATACTTGAAAAAATTGGGGGTTGAATTAGGTTAATGAAAAAGGGAATTTCAAAAAGAAAGCTAAATAACAAGAGTGGCCATAGCAAGATTCTCTTAAGAAATATGTTTTCTTCTCTTGTTAAGTATGGCAAGATTGAGACGGTCTCAGCTAAGGCAAAAATACTTAAGAGTTTTGCTGATGACCAGTTGTCTTTTTGTGCAAAAAGTGAAGGACGGACAAGAAAACTGGCTTTGCAGAGAAGGCTTGCCAGCAATAAAGCATCTGAGATGGTATGTAAATACTCAGACTTTGTTAAAGCTAATGATCCGGAGAAAATTGCTGGGTTTGTAAGTATTGTCCGTACGAGATTTAGAGATGGGGATAACTCAGAGATGTCAGAGGTATCGTTGTATCTTTTTGAGGATTTTTTGAAGTCATTTGAGAAGGATCGTAAGCCGAAGGCTAGAAAGACCGTTAAGAAACCTAAGAAAGCTACTCCAAAGCAACCAGCAAAGGAGTCTACTGCAAAAACTCAGAAAAAAGGCAAAACTGTACCTAAAAAGGAGGAAAAGAAACCCAAAAGTACGGCCGAGCCAGTTAAGGAAAGAAAAGAAGGGCTTTTGGCTATGCTTAGGGGTAGACTTCTCGGGAGGAAAAATATTGATACACGTGCTTCTGACAATAAGGTTCGTACCAGAGCCCGGTCGGGGATATAATTTTATTTAAAGTTTGGTGAGGACGTCTTGGTTAAGAGAAAAAGAAATAAAAAGAAAATGGTATCTTGTTGATATTGCTGGTCAGACCCTTGGTCGTGCCGCAACTCAAATAGCGAGTTTGCTTATTGGAAAATCTAAGGTAAATCGTGTACCAAACATGGATTGTGGAGACTATGTAATTGTTATTAATTGTTCTGAATTAGAGGTGTCTGGGAAGAAGATGACGGATAAGATGTATTATCGGCACAGTGGATATCCGGATGGTTTTCGGGAAAGAACTCTCGAAGAAATGATGAAGAAAAACCCTTGTGAGGTAGTAGAACTTGCGGTAAAGAATATGCTTCCGAACAATAAACTGCGTGCGAGCATGTTTACACGGCTTTTTACCTATGCTGGAAGTGATCACAAACATAGTGCTCAGAAACCTGAAGTTTATGAGCTTGAGAAATAAATTTTTGTAAAAAACTATGGCAAAGGCAACTAAGAAATACTTTGAAGGAACAGGAACAAGAAAGACCTCTAAGGCTCGAGTAAGAATTTACGAGGGTAAAGGTGCTTCAGTTGTTAATGACAAACCTTATGAGGAAGTTTTTAAAGATGACCAACAGCAAAAAGATCTTCTGAGACCTCTTGTGGTCACGGGTGCCGTTGATAAGTTTCATTTCTCTGCGCATGTTAGTGGAGGGGGTATTGTAGGTCAGTTAGATGCTATTAAGCTAGGGTTAGCTAGAGCCCTTGTTGAGTGGGACGCAGATAAGAGAGAAGCTCTAAGTAAAGAGAACCTGATGAGTCGTGATCCACGGATGAAGGAGAGGAAAAAGTATTTCCTTATCAAAGCTAGGAAGAGACCTCAATTCTCTAAGCGTTAGCCTATTGCAGAGACTATATTTCTTCGGTATGAAATTGCCTCAGCCATATGATTTTCATCTATTATTCTTCGATTCTCAATATCTGCGATAGTTCTTGATAATCGTATCGTTCTGAGGGTACCCCTTGTTGAGAGACCAAGCCGTTCTGAGCTGTCCCGAATGAGGCTTTTGGCTCCTGACGTCATTGGACAGAGATCTCTTATCTGACTCATTTGAATCTGAGAGTTCATGATGCCTCGAATGGACTGTGTTTGCCAGGTCGATTCTACTGTTTTTCTTAGAATATCAGAACCTTTAGTGCTATCGTGTTTAAAGACACTTGAGCATTTTTCGGATGCCAATGTGATATTTATGTCCATTCTGTCCCATATTGCATTTGATATTTTATTCTGAAAATTCTTGATTTCATGTACTCGACAGGTACATTTCTTTGTTGGGTGATTTAGAAATCCGCAAGGACATAGATTCATTGCTGTGACAAGAATGAAGTCAGCGGGAAAAATAATCGTGCCTGATTTTCTTGAGATTAGAACTGATCTATCTTCTAATGGTTGTCTTAGTGAGTTTATCAATTTAGTACCGAACAGAGGAAATTCATCTAGGAAAAGTACGCCTTTATCAGCTAGGCTGATTTCTCCCGGAGTAGGAATTGCTCCTCCTCCTATTAAAGAATTGATTGTTATCGTGTGGTGGGGTGATCTAAATGGACGAGCCAGGGGTAATTTTTCATTGCATAGGCTATATATTTTGTGCAGTTCCAACTTCTCTTCTGGAGTAAGATTGGGCATTATATCTGAGAGAGATCGTGCGACAATTGTTTTTCCGCATCCTGGTGGACCTGACAGAGATATGTTGTGTCTTCCTGCTGCAGAAATAATAAGTGCTCTCTTGGCACATTCTTTCCCATATATATTTGCAATATCGGCTTTTGGAGCATTTTTCGGGACTGGTACTATTTTTGGTGTTGTACGTAGGTGAGATCTATTTCCTTGCAGAAACTGGACAGTACTGTTTAGTGATTTCTGATAGAAGACTTTCGTATTATCAGGCTTTGTTGTGATTTGTTCCTCGCTAGAAGAAATAAGTATATTGGTGTATCCTTCTTGCGCTGCTGCCTCTACAAGGATAGGGGTACCTCTTGTGGGTTCAACAGTGCCATTAAGACTAAGACCTCCTATAAATACAACTCTCTTCATATTGATTGTCAGTTGAAGCTTTATTTGATTGCTTGCAATAAGAATTCCTACTGCTATTGCAAGATCAAAGTTGTTTCCGTGCTTAGGTATATTGGGTGGAGCCAGGTTAACAGTTATTCTTCGTAGGGGTAAAGTAAAACCTGAGCTTTTGATTGCCGTAGAGACTCTTTCCTTTGCCTCTTTAACAGTTTTATCGGGAAGTCCTATAATGCTGAATCTGGGTAGCCCTCGGGCTATATGTGTTTCAACGATGACAGGATAACCTTGTATTCCAATATTTGAAGCGGAAAAGACTCTTGAGTACATATATGTAGTTTATTCTTTAAATGTTAAATATTTCTTAATTACCAAATAATATCTTGTCGCCGCGAATGAATCCTATAGTGTATTATGGTATAATTGTTAAGGACTAAGTATCTCAGATGACTGCATGGCTTTCTTTTTGAATGCTATGAGGAAAGTCCGGACTCCAAGTGGCCCCGACTTAATCGGGGTGGACGCCTGCGAGAGCAGGGAGGGAGTGATCTTTCGGATAAAAGGGCAACAGAAAGTAAACCGCCCCGCTTGCTTGCAATATGCGCTGCGTACTGTAAGTTAGCGGGGTGAGGGTGAAATGGTGGTGTAAGAGACCACCGGTCTGATCAGTAATGGTCAGATGCATTGCAACCCCCGTTCGGAGCAAGGCAAATATACTGCTGCATCCTATTTCGCGCTTTGCTTGTAAAGTCTAGTGCGATTATGGGTCCCGCTAACTTGTGGCATAAGATATGTTTATACGAAATTTTGTGCTAGGGGTTAGCGGGAAGAGAGATAGTCATCTGAAACAGAATCCGGCTTATGAGCTGCTTAGTCCCCTAATCAGGACAGCCTTGATCGTTATTGTTCGGGGATGTGCTATATCCTTTTCCCTTCCAGCCGCAGATAAATTGTTCTGCCTTCATGATATTCTTCCCTTCAGGTTGTAGTGAAGTGACCTTGAGTGACTTATTAGGATCTTTAGTTGTGAAGTATATTTCTTTGTTCATAATAATAATCTCACCCGGAGAAGATTCTATATTTAGCTCTGCAAGTTCAGCTTCGTAAATCTTGATCCTTTTTCCATTGTGAGTAGTCCATGCTACCGGCCAGGGAAGCAGTGCCCGTACCATGCGTTCAATGTATTCGGGATCCATTCTTTCCCAATCTATTTCAGCATTTTCCTTTGAGATATCTTTTTTGAAGCAATATTCAGGACAATCGCATTTCTGTTTCGTTGGGGTTATTTTGCCATTAACCCATGGAACTAGTGTTTCAATTAGGAGATTCTGGCCTGACTCAATAAGCTTTTCTTTTAGAGTAGGTGTTGTGTCTTTTGGTTCTATGGAAATTTCTTTCTGGGCTAGGATTGGTCCAGTATCACATTCTACCTCCATTATCTGAATTGTTACTCCGGTTTTTTCTAGACCTTCCAGTATGGCCATTTGAACAGGGACGGCGCCTCTGAGCTGAGGTAAGAGGGAATAGTGAATATTAATGCATTTATATTTTGGGTAATCAATAACAATTCTTGGTAAGAATTCGCCAAAGGCTATTGTAACTATCAGTTCGGGGTCGGTTTCTTCAAGCATATCTTTGTATGATTGAAGTTTGTTCTGTGGCGTGTATAGCTTGATTTTTTTTGATAGAGCAATTGTTTTAATTGGAGTTGGAGTTAGTTCTTGTTTCCTTCCTACTGGTTTGTCTGGCTGTGTGACAACACCTACAACATCGAAATCTTTATGGGCGATTATGCCTTCAAGAGAAGACACTCCTTCTTCTGATGTTCCTATGAAAACTGTTCTTATTGGCTCCATTGTAATATAATCTTGACCTGAATTAATGTACTAATTGTAGCATTAGATTTTATTCTTATAAAGAATCTGTGAAGACTTCAACTTTTGAGTATGACCTGCCAGAAGAATTAATTGCCCAGTATCCTCCGGAAACTAGAGGCGATAGCAGATTGATGGTTTTAGATAGGAAGAACAGGACAATAAAACACCGAAAATATGCCGATATAGTGGAGTATATGACTAGTGGTGACTTGGCGGTACTAAACGAGACCAAGGTTATCTGGGCAAGAACATATCCCGTTGTTGCCAGAACGGGAAGAAAAGTCGAAGTTTTCTTTTTGAATAAGATTGCAGGTGCGGGTATCTCTGGAGATCTAAACAAAAATGATTATGAAGGTATGGAGTTTTGGTATTGTCTTGTGGGTAGGGCTCGACATGTAAAGATCGGTGATAAGTTGAAGATTGGTGGTCTTGAAATATTTGTTGTAAACAGGAAGGAGGGTGAGTCTGGATTTATTATTGCGACACGTGATGCTAAGGAAATAATGGAAAAATATGGTCATGTTCCTCTTCCTCCATATATTGACAGGCCTGATAGTAAAGAGGATAAGGTGCGATATAATACGGTCTTTGCTCGAAAGGAAGGGTCTGTCGCTTCGAATACAGCAAGTCTTAATGTCACAAAAGAGCTTCTTGGTAAGTTTGCGGCAAAAGGAGTTGACACAACGTATGTGAACCTTGTTGTCGGATGGGGAACATTTGCTCCAGTTAATACTGAACAGATTGAAGACTTTAAAATCCATGAAGAGTTCATGGAGGTAAAAGACGAGGCGGCCAGAATGGTGAATAGTTGTGATGGACGTGTGTTTGTATTTGGTACTACGGCCTTGAGAGCTATCGAGACATCGGCTGTTTCCAGCCGAAAGGTGAACATCTATAGCGGCGAGACGGATCTTTATGTGTATCCAGGGTATAATTTTAAGATTACTGATGCTCTTATTACGAATTTTCATCGGCCGAGATCTAGTTTGCTGGTTCTTGTTTGTGCATTTGCTGGAACAGACTTTATTTTGGAGGCGTATAGAGAGGCGATTGAGAAAGGCTACAGATTTCTTAGTTATGGTGATAGCATGCTGATCTTGTGAGGAGGATTACATTATTAACTTAGCAAAAGCTTGTATTCGATAATTAGTTAGTTTAGAATGTTTTTGATGAAGATTTCTTTAGGAAAATTAGGCAATTTTGTTAAACGGACTGAAGAATATCATGGCCTTTATGTTCTGTTGTTCATGATATTTTTTTCACTTGTAATTGTATTTGTAGTAAATTTCCAAGGGAAAAAAGAGGGAACGGGTGATAGCTTTGATGATCAAAATGCAAGTGATGAAGGCCCTTTGTCAGTACTGCAGAACACAGATACAGTTGAACTTACGCCAGTTCGAGTGACATCTGGTTCAACATCTGCAGGATCCAGTGATTCAGGTGATGTGTTGGGGATTCTTTCCGATGTAAGTCCTTACTGTGGCGGGACGACAATTGGAGGAGTACCCTATGTTTGCTCAAGACAGGAAGAAAAGGTAAATATGACCGGTCACGCATCTTTAGATCCTGATGTTGGGATGTATTATGGGAGCCGGGATTGTCCTGTTGAAGTTGTGTCTGTGACTATTCCTGAGCACTGGGCTGGATTGGCAGATAATGATGGTAATCCCTATAACATAAGTATGACCAAGGCCTGTGAATATTCTGATATTAACAAGGATCTTGGTGGAGGTGGAAATGTGTATGCTAAATGGAATGCAGAGGAGAGTGTATTTGAGTATGATGCTCAGGGTAATAATTTTGGAGATCATTTGCTTACTCCTGATTTAGTTCCTACTATGGGCGTTTCTACCAAGGGAATCTCGCCCTATGAGTTTCATATGTATGCCCAAGCAGTTGGGGAAGATGTAGAGGGTCCCACAGAGGGCGGTGATGCAACGGTAAAGGCTGCAACCCCGGGATGTGAGGGTACAAATTTAGGTACAATTAATACAGGTTGTCCTAATCCTTGGGGACAGTTAGCCGAAAATGCTCCGAAGGATAAGGTAGTGACGCTTCTGAATCCACCTATGGGGGATTTTCCATATGCACGAGTAAATACAGAAGATCAGGAGTGTATCGTTCCTGTGGCTGTGGTTGAAGGAAGGACAGTATGCATGAATTGGTTTGAGAAGCTTTTTGGTGGTATATCCTACACATTTAAGAAAATTTTCTCACCGGAATCATATGAAGACTGTAGTGAGAAGGGAAGTTGCAAAGCCAGTTATCAGGTAGTTATTAATATAATGAATCCTTTTGGTTTCAACCAGGAGGCGCCTCCAAAATCTCTTGATATGGCGCATGATACATTGGTTGCACTAGGAACACCTCCAAGTGATGAATTCCTCCGCAGTGTGTATGCAGATGGTACCGTTCCTGAAATACTTCCGAATATGCCGGATTTTCCTGTTGCATCAGAGTGTACGGCGAGAGTTTGCGGAAAACTTATAGATACATATTGTGTTTGGTGGTCCTCGGACTGGTACAAACATCAGGAGGAGCTTCTTGAGAGTCCTCCCTGTAACGTAGAAGAAGATCCATGCTGTGATCCAAATTACTATCTTAAACAAGTTTGGGGCGCAGATGTTGCGATTTAATTTTAAAATAGATAAGAAATGAAATTATCGAAATTTTCGAGGTCGATTGACAGACTTTCCGCCTTTGTGACGTGGCTGGATAAAAGTAGGGATAAGATTGCGATTTTTTTTACAATAGTTGTATCGCAGTTCCTCTTTATTGGCGTGCTTTCATCAGTTTTGGCTGATGACACTATACAGATTGACGCGGTGGGTACTTATGGTGATATGACCAGTGCTGTTGAGGACATAACTGATTCGGGGCCTAGTCTCCAGAACTTGAACTCAGGTAACTCTTTAGCATCTATGATCACAGCATCTATGCTTCTATTTGGATCTGATTCTTTCGCTGGTGCGGATGGAGAGGGCGTGTCTACTTTTACAAGAAGGGGTGGGATCGCCATTGTTGATGATAATGTAAGTGCTCTTCTTTATGACCCTCCTGGAATGGATCTTCCTGGTCATCTTGCAAGACAATGGGTTCCTGGACAGGATACAAATGGTTCAGTATATGCTCAGATGCAGGGATATACCTATCTTAGAGACGAAGCTGGAGTTGAAGGTCTGTGGGAAATGTTTAGAAATATAGCGTATGCGGGTTTTGTAGTTATTCTTATCGTTGCTGGTTTTATGATAATGTTCCGCTCCAAGATTGGTGGTCAGGTTACTGTGGGAATAATGAACACAATCCCTGGAGTTGTAATTGGACTTATTCTTGTGACCTTTAGTTTTGCGCTCGTAGGCGTCATCATGGACTTTGGTAGGCTGTTATCACTGATGATTATTAACTATATGGGAAATGTTAGCTATTTGGGAGGTTTTCAGCCTTCTGCTTTACCCCCTTCCTTCCTGGGTATGTTTTTGGATGCATTTACAGCAGTTCCTGGTGTTGGTGCTGTGGGAATAGGTCTAGGAGTCGGACTTGTTGGTGGGGCAATCGTAGGTGCTATTATAGGTAACGTTCCTGGAGCATTGATAGGTACCGCTATTGGCGGAATTCTTCCTCTACTAATGCTTTTGATTATAGCTCTAATTGCTCTTTACGCTGCGATCAAAGTCTATGTTACTCTTGTTATGGCATATTTCAAGCTGTTAATAGACTTGATCTTTGGTCCTGTATTTATCCTTTTTGGCTCTCTACCTGGAAAATCTTCTTCTATTATTGAATGGCTTAAGAGGGTGGTCTCAAGTACATTGGTTTTCCCTGTAGTTCTATTTCTTGTTAATCTGGCAAGATATGTAGGTCATTCAGCAGACTTTGGCAATGTTACACCTATATCTTTTCTTGGAGGAGGAGATGATTCACCTGAAGGAATCTTGCTATTAAAGCCAATACTGGTAATTGTCGGTTATCTCATGGCGGCTGGTGCTCCTGGAATAATAAATGAAGCTCTGTCAGTCGTTGAGTCTAAGGGTATTGCCGCTGCCGTAGAGGGTGTCAAGAAGACTGCTGGAAAGATACCTTTAATTGGAGGACTATTCAGTGGCTAGAACCTAATGTTGATATTTTGTAGGAGAAACTATGCCACCTAAAAGACAACAAAATCCATACGATACAGTTTTTGATTTTTTCTTTGCTTCTAAGCCACAGAAGAAGGGTGGAAAGAAGCCTACCGGTCCTGGGGTAAATATACCCAATCTTTCTGGTGCTGCAGGAGCGTTTGCTGAGATGGCAGGGAATCTAACCCTCTATCCCGTGAATATGATAATGGGAAATATTAACCAGCAGTTCCAGAATCTTGGCGGAATTATTGACTGGAGATATGAGCTTGGGTCGTTGGGACAAGAAGATATGTATGGACTGGTAAGTGGTGAAAAAGGTGAGGAAGGGGCTTATGGTGAAGTCGGTGCGACGAAGACTAGGACTGTAAGAGTAAGGCTTGGTGATTTATCAAGTTTCATTGCAAATCCAAACAAATATATTGATGCTGCCTTTAAGAAATACAGAACTGAACAGAATTGGGCTCGTTTTGGAGCAATTACGAGGTCCATGAGTGCCGCCCAGCTTGGTTTATATGCAAAGTGGTCTGGTCTTGATAGCGCTACGGCAGGTCAGGTTTCTTCGATTGTTTCTGGGGGCGCGAATATTATTTCTGATAGTGTAATAAAGGATCCGAAGGTTAAAAGAGCCGCATATAATGCAGCGGTAGACTATAGTAGAGGTCGGTTTGATATTGACGAGGCTCATTTAAGAGCTGCAGCGAATGCTTCAGAGGCAGATATAGGATGGAAGAAGGATAAAAAACTTCAGGTTTTTACGGACGAGTTGGTGTCTCATGGGTATAGCTCTAGGACAGCAAGTGTTATGGCCCAGAAGTTTTGGGGAAGCAGACTTGATAGTGATGATCTTGGGTTTATGGGTAAGACAGTGCAGCAATCGGCAAAACGAGTTTTATTGGATAAGCTTCGACGGGCAGCTGCTGAGGCAAGACTTGCGGGTGACAACAGGACATATCAGAGAATTAGAAATGTAAGTAGAGCAATAGCAAGTCTTAACAATAGTTGGGGATTTGGAAGGAAGGGGGTTCCAGCTAATTTGGGGCAGATCGTTGGAAGGTTGGGATTTTTAGGCAGATATTTTAAAGACAATTTCGCGGGTGGCGAGATCATAATGCATGCGCTGACAGGTGATCTATTCGGTGGTCCTGTGAGCGATCTTTATGGTATTTCTTATAGCAAACAATTAGGTTTTACGGATGGGAGTGCAGATCCTACAAAGGCATCATCTGTGTGGTTTGGTAGGGATACTGGACAGGGCAAACTTCTTCACGGATTGTATTACTGGCATCCGGCAAATGTGGTGAAGGGTTTTCTTTGGGATGGAAGACACTGGAAAAGGTGGTCCATAGATAAAATCACAGGGAAAATAAGGAAAGATCTTTTAGCTTGGCAAATTTATCAGAGAATGCCCGGGGTTGTGATGCAGGGATTTATTGAGAAGTTCAGGACCAGAATTACTGATAGGGCAAAGGCTCTCATTGTAAAAGGAATACAGAAAGGATATGAGGCAATTTTTAAAGGGTCATTGGAGGTTATTGTAAAAACGTCTGTCAGAGAGGCTCTAGTGGGATTTGTTACACAAGCCATAAGTCAAATAATAGGGTCTACAGTTCCGGGAATAGGGAATATTGCTGCAATCCTGGTTGATCTGGCACTTATGGTTGTAAATTTTCTCGGCGAGAAGCTTTTAAAACTGCTCTTCAAGATTGTTGCCATTGTTGTACTTGGCCTTCTAGCGCTACTCCTTCTCGGTGTCGCCGGTGTAGCAGAATTTTTTGGTGGGTCTCATGGAGGTACAGATTTCATCCATCGTACATATAATTATCCTATCTCCGGTTCGGTTTCGGACTATGAGCAAATAGGTGAAGTTGATCCTGATCTTTGGTCTGACGTGGTAATTCCGGATGACTATAGTGGATCATGTCCATTACCGGGGAGCATGCTGCGTTGTACTCAGGGCCATGATGGCGATGACAGTATATATCATCAGCAGACTTTGGCAGTGGACTTTGGCGTTGTCGCCGGTACCCCAGTAGTTGCACCGCACGATGGGGTAATACTTCTTGCCAATTCTGTAAATATTTGTGGGGATGGAAGTGGTACGAGCTATGGCGGCTGGATAGTGCTTAGGGAAATCAATGCAGATGGGTCGCCAGGGTTTACCTGGAATTTCATCCATGTTCACCCCGCTGTGAGTGTGGGGCAATATGTTAATGCTGGAGATCTGCTTGGGACAATTGATGGTCCTGCAACGGCTACATGGAATGAGTGTTGGACTAATCCTCACCTTCACACGCATGTTGAGGATCAATCAGGGAAATTTGTTGATGCTGAGGCTTTATTAAGGGCGATAGGATGTAATTTTGGAGAATGTTTATAGCCTATGGATAAGATCTTGAAGAAAATAACAGATTTTATTAATAAGAATAGACAGATTCTGATTATTGCTGTTTCCGTGACAGTTATTGTTATTGCGGTTATTTACTATATTATTTACAGAAGACAGCAAGAAGATACGAGTGGCATGTATGTGACGACTCTGCGTAGTGGAACGGAATCTGATCTGGATTGGGGTGAGACTGATCTTGCTAATTTATATGGTGATGACCAGACTTCTAACATACCTCAATATGTTGCGGAGGTATATTCTGTAGGGCATATTGAGGAGATTTTGTCCAAGTTGGGCATTAGTGGTGTTAATCCAGAAATTCTGTCAGATGGTGATCTCTATCATTGGTCTTCAGGTTCCACCAGTGTTACTTATACTGTGAAAACAGGAGATCTTATTGTGGAATCTTCTACTGGAATTCGGTTGAGCGAAATTGAGCAGGCATATGTCTCATCCAAGAATGTAGGCCCGTATTTTGAGGCGTTTCTTTCTGAATATCTGGATGTTGATGAAAATTTGGTCTATGAGGTTGAAGATACTGGTGGTAATTTTAGGATTACTGGTACCGTAAAGCTTTCAGATTACCGTGTTATTCACTCAATAAACAAGAATGAAATGTTCAATGTGGTTTTTGATGAAGGGGGTGATCTGGTAAGTATGGCTGTTTCCCTGGCAGAATTTTCTAAGGGAGACGAAGATCTTATATTGGTTAGTATAAATGAATTGAAATCGTACCTTGTATATGGAAATTACCCGAGGGAGGATTTTATTAGTGTGGACTCAAGCTATGAAAAAGAGTGTGAGGTGTCTGATTGCTATCCGGAGTTTAGAAGTGAGGATGTAAAAAATATGATTTTTGATGAAGTTTCGATAGTTTACTATTTCGATCCGGCAAATCCGGACGATGTTCTTCCTGTTTATGAACTTTCTGGTGTAGGAGTAGTCAGCGATGGTGAAAATGATTTTGAGGTCAGTGTGAAGGTATGGGCAAACGCGGTTGATCCGGAACGAATAATCATTCAGGACGAGTAATATGGAGAATTTTTTGGGTATAGAGCTTCCTGTGTTTATGCCGGATGCTACTTTGGGGACTGTAAGATCTCTAACTACAGATCAAATTAGAGAGACCAAGACAGAAATGTTGGTCGTCAACACATTTCATCTTTTTGTAAGTCATGGAGTGGAAAAGATGAGGGCCTTGGGAGGAATTAAGAATCTGATGAACTGGGAAGGTAAAATTCTTTCAGATTCGGGCGGTTATCAGGTTTACTCGCTTATTCATCGGAAAAAAAATATGGGTAAAGTGACCCAGTATGGTGCATATTTCACTTCTCCGCATGATGGGAAGAAATATCTTCTAACCCCAGAGAATTCTATAGATATGCAGATGGCTCTAGATTCAGATGCTTTAGTTGTTCTGGACGATTGCAGATCTAGTGAAATATCTGAGAAAGAGGCAGAAGAATCAGTAAGAATGACTACAATTTGGGCTAAAAGAGCGAAAGACCACTATGAAAAACATTATTCCAATAGTAAAAAGAAGATTCTTGCCGTAATACATGGTGGAAATTATCAAAAACTGCGTGAAAAAAGCTTTAGGGAACTGAATTCCATGGATTTTGATGGATATTGCTTTGGTGGGTGGCCAATTGATGAAAAAGGTCGTCTTGTAAAGGAAATACTAACTTTTACATGTAGTTTGATGCCTTCTGACAAGCCTAAATACGCCATGGGAATTGGAACACCCGAAGATATCAAAAAATGCCTTAATATAGGATACAACGTGTTTGATTGTGTGCTACCTACACGAAATGCCCGTCACGGGCTTCTTTATGTTGGAAAAGATAAAATCCGAATAACAAAGGATATTTACAAGATGGATACTGATCCTGTTGATTCAGAGTGTGACTGCTATACGTGTAGCAATTACTCTAGGGCGTATTTACACCATTTGTTCAAATATAAAGAAATTACAGGCAAGACCTTAGCTACAATTCACAATCTGCGTTATTATTCTCGATTGATGGGTCGATAAACGTTATTTTAACGGGATTTATTTTTAGTCATTGACCAAAAAATTGATGTAATGGTATCATTCATAACTAGCTGAATAATGTAACTGTAAAAATTGATGATCCGAAAAAATACTTCACAAAAGAATGTAATTTCCGATAGAGCAAGGGTTTCTTATGACAAGGCTATCATAATACTTGGAACTTCGCATTTTCTACTCAAGGGAGTTATTAGGGTATTGCTTGGGGTATAGTTTTTCGTGATGTTATTCAGCCTCTAATTTTTTTATTGGCAGAAATGGCAGGATTAATAATTCTGGGGCTTGTTTCTGCTGTTAGTATTGCTGCTTCTGTATACCTATATACTCAGAATACGAAGCTCAAGAGTGACAAACCGGATATTTCTGAGGAGGAAGCAATTAAGTTGGCAAGTGACAAAGCCAGCAAGAGAATAGAAGATGCTGAAAATGAGGCAGACGAAATTCTATCGAAAGCAAAGACTAAAGCAAACAAAGTCACCGAGGAAGCAAATAAGCTTGACGCACAGTTAGTAGAGCGTGAGACCAATCTTCTTAAAAGAGAAAGACTTATTCAGAAGAGGGTAGATGAGGCCAACTCTCTAAAGGAGGATCTTCAACAGTCTAAGCAGAATCTCGAGAAAATCAGGAAAAAACTTGAAGGTAGACTTGAGAAAATATCGGGCCTTTCTAAGGAGGAAGCTAAGGAAAAGTTGATGAGGGAAATAGAGGAGGATTTGAAAGAGTACCACGCGAAGAAGATCAGAGAGATCGAGAAAAAGGTTGTGGAGGAGTCCGACGAAAAGGCAAAAGAGATTCTAGTCGAGACTATGCAAAAGGTCTCTACTGATTATGTTGGTGAGACCACAGTTGCAACTGTAAAACTCGACGATGAGAAGATGAAAGGGAGAATAATTGGTCGTGAAGGAAGAAACATAAGGGCATTTGAAAAGGCAACCGGAGTAGATGTAATCGTTGACGAGTCTCCCGATGCAATAGCACTATCGTCATTTGATCCGTTAAGACGTGAGGTCGCCTCTATTGCTATGAAAAAGTTGATTGCTGACGGGAGAATCCATCCTGGGATGATAGAGGACCATGTCAGTAAAGCTAAGAGTGAAGTTGCAAAAGAGATTAAGGAAAGTGGTCAAGAGCTAGCAGAAGAGGCTGATTGGCCAGGAATTGATCCAGGATTGCTGAAGCTTGTTGGAAAAATGAAGTATAGAACGAGTTATGGGCAGAATCTGATGGCGCATACTATTGAGGTCATTAGAATAGGTGCGGCTCTTGCTCAGGAACTTGGTGCCGACGTAGATCTTGTAAAGAAAGCGTGTTTGCTTCATGACGTTGGGAAGGTCTTGACTCATAAGGTTGAAGGTTCTCATCATCATCTGAGTGGTGAAGTTGCACGTAAGTATGCCCTTCCTGAGAAGCTGATAAATGCTATTGAGGCGCATCACCTTGATATTGAACCTCAGTCTATTGAGGCTGTAATAGTCTATCTCGCTGATGCTATCTCTGGTGCAAGACCTGGTGCCCGGAAAGACAGCTATGAGAGTTATATCAAAAGAGTTAAAGGTATTGAGGACGCAGCTGCGAAGGTGGCTGGTGGAAAGGCATCTGAGATATATGCAATTCATGCTGGAAGAGAAGTTAGAGTCATTGTAAAGCCGGAAATGATTGACGATGATGAAGCTGTAGTACTGGCAAAGAAAATAACTGACGAAATAGAGAAGAGTCAGACGTATCCAGGCACTGTTCAGGTAACGGTAGTTAGGGAGAGTCGAGCTGTGAGTGTAGCTAAGTAGTAAAAAACAGCTAATGATAAAAATATTGTATATAGGTGACATATGTGGCAGACCCGGTCGTGAGGCAGTTGCTTCAGTATTACCAGAACTTAGAAAGAAAGAGAAACCAGATATTGTTGTGGCGGATGTTGAGAACCTAGCTCATGGCCGTGGTGCTACAGTAAAGACAGTAAGGGAAGTCATGTCCTATGGAATAGATTTTATGACGGCTGGTAATCATATATGGAGAAGGCCAGACTATGAGGAGTTACTTTCTGGTGAGTTTCCAATAATACGTGCTGCTAATTATCCTGAGGACATTCCAGGAAAAGGATTTGACATTGTTGATCTTGGGAGAAAGGGTAGAGTAATGTTCATGATGGTTCAGGGCAGGCAACTCATGAATGACAGTGTGACGACTGATATGTTGAGACCAATTGAGAAGATTCTCGAGAATAGTCGAGACGATAACTTAGAGGGTATTGTTCTTGAGATTCATGCAGAGACGACCTCGGAGAAAGTTGCTACGGCTCTGTACTTCGATGGTAAGTTGAGTGCCGTTGTTGGTACACACACTCATGTTCCTACTGCTGATGAGAGGATACTTCCAAATGGGTCGGCTTTCATAAGTGATATTGGAATGGTTGGCCCAATGAACTCATCTCTTTGGGTTAAGGCGGAGATTGTTCAGCAGCAGCTTAGATATCCTTTTGCCCCATCGTATGATATAGAGGAGGACGGAGAGCGTAGATTCGATGCGGTGCTGCTTGAGATTGACAGTCGTGACTCGTGTACTTCCATCAAGAGGATTAATAAAGTGCTTTAGTATTGACATTAATTGATATTTTAGATAAAGTTTATCTAAGGATAAGTTAATCTAATCCTGGAAGCATAAGCTTCTTGCATCACTTGGAAAGGAGGATACAATCATGTTAAAGAAAGATCTAATTGAGGCTGTTGCAGAGCAGACTGGTCTTACAAAGAGAGCTGCATCTGATGCTGTTGAGGCTATGTTAGACGCTGTTACCGGTGCGTTGAAGAGTGGAGATTCTGTTTTGATCACTGGTTTTGGAAAGTTCGAGGTTCGCCAGAGAGCTGCAAGAACAGGAATCAATCCTAAGACTTTGGAAAAGATCCAGCTTCCTGCAACAAAAGTTCCTGCTTTCAAGGCTGGAAAGGCTTTGAAGATGGCTGTTAAGTAACGGCCTGTAACTTTTACGGATAAGGGGTGGGTTTCGGTATCGTATAGATTCCGAGCCCACCTTTAGTATTTAGTCGTTTTTGAAATCTTCTTGTAATAACACTTCCTCGGTAATCCTATAGTAAGTACGGGCGGGGCACGGCTGAAAGCTTTCGTATCTCTTTATTTTACGATAATGATATTAATCGTATCCTCGACTTGTTATTATATTGATGGTGTAAACGTATCTTTCTGGGTTTACAAAGTCTAGTCTGTGTTCCTAAACGTGTATTTGTGAAGTGCACGGTCAATGGAGTACTTAAAGAGTATTAAATTTGTACAAAAGATATTGGCCCTATTGGTTACACCTATCAATACCTGTCAAAATAGGCTTTGTTGGTAGTGTCATTGTTCAAAATATACCAATAATCTACTTTAGTTGTCGTATCTTTTTGGAGTACGTGTATAATAATAGTGAACGGTAAAAGTGTCGATTCATTGTGGATTTTGATTAAAATTTGTACTATAGGATGACACGGGGTACATTGAAATAAATATATCTTTTTCATAAATACCCGGTTTATGATATGAAATGATTCGCTGAAATTTCTTTATGTTCCAGTCAAAACTTGGGGTTACTCTTTGAGAATAAGACTTCACAACATGTCTGTGTGGTAATTTACTATTTAGACTTATTCTACTTCAATTATCCTTGCATTGTGTGGATAATTAAGTAAAATGAATATTATGATAGGCTTTATTAAGAATTGTTTTATACCTAGATATCATAACTCTTTCTACCCATATTTTCTTAGGAAGGGTGCTTTGGCTTTTTATACGGTCATAATATTGGGATTGAATGTTTTAGTCGGTGCTATTGGAGGAGTTGCACATGCAGGAGAGGTTAGTGCTTCTACTCTAATTGAATATGCAAACAGTGAGAGAAGAGCAAGAGGTTTGAACGAACTAGCTGTCGATCCTCGCCTTGTTGCTGCTGCGTATGAGAAAGCTGAAAATATGTTTGAATTACAGTATTGGTCGCATTATGGTCCCAGTGGTGAAACGCCATGGCAGTTTATTACTGGAAGCGGATATGATTATGTATATGCAGGTGAGAATCTGGCAAAAGGCTTTAATTCGTCAGAAGGGGTACATAGTGCCTGGATGGCAAGTAAGACACACAGAGAGAATATTCTCAACTCAAAATACGATGAGATAGGTATTGCAGTTGTTCCTGGAAAGTTGAATGGGAGTTACATATTGCTTGTAGTTCAGATGTTTGGATCTGTAGGAGATGGTAGTAGTGCTACAAGTACCGTATCATCAGTTTCGCCGGGTGTTTCTTCTGTGAATCCTAAGTTAGAGATAATATACCCATCTGATGGTCAAATTCTTGGTGATGACTTTCTTGAAATAGAGGGTGTTTCGGGTGATGGAGTGAATAACATCGAAATCTATGATAATGGTGATAAACAGGGAAGAATAATTCCTCAAGGCGGAGTTTGGGATTATCGCCCAGAAAGTTCTTGGGAAGAGGGTAATCATGAGGTTAAGGCTGTAGATAGTGTTTCTGAGGTTAATGATTCTGTCGATTTTGTTATTGATACTATGGCCCCTAAAATAGAGCAGAATTCGATATCTGTATCACAAAAGACCGGTGTTTTTAGCAAATTGAAGGTTGAAGTTGATATTTCTGGTGATCCTGATGAGGTTTTTGTTGTAATTAATGGTGTTTCTAAGAATCTTGAGAATGATTCTGGGCATTTTGTTGGAGAGGTTCCTGCCGTTTCTTTTGAGGAGGGTAGTGAGGCAAAGATTATGGCCTCAGACTCTGCTGGCAACTATTCAGTTATGGATATATCTGATTACGTATTGGGAGTGTCTTCAATTAGTGAGGGATCCGCAGTTCTGGGTAGTATAAATTTAAATAGTGGAATAAAGGTTTTTAATAAAGTAGTAGTTATTGGAGTTCTTCTTTTCCTTCTATTTGACGCAGTTTACCTTTTCAAATTAAACATTTTTACCACAAGGGGGAGGACGCTGTTTCCAATGGCTATCTGGATACTTGTTTTGGGTATTGGTCTGGCGGTTGGGTCAGGTGGAACAATATATTAATTAAGGATTGAGTTTATGGCACCAAAAAAGAGTAAAAGTAATGCCTCGAAAGGGAAAATTGATGATCTGCTCAAAAGAAGTGTTTTTTATGCTGTATGTATGTTTGTTTTGTACCAGGTTCTTCTTATTCCTCTCCAGGAACGGGATTATCCGCTTTTCTGGGTGCTTTCGGTTGTTGGGTATGTGATTGTTTTGCTTGAATTGTTCTTTTCACGCAAGACTGACCAAAAAATACAGTTTGTCTTGAGTTTCAATATTTTCAAAAGTAGCAGGAAGACTGAGCATATGATTCATCATATTGTCTTACCTAGTTTGATGTATCTTTCTGGTGTTCTTTTCCTGTTCTTTAATAGAATTAGAGCTTTAGATCAAGTGGCGATTGTCATATTAACTGTGGTTTTTATGTTGTTGTTCTACAATATTTCCTGTGCATACAGGCGAAAGTACAGTGTTACCAGGCGAACTAGATACGTTTTTGATTTTATTAATATAATTATCTTTTACTTTTCGGTTGATGTACTTGTAAATTTGGTTTTTTACAATGGTTGGTCCAAATTTATTATCTATATAGGTTCGGGTATAATGACGGTATTTCTCATTTGGCTTATGTTGGTGATAACTCGTCAAATCTCGCGAGTTACCATATTTAGTACTGTATTTTCCGGTCTCGTTGTTGCCGCAGCCTCATTTCTGGCTTTCATGATCCCAGTATTTAACATAGCCGTAATAGCATTAGTAATAGCAGTGGTATTTTATTTGGTAGATGTATATTGGTATCATAAACTTGAGGGAACTTTTAATTGGGATATAATGCTTCAATATGCTCTTTTTGGTGTAATGGCAGTAATATTACTTCTTTATATATAAGATATGGATTATATTGTAATAAAACTTGGGGGGTCTCTGATATCTTCTGAGGAAAAAGTTGTAGATTATAACCTTGTTAAAGGTTATACAGAGGAGATTCGTGGCTTCTTTGAGGAGCGGAATAAGGATAACAAAAGAGTCATTTTGGTAGTCGGAGGGGGAAATGCCTCACGTGAATATCGTGAGACTGCATTGAATTGTGGAGAGGACAGTGATGTAGACCAGCATAGGATAGGTATAACAGCAACATGGCTCAATGCTGAGTTATTCCGGTCCCTTCTGGATGACCTGGCTTATAAGAGGGTTCTTGGTGTCGGAGTTTACGCTGAGAACAGAAAGGAGGGTGAGGAGAGGATTGGAAAAGATTTTAAAGATTGGCTTTCGGGTAACGGACAACTTCTAATTAGTGGTGGCTTTGTTAATGGAGCAAGTACAGATTTCAATGCAGTCTTGCTCGCTTCAAAAATAGGCCTGGACGAAATATATAAGTTAACCAATATTGATTTTGTATATTCCGAAGATCCGGCCAAGAGCAAAGTTTCTAAGCCGATAAAAGACATATCGTGGAAGGATTACCTACAACTTTTTGGCCAGAGTATAGATGATGTGACACATATTCCAAGTGCGCATATACCTATTGATACCCTTGCTGCTAGACTTGCCGATGAGAATGATGTTACCTGTCATCTTATGGATGGGAGAGATCCGACGGTCATAAGGGACGTATTTGCGGGAAAGGATGTTGTTGGAACTTTGCTTCATCCGTAGTTGTTATTCCGTCAGGGCTTCTGCTAGAACGATAAGTCTTCCTGATATATCACCTCTTGGGTAGCAAGTCTGCAGAGTTAATGATCTGTTATATTCGAAGGGTGAAGTCGCGGTGTAAACGTTAGTCTTTTCCGGAGTTACGGTAAATGTATCTCGTACTACATAAGTGTAGTCCTTTGAATGGTAATGAATGTATATGAGGTCTCCTTCGTTGAGCTCGTCTATTCTTGTAAACCATGCACCTTCTGGTGTTGAGCCATTATATTCATTCTTACTGTGTGCAAAAAGGTAGGTGTTTCCACCGGGGATTGCTGGAGTAGGGGTTCCTTTTCCGTGTGCAATTTTTTCCTCCATTATGGGTAGATAATTTTCCGGGTTTATAGGATCTACCTCGGGTTCGATATCTCTTTTGAGTGATATTTTCGGAATATCAATATAAAATAGGTTATCATTCGGTATATTAGTACTTGAGTTCGGTAAATACGTAATATATTTCGTTTCCTGCTCGTTTGTAGTATTTATTAGTGATTGGGTGGGTGTTGAATCTGTGTATTCTACATGTTGGACCTTATTTTCCTGGTATTCAGCTGCAGTTATTGTTGTAATGACCTTATTGAAAGGCCATAAAAGCAGGAAGACTGCTGTAGCAATGATTCCAAGGAATATTTTTGAGTATTTTTTACCCTTTTTTATTGCTTTACCGAGTTATTTTACCCGGGCAGATTATCAGGGGCAGAAAGGAGTAAAATCCTATGATATATCTATTATATCATATTTGGCTAAGCCTATAGGGGTGGTGACGGTGGCGGTTTCTCCTACCTTTTTATCGACAAACGCTTGACCCATAGGAGATTCTATAGAGATCTTGTTTTTTGTTGGATCAGCTTCTGTTGCACCTACTAGTTCGTAAGTAATTTCCTTTTCATCTTTTTTGACCTTGATAGTCGATCCTATACCGACAGAACAATTGTCTGTTGAACATTCCTTTTCCTCCACAACAAATGAGTTTTTTATCATGTCCTCGAGTTCGCTGATCCGTTTATCGTTCGAAGCGATCTCGTCCTGGATTCTATAGTAATTTGCATTCTCGCTTAGATCGCCATAGCCCATCTCTTCATCGAGCTCATCCTGAAGCTTCTTTTTAATTTTTGTTTTGCGGTCCTTGAGTTCCTTTCTCAAATCTTCAAGGCCTTTTTGAGTCATTTCCAGTTTCTTTTTTGTGTTCATAATACGGTTAAGATAGTTAAAATCGGAGAAAATTGCCCCAAAATAGGCAACTAGAGTGAAAAGCGGATAATGCCTCCTGCGTAGTGCTTATTCGGTTGTAGGTTGGCAATATCCATTAGAAAAAACAGAAAAGTAGATTAACGTAGTGATGATACTATTTTACAATTTATGTGTCAATTCAGGAAAATGTCGATATTGTAGGATTTTCTGTGTGTTTGTGGCATAATAATTTTATGAAGAAAAAGCGTGTGTATGCTGTTTTAATTGTTTTTTTGGTCCTGCTTGCTGGCGGGGCTGGTGTTTTATATTATCTGAATTCGGATCGTGATTGGAATGAGCAGAAATTATCCCTGGATGAAAGTGTAAATTCTGTTGATACAGAATTGCTGTTTGAGGTAGAACCTCTTAGCTATACCGGTAAAATGGATGCCGCGAAAGAGATTCTTGGAGATCTTGAATTTGGTGATTATCTTGTCGTGGTGGATATATCTGAACAACGAGAGTATGTTTTTTCACACGAAGGTAAATTGTTTAATCTCTACAAGGTATCGACTGGAGCTGGTGAGGTTAGTGTTCCTTGCGAAGGAGAGGAGTGTGATGATGACTATGAATATCAGTCAAGGGCAATGGAGGAGAGTATATGGAGGGTGAGGAGTAAATTAGACGGACCTTTTTCTGATTTCTACGGTCCGCGGGTTATGATGCTGGATAGAAAAGTTGGTGATGGTTGGATTGCGACAAATGTCGCACTGCATGGAACTAACAGGCCTGAGCTTCTTGGTACACCTTGGAGTTTAGGTTGTATCTATCACGATAATGCTGATATAATCGAGCTGTTTGATATTCTGAAAGTAGGAGATTTGGTTGTTGTGATAGATTAAACATGAGGTGTGCCGCTATCGTCTAGTGGACCAGGACATAGGATTCTCAATCCTAGAACCGGGGTTCGATTCCCCGTAGCGGCAATTCTCTATGGATAAGGGCACATACGTCTTCTTTATTGAATATAATTCCGATATAGGTTAAGCTTGTATTAGTAGAAGAAATTCATCTCAATTTAACTTTTTATTTTTATAATGATGAAGAGTAAAAAAACTCTTACTGTTCTTCTAATTGTTCTAGGTCTAGCGGGATTTATGCTTACGGCTTGCAACGGAACAAAAGATAGTTCCGATGACGACAGCTCGTCAGACTCTGAATCGTCAGAGGAACCAGGAATAAATGATAAGGTGAAGCTGGATGACTATGTTGTAATGGTCGCCGATATTGAGGATCCTTACGTTGAAACAAATGAGTTTTTGCAGCCTGATGAAGGTAATAGATATGTTGCTGTTGAAGTAGTATATGAGAACCAGACAGATGATGAGAGTCTGGATTATAATGTTTATGACTGGACCCTATACGATTCGGAGGGTTATAGCTATGATCCTTCATTTGCGGCTAAAGATCCAGATCTTGGCAGTGGAAATGTTAATGCTGGGGATAAAGTAAGAGGGTGGATTACCTTTGAAGTCGGAGAAGACGCAGAAGATTTCAAGATACAGTTTGCTCCAAGCTGGATATCAGATGATAACGTTGAAATAAAGCTTTACTAGGTATTGTTAACCGAGTAATAAGTAGTTTTGTTAGTCAGATGAAATGTCTGGCCTATGTTAAACTGGTCTTCTGATTTGATCAGCAATGAAAATAGATATTCTTACAATCTTTCCAGATCAGGTAAGTTCGTTCTTATCTGAAGGAATTTTCCGTTTGGCCCAGAAGCAAGGCGTTGAGATAAATGTGCATGACTTAAGGGGTTGGACAACAGATAAACATAAGACTATAGATGACAGGCCGTTTGGTGGGGGCCCAGGGATGATCATGAAGGTTGAGCCTATATTCAAGGCCCTTCAGAGTCTCAAGTCGTCGAAATCCACGGTGATTCTTACTAGTGCAAAAGGTGAGATGCTTAGCTCGGAATTGTCCAAAGAGTTATCCAAGCTTAAACATATAATTCTTATTTGTGGCCATTACGAGGGTGTAGATGAGCGCGTGAAGGAGCATCTTACGGATAAACAAATCTCTATTGGGAATTATGTTCTTTCCGGGGGAGAACTTCCTGCATTAGTAGTACTCGATTCTTTGTTGAGGCATGTCCCTTCTGTTTTGGGTAATCCTGAGTCTCTCGAAGAAGAGAGTCATGAGGAAGGTATCGAGCAAGAATATCCTCAGTATACGCGACCTGAAGATTTTAAGGGTTGGAAGGTTCCCGAAATACTCCTATCCGGTGATCATGAAAAAATACGACGCTGGAGAAAAGCTAGATCTAACGGCAAAAGTCGAAAGTTGTAAAGTATAGCACTTTATGTTTAAAATCAAGCTTGTGTAATTTTTATTAGAGTTTGATGTTTTAATAAATAATCATGTGCGCTGCTGTTAAGAAAAAAGTACAACTGACACCCAAGAAATATAAAGCTCTTAAGGATGAGTATGATGAGTTGAGGACTATAGGAAGAAAACTTCTTGCAGATAAACTCGATCAGTATCGATTAGAAAGTGAGCAAGATGACAGCTCTGCTTACAGTGCAGTTCTTGAGGAGAAGATGGCTATGGAGGACAGAATTAAAGAACTTTCGGATATTCTCGAGTCAGCAGAAGTATCAGAAGGATGCCCCTCTGGAAAAGATAAGGTATCGGTTGGCTGTGAAGTTACAATTGATGTTGATGGCAAGAAAAGGGACTTTACTGTTGTTTCGCCGGTGGAGTCAGATCCTGAAGAGGGTAGGCTTCCTGAAGACTCACCTCTGGGGTCTGCTTTGATGGGAAGAAAGATTGGTGAGGAGTTTTCAATAGATACTCCAACTGGGAAGAAGAAGGTCAAGGTCGAATCAATAAGCTAGCTAAGCAGAAATTCCATATTGAAGTATTTTTCGAAGGCTGAATGTGCCTGATTAAGAATTTCCAGTCTGCGATTTCTCTCATCTGTATTCTCTGACATAACCATGTTTTCATCAAAAAACTTATTGATAAGGTCTGTGTATTGAAATAGGTCGTGTAGTGTCTTACGTTTGTCTTGCAATTTTGCTAGCTTTGAAACTGACTCGAATAGTGCTTTTTCTGATTCATTGAGACTGCTGGATTTGATAGTGCAGGTTGTGTGTGAGCGATTCTTTACCGCGATATTATAAATACGTTTCAGTGATTCCAGAAGTTGCTTGAGATCACCTGAATCTGATTCTTTTACTACCTCTTCCAGAAGTTTTTTCTTGTTACTTAGGAGAGGATCTGAATTGTTGATGACAGATTTTAGGAGGTTGTAGTCAATCGAATATTTCTCAGATTCCTCAAGGTATTGGTCAAGCCTTGATTTGATAAAAGCAGAGACCTCTTCTTGGTTGGCTTTGTTTTTGTGAGCTTTTTCAGCAGCAGAAATGAGATAGTCTATGGTTATAGGGATTTCTTTTTCCCAAAGTATTCTCACGATTCCGATTGCCTCTCTTCTGAGTCCGTATGGGTCGGAATTTCTTTCCGGCTTTTTTCCTATACTGAAAAGTCCGTATATAGAGTCTATTCTGTCTGCAAGAGAAAGTATTGTGCCGGTAGGTCCTTCTGGTAAAGAATCTCCAGAGTAGCGGGGTTTGTAGTGTTCCTCAATAGCTTTTTCCTTAAAATATATTCTACCCATTATTCCTTCGAGTGATGTGAATTCCATTACCATGCTCGATGCAAGATCGGCTTTGCAAATTTTTGCTGCTTCTGAAACTTTTTTGACGTCTGCTCCTTTCATTTTTTCAGCTAGTTTTACACCGATGGTTTTTATTCTTTGAGCTTTTTCGAACATAGAACCTAGTTTTTCCTGAAATGCTATGGTTTTGGTTTTTTGAATGAAGTCTTTCAATGAGTGTTTTTGGTCTTGTTCGCTGAAGAATACTGCATCCCTAAGACGTGCAAGGATTACCCTTTCGTTTCCCTTTCTTACGGTGGGAGAATCCTTGTCGAAATTGGCTATTACTAGAAACTTGTTTGAAGTCTTCGATTTTTTTGAGTCTATTAGAGAAAAATATCTTTGATGTTTGCTTAGAACGCTGTTAATGACTTCTCCTGGGAGACTGAGCAGTTGTTTTTCAAATTCACAAAGTATTGGTACAGGATTTTCCACGAGAAATACTACCTCGTTAAGTAGTGCGTCGTCGGGGTCTGGTGCTTTCTCGAGTTCGTGTTTTGATAGGGCCGAAAGGGAATCCTCAATGATTTTTCTGCGTTTTCGGTGATCGACAATAACAAAGTTTTTCTCAAGCAGGTTTAAGTACTCTTCGGCTTTTGAAATTTTGATTTCTGGTGATTTCTGGAAACGGTTCCCATAGGTTATGTTTGAGGACTTCAGTCCATATAGTTCGAATTTCATAATATCTTTTCCGTTTATACACACAAACCATCGTATGGGTCTGGAAAAAGGTGGGGTATTTTCAGTCCATCTCATTGCCCTGTCAAAGTGAAGTCTCTCGATTGTATCCTTGGTGAAATCTCTGATATTCTGGCTCAGGTTTCCTGCGATGTCTTGTTCTATGAAGAGGAATTTTCTCCCGTTTTCTTCCTTGATTGCAATGTTATCAACTTTTATACCGTTTGAGGAAGCAAATTTTTGTGCTATTTGATTTGGCTTTCCATTTGTGAAGGCGACATCGTAGAGGGGTCCCTTCTTTGTTAATTTGCTTTGTGATTGTTTTACTTGATTTGAAATAATAGCGATTCGTCGTGGGGTTACGAAGATTTCTAGCTTATCAAATGTAAGGTTATGCTTTTGAGAAAGCTGGTCTATCTGTGACGAGCTAAGCTGGCGTAAGATACTCTGGCAATGTCTTGCGGGTAGTTCTTCTGTTCCTATTTCAAGCAGAAAATCAGCCATTCTTGCTCATAAGTGGATAATTTAGTCGTTTTCTTTCTTGCAGGTACTTAGAGGATATTTCAGATGATAGATGAAGCATCTTTCTAAACGTGTTTGCTCTTTCGCTTATTCCTACTGCACCTCTAGCATCGAGAATATTAAATGTGTGTGACATCTTCAGAAGGTTATCGTAGGCAGCAAGATAATTACCTTCTTCAATTTGGTCTTGTGCCTCCTCATGAAAAAGCTTGAACATTGTTTGATGCCTTTCGATATCAGCCTTTTCAATGTTGAAAACAGACATCCAGTATTCCTGTCTTTCAAATATATCTCCGTAGGTTACGTTTTCATTCCACATTATGTCTTTGAAGTCATCAACTTCTTGAAGATACATTGCTATTCTCTCCGGTCCGTATGTTATCTCTATGGGGATAGGGTCTAGATCGAGTCCGCCCATCTGCTGAAAGTATGTATATTGCGAGACTTCCATTCCATCAAGCCATACTTCCCATCCAAGTCCCCATGCTCCAACAGAAGGTGATTCCCAGTTATCTTCTACGAGACGAATGTCATGCTTTTCTGTCTCGATTCCTAATGCCTCAAGGCTTCCCATGTATAAATCAATGTTGTTCGGTGGGGCCGGCTTAAGAATTACCTGGAATTGGAAGTAATGCTGCATTCTGTACGGATTTTCACCAAATCTGCTATCATCAGGTCTTCTTGACGGTTCAACGTATGCGACTTTCCAGGGCTCAGGACCAAGAACGCGGAAGAATGTGTGAGGATTTGATGTACCTGCTCCTACTTCAAGACCGTATGGCTGGGTTATTATACAACCCTGTTCTTCCCAGTAGTCTTGTAGTTTATCTAGTATTTGCTGAAATGTGAGTGCCTTCAACTTCTGTGTGTATAATAAATATTGTTAAGATGATAATCTTTATAGATCCACGGTGTCAATTATCTTCTCGGTTGTTAGTTCGATTTAATTTCTTCTTATCCTAGACCTCGATGTCAGAGTATTCAGCAGGCTTGGTCATCAGTTTTGTTGCTATAATAGTAATTAGACCAATAGCAGCTGTTGTAATTGCTAGGATAAGCGCGTCTGCTTTCATCTGGTTAAGAAGTTCGACTGCGAATCTCCCAATAATTTCTTTGAGAGGCTCTTCAATACTTTTAAAGTCTTCGCTTGCGGAAAAATCTAGTGGAAGATATTTGTCAATCTGGCTTGCAAAAAACAGCCAAAATGTAATTGAAGAGAGTCCCATAATCAGACAATATATTCCTGTAAGATTCGAGGTTATCGATTTCACTGGAGATAAAAGGAGAATTAGAAAAAATGAGACAATAGTTACAATTGCAAGAATGGTTGGAGCGTTCTTTAATATTACATAATAGTTGTGAAGGGTTTGCATCTTATCCTTCTCAATTTTCAGGTCTGGTAGATCGACGGTATTTGTTGTGAACTTCTCCTCAAACAGTGAATCTGGAATAAAGAAGGTATTTAGTTTACATCCGTAGCTAAGTGGTTCAAATTCATCTATAGGGACTTCCATTGATTCGTCGCAAAAAGGTAGAGTGGTATATGCTTTATCAATAACGGAGTTGAGCATCTTTATAAAGACATTTGGCTTTCCCTTGTACTTGAGTTCATAATTAAATTCTTTATTTTCCTCAACTGCTTCGTAGAACGAATTAACGATGTTCCGTCTTTCTTGTTTTGCCCAGTTTGTCAGGTCTTCAGTTGCAAGATATTTGTCTGTATCAGAGTCTAAAAGCGGAAAATTTATCTCAATCTTGTCGGCGAGTATAAGGTTCCCGGTCTCTTCAAGAAAATATGTTTCCAGGTTGGTGTTGTCGATTGTTTTATTTATATTATCGGGATTAGTTATGAATCGTCCTAAAGGGAAAAATACAAGTGTTAGTGGCAATGAAATGACGAAAATAATTACAAAAAGAAGTGTTAGTGGTATTGAAGTGAGTTTTGAAATAATGCCCATTGTTGCCCGTATTCCTTATCTTATGCTAAAATTCATTATACAACAAAAAATACTAGGCGATGAAGGGATAGGTGAAAGTCAAAACAAGAGATTCTTAAGCATGGTGAAATTAGGAAATTAGATTTTTACAAAGTTCCCTGAGCCTCCGAAAGAAAGCCTTTTTTCGAAATGACGTTCCTGGCAAGTAGAATCGGACGGGAGTTCCCGACACAGAACCAAGACTATCGCTGTCATATCGATGGCGGCAGCCTAGAAGCCTGAATCAGTAATGATTTTGGGGAATGAAGGTGGTTTTTGCACCGGTGCGTTACTGGTGTGAATTTCGTGGAAATCTATTTTCGCCCTTCACAAATGTTTACTAAAATTGGTAAATATTGGTGAGGGGCTTTTTGTTGTCTAAATTTAGTATACTATTGATATGGCAATGCTGGAAAAAATAATGGAAGAAAGAATTCAGAAAGCTGAAGCTTTTCGTAAGCTCGGAATTGATCCGTATGCTACAAAGTCTGGCCGGACAGATATGGCCGGCGATATTACCGGTGATTACTCTAAATACCAGGGTAAAAAGGTTACTGTTGCTGGAAGAATCATGTTCTGGAGAGATTTTGGGAAACTAGGTTTTATCAAATTACGTGATGAATCCGGTGATATACAGGTTATGCTGAGAAAAGAAGATCTGGAGGGTATTAATGATCAGTTAAAGCTCTATGATGTCGGAGATTTCATCGATGCGACAGGAACCGTGGTAAAAAGTAAAACCGGAGAGGTTTCTGTGGAGGCTGAGAAAATTTCGATTCTGACTAAATCAGTTAGACCTTTGCCAGAAAAAAATAAAGGTCTCAAGGATGTTGAGTCCCGATATCGCAGAAGATATCTGGATTTTCTTCTTAATGAAGAAGCTAGAGATAGAATACTTAAACGTACAGGAATAGAAAAGGCAATTCGTGAATTCCTTTGGGATCGAGATTTCATTGAGGTTGATTGTCCTATCCTTCAACCGACCTATGGGGGTACTAATGCGGAGCCATTCATTACTCACATTAATGCCCTAGATGTAGATGTATATCTTGCTATTGCAAATGAGCTCTATTTGAAACGTGCAGTTGTTGCTGGTTTTGAGAATGTTTTTACCATAGGGCGACTATTCAGAAATGAGGGTGTTGATAGGGCCCACAATCCTGAATTCTCCATGCTTGAAACCATGAGTGCCTATAAGAACTATGAATACAATATGGACCTTACGGAAGAGATGTATAGGTATATCTGTGAGAATGTATTTAAACGGTTTGAATATACAATCAAGGGAGAGAAAGTGAATTTTGATCAGGAGTGGAGGAGGGTTATGATGGTTGATCTTGTAAGAGAGGAAACTGGTCTTGACTTTGACAAAATGACAAAGGATGAAGCAAATGAGATCCTAACGAAAGCAAAGCTTGAGCCACAGCCCTCTGTTGGCGAGGCTCTTGTAGTATATATGGAAGCCGTCGTAGGTCCTGAATTGATCCAGCCTACAATTGTTTACGGTCATCCTGTTGAAATATCGCCTCTTTGCAAAAGAATTCCCGGCAGTGATAAGTATGTGGAAAGATTTGAGCTTTATATTGGAGGGATAGAGACTGGTGATAATTGGACTGAGCTTAATGATCCGGTTGAACTTCGTGAGAGGTTTGAGGAACAGCAAAGAAGGAAAGAGATGGGAGAGGAAGATGCACATCCGATGGATATGGATTTCCTTGAGGCTATGGAATTTGGTATGCCTCCTACGACAGGTCTTGGGCCTGGGATTGAACGGATAGCAATGATGCTAACTGAAACGGAGAATATTGATGATGTGTTGTGGTTCCCTATAATGAAAAAGAAAGAAGATGTCGAAAAGAAACCGGAGGAGAGATATCCTTATGATGATCAGAAGATTACAGTAGTGGTTGCAGATGATCTTGATATCGGTGTAGCGATGAATGTGGTCGGTCATCTGGATGTTGCTGTTGGACGTAGGGGTGGAGACATAATGGGGCGGAATGCCTATGTTGATTCCGAGGGAAATATTCACCGAGGAATCTCTAGATATCCGGTAATAATACTTAAAGCTTCGAAAGCAGATATAAAAAAGGTTGTAGAAGAGGCTAGAGATAAGAGTGTTATTATGGTGGATTATCCCTCGGAGATGTTTACGACAAGAACTGACGATGATCTCAATGCTGCAATTGAAAATAGTAAACATGAAAAAATGGAGTATTGGGGAGTAGCACTGTGCGGAAATAGTGAGATAGTGACCGAGCTGACAAAGGATTTTAAGCTGTATAAATAGTCTGTTTTTGGATTCGGTGCTTGTTATTAGGGTACTCTTTTTGAGAGAATATGCTATATGAAGAAAGTAAAGGACCTTCTAAAGAAACAGCAGAAGGAGCTGTTTGACCGTCATAAATATGTTTCCCATGAGTTTCAAGATTATGGTTATCGGCTGGCATTAAAGCTGAATGATCTTAGTCATAAATCACTCTATATCAAATTGGCGAAGAAGGAGAAAAGGGCACTTCTTGAACAGGCGCTAATGTTCGCACTTGATTATCCTAAGGCAAAAAGTAAGGCTAAGGTTTTTATGTGGAAGTTGAAAGAATTGAAAAATGGGAAAGATAGTAATTGAGCTAAAATATATCTGGTCGGTGTTTCTTCTGAAGCTGGATATGTGGTCAGTGTATAGATTGAAACTGATTGTTTGGATAATCTCAGGTATCTTGGAGCCTATTATCTGGTCGGTATTGTGGTATGTAACGGCACAGGAAAGCGCAGACCTCGTTATGAGTGGTGCCGAAATACTAAGCTACTATCTACTGACGGCCTTAATGAATAGGATTACACGGTCGTGGACATTTGATACTCTTCGTAAAGAGATTAGGGAAGGCCGATATACTAAGTATTTGCTGTGGCCAAAAGGTATTATTGGATTTAGAATCGGTGCAGATTGGTCTGACCGTGTTGTTACACTGGCGGCATTACTCCCATTTTGGTTTATCTGGCTGTTTATACTTCAGTCGAAGGGTTTGTTTGAAGTCACGATATCCAATATTGGTCTTTTTTTTGTTGCCGTTATACTTGCGACGTTTGTTAGATTTTACCTTGATATGTTTCTTGCGCATCTTGCGCTGTTTTGGGTGAAACTTGATGGACTCTCCACGGTCTATTGGTCAGCATATAGGCTTTTTGGAGGGATTACTGTTCCCTTAGTGTTACTGCCCGCATGGGCCTTTGGGATAACGAAGATTATGCCATTTAGATATGTTGTGTCATTTCCAATTGAAGTTTTTCAGGGGCTCATTTCAAATGAAGAGATTATCAGAGGCTTTATCATCTGCATGGCATGGATAATTGTAGAGTATGCAGCTTTGCAGGTTGTGTTTCGTGTGGGAATAAAAAATTACGAGTCTGTAGGAGCATGAGGAAAATAAAAGTATGGATACAATTTGTGGTTCTTTATCTCAAACAGTTTGCTGTCTATCGTTTTGACATGCTTTTTAGGCTTTTCTCCATGATTCTTATGACAGGAATTATGTATGTTGTTTTAACCTTGCCTTATGAACATGTAGATGAAATAGCAGGTTGGAAGAAAAATGAAGCAATATTAATACTTGGTTTCTATTACATATCAAACGGGCTAGCCTGGGTACTTTATCGTACAGGTATTAGTAATCTTGAATCGAAAATTAATTCAGGAAGTTTGGACGAAGTCTTGCTGAGGCCAGTAGGCTCGTCTTTTTATGTGTCATATCTTGAGGCTGATGTTTCCAGGATTTCTGATGTATTGGTTGGTGTGGTTTTTGTCGGAATAAATATTGGCGGGATGAATTTGACAGTTGGTGTTTTAGAAGTGTTTGGAGTCGTGTTATCCCTTGTTGTCGGTGTCTCTATTGTTAAGTGTATCTTTTTGATGGTAAATTCTTTGGCGTTTTGGACTACTGAGACGTATCTCGATCATGTTGCAAGTCCTCTTGTTGTGCTTACAAAGTATCCGGTAGATTTATGGGGGAAGTCGAAAGAAATTTTCTATTGGGGCATACCTATGGCATTTTTATCTACTGTTCCGGCGGCAATATTGGTAGGAAAATTAGAATGGTGGTATGGAATTGTTGGAATAGGGCTCGCTTTGATGTGGAATGTATTTGCGGAGACTTTTTGGAGGTTTGGATTGAGGTTTTACAGTGGGGCGAGTAGGTGAGTCTAAGGTCGTGGGCTGTTGTTGTGGTTATTGGAATTGGAGGGCCCACAGTGCTTCGATGAAAGCATGGTGTGTTGTGGGTCCTCCATTTTCCTGATCTGGGCGAATTATCGGGTTGGTTACTTATCGAGAGTGATTTTCAGATCACCTTCCTTTGAGTCTGTGATAATACTATAGTATTGTTGGTATAACAGGACCTGGACTCCGTAAGGGGTTGTGTTGTTGTCTTTGTCGGTGATCTGGAAGTTGACCCACCGCGGTAATCCTTCGGGCCATGGGGTGTTGTACCCCTCAGTGCATTTATTGATAGCAACGCTGAGCTCTATCATTCCTTCAGGTTTCGGCTCGAGTTGGACGGTTGCACCGGCTGTCATCCACTTGTACTGCCGATACACTTGAGTGCCCATTTCGTCGAAGCCGGCTATGTGGACCTCGCACTCGTAGTGAGGCTCGGTCTCGACCGATGGGTCAGTAGGCCTTGGTATTCCAATGGTCTCCTCGTTCTTTGTTGCCATGACCCTCAGCACTGCAAGGGTTATGGGGATGTCTCCAAAAGACACAGTGTGATTAACTTCCTCGGCTTTTGTCATGAGATGCATGCTAGTGTCTTCGTCTTCCCATTTCTGCACGCTGAGGAGGATAAACACTGGAAGAGCCTGGTATGGCTGGTTGTACCCGCCATCCGTATTGACCAGTGCTACCTCTAGGGTAGCGACCCGGACGGGTTTGTCTTCTAGCCGAGAGGGAGTGTCCAAGCTCAGATGCTTGAACTCTTGGTAGATTGTTACCCCCTCCTTATCTTTGCCGGTGACCTTGACCTCATAGTAATACTCGGTCGTTGGTGCAACGTATGTAGCCGGTTGCTCGGTTGAAGTCTTTGCCGCGATTGGCACTTCGGTCGGTGATGTTGTTGACACTGGTGAAACGCAAGCTGTTACAACCAAAAGAAAAAGTCCACAGAGCAGACCCATAGACAGCGTTCTGCTCCGGCGAGAATACGTTCTCGCCACGCGTGGGTTTTTATTGCTAGTCATTTTTTCCTCCGTAAAACAATAATAGAGACTGTTTTTCAGAGTGCCGAGTGGCACTTGGTCTTAATGTTGCTCAGACAAAAATCCCACGAAATATTCATGAAATCATTGTCTGAGCAAGCATTTTCGCCCAGATTGTTAATGAACTAGGGACTAATGAGAATAATTTCTTATTACTTATTAATCCTATAGTGTATTATACAACAGATCTGAGACTGGATCAACGCTGTTGTCAATAGTGATCAACAAAAACAAGTGTTGGTATTTTAACCCTTTGAAAAACAAGATTTAGTAAGGTAATATAGACACTAAGTATTTAATTGTAATTTTATCAATATGACAAAACAGGAAGCTTTAACCCTAGTAAATCAACATACCTCAAATAAGAATCTTGTTAAACACATGCTTGCAGTAGCGGCTGCTATGAAGGCGTATGCTGCTAGGTTTAATGAAGACGAAGAAAAATGGCAGGTCTGTGGGATTCTTCATGACGTCGACTACGAAAAAATGGGCGAAAGACATCCTTCACCATGGGGAAAACAACTGCTAGAAGAGGCTGGGGTGGAAGATGATGTCATAGAGGCTATTATGCAGCATGGTCCCTGTACAGCGTATGAAGAGCGCAAAAACAGGATCTCGAAGGCTTTGCAGGCAGTCGATGAACTTACCGGGTTCATAGTTGCTTGTGCTTTGGTTAGAGGTGGAGATCTCGATAATGTGGACCTTAAGTCTGTTAAAAAATCTATGAAGAAGAAGGAATTTGCGAAAGCTATTAACCGAGAGGAGTTAATAAAAGGTGCTGAGGAGCTTGGAGTGGATTTTGATGAGCATGTAGAGGTGGTTTTGGACGCAATGAAAGGAATAAATGAGGATCTTGGATTGTAGCCTATAGTTGACTTATGGTATAATGTAAATAGATATGTATAAATATGTATTCGGACAAAATCTAGTTTCATCCACGACAACGACCACGTAAGTGGCCTGTCGGGGTATGTGCTAGATTTTCCTTTGTAATTTGAGCTCCCGACAGGGAGCTTTTTTATTGTCTCTAGTTTTTCTATCAATATCAAGGCTCATGCAGCGGCATCTACCGTAGAAGGTTTGATAATTTTTTATTGTTAATATAATGAAAGGTAAATATATTGTTATAGATGACAAAGGTAAGGAGTATCGGCCGTCAGAACTCCTTGGTTCTTCGTCTGTAAATCCTGATTTTAAGGTCTTTCTTGAAGCTGAGATAAATGGTAAGAAAGATCCTGATAGAAAATCTGATTATCTTAGGTATGCTAAAAAATTCGGGTTCGACTGGGAGGACAATGCAGAAATAGGATTCATGAGGTCCGACTATAAAGCTAATCTCATGATGGAGCTTGTTAAGGAATATGCACGAAAGCTTGTCAGTGAAATTGGTTTTCCGGTATTTGAGGTTAGAGGCTCGAATATGTTTGACATGTCATATCCTGTCGTACGGAGCTATGCTGGACTATTCGGTGGGCGTCTCTTCAAGCTTAAACCTGGTAAGAAAGAAATGGTAATGAGCTATGATGCCAGTTATCCTCAGTTTAACTTGGCTTCCAGGTATCAATTAAGCAAGAATGGTCTTCCTTTTGCGCATTTTTCTCTCTCTGACTGTTATAGGTACGAGCAGAGTGGGGAATGCATGCTTATGTACCGCCTGAGAAGGTTTTTCATGCCTGACCTCCATCCGTATTTTAGGGATGTTGAGGAGGCTTTTCGGTGGTATCCGAAAATAGAAAAAAAGCTTATTGAGGCGGGTAGAGCAGTTGGGAGGGAATACCAGTTCCTGATTGAAGTTGCATCTGATAAGGTATGGGAAGAATATAAGAGTCAGATTAAGGCTGTTGCTAAGAATTTCGGTCGTGACGTTCTTATTGAGATAGATCAGGATAAAAAAGATAAATACTGGATCATCAATGCCGATTATAAGATTGTTGATAAACTTGGTCAGTCGCGTGAAATATGCTGTATTCAGATAGATGTTGGTAATGCTAAGCGGCTTGGAATTAAATATCTGGATGATGACGGAGATTACAAGTATCCGGCTATTATTCATTCTGCTGTTCCTGGAGGAATTGAGAGATATCTGTATATGGCGATAGATGGTCTTCCTGAGAACTTTCCTCTTTGGCTAAATCCTATTCAGGCACGTGTTATTCCAGTAAGCGAAAAGTATTTTGATTCTGCTGTTAAGTTAGTCCGTGACCTGGGGCCTGGTGTCGCAAGGATAGAGTTAGATGATAGAAATGAAAGTGTATCGAAGAGGATAAAGATGGCTAAGGAGGATCTTGTTCCTGAGATTGTAGTGTTTGGGGAAAAGGAACTTAGTCAAAAGGATCCACGGGTGTCACTGAAGCCAGTACTTAATAGAGTTGCAAGGGAAAATTCTGAGAAAGTATTCCTAAATTACTCATGGCCTTTGAGGGTTAGTGAGCAGGTTAGGGTCTAGTTACACGGTGAATGCAAAAACGGAAAAGTGAACGCCACCAATATGTGGCGTTCACTCACCGTGTGGGTGTTGTCTAGAAGATGTCGATGGTATTGTCCATTGCTCTGATTATCGGACGGATTCCTGTATAGTACTGTTCATCATTGCAGTAGCCATTGATTGAAATCTTATATCCATAGCTGAGATTTCCTCCCTTATTGATGCCTAAAGCCTTTCCGTTTCTGAAAACAGGACCACCGCTATCTCCATAGTTATTACAGTATCCGGCTCGAACGAGATTAGTTGACACCTGATCAGCAAATGCCACCTCTATATCGACCTCATGAACAGCACCACAACTTGAACCTGTAGCGGCTCCAGTCTTGCATATTCTGCTGCCTACAAGGTTTCCACTGGTGCTTGTACCGTTAATATCATAATTTTCGTTATAGCTTGGTCCCCAGAATCCGTCTATTCCCAGGCCATTAGTTATAAACACAGATCCTTGAACATTCCAGTTGTAGGTGTCTTCACGAATTTTGATAATCATGGCGTCAATTCTCTGATTGTAGACGCTTCGGTGAATTGGTCCGATCTTTTTTAGACTTCCACTACTAGTATATGTAGCCCAACCATTTCCTCCGGAAGAGCAGTGGCCAGCAGTAAGAACATACCTCGTACCAGAATTTCCTCTGACCATAAATCCTGCAGTACAATATGGCGCACTGTAATTATTACTTCCGCTTATACCGACACCGCCGCGAAGAGGGCTGTCACAGTAAGGGAAGTAGCAGTTTGTATCAACAGGCAATTCCTTATAGGTGGTTGTCTTCACCATTCGCCCATACTCTTTCTTAATCTCGTTAAGAAAGACTCTTTGTTCTTTGGTTAGCTCGTTATTTTTTTCTGGTATATGTACAAGAACCTGATTGGTATCGGTAGTAATTCCTGCATATATTGGCCAGTCTGCTTCTTCATTTACAATTTCTGCCTCATTACTTATTCTTTCCCTTGCTATTTCAAGTTCTTCGAAGGAGTTTGCGACTGGTACGTAGTCGACAGCATTCTCTAGTCCTAAACTTCTTGCTTCGTTTTTAATTTTGTCTTTATTATTGCCATTTTGGGAACCATTTAGAACGCCAACTTTGACTCTGTCGTCTTCGCCGATCCATACCCCGCCGAAATCTTCATCAGAAAGCTCTTCAGTTAGAGTGTCGTTGAGATCACTGGCACTATCCTGCCATTTGATTCTCTTTCTGGCCTCTTTTATGCTGATTCCACGTTCTTTTGCGAGATTGTTTGTTGTGGGATCCAGTGATTTCTGCTCATCTGGTGAAGCTTGCGTGGCGGTTATTAGTATAGATCCCCAGATGAAAACTCCGGAGAGAACTGCAGCTATAGCCAACGTTTGACCGATAACTGTAGTCAGCTGTTTCTTAAACATTAGATATGAGATAAAAAATTAATTTCATATTAATTTAAAACAAAAAGGACAGTACCGCATTGTGCTGCAACGCAAATGGGATAAACGTTATGAGAATAGTAGTATTTGGATCTAATATTAAAATAGTGCTACAATGTTAATGTCAATGAAGTACAAAATATTTTTGCAAAATCTAGTATCTAGTTTCTCCTCATCCTCTTCTGAGGCCTGCTGGGGTCTATGCTAGATTTCTATACCCGGAAATCAAAGAGCTCCCAGCGGGGAGCTCTTTTTGGTTCTAGATGTACTAAAAAGACTCGTGAAGCGGCATCTACCGGATAGGGTGAATAGTTAAATTGATCGATAAATAAAGATGATCGATATAAAAAGAATTGTTGATGACATACAGAAAGTCAGAGATGGTTTATTGAAGAGGGTTACAGAAAAGGATCTAAACCTTGATGAAATATTGAACATGTATGAGAAGTACAAGAAGGTACTTTCGGCATATGAGGCGAAGAGAGCAGAGCAGAAAAAGTACAATGAGAAAATGGCTTCGATAAAAGATAAATCGAGTGACGGATTCAAAAAATCTGTTAAGGATCTGAAGGTTCTCTCTGATGAGGTTAAGAAGTTTGAAGTTCAGTTAAATGAGACAAAAGATAAACTTGACGAGATGGTTGCAGGTCTTCCAAATGTTCCTGAAGAGGATATTGTTGCTGGAGGAAAAGAGAACAACGAAGTTATACGGGAGTGGGGTGAGAAACGCGATTTTGGATTTAAAGTGAAGGATCATACCGAAGTAGGAGAAAAATTGGGAATTTTAGATTTCAAGCGTGCCTCAAAAATAAGTGGAGCCCAAATGCCAATGTATGTGGGTGATGGGGCTGTGCTTGAGTGGGCTCTTATCGACTACTTCATGAAATTTCATCGTAAAGATGGCTATGTTTGTATAATTCCACCGCATCTTCTTAATGAAGAGTCGGCATATGTAGCAGGGCAACTTCCTAAGTTCAAGGATGATGTTTACTGGACCCAGGATTCACAGTGTCTTCTTCCTACAGCAGAGACAGCTTTGTGCAATCTCCATCGGGATGAGGTCCTTGATAAAGCAGATCTTCCGCTTAAGTACTTTGCGTATACTCCTTGTTACAGGCGTGAAGCTGGTTCATATGGTAAGGATGAAAGAGGTCTTATCAGAATGCACCAGTTTGATAAAGTCGAGATGTTTCATTATACGACCAAGGAAAAGTCGGCGGGTGAGTTCAATGATCTTGTAGCACGTGCAGAAAAACTTGTACAGGGTCTTGGGCTAACTCATCGTGTATCAAAGCTTGCTGCAGAGGATATGTCGTTTGGTATGGCTAGGACATATGATGTGGAAGTTTGGTTGCCATATCTGGATAAATGGACAGAGGTTAGCTCAATTTCTAATGCCCATGACTTTCAGAGTAGAAGAGGAAATGTGAGATATAAAGATGCTGAAGGGAAAATGGAATATACGCATACCCTCAACGCTTCTGGGCTTGCGACGTCAAGATTGATGGCAGCACTTATTGAGACATATCAAAATGAGGATGGAAGTCTTACTGTTCCTGAGGTGCTTCGTGATTACGTGGGAAAAGAAAAAATAGAAGCTAGCTAGAAAGAAACTTACTAACAAGCTCAAGTGCTTTTTTTGGAGTTTTGAACCAGGTTATGTCTGGATTTCGCTTAAACCATGTCATCTGACGCTTGGCATATTGTCTTGTGTGGGTTTTGATGAGAGATTTGGTTTCTTCGAGGGTTATATTTCCGCTGAAGTATTCATCGAATTCTCTGTATCCTATGGTCTTCATCGAAGACATTTCGGTAGAAAATCCTTGTTCTCTAAGTTTCTTGTTTTCTTCTAAGAGACCGGTTTTGAACATCTCTTCTACACGGTCGTTTATCTGGTTTTCAAGTTGTAGTGCCGAAGTATTTCTACAAAGGTATAGGCTCGTGTATGGACTTTTTTCTCTGTTTGTATTTGATCTTTCTTTATATTGTGACCTTTCGATGCATCGTATAAGTCTGTGTGGATTTTTTTTATCGCTTTGATTCATTTCTGAAAATGACCTAGGATCATTTTTGTGGCAAAGCTTTTGCAGCTGGTCGATTTCGAGGGATTGAAGGTACTCTCTTTGATGCAAGTCTGGGCCGTTACCTTCAAGCGCATAGTTATATACGACAGCATCCAGATAAAGCCCTGTTCCTCCGACAAGAATAGGTAGTTTATCTCTGTCAGCAATTTCTGATATTTTACTTTCGGTCTTTTTCTTATAAGTTGCGAGATTGTAGTCTTCGTCTGGATCCAGGATATCTATAAGATGATGAATAATACCATTTATAATGACCGTACCGTCTTTTTTATGCTCAGATACTGGCTCCTTCCCGGTACCTATATCAAGATACCGGTATATTTGTCTTGAATCTGCGTTGATAATTTCTCCGTCAAATTTTTTAGCAATTTTTATTCCAAGGGAACTCTTTCCTGAGGAAGTAAGTCCACCTATGGCTATGATTTTCGACATGTTTAGACTTTTATGAGATATCGAAGGATGCTTTTACGTACTAAAAGCAGGTATATAAGATTCCATAAGGGAAGAGATGAAGCCATAACCTGATCAGAAACCGGTGTTCTTGAAAATGCCAGTAGGAGTCCTGTTATGAGCGTCGTTGCTAGCATTGCCAGGATGGATCCTATTTGAATATTTGGTAATTGATTATCTTTTCTTTGATAAATCTCGATATCCTCGTAGATCATTGTGATGAGAATCGAGAATAATGATATTGAAATTACCGTTCCGGAAAGTTGAGATATTGTATCTATCCCGACTATTTTGTAGATGATAGTTGATCCTATTAAGAACAAGATGATGGATAACAGGTTTAGAACAAAGCTTGTTATTGAGATGCGGATGGAATTGGTGGATTTACCGTTTAGGTAAACAGCTCTAATGATACTGTAGCAGATGATTATTACAAGAATAGATATTATTGTTGTTCTAACAGCCAAACCAGAGTAGAGGTCGATTTTATATATGATCTCTGGCACTTTGGGATTAAAAACTGTGCCCAATATGGGAAGTACAAGCAGAAATATGCCTATATAAAGCATAATATTAGAATTTGATATGCTAACTTTTTTCTTCATATATTCCGAGTAGGTAACAAACAATATAATAAGACGTTGCAAATATTCCCGTAGAAATGTAGATATTGGCAATGCTCTTCAGTGTAGGATTTGGTGATAACCATGATGCTAGACCAATGACTATAATAATAGGAAAAGCTATCGCATAAGTTCCCGATTTAAGGAACATTATTAAGACAAATATTGAAAGTGTTCCTATCATTGCTGCCAAAGAAAGCGTTGGTTCTGTGATCTTCAGTAATGTCATAATGCCTATTATCATAAGGCCTGTTGCTGCAATGTGATTTACTGAGTACTTCCTGTAGAGAGCTTGGAATAGTAGACCTGCTGCTGTCAGTCCAACTATAGAGCCGATTACTGCATATAGCGTACTTTCACGCTGCGTTCCCTTGACAGTATCTATGTTGCTTGTGACTATTGGCATTTCTAGTGGATCGTTTATGAGTTGCGAGACAAAAATCTCTACTTCCGGTGATTCCATCAGAATTATGAGAGTAGGGTATTTTGTTGTCTCGTCATCGGAAGGAAGGACCCATGCCAGATTTACCGAGTCGTCAATTACGAGCCCGATATTTGATGTCTGGGATTCTTCTCCAAGTTTGTTAAGTCTTCTTTCTTGGTCTTTATCACTTTTGATACTTATGTATGAGTAACCTGCTCTCTGATTTGTTATTGTAGCCTTGTCAAATTTGGACGTTTTAATTCCAACGCTTTCGTAGTTGTCGCGACTGAAAATCTGGTCAACAGATGGTTGACTGTCTTCGGACTCGAGGTCTTTTGGTTTCAAGATTTCAATTTTTCCTGGAGAAATGAGACTTGTTGCGAATGAGTCGCTGTACCAGTGGGGTATATGAATTTCTAGTTTGTCCGAGTTCTTTCTTATAAAGAAATCATTTAGATTTGCTTCTTCGGCTCTCTGGTATATTGCCTCTACGAGAGCATTTACTTGTTTGTCATCGATGTTGTTTTCCTTGAGATCGATAGAGATTCTTTTATGCTCTCTATACTCAATACCAAGTTTGTAATCATACGTACCTAGCTTCTCCGGATACCAGGATTGATAGTCTATTTGTGGTATAAGAATGAATAAACATGCAACGGAATAGACTAATATAAAAGCGGTTTTGACAATCACGTCTTGTTGAATCTGCAGTCTAGGGAGTTTTATTCTAGGCAGTCGTATTTTCATGACATTAATTCGTTTTCGTCTCCAATTAGTATAATCTTTTGACGATTTAGTATATTGGATATAAAAGAATCTCTCTTCTTTTTTCTGAAGTCGAATTCCTCTTCGGTCATAACAGTATACCTTATTTCTCGTCCTATGGATGATTCGGCGCTCTTTATGGCAGATGATATGTTTTTCATTTCGAGATTACCGATAATCAAAATATCGACATCGTATGGAGAAGGGTGATGATTTTCCAGATATGCTGTAGTTAAAACTGCATACCTAACTTCACCTAAGTGGTCTTTGTTATCAAGAATCGTTCTACCGAGGCCAAATTCCTTGTTTACAAGGCCGAGCAACTCGTAATATATGGGACAGTCCTTATTAATTTTGTAGTAAAGACGATTTCCTCGTCGTTCCTTTCTGAGGATAGACGCAGATTCAAGATTCTTGAGTTCTCTTCTTACAGCATTAATTTCCTCGTCAATCTTTCTAGTGATTCCACGGATGTGAAGTTCTTTAGATGTATCTAAAAAGAAAAACTTAAGAAGTTTCACCCTAACTTTTGATACAAATAATTGATCGATCATTTTTATTAATCAATTTTAATCTATTGTTACACTACCTTGTTCAATGGGGACAGATTCTATCCATATGATGCCTCGGTTTAGTTCTATTTCTTTACCATCACTATCGTAATATCTCGTTCTTGATTCTAGATCTTTTTTCTTCCAGGTAGCATTTATAGTTTGGCCATCTCGTAGAATTATTGCATCGCCTTCATCAATGGTGGTTATTATTATATGAGCTTTGGAATCAAAAGTCGAGATTGTATCCATTCTTTGAATGATCACATTTTTAGCAAAAACCTGTTGTTCGGAATTTTGATCAATATACTTGTCGTCGCCGTTGTAGCGGAGATAGACGTTACGTTGTGAATCGTATACCCAGGTAACATCATAGAGACCGCCGTTATAAAGTCGTTCAAAGAATGTAATCGTGACTTTTTCAAAGGACCCTCTTTTGTCGGGAGCGGCATCCATCTTGAATTTGAGAGGCTTTATTTCACCGGGTTTTCCTGTATAACCAATGTCTTTAGCTCTTTGATATAGAAGTTCGGTTGATGAGTAAGCATTGTGAGGGGAGTATCGTGTAGTATCCCTCCAGAATGTTCCGTATACATCCATTCCTTTTATTCCATATTCGTAAATGCTTTGCCCCGCGTTTACCCTCGGATCTGAGCTTGTTGCATAACCGATATACATATACAGAGGATCATAAGGCATAAGCCATTCGATGAAGTACTGACGGGCGCTTCTTATGGGGCCGATTTCTTCACATTCCTTACCCCAAAATATTGCCATCGTACGAGTAATTCCACCTTCTGCAAGTGCCTCATAAACTATATCGGCAGAGTTGTATCCTGATTGGGGACGTGCGTCGACATGATTTTCTATCATTACAGCAATAGGATAGCGGTCCTCCATAGCGGAATATTGTTTTGATGTGTAAAGCTCTCCATTGATCGGGTTTTCTTTGTCTCTTGGCGGCTCGGGGAAAGGAGGAATTATATTACTAAAGTATTGTGATGTAGATTTTTTTGCAGAGATTCTTTCGGGAATAGTAAAATCTTTGATCGGTTCTTTGCTGAATATTATAAAATAGGCACTTATCCCGCCAATGATGAGTATTATTGAACATATGAGTCCGGTCACAAGGATTTTCTTCTTGGGAGGCAGGTTTTGGTATTTCTTGAGTAGTTTTTTGATTCTCTCGGTGAGAGGAGTCTTTTTTGTTGGATTTTCGTCTACTTTTGGAACAGCAGTTGTTTCTAGAGTCTTTGATGTCTTTTCTCTCTTTTTTTGGTTTATTACCCCGGAGTTTAAGTTGAGCTCTCTCATGTGTTCAGTGCAATTTCAAGTGATTCTCGTTCCTCATCTGTAAGTGTATATTTTTCTGACTTACCCTTTTCAATAGGTTTCAAGTATATTTTGGAGAACCCTCTTCCGTAGAGACTACTTATTACAAACCCGTTGTTTTCCTGGTCGAGTAGGGTGAGTGCGAAACTTTGATCTCCTCCGGTATCTTTAAACGCCTGGAAACGTACGATCCCAATTTTTCTAAAGAACTCGCGTGTCTCTTGGCGTATTTTTTCGAACTCTTGATTCATTAGGTCGATGTCGGAGGCACATTTGCGGAGATTTTCTATGTATGTTCGTACTATATTTTCGAGATTTCCTTCGCTGATGCCTGTTGTTAGGTTGTCTATTCTTTTCTTTTGTTCGTTTGTTACGTATAGAAGATAGACTGAAAGCGCCGTTGGTATAACGGCTATTATTATTGCTATAATTGCTGTATCCATAATAATAATGTACCACAAATATGTCTAAATTTCACATAAAAACTTGGGGATGCCAGTTGAATTATGCCGATTCTGAGAAGATAGAGGCGGTTTTGTTAGGAGCCGGTTGGATTAAGTCAGAAAAAATGGAGGATTCGGATCTGATTATTCTGAACACCTGTTCGGTGAGACAGAGGGCCGAGGACAAAGTGGCGGGTCTGGGAAGAAAGATAAAGAAACTTAAGTCAAAAAACAAAAATCTTAAGGTCGTAATGACAGGCTGTATGTCCCAGAGAATAGATCGGGGTTGTAAAGATAAAACTGCTTATGACCCAAAATATCTTAAGAGCATGCGGCGGAGGTTTAAATGGATAGATTATTTTGTGAACATCGGGGATCTATCGTCCATATATAAAATCGCTACCGGGAAAAAACGTTCTTTTAGCCACGATAATGCAGAACAATCCTACGCATCTTCCATTGCAGCCTTTGTACCAATATCAAAAGGATGTAACAATTTCTGTACGTATTGTATTGTCCCATATACTCGTGGAAAAGAAGAACATAGATCACTAAACTCTATAGTTAGAGAAGTCAGAGAACTTGTTAAGAATGGATGTAAATTGATTACTCTTCTCGGTCAGAATGTAAACAGTTGGACTGGTACGGTAAAAGGCAAGAACGTAGGGTTTTCTTATTTACTAGCCAAGATCGCTAGAATTCGTGGTGAATTTTGGCTGACATTTCTTACCTCTCATCCGAAAGATTTTAATGATGAGCTAGCTGATGTCATGGCAAAATATGACAAAATATGTCCGTATCTGAATCTTCCTATTCAGTCAGCTTCAAACAAGGTTCTGGAAAAAATGAATCGTGGTTATACCTGGCTGGATTATTTGGCAAAGATCGAGTATTTAAGTGAGAAGTTACCTAATATAAGGCTGAGTACTGATGTAATTGTCGGTTTTCCCGGGGAGACTGAGGAAGATTTTGAAGAGACCGTGGCCTTCATTGAAAAGATTTGGTATGGAATGATTTATATATCTGAATTTTCGCCCAGAAAGGGTACAGGAGCAGCCTTGATGAAGGATGATGTTCCTTTAGCTGAAAAAAAACGTAGGAAGAAAAGACTGGAGAGCATCCAGGTAAAAATAATGAAAAAGCAAAATGAAAGAATAGTAGGTAAAGAAGTTGAAGTTCTTGTGCTTAGCAGTAATGCAGGAAAAACAAAGGACTTGAGGGATGTTGAAGTAATTAGCGGTTCTGGAAAAATTGGGAAAATTGTTAAAGGAAAAGTAAAGAGCGCTTCTATTGGTGGATTAGTAGTTAAAATTTAGATATAGTTAAAATAGGTAAATTTAGTTTTTTTAATATGAAAAAAATTGTAATAGCAGTTGTTCTTTTTGCAATAGTTATTACTGGGGGAGTGCTTCTATACGTGAACTACCGGAATAATGAGAAAATTGATAAGGAGGATCAGGAAGAATCAGTAGATCAAGGGAATGATGAAGAATCTCAGGAAGAGGAAGATACAGAAGAAGAGGAAACTGAAGATTCAAGTACAGGGGAAACGGATATGTCTAAATTTTCCGAGCAGACTCAGACTGTTGGAAATTCCTCCGGAAAAGATAGTGCAGAGTATGATCTTATGGAAATAAATGACACTGCGATGGACGGATATCACAGGTTTGAATTTGTTCTTGAGTCAGACGAAGAAGATTTTGCAGAAGTTGAGGCCACATTAGTTTCATCTGGCGGTTATATAAAAATTAGATTGGATAGAGTTACAAGTGATAGTAGTGGAATCCCTTATCAAGGTCAGAGAACAATAAATAAGGATGGTGTTGTTAAGCTCTACCATGCCGTTACTCCAAATGAAGCTGAGGAGGTTTATAATATCGGAATAGATAGTGATACGTCTTTCTATCTTCATCAGGGAGAAGGTTTGACTGTGATTCTTGATGTTAAATATCCGGGCACTTCGGATGAAAATGAGTCAGCCGTTGAGGATCCTGAAGAATTTTCTAGCGGTGTACAGTCACTGACTGGTACCAACACTACCGGTGATGTTCGGATTGGTTCGTATTCATGGGGAGTTGAGGGTAGTGTATTGAAGTTTACCTGGAGTACATCTTCTGCATCTGGAAATCCTACACCTCCAACAACTGCAGAATATATTTCTGCTGACAAGAAAATTGTTGTAAAGTTTGGAAATGTACAAAAGGATTCTGTTCTAGGATCGGATAATGTTTTTGAGGCAGATCTTTCTTCACCTGTGGAGCGGGTGGAGGGTAGCAAATCTGGCGGTGATAATGTGTATGAATTTATTCTGGCAAAGGGCACAGAATATAGAATTTACAGAACTACTTCGCCAAATCAGATAGTTATTGAGATCAAGAGATAGCGGGCCGAAATGTTGAAGGTTTGGATTGGAACGTGTTCGTGGTAAAATCCTCTTGAAATATTCGGGGTGTAGCTCAGTTGGCTTAGAGCACACGCATGGGGTGCGTGGGGTCGCAGGTTCGAGTCCTGTCACCCCGATTTTAAGGTTCTACCGATACCATAGGGGATCCCTCTGATATTTTCATGTATTATGTAGGTATATGCACTAAGATAACCTTTAACTAATACACAATGATTCTTGTTACAGGAGCTACAGGCAGAATAGGAAATGTCCTTGTTAGAGAACTCATTTCCAGAAATGATAAGGTTCGCATATTTACGAGAAAGGATTCTGATCTAACACCCCTTAAGGGGCTTCAGTACGAAACTTCAGTAGGAGATGTTCGTGATTTCCCTTCAGTTATGGAGGCTGTGGATGGAGTAGATTATGTCTATCATCTTGCGTCTCTTATATGGATTTCCTCCGGAAACGAGAAGAAAGTTTACGAGATAAATATTGGTGGGACTAAGAATATAATTAAGGCCTGTGTAGAAAAGAATGTGAGGAAGCTTTTATATACGAGTTCGATTCACGCGATCAAAGAGCTGCCTCGCGGGAAGGTAATTACCGAATGCTGTTCTTTCAATCCGGATAGTACGAGAGGTGCGTATGACCGCTCGAAGGCAAGGGCTAGTATGGCTGTTCTTAGAGCAGTGAAAGAGGGCCTTAACGCGACGATAGTGTGTCCGACAGGAGTAATTGGTCCTTATGATTATCGCCCTTCGTATTTTGGAAAAAGTATGATCAGTTATGTGAATGAACAGCAGACAGCTATGGTGGAGGGGGCATATGACTATGTGGACGTGAGAGACGTTGTTGCTGGTATGATCGCTGCAATGGAGAAGGGTGGTAAAGGAGAGACCTACATTCTTTCGGGGGAAAGGATGACGATGAAACAGTACTATAAATATATGGAGGAATTTTCTGGTGTTAAGGCTCCGGCGAAGATTATCCCTTACAAGATAGCCCGTTTTGTGGCTGGGGTTTTAGCTTTTTTCAAGAAGAATCCAGAGTTTACTCCGTACTCTCTTGAGACTTTATTGAGTAATTCTAATATCAGTCACGAGAAGGCTACTAATGAGTTGGGATATTCTCCAAGAGATGTGAAGGAGTCTATTAAGGATCAGTATGAGTGGTTTAAAGGTGAGGGAATGATATAGTTAACTGGGTCTGGCCTGTGATTCTGCTAGATTTTTGATAAGAATGAGCTCTTTTCCTATCTGGTTTCTTATAAGTGGTGAAATAAGGGTGAATACGATATTGAAGAAGATTCTTTTAAGTGTTTTCGTGTTGTGGGGCTGGTAGATATCCATGGATAAAAGTGTCTGCTGTGTGTCGATTCTCTTTGATCTGAATTTCACTAATACATCTAGAAAACCTAAAGGTTTTTGGAGATATAGTGTGAAGAGTCCGGTTTCGTCGATGTCCCTTATGATAAATTCTGCCTTCACAAAGAAAAAGAGAAATTTTTCTTGTGTTTCGATTATGGATCCTGGTTTATCAAGCTTGCCTTCGATAACTGTAAAACCTTTGTGAGAAGGCATTGAGTATTGTCCCGGAGTTTTTTCTAGCTGGAAAAATAGCAGTACAAGATTCTTTGCGGGAGTATTAATAATTATACTTTTAAAAATTCTCATCAGGTAGTTACTTTGACTGTGTATATTGTCAGGACTACTATGAAGGGAAATAATCTTTGTATGATACGTCTTTTCCTAAGAAATCTGATAATCTTGGATTCAGACTTCCTTGCTTCGTTTTCATTTGTTATATAGAAAAGCCAGAGTAATATTCCATAGAGAGTAAAAATAAGCCAGCATTCGTAGGCCCACAGTCTTCGTTGGAACATGTCTTTGCTTTTAGGTGTAGTAGCCCAGAAATATAACGCATACATAATGCCCGAGGCATAGAACAAGTGTGTAAAATTTTTAAAAAGTTTTTGAGTTTTCTTCATCCGATACAAGCTTATAGTATTACGCTTTCTTTTTCAAGATCTTCTGTTTTGCCTTCGAGAATGAAAATATCTCTTCCGATGCTGTCGGTACCAACATGTTCTGCCTCTCCCCGAAGTACTGCTTCATAAGGTCTGCAGGATTTGCATCCAGAGTCTTTTGGACAACTGAAGCTTTCAAGCTGTTTTGCAAGTCTTATTTTTTTTGCTATAGAGAGAATCTTCTTTTGAGTTTTATCTATATCTGGGAGCTTGATATTTTTTGGTTTGTCGTTTCTTGCGATATACCAATATGCTGCAGATTGAACTGTATGACTTTGGCAGTTGCTTGCGAGAAGACTGTAAATGGGCAGTTGAAGTGAACCGGAGTTCTCATGCTTGCTTGTTTTGAAGTCGATTATTCTTACGCTGTCATTGTTTTCGTCATATTCCAGCCAGTCGATTTTTCCGCACAAGATTATATCGTCTTCTTCTGAAAGCCAGTAATGTGGAAGGTCCATTTTGATTTTTACAGCAAGTTTCAGCAGAGGCCCTGGGTTTTGTGTTACCCTCCGAAGCATTTCTTCACCGCTCCTCTTATATTTTGCTTCGGTTTCCTTGTTCGAGAAACCGCCAATCTTTCCACTGTACTTTTTCCAAATTTTGTCGAATTTCTCTGTCAGAGGTGTCTCAAATCGTCTCTTAACCGGAAGGTTTGAGAGTGACTCTATTACCTCATGTACGGCCGATCCCCGAGACAGCGGAGGTGAGGCAATTTGAATCTTGTTTCCTGTTTCGGGGTTCTTGTAAACATTCTTAAGGTAATACGCGCGCGGGCATTGGAGAAAGTCGCTAATTGAAGAATGAGATACCCATGTTGCTGTATATTTGTCGGTCATGTTACTAGATTGAAGTGATTTGACTTGAGTATTTTACCAGATCTTCTTTGAAATTTATAAAATGTGAGAAAAGTGAGAGAATAACGTTTACTTTTTTCGTAGTGTTTTTAAATTTAGTTGTTTAAGTATGTGTGGGGTTTTTGGTTATGTCGGTAAATCCGGTGCCGCAGGTAAGATCGTTAATGGTTTGAAACGTCTTGAGTATCGAGGCTATGACTCTTGGGGTATTGCTGTTGTGAAAGAGGGAGAGATTGAAGTAACGAAGAAGGTCGGAGCGATAGGTGATCTTGATGTCGGGGAGTGGCCAGAATCACATATTGGCGTTGGTCATACGAGGTGGGCTACTCATGGCGGAGTTACGGAGGTGAATGCTCATCCTCATTTTTCAACGGATAAGAGCTTTGTTCTTGCTCAAAACGGTATTGTAGAAAACTACCAGGATTTGAAGAAAAACCTTATTAATGAGGATTTTGAATTTATTTCGGAAACAGATACAGAAGTCATTGTGAGGCTTGTTGAGGATAAACTGAAGTCAGTCTCAGATCTTAGAGAAGCTGTAAGGTTAGCATTTCTTGATTTGGAAGGCAGAAATACTATAGTTGTTTTGTCGAGTAAGATCGATCATGTTATTGCTGTTAGAAATGGATCACCGCTTGTTGTGGGGGTGGGTAGTGGTGAGTACTTTTTCGCTTCTGATACACTTTCTTTTGCAGATAAAACAAGTAGGGTAGTGTTTATTAATGATGGAGAAATTGTGGAATACAAGGATGGTGAGATTTCAGTGTTTGATGCAGAATCGGGGAAGAAAATTGATTTTACTATTGAAGAACTTGAGAATCTCGATGTTGATGTTGATAAGAGTGGATATGACCATTTTATGCTAAAGGAGATAGTTGAACAAAAAGACACTGTAAGAAGTGCGGTTCAATACTCAATGAAGGAATTGGAACCGCTAATAGGTACCGTGAAAAAATCATCTACGGTCTATACTATTGGTGCCGGTACTGCCAGCTATGAGGCAGGTCAGGCAGCCTATTTTTTACGTAAAATAGCTGGAGTCAAGGCTGTAGAGCTTAAATCTTATGAGGTAGATAGCTATAGGGATTTATTCTCACCGAATGATTTGATTATTGCTTATAGCCAGAGTGGTGAAACGGCTGATACTGTTGAGGCGGTTGAATTTGCGATCTCAAGGGGAGCAAAGGTTGCGAGTATTGTAAATATGCTTGGTTCTACCCTGACGAGAATTTCAGATATGCCGTTTTTTGTGAGATCAGGACCAGAGATATGTGTTTGCTCCACTAAGGCTTTTTCGGCAAAGCTATCCTGGTCACTTTTGGTGTCTTGCGCCATTGCTGGAAAATATGATGAGGCAAAAAAATCTATTTATTGTCTATCTGACATGCTTCAGTCCTATTTTTCCGATAAGCTTTTTGAGAGAATTCGCGATCTTTCGAGAAAGTTAAAAAAATCTGACCATGCATTTATTCTTGGCCGAGGTCAAAATTATTATATTACTTTGGAGTCTGCTCTGAAGATAAAGGAGATATCGTACCTTCATGCTGAGGGATTTGCGGGAGGCGAACTCAAGCATGGTGTAATAGCTTTAATCGAAAAGGGGACTCCGGTTTTCGTTTTGATTGGCAAGGATGAAGAAAAAGAAAATATTATCTCTGCAGCAGCAGAGGTCAAGGCAAGAGGGGCATGGCTTATAGGTGTGGGGCAGGTAGAAAATGAGCTCTTCGATGAGTTTATTGCAACTCCTGATGTTGGTGTTGCAAGTTGTATATCGAATGTAATACCGTTTCAGCTGGTTTCTTATTTCTTGGCGCTGGAATTGGGCTATGATCCGGACAAGCCTCGAAATCTTGCCAAAAGTGTCACTGTAAAGTAGTTTCAGCCTGCGTGGAGGTTTAAAAAATATCGTTTTTATGGTATAATTGTAGGTACTATCTTTATCATAGTGTTTTGCTTATGTTTAAGAAACGCGAGACTGTTGTCTATCCTATACATGGAGTTGGAAAGATTGTCGACAAATTCGAGGCTGACCAGGATGACAAAAGGGAATATCTGAAGATCGAGTTTTTTGATGATCCTCTTGTTGTATCTATCCCATCTGATAATGCTGAAAGCCTGGGCCTTCGGTATCCAATTTCAAAAAATAAAATGTCTAGTATTTTGAAGAAACTTGGTAAAACAGTAAGAGTTTCTAAAAATATAGCAACAGCAGCCGATAGTTTGTCTGAAGAAAAGCTTGGGTCAGGAAAATTTTCAGATGCCATCGAGGTTGTGAACATGCTACTTGCGCTTAAGAAGAAGAAAGAGGAGGAAGACCGTATACTTGGATATACTTTAAGAGGGCATCTAGAATCAGCAATGAAGTTTGTTAAATCAGAGGTTAAGGTGGTCTTAGGAGAGGATCGTGTAAAGAAGTACGACCTTAGAGTCTCCTGATCTAAATTATTCCCTTGAATATGCTGTAGAGAACTGTGCCGAGCTTGTCTGGGTCATGACGGACAAGACTTCTTTTAAGCTTGTCGTCCTTGTGCTGAGGAAGAAACTTATGTGAGACGATATTTTCTGTAATGACCTTTAGATTCTTGTTCGACTTTATATTTCCTTTGTGAACAGTTTCTCCTCTTTTCGTGTATGCTTTTAATGCTTCTTGAGGAATCTTACCTTTGTTGATTATTGTGTAATCCATCTTGGTTTTCGAGAAGTTTTCGATTGTTTTGAGGAGATCGTTGTGTTCCATACCTCTTGTCTGTCCTTTTTGAGTTACTAGGTTTGAAATAAAAATTTTCTTAGCGGCAGTCTTTTGTAGGGCCTGTGGTATTCCATTAGTGATGAGGTTTGCTATTGTGCTGGTATAAAGATCTCCTGGCCCTATAATTACAAAATTTGCTTTTTCTATTGCTTTGATAGCTTTAGGGTTCGCTTCTGGTATAGGAGTAGAATAAAACTTACTTATTGTTTTGTCATTCTTTGGTTCATCTATTAGGTGTTCTCCTACTGTTCTAGTTCCGTCAGTATATTCAGCTACAAGTCTAACCTTATCCAGTGTTACAGGAATAACATCTCCAATAACATCAAAAATCTTGCAAACTGCATCGATGGCACCTGTTTCTGATCCGGTGATGTCAGAAAGTGCAGTCATTATTAAGTTCCCGAGAGTATGTCCGGAAAGGCCTTTGCCTTTTAAGAACCTGTAGATAAAGAGCTTTCTCAGTATTTCGTCCTGATTGTCTTCGGATAATGCAATTATTGATTTTCTGAGGTCACTGAGTGGTAAAAGTCCAAAATCGTCTCTGATGACCTTATTGCTGCCACCTTCGTCGGTCATATTCACAATTACACTGATTTTTAGGTCTCGATAGTGTTTTATTGCGTTGAGTACTGCTGAGGTGCCTGTACCACCTCCTATAACTGTGATCTTCATTTACAGAAATAATGATTTTGGTTTGGTGTATTATACATCTTTTTGTTTCTGTCTTTCTGACTTCGGCTCTGGAAAGTAAAAATTTGCTTACTTGCATTTGCTAAGTTATTATTAATATTGACGATATAATTTAATTAGAAATATAAATGAAAGGGAAAGGACAGACAGTAGTAATTGTTATTTTGGCAGTTGTTCTACTGCTATGTATATGTGGATCTGCTGTTACCATAGGTATTCTTCTTTTTGGGAAGGAGACCGAAGATTCCGATGATGGTGGGGATTCCGTTGAGTCTACGGTGGACGATTCTGATGAAGATACGAACTTGGACACAGATTCTGACTCTCAAACAGATGACGATGATCAGACTTCAGTACCTCAGAATGGAAGAATATCTGGTTCGGTGAGCTATCCTAGTGAAGCAATCCCTGATGGTATGAAAATCTGTGCCGAGCCAAATAATGGAGGAGGTGAGACTTGCACCACAGACATATTTCTTGATGCTCAAGCGCAATTTGGATATGGGTACTATATCGATGTACCAGATGGTTCGTACTATGTTTATGCACAGGTTCCCGGGGATACATACAAGGCTTACTATACTGAATTTGTAACGTGTGGTTTGGAGGCTAGTTGTCCATCGCACTCGAAGATTGTTGTTACGGTTAGTTCCGGTCAAAATGTTGAAAATATCGATCCTGGCGATTGGTATGCACAGTAGATTTAGATAATTGTTGTATTAGATATGAATATTGTGAGTCTAAATGTTGGAATTCGCTTGGATAATGCTTCAGAAGTGGCAAAATATCTTAAAGAGCTTGATTGTGATGTAATATGTCTTCAGGAGGTCACTCGGCACTTCCAGGATAGTGTAAAAGAGAAATTTAGATCGAAACAGGTTATTGATGATGCTCTTTCTTCGACATATGGGTATTCTTTCTTTGGGCCTCTTTGGATATGTGAAGCAATCAAGCATGGAAATAAAATGATAGAGAATTTTGAAGGTTTAGTTGAGCAGGGTAATTATATCTTGTCAAAATATCCTTTTTTGGAGGCAAAAAACATGCATTACTATAAAGAGTATTCACTAGCTCTTGATTGGACGAACTGGAAGAAGGAGGATCATGGAAGAGCAATACAGGATGTTACCATTGACTTTAATGGTAACAGTGTAAGGCTGGGTCATTTACATGGGATTTGGACTCAGGATAAGATGGGTGACGAGAGAACAGTAGCTCAGTCTCAGTTTATAGTAGATAATTTTGGCGGAGCAAATCTGCCGGTATGTATTGTCGGTGATTTCAATCTTGACCCTTCCTGTGAGTCCGTTGGGATTATGAATGGATCGTTTCGAAACATGATTAAGGAATATGGGATAAAAGCGACGAGGCCTGATTTTGAGGACGAGATAGATAAGGGACTTCGTGTTGATGATTATATTTTTGTAAATGATCAGGTTAGGGTGAAAGGATTTGAAGTTCTAGAAGCTAAAGTATCCGATCATTATCCCCTCGTTCTCGATTTCGACATTTGATTTGCTATCTTTTCCGAATTCTGTTTTCATAGATATATGAAAATTGACCGCTTCATTACAATTCTGGCTGCACTTACTGAGATTGCCTATAAAGGTAGGGGGCTGAACGCTATGTCTAAAAAAAATAAAGAGGCTTTTGGGAAATATCTTCGCAAGAAACTTGAGAATCTTGGTCCGGCCTTTATTAAATTCGGTCAGATGCTTAGTGTTAGGTTCGACTTACTGCCCTCTGAGGTTTGTATGGAATTGCAAGGTCTTTTAGATGATGGTGAGCCTTTTGACGATGAAGTTGCCAAAGAAAGAATTGAAAGAGAAGTTGGTATTCCTATCAAACAACTTTTTCAGAAGTTCCATGAAAAGCCTATTGCCGCAGCCTCTATCGGCCAGGTGTACAAGGCAATGTTGAAAAATGGTGACGTTGTTGCTATCAAGGTCAGGCGTCCAGGGGTGACCTCGAAGATAAAGAAGGATATAAGTATATTCAAGAAAGTTGTTCGATTGGCTAAGGTGTTTGAGGCTGTTCGGTATTATCGTATTCCTGAAATACTAGAAGAATTTGAGAAGTGGACAGTCAAGGAGCTTGATTACATGGTGGAACTTGGGAATATGGAGAAATTTCGATTTAAATATAAGGACAATCTAGATTTTCGAATTCCTAGGCCATATAGAGAATATTCGACCTCCAGAGTGCTTGTTATGGAGTTTATTAATGGGGTTTCTCTGGACGAGATAATGCAAAATAAGAAAAATGATGATGAGGGCATAGTCAAAGTGAAAGGACGAACCTTTAATACCAGAGAGCTGATTCAGAAATGTTTTAAGGTTATGGTGATACAGAACTTTGAAGGTGGACTGTTTCATGGTGATCCACATCCTGCTAATGTAATAGTGGATAACGATGATAGAATTTGTCTTATAGACTTCGGTATTGTCGGTAATTTGAACAAATTCATTCAGGATAAGATTAGAGATATCGTTAATGCTGTAAATTCAGGTGAGATTCAGAAAATTGTCGATGTGGTTTTGACAATTGATGAAAAGATAGGAAATGAAAAGGTTAAGATTCTTAGGCAAGAACTGAGTGATTTTATTCTGAAATATTCTGGGTCAAGTATAGGTGATATAGGATTCACACAATTTATGGTAAAACTTCTCTATATAGGATCTAAAAATGGAATAGAATGGCCTGTTGATGTGGTTTTGTTTTCCAAGCAGTTTGTGACCATGGATGGAATAGCTCTTAAGCTTGCTCCTGATTTGGATCCCTTTACTGAGATTGCACCATTTTTCCAGAAAAAATCTATTGAGGAATTTGCCGATAGATTTTCGGATTCCAATCTTGTCAGAGCTATGTATAAATATGCCGAGGTGGCATCAAAGTTTCCTACTGTTGCAGCGAAATTGTTGGATTCGGCTGAAAAAATTCTTGAAAAATCTTCTGAGGAGGGCTTTGATCTTAGTTCTTACAAGAAAGAGCCTTCTGGAATCAGTCAAAATATTTTAATAATTATGTTGACAGGATTTCTATTAATTCTTGTTCTTTTTGGTGTTTTTGCGCTCTCATTTTCGGGTGTATTGGATGTCGTCAGTTTACGCTATATCTGGGTTCTTGCTATAATAGTTACTATAGTGTTTTCTATTTTAATTCTTAAAAGAGCTAATTATGGTTGACCTAGTAAAGAAATCTATTCTTTTTGGTATCGGAACGTATGAGATAACAAAGGAAAAGCTCGACGAGTTCATGACAAAAATGCAAAAGGAAGAAAAAATAACTCCTGAGGAAGGCAGAAAAGTGGCTGACGAAGTATGGTCAGACATCTCCAAACAGGGAAAAGATTTGGATAAAAGAATTCGCGAAGGCGTTAAGAATGTTTTATCCGAGATCGGTGTTGCAACAAAGGATGATATTGAGAGCTTGAAGAAGGAATTGAAGAAGTAGCGATATATTAAGTTTTTCGATTCTTGTAAGTACTGATGCCTATTAGGTATACTGCCCCATAATATTTGCCCGGTAACTTTTTCTTGATGAATTGTGGCAGCAGAAGAAAACGGATTTTCAAGTAGGCTTGAGAGTATGAAAGGGCGTGGAGACGATGCCCTCGCAACTCTAGAAGCCCTTCGCGGGTATGATTCATCTGAAGCTATTTCAATGGCGGGACAAATCTTGGCAGGAATAGAGCCTGGTAAAATTACCAGACGTGATGGTTCACCTCTTTCCTTTGAATATAAAGGCGAAGGAGAACGGCCTGATGTCCATTTCTTTGCTCCTGGGGTCAATACAGCTGATGAGAGAACAGGTTTAGCTCTTGGTGGTTATTATCCAATCAGGTGCGCTGAATGCAGGTCTACTACTTTTGTCGGAGTTACTACTGGATATGATATTCTCTCTCGAAACATCATTGTTGGGTTTGGCCCATATTTAAATAAAGATGAACCTGTTTTATCTCGAAGAGTGAATGTTGATTTAGGAGCTTTATTTGAAGATGGAGTGGAGGGGTTGGAAGATTTAAATAGTGGCCGACTTTTGGTTATAACCTTCTCGAATAGTGGAGAATATGCATTGACGAGTTTAGTTCCGAATGTAGTTGATATAGCAGTGAGGGTGCCCAATGGTTTTGGTCAGGATGAACGTTTGCACTGGGTTAGAATGCAAAGCGGCTCCCTTAGCACTGGTAGGGACGGGTACCGTAGAGATGGTTTTGGATACGGTCTTAGAGGAAACTTCGTCAGCACTGTTGGTCTGGGATTACATATTCCAGGACCGAATATGGGAGAGGTTAATTCGAAGATTATAATGGTAGGGCTTTCTTTTTTAAGAGTAAGAGGTTTGACAGGTTTTTTGGCTTTAGAGTTCTCTGAAATGCCCAGTGTAACTTTTGGACACCGGCGGAAGGATGATGACGTTCGTGACGGTAGAAGCAAGTTCCTCAGAGTGTATAGGGTGAGTGAGTTCCATGTTCAGTCACTCACTGGTATACCTTTTGTTTCAGGAAATGATAAGATTCAATAATTAGCGTTAGATAAATAGAAATGTAGCTCCTTAGCTTGTCTTCTCTATTATTTCTGCTACTTCGTCCTCTCCTTCTTTGTAGTGTTTGAATTCTTCCGGATCTAGCTCCTTTAATAACCTGAGGAACTCTCCAGCGTGGACTTTTTCTTCGTCGGCGATATCTAGAAGAACTTCCTGTGAAAGTTTGTCGTCAATTGACTCAGCTAGCTGTGTATACAATTGAACAGCTTCATATTCTGCAGCAACCATAAGTCTGATTGCTCTAATGAGTTCGCTCTTTGTAAGTTTATCTTTCTTGGCTAGAACGGAAAATGGATCACCAAAATGTGCCATGTAATTGATCAGCGAAATTAATGGGCAGGTCGGTTGGGGTATCATTTCATAATAAACTATTTGTCCTGGTCTTTGCAAGTGGCATGAAGATCTGCTTACGTGAAGGGATTATTTATGTTTCTTTGAGGTAGTTTTGAGCATTCCACATGCAGCCTTTTTGTCTTGCCCAAGACTTTTCCTGACTGTTGCATTAATCCCAAGCTCGGCAAGGACTCGTCTAAATTCATTAACTCTGTGTCTTGGTGATGCCTTGAACTTAATACCGTTTATCTCATTGTAAGGTATGAGGTTTATGTGTATAAGCTTTGCAGCGTCGGGGGATACCGAATAAATAAGGTTTTCTATTTCTTTGGCATCTGACGGAGAATCATTAAAGTTTTCAATTAATGAGTATTCAAGTGTGATTCTGCGATTGTATTTCTGGATATGATACTTGATATATTTTATAAGGTCGTCGATTGAAGTTGTTGAGGCTTTGGGCATGAGAAGCTTTCTTTTCTTTTGATTGGCGGAGTGAAGACTGATGGCAAGGTTAACCTGTGGAAATTTTTTAAAATATTCTCTCATAGGTTTGATAAGACCCACGGTGGATAGAGTGATTCTTCTTGAACCAATTCCGAACTGCTCTGCGTCGGTAAGAATCTCTGTAGCGGAGATAACGTTATTTAGATTCAGAAGAGGTTCTCCCATTCCCATAAATACGATGTTAGATATTCTCTTTTCAGTTTTCGCGAGGAGTCTTGCAAAATGGAGTACCTGGTCGACTATTTCCTGGTGGGTGAGATTTCTTGTAAACCCCATTTGTCCTGTCGCGCAGAATTTACATCCCATGGGACATCCGATCTGAGTTGATATGCAGACTGTTTTTCTGCCATCTTCGTGACTTAGCAGTACTGATTCAATTTGTTTTCCGTCGAGGCATTCAAGAAGCACCTTTAGTGCGGATTTATCCTGGGATTGCGCCTCTTTGACTTGTCTAAGTGATGGAAATGACAGTTTTGATTTAATTTTCTCCCTGATACTCTGAGGTAGTGTTTGAATTTCGTCGATAGAATATACAAGTTGCTTAAAGATTCCGTTATTGAGTTGCTTTTGTCTGTAGTTTTGTATTTTGTCTATGGTTCCTAGGTCGAAGTATTGCATAGGCTATATTGTAGCACTGTTTCAGTTTAGGGTATGGGATTTATATGATTAATGTTGTTGTTATATAATATATTACAGATGGCAGAAATCTCTATTGGAGAAAAAATTAAAGCTTTTCGTAATGACGTTGGGGTCAGCCAACTTGATCTCGAACTAGCTATTGGGACATCTCCTGGCTGTATCAGTCGAATAGAAAACGGTAGAGTAAACCCGACTAAAGAGACGATTATTGATATTTCAAAGGCATTGAAGCTTGAGACGCCTCAAATTGCTTCTCTGTTTGGAATTGACTATAAGGATCCTGCAGCGCTTTTTGATGTTGCTACAGATATTCTCTCCGCCGAGACATTAGAGGATGTGCTTGCGAAGACTGTAAATGATCTTATTCTCAAATTGGGTTATTTGGCCTCAGTGATTTTTCTTGTTAAGAATGACGATCTATGTGCCGCTGCTCTTACTAACAGTAATATTTCGAAAAAAGTCTTTTCCTGTTTAGATAGACCTTTTTCCGAGTTTCGTTTGTCATTATCTAATGATTTAGAAAATCTGACAGTGAAGTGTACATTGGATAAGAAGACATATCTGACGTATCTGACGCGGGAATATCTGTGTCCGGGAGTGAGTCAAGATCTGGCTGATAAACTGCAGGAGGTGTCTGGAGATAAGAGTCATCTCCTGGTACCTCTTGAGTACGAGGGGAATATTATTGGGGTGATAGTTTACATAAAGAAGATTAAAAGTGATTTTGAGGGGGAGCGGGAGTTGTTGTGTCAGATCACTAAGCAGGTTGCAATAGCAATTGGGGAGAAATTTGAAGTTTAGGCTTTCTAAGCATGGTATATGGTCTCTGTATTACTTGATCTCGCTCAGTAACCACTCGTAGTATTTTTTTCCGACCTTCATAACAGGAATTGCAAAAATACAGACAGTATCAAAACTGTGTGCTGATAGTACTTTCTTTTCTATTTTCTCATATTTTTCTTCTATCGACTTTACAAGCAGTATAACTTCCTTGCTCTCATCTATCTTTCCTGAACCAGGAGGCCAGATAAACATAGGCTGAACCTCTGGAATGATGTTTATGCATCCTGCCAAGTTTTTTTTGAGAAGAAGCGCACCGATTTCTTTTGCCTGTTTAAGGCTTTCGCAAGTTATATAAATAAGAATCATTTTAGGTTTTGTCATATTGTGAGGAGTATAATTTTATTTTACACTAACACTATATTATTTTATAATATCTGGGGTTAAGTTTTGAGTCTGTGTTTTGTGAATTTTGGAAAGATTCTAACTCTCGATCTTAGTACAGGTCAGGTGGATCAGAAAGACCTTGAAGAGGATATTATTAGAAAGTATCTGGGCGGCCGTGGACTGGGGGCTCATCTTTATTCCCAGGATCCTCGACCTGCAGATGATCCTGATAACTCGTTGTTTCTTGTTCCAGGACTGTTAACCGGTACCCCCTTTGCTTCTTCCAGTAGAATGAGTCTTGTTACTAGCTCTCCTTTAACGGGATTTCTTCTTAGCTCGAGTTCTGGTGGGCGTTTTGGGGCATATCTGAAGTCTCAGGAAATTTCTGTTCTTCAGATAAGAGGTGTTTCTAAAAAATGGGTTTATCTTGAAGTTGGTGCAGATGGCATAAAAATCAAGGACGCCTCCGATATTGCCGGTAAGAACGTCTATGAAACACGGAGAATATTAGCTCGAAAGTATGACGGTCAGGATATTTCGATTGGCTCTATTGGAAGAGGTGGTGAGAATCTTGTTAAGTATGCAATTGTTCAATTCGGTAATCGTGCCTCTGGCCGTGCCGGTTCGGGCTGGCATTTCGGCTTTAAGAAAATAAAGGCTATTGTAGTTAGAAGAGGTGAATTGCCTCTTGAAAGCCATGATTCTGATAAAACTAGAGATCTTGTTAAGGAATTCCTTGGTCGGAAAGCTGAACATGAGATTGAAAATGATGTTGATACATATTGTACAGGCCCGGTAGTGAAAACCTCTAGTGACTGGCAAACCTTCCCAGCCAGCAATTACAGAAGGAATTTCATTAATGAAGATGAAATTGACCAACTGGGGTACGATAGATTTAAGAAAAAAGTTGTGAAAAAAGAGGCGTGTTGGAGCTGTCCGCTCGCGTGTACGAGAATATTAAGAGGGAAATATTCTGAGGAGGGTGTAAAAGGTCCGGAATATGAGACTCTCTGGTCGCTTGGTGCCAACTGCGATAATTTTGATCTGGACGTTGTTATTGAGGCAAATAGGATTTGTGATGAATATGGTTTGGACACGATAAGTACAGGTGGAGCTCTTGGCTGGTACAAAGAATGTGTTGACAAAGGAGATATAGATGATAAATGGACTCCAGAACGGATGTTTGAGCTAATAAGGCAAATAGGAGAACGCAAAGGAGATGGGGAAAAGCTGGCTGATGGAATTCTTAAGACAGCTGAAAATTTTGGAGTTGGTAAGAAATATGTTGTTCACGCTAAAGGCCTTGATCTTCCTGCTTGGGATCCTCGAGCAGCAATAGGAATGGCGATAACATATGCGACGTCACCTGTGGGGGGAGATCACCGAAAGGGACATACAGTATCTGCAAATGTTGGTGCTGGAGACAAGAGATTTGATACTGAAGGGAAGGCACAGGAAGCTATTAATGCTCAGAATAAGAATGTGAAGTTTGACAGTCTGGGTACTTGTGGATTTGCTGGGTTTATGTACGATAACGACATTTGGTCTCGGTGTATTGAGGCATATCTTGGAATTAAAGTTACCTCTAAGCAATTGGATGAAATTGCGGGAATAGTGTTCGACTTGGAGTATGAAATAAACAAAGAACTCGGGCATTCCTTGGAAGAGAATACCTTACCTGAGCGCATACTGGGTTATGAAATTGAGGTTGATGGCCAGAAAAGGTCTCTTTTAAAGTCAGATTTTGATAAAATGTTGGAGGAGTATTATAAATTAAGGGGGTGGAGGTAACCTCAGAGTATATTAATTTAGCAATATAATAATGAAGATTTCTCTTAAAGAACTGTCCGATTTGACTGAAAAGGCAATAAAAAGCTACGGATATAATGATGAGGAAACAGAGGTAATAAAGAATATACTTTTCTATGCTCAGCTGCGCGGAAATAACCAGGGTATAGTGAAACTGATTGGTAACGGGATTCCAAAGAGAGAGGGAATTACCGAAATGAAGATTGTAAAAGAAACTCCGGTTTCGGCACTTGTTGATGGAGGAAAGAATCATGCCATGCTGGTAATGGAGCGTGATACGGAACTTGCTATAGAAAAAGCAAAAGAATCTGGTATAGGTATGGCTGGTAACTTCAATGCTACAGAGTCGACAGGAGCGATTGGCTACTATGTAAGCAAAGTCGCAAAAGAAGGATTTATAGGATTTGCCTGTGCAGCATCTCCTTTTGAGTTGACGGCTCCATATGGATCTAATAAGGCGAAGTTCTGCACTAACCCAATAGCATATGCAGTTCCTACGGAAGAAGACCCAATAATTCTAGACTTCACTACGTCTGCAATTGCTTACTACGGTCTGGTTGAGGCCAAGACGGCCGGTAAGGACGTGTCAGAGGGCTGTGGCTATGATTCGGAAGGTAATCCAACAGTAAAGCCAGAAGAAATACTGAATGGTGCTATCGCAACTATGGCAAAACACAAAGGTTCCGGGCTTGCGATGATTGTACAGATTCTCGCGGGACCTCTAGTCAGGGCGGATTTCTTTGATACAAATAGCAAGAATGCCGGTAATCTTATCATTGCTATTGATCCAAATATAATGACCGATAAAGAAGAATTCGTAAGGGAAGTGACCAGAATGAAAAAAGAGGTAAAATCAGCACGACTTGCGGAAGGCTTTGATGAAATACTTGTACCTGGAGAGAGGGGAAACAGAATGAGACGGGAAGTAGAGGAGGCTGGAGAGATCGAGGTCGAAGATAATCTTCTAGCCGAGTTAAAGAAAGTTGCCAAATAGCTTGGCATATTTTAGTATTACTAACCAGATCTAATTTTACTACTAAGAAAATGCAGAATTCGTCATCTTTTGCTGATTTATGTTGTCCCATGAGTTTCTTTGGAGTTTATGCTGGTTTTATGGGGATGTATGTTGTTGCGATGATAGCGATGTGGGCTCTTATAATAGTGGGCTTGGTTTTATGGATAGTCATGATAATTGATGCTGTTCAGCGTAAACCGGAGGAGTTTCCTAACGGTACAGAGAATGACAGGATGATCTGGCTTCTGATAGTTGTTTTGACGGGATGGATAGGGGGAATAATATACTACTTTATGGTGTATAAGAAAATTCCTCGTTCAAAATAGTTAATCGAACAGTCAGGGTTTTCCATATATAAGCTAATAGTGGATACTTACTGTTGTTCCTACTTCAGCCCATTCGTATACTTTTTTTGCGTCATTATCAAGTGGCATAATGCAACCATAGGTTATTGGTCGTACTCCCACTACAGATTCCCAGTGATTCCATCTTCCTGAAACTGGTGAAATGGGTATTCCGTGTATCCCATTTTCTAGACCCCCAGAGTAGTATACCGTGAGCCAGTACGGCATCCAGATCTCATAGTATCCCCAGGCCATGTCCACTTTTTCGTAGACCTGAAATTCACCAACAGCAGTACCGTGTCCATGTATTCCTGTTGAAGCAGGCATATCATATATTATGTTGTAGTCTTCGATCATATACAGTCTTTGACGTCCAATCGAAATGAATATCCATTTATAAGTGGGTACCTTTCCGCCTCGGGCAATGATTTTCTGATTCAGTTTCTGAGCTGCTTCTTCTTTGATGTTGTCTAGCTTAAGAAACTTTTCGAGTGGAGCATCATCTGTCTGTGCTATTTCCTTTGATTCAGCTACTTCGTTTGAGAAATCAAGACCGTAGTACAGGCCTATAAATTTCATGCTTTCTATAGTACTAACTTTCCGAGCAAGTGATTGTTCAATGTCCTCGTCCTGAAGCTCTGATAAATATATAGATTCCTTTCTTGCTTGATCCAAGGCCCAATTGGCAAGAATATAGTTTTCAGTCGTTACCCCCTCATCCACAATGTCGAGTAATTCTTCTAGAATATGTGTATCCTGAGATATCTCGTCCATGTATAGATTTGATGATTCCTTAACGATCTCAGCTTTTTCTTCGTATATTTCCGTTGTTTGAGTATCGATCGAGAATTCGAGTTTGTTTTCAATTTCTTGTAACTTATTAGGAAAGAATTTGTTTACTAGGTAGTTATAGCTGTCATTTTCAAAGTAGTATTTATCATATTCCTTCTCGATTTCCTCTGTATTCCATCCTCCATTGCTGTAATCGTCGATTCTTTGTGAGACAATAGACTGCTTGTTTGTGAGCTCTGAATACTCGGGTAGACCCGAAATTAAGAAATAGGGGGTCAGCAATATTAAAGGCATTACTATAAAGATAGAGACTATTGGGTTAACCTTTATGACTTTTGTAACCTTGTTAATCTTGGGAATTTTTTTCTTTGTTTTCTTTCTGGATTTTCTTTTTGTCACTTTTTCTTAGTTTTCTTTGAGCTAACTTTCGAGGTCTTCTTTTTTTCCAGTAAATCCTTTCTTCTAAATATAACTGCAATAACTATGTAAAGTAACAACATTATTATAAGCATTTCGATGAAGCTATTTATAAACAAACCAATTTTGAATTCGGCTTTTCCTGCCTTTATAACAAGGTCTTGAAGTTCAGTATTTGGAGTAAGAAGCTGTAGTGCTGGTGTAATAATTCCTGAGACTAGTACATTCACGGTATCTTTGGTTGTCTGACCTATTATCACGCCTATAGCCATTGTTAGGATTGAGTACTTATTCATAAAGTCTGCGAATCCTTTAACTGCATTCTTTGCTCCATTTGGTATTGTGGAGCGTTTCTCTATCTTAACTTCGGTGTTTATTCGGCTCATGATATCTAAAATAGAAATTAGCTATAATGCCATTTTATAGCAATTTAATGAAAATTTCATTATTTTACCTTTAGCTTTTTGACAAAATCAAATATTTTGCTAGACTTTTCTTGCTGAAATAAATTGAATATTGTTTATATGACACCGAGAAAAAAGAAATCTTCAGATGACTTAAAATCTGAATCTGACAAATCGAATCGTGACCAGGCTGTGAAAACCGCAATAGAGCAAATTGAACGACAGTTTGGTAAGGGTTCCATTATGCGTTTGGGCGGGAACAAGCGTGTTGATGTTGAGGTTATTCCTACTGGTGCATTGTCTCTTGATATGGCATTGGGAGTTGGGGGAGTACCTAAGGGAAGAATTATTGAGATCTTTGGCCCTGAATCTTCCGGTAAAACCACGCTTGCACTTCATATAATAGCAGAAGCCCAGGCAAAGGGAGGGAAAGCGGCATTTATTGATGCCGAGCATGCCTTATTGCCGGATTATGCTCGTAACATTGGGGTAAATCTCGAGGAATTATTTGTTTCTCAACCAGACTTTGGGGAACAGGCCTTGGAGATACTTGAAACTCTTGTTAGGTCGGGGGGAATAGATGTTATCGTTGTAGACTCAGTAGCTGCGCTTACTCCGAGGGCTGAGATAGAGGGAGAAATGGGGGATAGTCATATGGGGCTTCATGCCCGATTGATGTCTCAGGCACTAAGAAAAATTACTGCGATTAGTGGTAAGACGAATACTACAGTTATCTTCTTAAACCAGATTCGTATGAAGATTGGGGTTATGTTTGGAAACCCTGAGACAACTACTGGTGGCCGAGCGTTGAAATTCTATTCGTCAGTGCGGATGGATATAAGACAGAAGGAGAAAATTATGAATGGAGACGAGCTAATTGGACATGTAAGAAAGGTAAAAGTTGTTAAGAATAAAGTAGCACCGCCCTTCCGAGAGGCTACCTTCAACATAATTTATCCTGAAGGAATAGATAGAGAGAGTAGTATTCTTGACGCTGCTATTCAGTATGCTGTCCTTGAGAAGAGTGGAGCATGGATTAAATATGGAGATAAGCAGCTCGCGCAGGGTCGAGAATCAGCAATTCAGATTCTGAAAGATGATAAAAAGCTTGCGAAAGAGATCGAAAACAAAGTCAGAAAATCCGGCAAGTAGGTTAATATATATCGATTTGACGTTATCAAGAAACAGGCTCTTCGCTTGAAAGCTTCTTCAATCTGAGGTACATTCCAGATACTATTAATTGTAAAATTTATGTTATGCCTAAATCTTCTAAAGTAGTGTCTTCTGAGTCCCAAAACTTAAATCAGGCTCCTGAAGGGAAGTCCAATAGAGGGTGTTGGATACTTGCGGGTATTGGGTGTGCTGTTTTTGTTCTTGTTGTCGGTGGAATAGTTGGTCTTATTGCTGTTGTTGCTGCCTTGGGTTCAGATCTTGAGACCTCCGTAGATGAAAAAGTAATAGAGGAGGGCTCTGGCGGAAAGATAGTAGTGATTGATGTTCAGGGTGTCATTGTAGAGGAGAGCAGCGGTGATATATTCTCTGCGGGAGGAGCTTCTTCTGCTGAAATTATTGACCAGATAGATCGTGCTGAGTCAGACAGTCAGGTTAAGGGTATCATTATTAAAATGAATACTCCGGGTGGAGAAGTTGTTGCTAGCGACCTTATATACAGAGAGCTTTTGGACTTTAGGAAGAAGAAGAAGGTTGTTACATGGATGTCGGGAATGGGAGCTTCAGGGGGTTATCTCATAGCGGCAGGTTCTGATAAGATAGTCGCTCATCCTTCAACCATAACGGGAAGCATAGGCACTGTCCTTCAGGTGTCAAATCTTGATGAGCTATACGAAAAGATTGGAATAGAGTACCGGACTTTTAAATCTGGTGAGTTCAAAGATGATTCAGGAATTTTTGACGAAGATCCGAATGGAGAGGCAGATGTAATATATCAAGATATTGTTGATGAGGCATATAATTCTTTTGTGGACTCAATAGTTGAGGGGCGAGGAATGGACCGATCACAGGTAGAAACTCTGGCTGACGGCCGCGTTTACACAGGTCAACAGGCCAAAGAGAATGGTCTGGTCGACGATGTTGGTGATTTTACAGATTCTGTTGAGGTTATGGAGGAGCTTGTAGGGAAGAAAAACCTGACCATTGTGGAATACACTTCTGGAGGTTTCTGGGCTAGTCTTTATGACTATCAAAGCTCTGTTCTTGATAGATTAAATGTTCTTCCTGAGCAGAACAGTTATGGTTTGGGTATTTATTATCTGTTAGATATGTAAAACTTTTTGAAGGTAACGAGAATATCTGCGCAAAAGAAATCAGGTCGGTACAATGTTGAGGTTGATGGTGAGTTTTGGTTCGGTTTATCTGAGGTTTCTCTTTCTAGGAGCGGTTTCTATTCTGGAAAAGATGTAACGTCCGATTTATTGGAGAAGGTTGCCAGAGACGAGATATTCTTTAGGGTTTATGATCGCTGCATAGGTAAGATTTCAAGAAGACCTCATTCCGAAAAAGAGATTTCAAGGTATATTCGTGATTTATTTTATAAGAACAGGTCAAAATGGTTTAAAAAAACTAGTTTTGAAGATGACTCAGCTGAGCTTGAGGCAGAGATCCAAACGGAAGTACTTGGTAAGCTTATTGCACAAAAGCTTGTATCAGATTTTGACTTTGCTCAGTGGTGGATAAAAAGTAGATTCAATTCGAAACCTCGGGGATGGATGTTGATTAGTCAGGAACTGATAAAGAAGGGTGTCTCAAGAGAATTACTGAATGAACTTCAAGTGTCAAAGGAGAAAGAGTTGGATATGGCGCGGAGAGTTGCTGAAAAAATACTCAAAGGGCGAAATATTGAAAGAAAGAAGATCATCGCTCGACTTCAGTCAAAGGGATTCTCATGGGATATAATAGAGATTGTGGTCAATGACTGCGGGCTAGAATAAAATTGTTGTACAGATCTTATGCGGTGGATCGAACCAAAAGAAATTCCAGACGAGATTGATGTCGAGTTGAAGGATTTTAATCCTTTGTTAAGAAAGATTCTTTATTTCAGGGGTATCAGAAGTAAAGTTGAGGCTGAGAAATTTCTGGATCCCAAGCTCGATGATTTAATCGATCCCTTTCTTCTCTATGATGTTGAAAAAGCTGTGAGCAAGATTGAGAAAGCTATTGCTTTGGGAAACAGAATTTTTATTCATGGCGACTTTGATGCTGACGGTATTTGTGCAACTGCTGTGTTGTGGGACTATCTCTTTAGGAAGAGGAAAGCAGATGTTCTTCCGTATATTCCTTCACGGGTGGATGAAGGGTATGGACTTTCAGAGTCAAGCATAAACGCCATTATCAAGAAGGGTGGGGAAATGATCATAACTGTGGATTGTGGAATCAGAGATGTGGAATTGATAGAAAAGCATAGAAAGACATATAAGAATAAGGAGGGTATAGATTTTATTGTAACTGATCATCATAAGATCGGTGAGAAGCTCCCAAGATATACTACTATCGTACATCCATTACATCCCAAAGGTAAATATCCATTTGGATATCTTTCGGGAGCTGCCGTTGCGTGGAAACTTGTTGCTGCCATGGAAAAAAAGAGGTTTCCAGATAGTTACTTCTGGGACAAGGTGCCTGGTCTTGATCTTGTGGCTTTATCTACGGTTGCCGATATTATGCCGATAACAGATGAGAATAGAATTATTGTAAAGCAAGGCCTTAGATTACTAAGAAATTCAGATCGACCTGGTATCAAAGCTCTTGCTGAGGAGGCAAAGGTTTCTTTAGCTGATCTTAACACCTACCACTTGGGATATGTGATTGGTCCAAGAATAAATGCTGCAGGAAGGATTGGTGATGCTACAGATGCCCTACGTTTGCTTACAACATCTCGGGATAGCTCTGCCAAGTTTCTAGCTGATAAGCTGGGTATGTGGAACAAGGAACGTCAGGAGATAACCGAGACAATTCTGAATGAGGTAAGGGAGGTTATTGAACGTGAAGGTTCAGGTAAACACCTGTACTTTGCGTATGGTAATGATTGGCCCGAGGGGATTATAGGGCTTGTTGCAGGTAAAATTCAGGAAGAGGTTAATAGGCCTGTCATTGTTGTTACACAAACTCAAAAGACGGCTAGAGGCTCGGCAAGAAGTATTAACGGTTTCAATATAATTGAGGCCATTGAGAAGGAGTCCAGCCTTTTAGAGAGTTTCGGAGGGCATTCCTTGGCAGCAGGCTTTACTGTGAATACTGATAACATTGAGGAATTGAAGGATAGGCTTGAGAAGGTCGCTGAAAGCCAGCTTAAACAGGAGAATTTTGTCAAGGAGGTGAGTGCCGATGCAGTTGTTAATATCAGTGATATGAATTGGGAAACGTATAGTATTATTAAGAAGCTTGCACCCTTTGGATATGGAAACAGGCGACCTGTTTTCTGGGTAAAGGATGCCGTCGTTGCTGAGTTCAGTGACGTTGGTGATGGTAAGCATCTCAGATTAATGGTGAAGGGTGAGGATTCCGGATTTCTCTCGTGTATTTATTTTGGCGGAGGAGATTGGGTTAATAAAATTTCAACTGGTGATACTGTTGAGCTTATGGGTACGCTTGAATCGAATGTATGGAATGGAGAAGAATATTTACAGTTCAAAATTATAGATATGGTTCTGACATAACATGATTCTATTGCATTTTTATTTGTTGAGGTTTAACATTTGCTGTATAATGACTTTGAAAGCAAGCAGGGTAGCTGAAAGCCTGCGAGATGGAGTGACATAGAATCATATTAATATTGTAAAGTGTCCGACCCTAGTGGTCAGAAATAGAGGTGGCACCACGGTTTAGAATTTTTCGATTCAGAATCGTCCTTTTTATCAATCATATTGGTTGGTAGAGAGGACGATTTTAGTTTAATTATAAGTATTAATAAAATGGAGAATGAAAGAGTCCTTATTTTAGATGCGGTAAAGCAGGTAGGGAAAAAAGTAAAACTTCAGGGATGGGTTAATACCTTTCGTGATCATGGCAAGGTATCTTTCATCGATCTGAGAGATACTAGTGGAGTTGTGCAGTGTGTTGTGGTTGGAAATAAAGAAAAGATAACAGATGAGTCTGTAGTTGAAATTATAGGTACGGTTAAGGAACGGCCAAAAGAAAGTGTAAATAAAGATCTACCGACTGGAGGTGTTGAGGTAGAAGCAGAGTCTCTGAAGGTCCTCAATCTTGCTTTAGAGTTACCGATTCCAGTTCAGGGTGATGGCTACGACATAAATGAAGAAATGAGACTTAAGTATAGATATCTTGACTTGAGGAGAGAACGATTACAAAAGATTGTGAAAATGAGGTCAAAACTTGTGCAGGCAATGAGGGAAAAACTGTTTGAGTATGATTTTCTTGAGATTGAAACGCCGATGTTGACTAAAGGAACCAGTGAGGGGGCGAGGAACTTCATAGTACCTTCGAGACTTAATCCGGGTAAGTTCTATGCGCTTCCCCAGAGTCCTCAGCAGTATAAACAGATCCTTATGGTTGCCGCTATGGAGAAGTACTTTCAGGTTGCACGTTGTATTAGGGATGAGGATCTTCGTTCGGACAGAGGTTTCGAGTTTACTCAGCTTGACCTCGAGATGAGTTTTGTTAGCCAGGAAGATGTCATGCGGGTTGTAGAGGATGTTGTCAAATATGCTGTCAAGTCTGTCGGGGCCAATCTTAAAGATGAGAAATTCCCGGTTATAAACTACGAGGACGCTATGAAGGAGTATGGCTCAGATAAATTTGATCTAAGGACTGAAAAAGAGAAAAAAGAAAATGTACTCGCGTTTGCCTGGGTTGTCAATTTCCCGTTTTTTAAGAAGGTTGATAAAGAAGATGCTGCGGAGGTAGAAGAAGGCAGGAGCGGATGGGTGTTTACGCACAACCCATTTAGTCAGCCTCATGAGGAGCATCTTGATTGGCATCTGAAAGGTGAGCATATTCCGGAGATTAAAGCATACCAATATGACCTGGTGTGTAATGGCCTGGAATCTGGCGGCGGGAGTATAAGGGCTCATGATCCTAAGGTATTAAGAGCGACTTACGAGATAATGGGCTACTCAGAACAAGATATCGAAGAGAATATAGGACATATGCTTGAAGCGTTTTCATTAGGTGCACCACCACATGGTGGAATAGCACTTGGAATTGATCGTCTTATCATGATTCTCGCGGGAGAATCTTCCCTGAAGGAAGGAATCGCATTTCCTATGACTGGGGCGGGTAAGACTTCAGTTATGGATGCCCCAAGCCCGGTCTCCAAAGATTTACTTAAGGAACTTGGTATTAAACTAGTCAAGGAGTCTGTTGATGCTGTATTTCAAAGAGTTAAGTCCATTCTTGATGCTGCAGAGGTTCGTTATGAGGTAATTGAGCATAAAGAGGTCAAGACATCTGAAGAGGCAGCTCGTGTCAGGGGTACTTCTATGGATATGGCGCCTAAAGCTATGGTAATGAAGAAGAAGTCAGGTGGTATGGTAATGGTGTGTGTGCCGGCTGATAGGAAGGTTAATATAAAGGCTGTGAAAGATGTTGTGGGAGAGCCTGTTGAAATGGCGTCCCCAGAAGAGGTAGAGGACAAGCTTGGGGTAAAGGTAGGTGCAGTTCCGCCGTTTGGCAAGGTCTTTGGAATTGAGATGTACCTGGATCGTGAATTTTGGAAAAAAGATGAGGTTGTATTCAATGCTGGCCGAAGGGATAGATCAATCAAGATGAAAGCTAGTGACTTAATAAAAGCTGCTGAGCCAAATCCTGCCTCAAGTGAAGCTGACTTCAAGAAATAGCATGATAAACAGAGACCGTTACAACAAGGATAATAAAAAGAAACTGATCGAGAGGCTCAATGAAGAAGGAGACAATGTCGATGGGACGGATGATGCTGGCGAAATAAGTTTGGGAAGTACCGTTGAGGATCAAAATGAAGAGTCGGAGACAAAGAAGGTATCAGGACGGCGATATCTCATTTGGCTGATACCTGTACTGCTTGTGGCCTTGACCACCACAGCTTTCTTCTTGCTACGAACGAGGCCTGAAAGACAGGAGTACATAATCCCACGCTTTTCTGATAGCAGCTCGGCAGATGTAGCACAAGATGTTCCTGTAGCTGATCCGGTTTCAAGATGTCGTCGGAGCAATGCTGAGAAACCTGAAATAAATGCTAAATCTTATGTTGTTGTATATTCTGATGATTTTCAGGTGGCATTGCAGAAGGACTCTGGTACTAGTGCACCATTTGCCAGCATAGTGAAAATTCTTGGGTCCTTAGTGGCATTAGATTATTATGATCTCGATCAGCAGCTGGCGCTGAAGGAATCTGTAGATGCCCAAGGTAATGGTTTAGATCTGGGGGTGGGTGAGACTCTTTCTGTTGAGGACCTTATGGGCGCAGCCCTAATTGGATCAAAAAATGATGCTATGTACGTTCTTGCCCAGAACTATCCAGGAGGTCAACACGGCTTTCTTACGGCTATGCAGGAGAAGTCTCGTGTTATTGGTTTGAGTGATACTTCAGTTGTTAATGTAATAGGTCTTGATAGCAGCGATCAGTATTCAACACCTATGGATATAGCAGTTCTGTCTATTGTCGCCATGAGAAATCCTGTGATTGCTGGTTTCGCAGGTAGATCGAGCTATTCGGTTACAACGTCAACAGGAAGAACTGAAAGCTTTGCCTCTACCAATCCGCTCTTAGGTAATGTGGATGGTGTTATCGGATTAAAGACTGGATATACATTGAATGCTGGCCTTTGCTTAGTCACATATGTTGATGACAAGAGAGATTTCGTTGTGGTTGTTTTGAATGCGGAAGATAGAGGGGAAGAATCCAGAAAAATCATTGAATGGGTAAGGTCAAACTATGAGTGCAATTAGGAATTATCATTCAGAAGAAGACTCTTCGTCGGGTGACTGTTGACCAGCATCATCTGGTATTGCATCGTAGTCAATAGCTGGAACGTAGTAGTAGAATTCTCCAAATTCACCATTTTCGAATTCTGCCTCACCTCTTATGTAATAGACAGGTTGAAGGTATGTTTGTTTTGCGCTTGTGTCGAGATAGGCTATGTCGACCTCAAGTATTGTCATCCCACTTACAGATTTTGAGGCGTAGGGAATAATCCTATCTCCGTTTTTCTCCATCAAGTAGACCAGGGTACCTTCTCCTTCCTGGACTTTTCTGACTGCCTCTTCCGGTGAGATTAGTCCATAGGTTCCGCATGGTGAATCAGATATTATCCAATTTTGGTATGTCAGCCCGAAGATCTTAAAGTCTCTGCTTTCTTCCTCTTCTCTTCCACCCACAAGAACTGATATGTTGCCGAAGATAGGGCTGTCATTTTTCACGTCAGTGTTGTATTTTTTTACTTTAACGGACTTTTGATCTTCGTCCCTTATTGTTACCTCTTCTTCCTCTTCGAGTTTTTCTTGAAGTGTAGAACCGATCTCTGCGGTATCGACTAGTTCGGGATCGATTATTATGAGAGCCTCTTTTCTGAAGAAGTCGACACGAATAAGATCGGCTTCTGAGAGAGATGGTGCCTCGCGAAGCTCACCGCTCGATGTTATTTGGACAAGGTACGTTCTTTGATCTCCATCCTGATAGTCGTCGGTTAGAAGATTCGCCGAGCGAAGGTAACTTTGAGCTATGCTTTTGGCATTCTCCTCACTAGGAAGAAGATGTGAATATGTTTCAGAGCCGGGCGCGGTAAAATCAGTTGTTAAGTTGAGATTTAGATTTCCAGTTTCAATTATAAGAGTCTGACCGTTGTCGTAGTTTTGCCATTCGTACTCTACGACGCTTTTTCTGGTGTATATTTCAGGGGCAAATCCTAATCTCTCGGCTATAATCTTGCTTTCTTCCAAAGCTAGAAGACTTTGGCCTGGATGGTTATATTTAAATACGTTGACTACTTTTGGTAGATCAGGGATGGCTCCAGTAGTCGTTTCTATATTGAATTGAGTATTTGATGTTGGTTGCTCTATTGACTCGAGTTCTAGTTTGGGAAGAGGACCACACAAATAGTCAGGAGTGATATATTTCTCCGGAAGCGTTGCCTGAGGAGTAATCATTTGGATTATTATCCAGATGACAATGATTGCCCCAAGAGGTATTCCTACGTAGTAGACTGATTTCTTTGTGAGAGAGGCAGCTTCTGTTAGAGTCATGGCGGTACTATTATATGAAAATTCTATGCTATAATGAAGCGTTATTAAAATAATGTTGTTCTTAAAGCATTGATTGATGATACAAATTTCACAAAAGATGTTCGGGTGAGGTTTTGTCCTAGTCCCACAGGGTGGATGCATATTGGAAGTATGCGAAATATTCTTTTCAATTATCTTTGGGCAAAGAAGTGTAACGGAAAGTTTATTCTCAGGGTAGAAGATACAGATGTTGAGAGAAAGGTAGAAGGTGGAATTGAGTCCATATATGAAAATTTCGCTGCATACGGTATCGAAATTGATGAGGGACCTCAAGTTGGTGGAGATTATGGACCATACGTCCAGTCTGAGAGGCTAGACATATATAAGAAATATTCTGAAGAGCTTTTACAAAAAGGCTCAGCATACCACTGTTTTTGCAGTGAAGATAGGCTTAAGGAATTAAGAGAAAATCAGATTAAGAACAAACAACAGCCTATGTATGATGGGAAATGTCGTGACCTGTCTCCTGATGATGTCCAGAAGAAGATCAAGGCTGGAGAAAAGTATGTGATAAGGTTGAAAGTTCCTAGGACAGGTTTTACTGAATACGAGGATGTAAATCATGGAAAAGTGAGAGTTAAGAATGAATTAATTGACGACCAGATACTTCTTAAGTCTGATGAATATCCTACCTACGTCTTTGCTGTTGTCGTAGATGACTATTTGATGAAAATTTCACATCTCATCCGTGGTGAAGAATATGTCTCCAGTACTCCCAAGACGATACTAATATATGAGGCATTTGGATGGAAGATGCCGTATTTGATTCAGCCTCCTAATGTCCTTAATCCTGATGGAAGAAAGAAACTCTCAAAACGCGGCGGATCAAATGCAGCACTGAAGTTCCTTAGAAAAGGATATTTGCTTGAGGCTTTGTGGAATTTTCTTGCGCTGCTGGGTTGGTCTCCAAGTGATAAAGACGGAAATCCAGATGAGATCTATAGCATGGATGAATTGGTAAAACTCTTTGATCTTCGAAGGATTCGTAAGTCTGGCTCGAGGTTTTTGCCTGATAAGTTGGATCACTTCAATGGTCACTATATTAGGGAAATGGATGATTCGGAATTGGCAGACAGGATATTTGAGTGGATAGACAATATAGTCCTTCATGACTTTGTTTCGGATAAGTATCTAGAACTTCTGGATTGGGAGAAGAAACTTATCGAAGATACGAAGAAGTACCACCCTTTATGGAAGGGGAAGAGAGAATATTTTGAAAAAATTCTACCTTTGGTAAAGGAAAGACTTCATTATCTTGCCGAACTTCCTGAGTTACTGAGTTTTTTCTATGATGAGAAGCTTGAGTATTCAAAAGACGATTTTAAGAAATTCTCCAATGCTAAGGATAATCTGAAGACTCTATGGGCGGAACTGAAGCCTGTTCTCGAGAAATCTTGGGAGCATGAAACATGGGAAAATACTATAAGAGTCTATGCTGACAAAGCCGGATGGAAGCACGGCGATATGTTTATGCTTCTACGTGTTGCAGTTACAGGTAGGACAGCAAGTCCGCCTCTCTTTGAGTGTATGGAAATATTGGGACTTGAGAAATGTGACTCCTTTGTAAATGATTGTATTAAATTTTTGGAGTGAAATTTAATGGCTGTTAAAGACTTTGATTACGAGATGTACGATGAGGTCATTCGTATGTATCTTGAGGGTAAGGGGTATTCTGTAGATGCGCTTGTTGGTAATGCCTCTCTTAATAAGTTCACGTACTCATGTGAAAAAGAAGGAATGCCTTTTGTTGCTAAAATGGGTGTTGCCTTGGAGGGAGATGATACTAGAGTTAAGGATCTTAGAAATGAGGTTGAAGCAGTAAAGAGACTTTGGGAGCTTTATCCCGATGGGGAAGCGAAATCTTTCTTACTTCCTCCTGGAGCAGAGGAAGTCTTCGACGAGAAGTATGGGAAAATAGATATCTATGGTTATTCACGATTTTGGCTTGAGGGCTTGTGTCTTGGTGATGATATCAGGATGGGGGTACAGCATATTAGTGATTGGATCGAGAAATTTAACGATATAATCTCTGAAATAGATAGTTTCCCCAAGATGGACTTGCCCAAGACGAAAGAAAAAGAAGGTACTGATATTAACGGGAAAATCTTGGATACGGCAAAAAATTATTTTGAAAAACTTCAATCTTTAGCTAAGGCAGGAAAAACGTCACTGGATATGAGTGTCTTGAAGGGTTTTCAAGCAAAATACAAGGAATCTGTAGAGTTTTTTAAGAAGAAAAAACTTGTTCTAGGAACTGTTCATGGAAATCTTGCCCCGGACAATTTTGTTTATGAAAATGGAAAACCCTATCTCATTAGTTTTACAAAACTTTGTCAGTGCTATCCTCGTTTGTATGATGTACCTTGGGTGTATTCATGGATTTGCGTTGTTACTGGTGATGCCGATACTGCCCAGAAGTTTTGGGATCTTAGTACAGGAAAATTGGATAAGGAAATGGTTGACTACCTTGAGAAGACTGGTAATCTGTTGCTTCTGGGTATGCTGTGGGAGTATCTAGCTCGTGAAAATAACGATCTTAAGGTCACCAACGAGATGTTTTTCGATTAGTCTCTGTGTTAAAATTCCTCTTGATATAGATGCGGGATCGTCTAATGGTAGGACAGACGGCTCTGAACCGTCCAATCTAGGTTCGAATCCTAGTCCCGCAACCAGGAAAGTTTGTAAGACGTGTATCATTTTTTTCCAAAAGGAAGTCTAAGAATACTTCGGGATGTTCACAATAGTCTTCAAGTTGTTTGACTGCCGTATTATAATTAGTCGTGAAGGTTGTAAGAAATAAAAAATGGATCTCAGGTGAATCTTACAAAAAGAGGATTTTGCTGGACCAAATAAAAGGTAAAATCAATCTGATTGAGGATGTCGTAGTTGAACCACGTGGTGTAATTCCAAGTCACAGCCATGATTTCACAGATGAAATTTTCTATGTGACCGAAAATTCTGCGATAATGATTGTCAATGGAAAAGAATTTCAGGTTAATCCTGGAGATATGATATACGTCGAGAGGGATGAGGAACATGGTTTCAGGAATGATTCAGATAAAGAGTTCAAGATGATAGTATCAAAGGTAAACTATAAGGACGGGGATTCCTATCTTAAGTGAGGTTCTCTTGTTCTTGGTATAATAGTGATGTTTATGGAGGATAGATTATTTTTATTAATTTCAAGAGTATGAATCTCAAGAGGAAAACTGTTCTTGTAACCGGATCTTCAAGCGGCATAGGTAAGGCTACCGCTATGCGATTTGCTAAGGAAGGATGCAATATTGTTGTCCATTACCATGAAAACGAGAAGGGTGCAAAAGGAGTCGTAGAGGAAATAGGTAAACTCGGAGTAAAATCCTTTGAGGTGAAAGCTGATTTATCTGTTGAATCTGACATTAAGAAATTATTCAAAAAGGTAATAGACGAGTTTGATTCTCTCGATATTCTTATTAACAATGCGGCGCATCCTTCAGAGAAAGTTCCTTATTTCGAAGCAAATCAGGAGGATCTTCTTGATCTGCTGAATATTAATCTCGTAAATGTTATGCTATGTTCTCAATATGCTGTTGAGATAATGAAAAAGCAGGGTAGTGGCAAGATCCTTAACACATCATCTATTAAGGGATGGGAACATGGTGGAAGCAGTATTACTTATGCTGTGTCTAAGGCCGCGGTAAACAGTTTGACTAGAACTCTGGCAAAACATGTTGCTCCTGAGATTCAGGTTAATGCTGTGGCTCCTGGATATGTAAAAACAAGAATCTACGATGGCCAGCCTCAAGAAAAAATAGATAATTGGCTAGGTGGGACTTATCTTAAAAGGTGGATTACAGTTGATGAGATAGCTGAGGCTTTCCTTTTTCTTGCGAAAAATGATGCAATGACCGGTCAGGTTATATATGTTGATGCCGGTTTTACTCTAAAATAAAAAAAACAATTATGATTCTTACAAATTACAAGGACTTTTTGGATACAATTCTTAAGAAAATGCAGGATCAAGGAATTGACACTTCTGAGTTAGAAATAGACCATATTGGTTACAGAGCTGCATCGATGGAGGACTATGAAGAAAGAAAAAAGGAGCTGTCAAAAGTTGGAGAAATTAAGCATGATGTGCAGGTTGGTGATGTAAAAGTTGCTATATACGAATTTTTTGAACCGCTTGCTTACAATGATCAACGAATCCCAGCAATAGAAATTGTTTCTCCTAAGGAAGGAGAAACTCAGGAGGCATTCTTAGAACATATAGAAATTGTTCCCCCTGTAAGTCTGGAGGATTTTATGAAGAAATACCCTGATCTTGAATGGGTAGATTCGAGAATTGATAGGGATATTTTCCCGATGATTACTCTGGATTTAGGTGATGGGATGAAGGTGAAATTTCCCCGTAGAAAGGTATTGGTTGAAGTGGATAGGATAAAGTAGGTTCTGGGGTTTTCTAAAGATAACCTATTGAGTCAGTACTTTTGTGTTATCATATTCTTATGAACAGGCTTAGGTACAGGAAAATAATTCATTCATATATTCTCATTTTCGGGTCGTTTTTTCTTGACGAAGTTGTCCGTCATCCAAATTATGATCTGGTTTATACTCTGGACGATAATTATGGATATTTTAATTGTGCTATGAACCTGAATTTGGGCAAGGACAGTGTTGACGACGAGATTCAAAAGATCGAGAAGTACTTTAAGATTAGACAAAAGAGTCCTTCGATATCAGTAGAACAGAGTAGCCGTCCCGATAACCTCGAAGCGCTTCTTTTAAAGCGGGGTTATATAAATGATCCTTCAGAGAACGTTGTTCTTTGGACAAAATCACTGCCAGGAAAAGATGTTGTTTATAATGACAAGGTTAAGTTTTCAATAGCGTATGATTTTGGTGCATTTCAGGATTACTTATATGTTGCTAACGAAGCCTGGAGTGATATTTTTGACTATACTCACTATGCCTCATCGCTTTCGAAGTTGTTTACAAAGGTCTATGACGGGGTTACATCTATGCATATCGTAGGCTATGTTGATGATAATATTGTATGTTCTTCAACCTTAGCTTTGTATCTCGATATGGCGCACCTGGTCAATATTTCTGTGCTTCCGGACTTCAGAAGGCAAGGAATTGGCTCTGAAATGATAAAGTATGCGTCAGGAGAGGCTCTTAAGAAAAAAGCCAGTGAGATCTATATCTGTATTGATGAAAAAGATGAACCAGGATCGGGTTTATTGAACAAGTTAGGTTTTGATCCAGAAATAAAACAAACAATATTTACGAAAAAACCATGAATCTTACAAGGTTAGAGGCGAGAAAAGTAATTAGATTCAATAATCTCCTTTGGAGGTGTTCTTTCTATGATGAGCTGTTGACGCTTCCTTGTTATGAGATGTGTTTTGTACTCAATACTGATGCGAAGTTCATGAACTGTGCAATGAATTTTGACCTAGATAGTAAGGAGGAGTTGCTGAATGAAATCCCAAATATTGAAGGCTATTTTAAGAAAAGAAGGAAACCGAGTAGCATATATCTTTCTGGATTTGATGCTCCTGAGAAAATAGAGAACGAGATTTCAACTCTAGGTTATAAAGAAATAAAGGATGAGGAAGCAATATTTTGGGGACTTGAGTACGGTTCTTTGAAGAACAGAGATCTCAATGTTGAAGGGCTTGATATAAAGGAATGTAGGACGGAGGATGAATTTGCCGAGTATTTAATCGCAGCCAGTCTTGGCTATTCCGATTTTGATTACACTCCCTATGCGTCTTCGCTGTCAAAGTTGTTCAAAACGCATATTGATGGTGTGACGCAGCTTCATTTTGCGGGATATGTCGACGATAAGCCTGTAGCTTCAGGAAGTATGGGAATATGCTTCGATACAGCCATCTGGATAAATGCTGCAGTAGTACCGGAGTATCGAAGAAAGGGAATTAATACCAGGATGATGCTTCATGCAATAACCGAAGCCAACAAACTCGGAGCTGATAAGTTCTACTTTTGTACTGATGTTGATAATTACGGGTCAATTGGTTCTGGTAAAAAGTTGGGGTTTGAAGAGGTTATAAGACAGAAAATGTTCAGTAAAGAAGGATAGTCTTGCATTAATTGTTATTTATTGATTATGAAAATAGGCATAATAGTTTACTCAGATACAGGAAATACCCTGTCAGTAGCAGAAAAAATTAGGAAAAGGCTTTCTTCCTCTGGCCATGAGGTTGTTATTGAGAGGATTGAAATAGAAGGTAAGTTAAGGGACATTCAGGGTGCAAAAGAAGTCGTGTTTACCAAGAGTCCTGATATAGGTGAGTATGACTACTTAATTTTCGGTTCCTTCGTAATGGCCTTCATGTTGAATGCCGTTATGAAGGCATACATGAAACGACTTGGTTCCCTATCAGGCAAAAAATTTGCGGTTCTTATTACTCAGGGATTCTGGTACCCATGGTTGGGTGGTAATAGTGCTGTCAACTGGATAAGGCGAAGTTGTGAGTCAAAGGGTGCAACCTTTCTTGGCTCTGGAATTGTGAACTGGATGAGGAAAGACCGGGAGGAACAGATAGTGAATGTCGTGGAGAAGATAAGTAGTTTGTTTTGATTTTCAGTAAAGAACTTGTCCGGTATTAATTTTTGGCATTTGTTTTTCGATGCCAGTTTTCAGACAACTATTCGTCAAGAATAGGTCATGAAGAGAAAGTGAAAATGCGCTATATTTTTAGGACCTTGCTGCAATCCATGTAGCAGGTCATCGTCTTCCTTGCGAGGGCACCGACTAATTGAACTGAGTCTGTCGGTGCCCTTTACCAAGGTAACTATTTCTAGTGCTTTTTATTCTATTGATGTGAGGATTTTCTTGAAAAGTTCGATGGCCTTTTGCTTTGAGGAATCCCGGTTATTGTAGTAATCCAGGTTTAATTCGGCAATAAATATTTCCTTTGTGTCCATATCCTGAATAAATACGATCACAACATTGTCATTGAGCAATTTTCCGTCGTAGATATATGCCATGAATCTTGTTCTGTTAAGGTCGGCTCTATTCCAATTCCTAACTATTATTCCTCTTTCTGTAGGTGCGTCGTATTTTGATGAGTTAAGAAACCAAGTGTCGGGAGCGCTAGCAAAGTCTATAATGGATAAATTATTAGGGTTATTCAGTTCACACAGGGTCATTCCAAATACTGAGTCATAAAATGCTGTTTGGGTTGCACTATCGCCTTGTGGGGCGGTTTGGTAGTAAGCGGAGCGAAATTCTTCACTTGTGAAATCCACCTTTGTTATGCCCTGTGTGCACCCTATGCTGTATATGAGAGTGTATTCGGGACTAATTTCTGGTGGATATCGGATCGAGGTTGTAGAGTAGTAATATGTTTCCCAGCCTGGAAATTTATCTTCAAGGGCGTGGGGTGGTCTGAAGGGTTCTTCCTGTTGAGACTCTTCTAGCAGTAGATTAACGCTTTCGGAATATTTTTCATTAATTGATTTCTGTTGTTCTTTAAATTTTTCATCAAGCCAGAGATATCCTCTATATCCCAGAGCGAGTACTGTAATAATTACAAGAAGGCTAAAGATATTTCTCAGCGCCTTACCAGTTTTCTTTGACTTGAGATGTCTAGGCTTTGGTTTGTCCTGTTCTTTTTTTTCTGTCTCAGTGGTGTTTGTTGCTGGACTTTTTAGAACTGGGTCAAGACTCATTTGCAGTATATCTACATTTATATCTAGTAAAATATTAACACATATCGCGTTAGTTCGGGTAATCAGGGACAAATTCTGCGTCCATTGTTGTATAATTGAATAGCGGTATTGACATATTTAAGAATAAACAAGGATACTATTAATATGGCCTTCGTGGAGAAAATTAAGAAGACTTTTTCAAGGGATCTCATTGTCATAGCTGTTATAGTCGTTCTAGCACTCGTCCTGGCTACCATCCTAGGTAGAAAGTCCTATGAGTGGACTATTTCAAACAGGGAGAAATTAGTATCCGGTGAAGAAATTCTAATAGGTAGATCTGTGATCGTATCCAAGGGTGGGAAATTGGTGTTTGATGACAGTGAGGTGTTAATAGATGCAGAAGATTATGATCTCTTGGGCTTTTATGTATCGGGTGACTCTGATCTTGAGATTAAGAAGAGTACTATTGATGGTGATGATTCCTTTTTTTCCATTATTTCGACCAAGGAGGACAATTCCAGCCCGAGTATTACCGTCGAGGACTCAAAATTGGAAAATAACTTAGGCATATACCTTGCTGACAGATCAGAACTGGAAGCTAAGGATTCGGATCTGGGCAAAGTACTTCTTCATGATAAGTCGAAGGCAGATATTACTGGATCGACCTTGATACCGGTTTTTGTATCTGACGGAGAGGAAAAGATAAAAGATCTGCAACCTGGCGATGATGTGGACTACTTATTCGATTCAAATGAGGGTTGGAGTCTGAATCTAGAAGAGTGTGATATAGATGAGTATCAAATTATGCTAAAAAGGAATGCAGACGTTGAGTTGATGAACTCTAAGAATGTCATTCTAGGCCTTATTTTTGAATCTGAAGAGGACGATGATACTGAATACAATGTTGACATTCCTATTTCTCAGGATACTGGATCGTATTCTCAGGATGACTATAGTATCAAATGGAGCAGCAGCTGGATACAAGGATTAAACATTGTATCTAAGCTATATTCTAATGTTTCCGTGGTTAGCACCCCTGTTAGAGAAATGGAATTATCTGAATATTCCAAGGTGAAATTTGAGGATCTTTCTTTGAGCTGTGATGTATGCATGGTAGGAGAGTATGCTGAGGCTGAATTTGATAATATATCTATAGAAAAAATCGCTGGTGATCCAACTCTTATAGTATACGGCCGCAGTAAAGTAGTGTTTAAAGATTCGGACATTCGGACATTGCACATCATTCTTAAAGATGCCGCAGCCTTGGAATTGGAAAATTGCCAATATGATAATGAAAATATTGATGAATATGAGCAAAGTTCTGTGGAATTCACTGACTAAGCTAAATTGTTAGAAATGTCATATGAAAAGAATTCTTATGATTTTGGCTCCTAACGATTATCAGGATAATGAGTATGGGATACCAAGAGAGGCTTTTGAAAATGCTGGGTGTGAAGTAACTGTCGCGTCAATGGGTGTAGAAGTCGCTAAGGGTGTTCTAGGAGGAACGGTGGAAGTTGATGGCGATATTTCAAGTGTGGTTATCGATGATTATGATGCTGTGATTCTTGTTGGGGGAGGAGGTGCAAAAGTTTATTTTGACGATGTAACTGTTCATCAGTTATTGAAAGATGCATATTCGAGAGGGAAAGTTGTTGGAGCAATTTGCATTAGTCCGTCAACACTTGCCAATTCAGGACTACTTGAAGGTAGGAAGGCAACGGCATTTCCTAGCGAGGGGACAAATCTTGTTGAGCATGGTGCCCAGTTTACCGGTGAGGAGGTGACTGTGGATGGAAATATTGTTACTGCAAGCGGTCCCAGGGCTGCAGGTATTTTTGCACAGGAAATTCTTAAGCTACTTGGAGAGAGTTGAAACCTCGAGCACGTTCTAGATTGTTCTATTCTTTTCCGTTCCACCGGAAAGTTTTTATCGACAGTGAAACCAGTGCTACCAGCCAAATACTAAGTGCGATAAAGGCGGTTTGAATGTTCTGGTTGTCAAGGTCATACCCTTTAACCATTATGTCTTTTAGAGCATCTGATAAATATGTCAAAGGTGAATACATTGTTATGTCAAATAGCCACTTAGGTAGTACACTTCTGTCAAAGTAGACTCCACCGGTGAACATGAATAGCATTTGGACCGGCATTATCATTGCACGTGCAGCTTCTGAGGTCTTTGCGAACCCGGAGAATAAGAATCCAAGTGAAAGAAAGACTAGGCTTCCCAAACATGACATTATTGCCACCAGCGGTATACTTCCGACTATTTTTATTCCAAAGACCAATTTAGAGACAATAATAAGTATTGCAATCTGTAAAAGTGACATAAGCATTCTTGTCCCAATATTCGCGATGAGATAGACGTGCTTTGGTAGTGGCGTAGCAAAAAGACGCTTGAGAATTCCTTTTTCTCTTGCTACAACAATTGCACCGATTACACTGAATAAGCCTCCCTGCATCAGTGAAAGGGCTATTACCCCAGGGACCATGTAATCAATATATCTCAGGTTTTCAGTGTTGACGATGTTCTGCTTCACTTCGAAGGGAAGCTCTATGTGCTTCATTTGGAGCGAGATATCAGCGAGAATCTTTTCTGCAACGAGCATAATGATAGAAGCAGTCTGTTTGTTCTCTTCGCTCATATAAGTATTTACAACTACCTGGCCATCCTCTGATTCAGTAAATTCTAGAACTATCACCCTGTCATCGTTCTTAAGTTCGGTGATCTCATCGTCGATGTTACCCTCATGGAATTTGTAATCATCTTCTTCCTCGAATACCTGTTTGAGCTGTTTTGCATAAATCTCAGTGTTTTTATTGTACACGAGTCCGACGTTATTATTTCCCATGTTGGCAAAATCCATTACTCCGAAGATACCGATAATCATAAATGGAAAGAAGAGCGACCAGAAAATAAAGCTGGTATCTCGAATAGTCATTTTTATATCTGCAATTGTGAGATGAAATAGCATCTTAAGGTTTTTCATTCTCTTAGCTCCTTTCCTGTCAAATCAAGGAATACATCATCTAATGTCGCCTCCAAACGTCTTCTCTTTGGTTTAAAGCCTTTGTCTAAAAGTTTTTTGATAAGACTCTCGGGAGTATCAAGGGCAATTATCTTACCTAAATCCATAATTGCTACTCTATCACAGAGCGCCTCAGCTTCTTCCATATAGTGAGTTGTAAGTACTACTGTCTTTTTGTCTTTCTCTCGTAACTCTTTTATCAAGTCCCAAAGACTTCTTCTGGCCTGAGGATCCAGGCCTGTTGTCGGCTCGTCAAGGAAAAGAACTTTAGGGTCATTAACAAGTGAAGAAGCGATAGAAAGTCTTTGCTTCTGTCCCCCAGAAAGTTGCTTAACAAAAGATTTTTCTTTTCCCTCAAGATGTACCTTCTTAATTATTTCGTTGGGATCTACCTCTCTGCCATAGAATCTTCCGAAAAGCTGAAGGAGTTCTGAGAGATTTAGGTTTTCGAAGTATGATGAAGATTGAAGTTGTATACCTATGAGCTTCTTTATTCCTTGGGGTTTCTTGGCTACATTTATTCCGTCGATTTCAGCCAATCCATCGTCTATGCTTTTAAGTCCTTCAATCATCTCCAAAGTCGTGGTCTTCCCAGCTCCATTGGGACCGAGAATTCCAAAGACTTCATTTTGAAATACATTGAAATTAATACCCTTGACCGCGGCTAATTTGCCGTACGATTTTTTAAGATTTTCGACTTTAATGATAATTTTCTTTTTTGCCACCTGGGGAATAATACAGTTTTAGAAATTACTTGGCAAGAAAATGGCTATTCTTCTTTGTAGTCGAATAGCATGGATGAAGGGGAAGACCTTTTACTGTACTTTTCTTCGGCTTTGTCCTTTGTGGGGGAGTAGAGACTCGAAAAATTCCATATGGTAGATTTATATTTCATACTCTCGTTTTCTTTTGAGTAGAGGGTTTCGAGGTAGTGTTTTATTAATTGTAAATTTGTATTTTTCTGTGACGAGAGGTTCTGTTGGGCCCATCTTGTATAGTAATCATTATCTGCGAAGAATCCGACAAGCCCTTCTAGGTATTTGTGTAAATCTATTTTTTCTTCGTAGATGTACTTTTCTGAGTAATCCCTCATAGTCCAATCGAAAAAACCTGTTCTGAAGCCAAGGGTACATATGTCAGCGTCAGCAATGACCTTTTCTGATATGTTTTGAGGGTTTCTCGGAAATTCTGTTGCAAGTATGATCTTTTTGACGCTTAGAATGTCGTCTGTGCGGATGTTAATTTTTGAAAGTTCAATTTCTGCTCTTTTTGCAGACCTTTTTTCGTGGCCTTCGCGTCTGGGCTTGAATTCGGTGTCGTGAAAAAGGATTGCTGTTTTGACGAGAAGTTTTTCATGTTCGATCATGAGCTCACTTTCCATTGCTTTCTCAGCACAGTCAAGTGAGGTTTTGATATGATCTATGTTGTGAAAGGGGTAAGTTTTGTAATTGTCATAGGTATATCCCATCCATTGGATGTATAGTTTTTCGTATATTTGTGGTGTTATGGATATGCAATTATATGTCACGTTACTGTCCTTGTCATGTCAAATCAGCATGCTACAATATACATATAATGTATAAATTTGGCAAGTACTAAATATGGCAAATATAGAAGTAACAGATTCAACATTTAAAAAAGAGGTATTGGAATCAGACAAAGTCACTGTTGTCGATTTTTGGGCTGAGTGGTGTATGCCTTGTAAGATGCTGGGTCCAATAATTGATGAACTGTCCGATGAATTAGGGGATAAAGTGAAAGTTTGCAAGGTAAATGTTGACACGAATAGAGAGGTGTCAACGAAGTACAACATTATGAGTATCCCTGCGGTTTTTATTTTCAAAGATGGGGAGGCTGTGGATCAACTCGTTGGTCTGAGAGCGAAAGAGGATTACTTGACTGCTCTTGAGAAATATTTGAAATAACTTTTCTCTTTTTAGATTTCGATTTCTTCTCCTAATACTGGGGTTGGTTTTCTTATATAAATATCAATAACACTCCAGTAGATTGCTATTATTTCCCGTATCTTATACTGTGGCTCATTCTCATATGTTCGCAATGTGGCGGAATATCCTGTACTTTCTATTCCCATCTTATTACAAAGAAAAAGAGCTCTGGGTAGATGATAACCCTGAGAAATAAGAAGCGCCTCATCGATACCGAAAATCTCTTTTGCTCTATAACATGTGTCATAGGTTCTTCTTCCTGCAAAGTCCTGCACTATGTCCTCATTATTTACGCCTTTTCTTACAAGATAGTTGTACATGGCCTGGGGCTCATTGTAATGAGAAAACCTGTTGTCACCTGAGACGACTATTTTTTCTATTTTGTCGTTCTCGTAAAGATCATATGCTAACTTCAGTCTGTCCTCGAGCATATCTGAGGGCTCTCCGGTTGGCTTCACGCCTGCACCGAATACTATTCCTACTCTTGTTTTTTCGACGTCATCTATTTTGGTGTATATTTGGTATTTTCCACGGTAGACAAGAATAGGACCGGATATTAGAAATGCTAAGGTAGCAATTCCAAGAACAAGTGCTGAGATTTTGAGTATTTTCGTGTATTTTTTCATTTATTTATTACTTGATTGTCAGTAAAACAATTTCTGGAGTATTAAATGTTCTCATTCTTACACCAACATTTCCCACTCCCGAGGTAATGTAAAGAGGTATATCTTCGTATGTATGATAACCTTTATCGTATGATTGGGGAAGGAATATTGGAAGTCCCTGTGGTGCTATTGATCCTATCAATGGTAGTCTCATCTCTCCGCCGTGTGTATGGCCGGAAACAACCAGGTCTACTCTTTTCTTTACTTCTTTATCAGCGGCAATATTGATGACACAGTCTGGATTGTGGCACATTAGAATAACAACGTCGTCTTCGGGCAAGGTTTCTAGGAATTCGTATTCATCCCTATGTGACCAGACGTCCTCTATACCGGCAAGGTATACATCGAAATTATCATATTCTTCAAGTTTGATTGACTCATTTTTTAGGTCGTTAGCTCCTATGTTTTGGATCATTTTCTCGAGGCCAGGAACTATATCTGCTTTTTCGTTTTCTTTTGGTTCTGCGCCTGATGGTATGAAGTAATCGTGATTTCCGTATACGAAATACACCTCTTTATCTATTTTTTTGAGCTCTTCAAGGTCATCAACCTGATTTTTATTTTGGTTAATTACGTCACCGAGAATAAGTAGATAATCCGTTTCGTTTATGTCATTTATGTTTTTTACGAGTTTGGGAATTTTGTTTGTATTAAAAAATCTTCCTGCATGAAGGTCTGAAACGAGTATAAGTTTTAGGCTTTCTTCGCCTTCAAAATCATCCAGGTCTATTGTTTCTGTCGTTGTAATAAGTGAAAATGGTTCTATAGCAATGCCATAAAAAAAGAAGCCAATGACAGAGAGAGTCAATCCTAATACTGAGAATAAGAATAGCCTGTTTGTCCTTGTTTTTTGTAGTGCCCAAGCACACGTATAAAGTATACCTGTGCTGAATAACAAAATTATTGCTATAATTGCGTCCAGCGAAAAATTAATGATTCTTTCAATTTGCATTAGTTTGTTATACGTTTATAAGATTAATAAATAACTTCGAAATTTTATCAGCAAAATGATCCAGAGTAAAAGAATTTCATATGCCGTAGTAATGGGTTTCGTATTATATTTGTTAGGTCTTTTTGTGATGAATGGGGTTGTCCATGCAAAACCTGAGGATTTGGTTATATATGTTAGTGAAGGTTGTCCCCATTGTGCAAAGGTTGAGGAATTTATAGAGGAGAATAATCTTGAGGACAATTTTGAAATTAAGAATGTGACGGTTGATGGCGGAGTAGCAGAAGAATATACAAATTTTGTTCAAGATAATGATCTTCCTTTAGAAGAACAAGGTACTCCTACGCTTGTGTATAAGGATGGTGATGATCTGAGATGGGTTGTTGGTGATACTCCAATAATAAGCTTTATCGAGGAAAATTATGATGTAGATAATTCTACAGAAGATACATCTGAGGATGAAAAAATAAGCACAGAGGACATTGTGATTCTCGTTGTAGGTGGAATCATAGTGTCATCGGTTCTTGGATATGGTATATTTAAATCAGTTAATGATAGAAGAAAAGGTTAGAAAACCAACCTACGCAGGTAGCTTTTACCCTGAGGATTCAGGAACTCTCCGTTTTGCCATAGGTCAGTATTTAGATGATGCCGAGGTCGATTGCGGCAAGTGTAATCTTCGTGCTCTGATAGCCCCGCATGCCGGATATATTTACTCTGGTTATACCGCGGGGAATGCATACAAAGTCCTAGCTCACTGCTCGGAGAAAACAAAAGAACTCATGAGGATATTCATTTTGGGTCCCTGTCACAAGACTCCTGTTAAGGGAATGGGAGTATCTACAGTTGATGTTTGGAATTCACCGTTGGGTAGAGTGAAAGTTTCTGAAGTAGCCCGACAGATGGTAAAAAATGAAGACTTGTGTAATGAGGCAAATTCGGCTCATGAAATGGAACATAGTATTGAGGTTCAATTACCTTTTATTCAGTCAGTTCTCTCAGGAAAGCAGTTCGAGATTGTTCCAGTTTTGTTTTCTGAGGGGGACTGTGTCGAATATGCAGATATATTTGAGAAGTACATCGGGGATAATGATTTACTTATTGTTAGTACAGATTTGTCACATTATCATCCTTATGATGAAGCCAAGGATATTGATCAGAAGACGATTGATTCCATTTTGTCTCTTAGTTACGAGTATGTGCAATCATCTGAAGACTCATGTGGAAATCTTCCGCTTTCGGTTCTTGTTGAAATAGCCAAAAGACATAAGTGGCAGCCTAAATTGGCAGACTATCGAACTTCAGGAGATACAGCAGGTGATAAAGATTCTGTAGTCGGTTACGCCTCAATTTATTTTTGTGGAATGTAGCAGGATCGCAAAAAGGACTCGATCGTGGCATTATTTATGAAGATAAGTCATAAGTCTCGAAAATATCTGCTTGATTTGGCAAGATCTTCAATAGAAGGTGTTTTTAAGAATGTTGATCCGGATTTCGGGGAAGTTCCTGATGATGTTACCTCTATTGCTGGGGTTTTTGTCACATTGAAAATAGATGGTCGGCTTCGTGGCTGTATTGGAAATATTGAGGGGGAGTCGCCGGTATATAAGGCAGTTTCGAGGAATGCAATTCTTGCCGCGTTTCAAGATCCAAGATTTGAGCCGTTATCTAGATCTGAACTTCAAAGGACTGTTATTGAAGTTTCTGTTCTTTCCTCTCCGGAAAGAGTTTTGTTTTCTAGTCCAGAAGAGCTTGTTAGCAAGATTTCTGTAAACAAACCTGGTTTGATAATAAAATATGGGGCTAATCAGGCCACGTATCTTCCTCAGGTTTGGGAAGATTTGCCTGAAGCAGAGGAGTTTATTTCAAGTTTATGTGTAAAGGCAGGAATGTCTTCGGATTTTTGGAGGTCATCTGGAAAAATATTTGACGTTTTTACATATAATGTCATTAAGTTCAGTGAAGAGAATGTAAATAAGAAAAAATAATGAAAGAGGCAAGATTCTATGAAAAATTGGGGAAGAATGAGGTTCAGTGTAATGCGTGTGAATGGCACTGTAAGATCAGGGAAGGTGGGTCTGGTATTTGTGGTGTGAGGCAGAACCAAGATGGTATCCTGAACCTGATTGTTTATGGTAAAGCAGCAGATGCTTATCCAGACTGGATCGAGAAGAAGAAACTTGCTCACTTTATGCCAGGGGAATATGCATTTTCGATTGGGACCGTCGGATGCAATTTTCGATGTGACTTCTGTTTAAATTGGAAAACTTCACAGTTTTCTAAGATTGTGAAGGAGAAACTTATGCAAGAGGGAAGGTCTGGTGAGCTGGGAACGACAATATCTGATTATGGTTATGATCTTCCTCCTGAAGATGTAATAGATTTTTGTAAAAAGAAGGATCTTAAGATAGTAGCCTTTACTTATAATGAACCGACTGTTTTTGTTGAGTATGCTTTGGATATTGCAAAACTTGCAAAGGAGAGCGGAATAAAATGTGTCTTTGTCACGAATGGATACATGTCGAAACAGGTTCTCCCCGAGCTTGCAGCGGGCATGAGTGCGATTTCCTTTGATCTTAAGTCCTTTTCTGATGATTTTTATAAAAGACTTTGTGGTGGCCGCTTGCAGCCTGTCTTAAGGAATATTGAGTATTTTGTGAAAAATAACGTCTGGATTGAAATAACGACATTGATAATTCCCGGTGAAAACGACTCAGACGAGGAACTCAGAAAAATAGCAGAATTCATTGCTGGCTTGAGCAAAAACATCCCCTGGCACATTTCACGCTTTAGTCCGGATTATAAGCTTCAGGATAAAGCACAGACATCTGCCGAGAGACTCTATTCTGCCTTTGATATAGGGAAGAAGGCAGGTTTGAAGTATATCTATTTCGGAAATCTTTGGGATTCGGACAAAACTAGTACACTTTGTCCGAATTGTGGAAAGTTGTTAATACATAGGGATGTGTATAATGTCGATATAAAGAAAGACTTTGATTTGGGTGGAAAATGTAAATCGTGTGGGGAAAAGATAGCCGGTGTCTGGAAATAGGCTTTTAAATTGTCATTTTTGTACTTATGCCAGAGATCGTTGATCTTGAGGTAATGAAAATGAATATGCTTCGTAAACTTAAGTCAAAAAAGCTTGAGACATTCGATGTCAGGGTTGAAAAAGTGCTTCAAAATGCAGAGAAGATTGATATAAAGGATTCATTGGAAGGAGAAAAACTGTATGGTATTTCTCGTGTATCCAAGATTCTTTCCTTTGAATTTTCAAATGGAGCAAAGCTTGTCATTCACCTCATGCTTCATGGAAATTTTTGCTGGAAAGACGTTAAGAAAAAAGATAAAAACGTTGTTGCAGAGATGCAATTTGAGACTGGGGACACCGTACAGGTTAAGGACTGGAGCGCCTGGATGAAGATAGAACTTGATCAAAAGGAAAAAAACATTGTCTCGAAGCTCTTGAATGCTGATTATGGCTTGGATCCATTATCCGAGGATTTTACTTTGAAAAAGTTCGAAGAAATTATGTCACAAAAATCTCGGTCCGGTATTAAAAGTATTCTCATGGACCAAAAGGAAATTGCGGGAATTGGGAATGCCTATGCGGATGAGTCTCTTTTTGATGCCAAAATACACCCGAAAGCTAAAGCTAAGTCGATTCTTGAAAGTGGAAGAGCTGGTAAGCTGCATGATTCAATAGTGAAAGTAATAAAGAGTTCCATAGAAATTGTTGAAGATCTTTCTGGTGGTGTTGATATTTCTGAGCAAGAAAGAGATTTTATGAAGGTTTATAGAAAATCCGGACAGAAATGTCCGAATTGTGGGTACATGATATCGTGCATGAAGGTTAATGGGCGTGATACCTTTGTCTGTGAAAAGTGTCAGAAGATGTAGTTTTTGGGTAATAATCGCGCTATTTTATCGTTTTATCATATTTATGCTATAATTTCCCCGTAATAATAGTGTTTTTGATATGAGTCGAAAAGTTTATCTAAAAATATTACATTTGGGTTTTAGAACAATGTCGGAATACCGATTCAATTTTTGGGTCCATTTTTTTACTCCATTTTTTTCTTTGTTTGTTAGCTTGAATATCTGGAGATTGGTAGATCTTGATTCTTCTAGCGGCTCTCTTTTTACAAATGAGACTATAGTTCCGTATTTTATTTGGGCTTTTATTACGCAGCTGATTCTTGTCAATCAACATTGGGAAATTGCCACGAATATTAGGGAGGGAGATATTGTAAATTTCGTAATGAAACCAATATCTCATTTTGGACGATATCATGCTCAATCAGTGGGGTTCAATTTGCTTAGATTCCTTTTTGCTATAGCTGCTGCAATTGTCATGTATAGAATCCAGTTTGGAGTTTTCGGTTTCAGAATTCTACTTTTCGTTTTTAGTATGATCCTTGCTCATGTTATTGAGTTTACTGTGGGATACATTGTCGGGGTATTAGCATTTTGGATCAAGTTGTCGTATGGATTCTATAATATGTACATGATATTTAGGTATTTTTTCTCTGGTCTTGTCGTGCCGATATCTCTTTATGGCGGTTTGTTGGCTAAAGTGTTAATGTATCTTCCTTTTCAGGCTGTATTCAACACTCCTATAATGATGGTAATGGGGAAGTCGTCTGATCTGCTATTTCTGCTTTTAATCCAAATATTTTGGGTTTCAGTTCTATCTGTGCTTTCGAGGTTAATTTATAAGAGAGGGCTCAAGAAACTTGAAGCTGTTGGTATATGAGGAAGTATTTTTTGATCTATTTTAAAACTCTTAAAATGTCTTTGGGAAATGCTCTGGAATATAGAGTGAATTTTTACGTGTGGGCTTTTGTTAATGTGGTTTATTTCCTGGCTGTTCTTGTGTTTTACAAGTTTTTTTTGGGGATTGCGGACAATATCACTGGTTGGGAACTTCAGGATTTACTTATTTTGTATGGGACATACTCGATATTTTTCTCAATTGCAGGTTTAACTTTTTTACCTATGATTTACGGGTTTTCTGATTTCGTGAAGAATGGCAAGCTTCAAAACTGCATGCACAAGCCATTGGATCTTTTATTCCAGTCTTCATTTAGATGGATGGACTTTGACGATGTATACAGCCTTCCGCTTGGGCTTATTATTATCATAGTAACAATAATAAATTATGATATAAAAATATCTGTAGCAGCCGTATTGCTGTATATTTTCACATTTTTGTGTGGTCTTCTGATTCTATATTCTATGGTAATCCTTGTTACTTCTTTAGCATTCTTTTATACAGATATCAGTGCAGTTAATCCGTTAGTATGGGAGGTTATAGAGCTAAGTAAGTATCCCTCAGGAATTTTTAAAGGAATATGGAAGTTTGTTTTGACATTTATTATTCCTGTTGGACTGATGACCGTGCTTCCTGCAAGTCTTGTGGTTGGTCTTGTCGAAAATTGGTGGTATGTTATTATTTCTTTTGTTATAGCAGTAATTCTTTATGTTGTTAGCAGGACAGTGTTTTATAGAACTGTAAGGAGGTATGAAGGAGTCGGGATATAGAGCCAAAATTGCTTTGGGCTATTAATAGTGCTAACATTGTTATAGCAATAAATTATTATTCTATCCTTATGTCCGCAGGAATGTCTGATGATGTTCAGTACGAAGGAACAAAGGTGGGTGAGGTGACCCACTTCTTCGACAAGATTTCTGTAGCAGCGGTAAATCCTACAGCTGTTATCAAAGTCGGGGATACCATAAAGGTATATGACAAAGAGGGCAATGTTGTTTTAGAACAGCAGATTGAGTCAATGCAGGTCAGCAATCAGAGTGTTGAAGAGGTGCAACCAGGTGAAGAATTTGGAATGAAGGTTGAAGGTGAGGTTAAGGAAGGTTATCAAGTCTATAAAGTCTAGATTTATTTGTTATTAGAATTTTAATGGCACTACCAGAAATTAAGGTGTCAGGTCATGGTATGGAAATTACTGACGCTATTAAGGATTATGTTGAAGATAAAATATCAAAATATGAAAAGATTTTTGATATTGCAACATCAATTTCAGTTGAGTGTTCTGACAATGTCACTGCAAGAGGTGTAGACAGGGATTTCAGTGTAGAAATCATGATGCACCTTCCTAATGTTATTGCCAGAGTAGAAAAATCCGGACCAGAGTTATATGCATTGGTTGATGAGGTGACAGATATTCTTGTTAGAAAGGTAAAAAAATATAAGGAAACAAAGCGGAAATGGGAAGGCAGTGAATCCTGGAAGGCCGTGGAGATGACTGAGGACTTGGAGCCAGATACTGATATCGAAGAGGATAGGTATGTTGCCGCTTATGTTCCTAAGATTGTACGCAGGAAAAAACTTGAAGACTGTACCCCTGTGACTGAGGCTGAGGCTATTGAGAGAATGGAGATGTTAGATTATGACAGTTATCTATTCAAGAATGCAAATACAGGTAAGTATTCAATGGTATACCGAAGAAGACATGGTGGATATGGAGTTGTAGAACCTTGCGAGTAGTTGACGATTCTCTTTTAACAGGTCTCTAATTGTCTTTCTTTTCCTCGGGAAGAATCTTCTCAATCAGGTCGTTTACTAGAGATTTTGTGATTCTTAAGAACTGGTACTTCTTGGGGCTTTCTATGTTATTATGAATCTTTGCATCGCTTCTTAGTTCTTCGAGCCATGGTTGTACCTTTTCGCTTATCTTTTGTTCAGTAAGGATCTCGACTATTCTGTCCTCGGCCTCTTCATATGTCGGATCGTCATTTCCCTCAACTATTAAGTCTTTGTACTCGTCGTAGAAATCCTTCTTTTCACTCTCTGTTATCGAGATTTCCTTTCCAAGAATTTCTTGAGCAATAAGAGTTGTCTCTATCTGTCTTCTCAACTCATCTCTTGTTAAATTTCTATCCTCCAATTCGGAGTCAAGGTTTTCCTTTCCTCCATAACTTGATTCCAGGGTCTCGATCTCTTTATCTATCTCTTCTTCATCAATCTTTACATCCTGCGCTTTTCCTTCTTGGTGTATAAGTTCCTCATCAATGAGTTGTGCAATTACGGTGTTTCCGTACGTCTCCTGAAGCTTGTCATAAAATCTGGACATGGAGATTCTCTTTCCGTTTACAACAGCGGCACTTGCGTGGTAGTTTAGATACTGAACTCCAAAGTCGACTATTGTTAACGAGGCGAAGAATATTAATATCCAAATAATAGTATTTCTTAAGAATCTTCTTTCATTAAAGAATTCCACAAAAGCTTGAAGAATATTTTTTGAAGCCTTTCGTGGGCCTTGGGTTTTATTCTGCGTTTTTATTTGTTTTTTGGGTTGTGGTTTCCTTCTGGATGTTCTCTTTTTTGCTGCCATTTTATGTTTATTTAAAGAATTAATGTGTGCTTCAGTGAGTGTATCAGAATGCATTTGTCGTGTCTAGTAAAATCCCGGAATGCTGGTTATGTGTTGAGTATTGTGAACTTATTTGCTTCTTTGTGAAGTAGTGCAGACCTTGAGAAAGGTCGGGTACGATATCAGATATATCGTGTAAAAAAATATTGCATAAAGATATATTCTGTATATGCCTGTACCGGTTCTTGCCAAGAGAGTAGGGTTGTTGCTGAATGCAATGTCATTTTGAAATCTAGGTATTAGTCTTAATCTTGGAGACCCGTCACTATTGGTTCCGTACCTGGATACTATTCCTGTCACTGTTATGTACTTCTTGTCCTGGTCTTCGGGAATTTCAATGTCGCTTTTATTTGAAATGTAAATCTTTGTTTTCAGTATCTGATCTCCGACTTTTATAGAGATATATTCCTTGTCAATTTTTTCGATCTCAGCTTCGGTTGTTATTAGCAGACCTATATAGTTTTCTGTTATTTTGTCTGGTGGCACTATTTTGGGGGTTATTTTATATGTGCTTTCGGTATTGGTGATAGTCTCTGATAGTATGTATTTCTCTCCATAGTAGGTTTTGAGAGTTCCTTTGACGTAGTAGGTTTCTCCAAGCTTTGCATCCTGGGTCTGGGATCTTATTCGGATTCCCCCCGTCTGGTCTTGTATATAGAAATCTGTGTCGGATACTACCCCTGTTGGGACTGTTACTGTTCCCATGACGGAAATTTTTATTCCAACCTCTAATGTTTTTACATCTGAGATTGCTGTTGTTATTGGATTCTCTGGGTCTTCAACGGCTGCTATTGATTTCTCAATTGAACTGGAAAGGTCGTCATTGTCTGTAATTGTTAGCGTGATGATATATTCTCCATCTATGGTTGGGCTGAACAGAATTTCTGGTTCAGAGTAGTAACTTTGGACTTCTGTAGGGTCGAGTATTGTCCAATTCCACTTTTTTATTGAGCCGTCTGGATCATAGGACTCTGACCCGGATATAACGATCTCTTTCCCGATATAGACTTCTTCTGGGGGCTCGAATTGGACAGTTGGAGGAATCAGATTCTCTTCACCTGGAGTAGGAGACTCTGTCTCAATAAAATCATCGCTGCATATATCAGAGTCTATGCTGTTGATTCTGGAGAGACTGCTCCCACTATTTACATCTTTGGCAAATCCCGGTACTGGCTCTCCAAGGTCGGATGGAAGGTTATTTGTGTTGGGCTCGTCATAGAGCAAGGTATCAACAACAATTCCATCCTGATCGAGAATTCTGATTCCGTCTGTCTCTGCTCCTCCATTCTGAAATGAAAGACTTGCTACTGCAATATCTGCATATTCTACATATGGCTCTCCAATTAGGGCTATTTCTCCTGGTTCTATTTGGTACGAAGGTAAAATGGCAATTTCTGAGAAGCTGGAGCCTGCTTTCTCGATAGACCATCCGTTTAAATCGATTGTGTTGTTAGAGATATTCTTAAGCTCGAGCCATTCTTTGCCTGAGTCAGAACCTATCGGATCGTAGAAGACTTCGTTTATGAGTATGGACTCAGAGTTTGCATATGACTTTTGATAGGGAAATTGTGATACAGCAATGGATAGAAGTGCCAGAGTTAATATAAACAGTAATAGCTTGGGAGTCATATATTCAATGATATAGGACTCTTATTAAGAGAAAATTAAAAACTTCGAAGGAAATTATTTGAGGTGTAGGTATCCCGTAACCCATCCATTAGGGTGTTCTATTATTGCGAATTTACCTCCACATATACCTTCCACTCCCCTAGATAGCGTTCCTTCCATGGCAGCATAAACAATTGCGCCTTCACCGTTAAGACTAACCATATCAACTGACATTCCTTGGTGGAAATCCTGAGTTAATATTACTGTTCCGGCAAGAGGTACCTGCATGGAGCCGCTTGTTATATAGTAGTATTTCCAACCGCCCGTCCACCAGGGGGGCCACCATTCTGGACCTTTATTTAGATAACCTGACCATGGGTTTATGTTTCCCCAGAAATACCAGTAGGTAGAGTGGGGAGTACCATTATTTATTGAGAAGTGAAGGTGTGGTCCTGTTGAACATCCAGTACTACCCATTTGTCCTATTGGTGCACCTTTACTGACCCATCCTTCAGTAGGTATCTCGCCGTCTTCCCACATTCTGGCAATAACCTTCGATATTTCAGCATCAAGAGCACTTTGAGCAATTCGTGTGTCTTCCAGTTCCTGATAGTATTCTTTTTCTCTCTTCTCTGACTCGGAAAGTAATATCTGTTGCTGAGCTTTCTGAGACTCTAGGTTCTTTCTTGTCCCAGCAAGCTCTGAGCGCTGTTCCTCGATCTTATTTCGTTTCTCCTCGATCTCGGCTTTCTTTTCACTGAGTATTTTTTCTTCTTCTTGTAGTTGCTTCTGGGAAACAGACATATCAGATAGCAGGAGGCGGTCTTTGTTCTTGGCCTCTATTAGGTATTTCATTCTTCTCATCATTGTTTCCAGATTTTGTGAGTCGAGTATTATTTCCAGAGGGGATATGAATGTAAGCTTATAACTTGCCTGAGTTCTTTCTTGGATAACTGTTTTGAGGTTATTGATTTCTTGTGTAAGAGTATCTATGTTGTTTTGTATGTCCAGGATATCGTTTCCTAGAAGTCTTATTTCAACGTTGTTTTTCTCAATGTCGATCTCAATTTGTGTAATTGCAAGTTCAGTGTCTTCTATTTTTGCGCCTAAATATTGTATCTGTTCTGCAAGAGATAACTGCTCAAGATTTTCGGCGTCTATAGATGACTCGAGACCGTTTCTATCATTGGCTACCTTGGCGGCCTGTTCCTGGAGATATTCAAGACACTCTTCATCTGTCATATAGGAAGGGCAAGTTGTGTCGTAGGCGGCAACTGTAGGATGAATATCCTGTGGTAAGAATGCAAAAGGTATAGTAAGGAAAATGAAAATTCCTGCTAGTACTAATATTTTGATATTGAGAATTAGTTTTTTCATTTAAGATATTTCCATATAGCAATTAAGCTGCTAGCAGAACCAATAATTGTCCCGGCAGCGATTTCAGCTACAATGGTCGATCCTATGAAAATAAAGTTAAACTCCTTGAGGTATGACATTCCAATTTCTTTGAATGTCTGCGAAATAAATATGAACAATTCGTTGTTTTGTATTAAATAGATACTCCCATACCAGATGAGAAGTAATATAGAAATTGAAATTGCTGATCCGACAAATCCATAGAAGGCTCCTTCTAGTAAGAATGGAATGCGGATATAGTTGTTAGTTGATCCTACCAGTTGCATAACCTCAATCTCGCTCTTATGGGCATTTATATTAAAGCCTATTGTTATAAGGATTAGTACTATCGAAATGGCAGAAAGCGCGGCAACAAGAATGCCTCCGCCAATCCTTATTACTCGAGATATTCCGCGTAGTGTATCGATAACGTCCTTGAAATACATAATTTCTTCTATGTTGTTGTCTGAATTCTCCTTCAACTTGTTACAGTATTTGATGATGTCTGGAATTTCATCAATATTCTTTGCCCTTATTCCAAGGCTGGGGGGTAGGGCATCGGAGGTTACCGATTCGACCAGGGCTTCATCATCCTCGAAGTCCTCTTTGTAAATTTCGAGAGCCTCCTCTTTCGATATGTATTCAACACTCTCAGTCATATCCAGTTGTTCCAGCTCGTCCTGAAGTGAAAGGATATCCTCTTCGGCTGAGTCATTTTCGAAAAAAATCATAACTTGAGCCTTTTTCTCGAAGGCGCTGATTGTTCGACTGGAAATAATTACCAGACCGATCATCGAGGTCGCAATTATGAAGGTAAGGGATATTACGATGATTGATGCTATTGATAGCCATTTATTTCTGACTATATGCTTTCTCGTTGCAGTGAGAATTCTTCTGAAATTTTGGGTTTTGGGTTCGCTACTTTTTGCCATCTTTAAGAAACTCTTCCAGTTTTTGAGTAATATTCTGTATTTCTTTTTGATCGATCCCTTTTATATTATCTAGGTCTGACTCGCTCAGGTCAAGCAGGTCTCCAATTGTGTTAATGGATGATTTATTCAGTCTTTTTAGTATTTTCTTTGAAATATCCAAATCTGACAGTGGAGTAGTGTCAATTTTATTGTTGGAAGGAGATTCCTTTAACCTTTCATCTTTTGGACTATCTCCGTTTGATCTTATAGGACTCCTTTTTCTTTGTTTAGATGTCTTCTGAGTTCCATCATAGGATCCTTCCTGGTCGCTTTCGATGGCACCATCCACTAGTCTGACAACTCTTTTCTGCATCATGTCTACTATCTCTTTGTCATGGGTGGCTATCATGATTGTTGTTCCCCAGCTGTTTATATTTTCTAGAATGTCGATGATCTCAAAGGATGTTTGTGGGTCGAGATTTCCTGTAGGCTCGTCCGCTATGAGAAATGAAGGGTCATTTGCGAGAGCTCTTGCGATTCCTGCTCGTTGTTTTTCACCTCCAGACAACTGGGGTGGAAAAAGATAATCCCGGTCGCTTAATCTAACAACCTCAAGGAGCCGCTCTGTTGTGTCCTGTATCTCTTCGTCGGGTTTTCCGGTAATTTCTAGTGCGAACTCAATATTTTCCCTGACTGTCTTAGTATCGAGAAGTTTATAATCCTGAAACACGACACCAATGTGTTGTCTGAAAACCGGTAGCATTTTTTTGGAAATCTTTGCGACATCTATGTCGTCGAAAAGAATATCTCCCTCGGTTGGAAGTTCCTGTCTGATAAGAAGTCTGATAAGTGTAGATTTTCCTGCACCTGATGGGCCAACTATGAACATAAATTCCCCGTCCTCAATTTCGAATGAAACGTTATTTAATGCTACTATATCGGGCTCGTATATCTTTGTAACTTTTTTGAAACTTACCATTGCTAGTGTATTATGCCATTTGGAAAAGTGAAATTCAAAGCGTGTTATTTGGACAGTTTATTTTTCATTCTTATCAATTAAGATCTCGGCTTCAATTAGTTCGTCTAGATTACCATCTAGTACCGATTGAGGGTCTGTTATCTCGACATTCGTTCTTAGATCCTTTACTAGTTTATACGGGTGAAGAACGTAGTTTCTTATCTGGTTTCCCCATGCAGCAGCTTTGTATTCTCCCTTAATTCTTTTTCTTTCTTTCTCTTTCTTTTCTTCCTCAAGTTCCCACAATTTTGCTTTAAGCATCTGTAATGCTGCTTGTTTGTTTTGGTGTTGACTTCTATGCTCTGATGATTGGACGACTATTCCAGTATCTTTATGAGTAATTGTTACAGCTGTTGATGTTTTATTTACATACTGCCCTCCAGGACCTCCTGAACGTACGGCTTTAAATTCTATATCATCACTTTTGATATCGAATTCCTTTGAGTCATCTTCGTCAAATAGCGGAAGGATCTCGACTCCTGCAAAAGATGTTTGTCTGAGGTTTTGGGCATTAAAGGGAGATAACCTTACTAGTCTATGGGTTCCTTTTTCATGTTTTAGCATTCCGAAGGCATATTTGCCTTCGATTATAACTGTTGCCGTACTTATTCCAGCTTCGTCACCCTTAATTTTGTGTGTTATCTCAGCCTTCCAACCTTGCTTTTCAGCATACCTGAGATACATTCTGAGAAGCATCTCAGCCCAGTCATTTGCTTCTGTACCGCCTTGTCCTGCATATACGGAAAGAATGGCGCCTTTCTTGTCATATTTATCTGAAAGAAATCTTAGAACTTCAAACTTTTTCAGTTTCTCTTCAAGTTCCTTTAAATCTCCTTCCATTAAGGTTTTATCTGAGGATTCATCTTTTTGTGCCAGTTTCCAGAGCTCTTCAATTGTACTTATTTCTTCTTTAAGCTGTTCTATTGTTGACACTATTTCGTCTATCTGACTTATTTCCTGCAGAATCTGCTGAGCTCTAGTTTGGTTATTCCAGAAATCCTCCTCCATGGAAGCTGTTTGGAGTTCACCTTTCTTATTTTTGAGCCCATTTATGTCAAGAGAGTCTACTATCTGGGCTATTCTTTTTTTGAGTTCTGAAATTTTGCTATCCATAATTCACTATGAAGTATAACTCAATCGACAGCATTTATCATCCGAAATACAGGAATTAATATAAGAGAATATCTGGATTCTGGACAATTTGATGTTAATGAAGTATCTTCATTAGACGGTGAGCTCGGATGTTACAAACTCAATCAAAAGTCATAAAACTACAGTGAAGAAGAAGCCGTGTGTTTTGATAATTCTAGATGGTCTCGGCATTAAGGATGGAGATGGAGGTAATGCTGTTTTACTTGCAGATACTCCAACCCTTGACTCATTGTGGACCCGTTGCCCTCATGCATTGTTAAAGGCTTCTGGTAACGAGGTCGGACTTCCACGTGGTAATCCGGGAAATTCGGAGGTTGGCCACCTTAATATTGGTGCAGGTCAAATAGTTTATCAGAGTCTTTCCAGGATTAATGACTCTATCCGTACAGGCAAGTTCGCCAATATTCCTAGTCTTGTTAATGCTATGGAGGAGGTGGGGAAGAGAGGAACTAATCTACATTTAGTGGGAATACTTAGTGCTGGTGGTGTGCATGGTCATATAGAGCACCTCTTTGAGCTAATGAAGATATGTGCCCAGAGAAAAATAGATCCGTTCATTCATGTTTTCCTTGACGGGAGAGATACGAATAGTAAAGACGGATATGTTTACCTCAGTATGCTCAACGCGAAAATTCGGGATCTGGGAGTAGGCAGAATAGCATCCATGTCAGGGAGATGGTACGCTATGGACCGAAATAATCGGTGGGAGAGGACGGAAGCTACTTACATGGCAATGCTGGGTAAGGGGGAGCGGGAAGCCAAAAGCTCTATGGAGATTTTGCAGCAAGCGTATAGGGAGGGTGAGGATGATTATTTGTTCAAACCAACAACCATTGTTGATGATGATGGTATTCCTGTAGGTCCTGTGCAGGATCGAGATGTTGTAATTTTCTACAACTATCGTGAGGATAGGGCGCGACAGATAACAAAGGCTTTTGTTTTAGACAAATGGGATGGATTTAAGAGGAAAAAGCTTGTGAAGGATCTGCACTTTCTTACAATGACGGGTTATGAAGAGAATCTTCCTGTTGAGGTCCTGTTCAAGTCGCATCATATACGTTCTACTGTTTCTTCGGTACTAAGCTCTGCCGGGATGACTCAGCTGCATATTGCTGAAACTGAAAAAAGTGCTCACGTGACATACTTCTTTAATGGCGGAAGAGAGGATCCAAACGAGGGAGAAGAATTCTTTAGTATTCCTTCGCCTAAGGTTAAACTGTATTCTGAGACCCCAAAGATGAGTGCTGAAATTGTAAGGGATGAGGTTGTTTACAGGCTTGGTCTTGGTTCTTATGATTTTGTCCTGGTTAACTTTGCAAATCCTGATATGCTTGGGCATACAGGTGTACTCGATGCAACAGTACAGGCAGTTGAGTTTGTCGATCAATGTGTAAGAGATATTGTTCAGAAGGTTATTGAAATGCGAGGACAATTCCTGGTTACTGCCGACCATGGTAATTGTGATGTCATGATTGATGAATTAACAGGAGCTGTTGATACAGCTCATACCTTGTATCCAGTTCCTATTGTAGTCGGACGTGGAATGAAGGTATTTCCTCCGGCTGAGAAGTCAGTCAAAATTGGAACAGGAACAGGAGCTGTAGAACGTGGGATTCTTGCTGATGTTGGTGTTACTATTCTCTCAATGCTTGGCTTGCAGCCGACAAGCGATATGACAGGTATGGATCTTCTTCCTTTCTTGACAAGAGATTCTGATTTATAGAAGGAATACTGAAAATAGTACTATCGCAAGAATTATTCTGTAGACACCACAGACAGTAAGAATACCTTTCTTTATGAACTTCTTTAGCAGAATTCCCGCTATAATTCCGGTTACCAGGGAAGTAATAAGGGCAATAAGTATGGAGGGTAGATTCATAGTGTTTTCCTTCTCAGAAATCATGTCTATAACTGAGAAAAATCCGGAAGCTGCTATAAGCGGAATCCCACTAAGAAATGAAAAGCTTAGTGCCGTATCGGGGGAAATACCGCTGAATATGCCGAAAAGAGTTGTTATACCTGACCTTGATGTTCCGGGGATAAAAGCTAGACACTGTCCTAGCCCCACAATTATAGACTCTTTGGGGGTAATTTCATTTATTTCATTAATCTTGAATTTGGACTTTTTAGTTCTTTGGTCTGTTAGGATCATAACTATACCCCAGAATATCAAGGATAATGTGATAACAAGGATGCCATGAAGAGTCTCCTCTATTAAATCATCAAAGAAAAAACCGATGACTCCGGCAGGTATTATGCTCAATAGAATGTTAAAAAGAACCTTAGGGTTCTTTAGGTGTTTAAATTTGTCCTTTGTCACGATAATAATTGCGACAAGAGTTCCGAGATGAAGAACTGCAATTTCAGATAGAGTGAGGCTATGGTCAAAAATCTCAGAAACGATTATGAGATGTCCAGAACTTGATACCGGTAATACTTCTGTTATTCCCTGAATAATTCCAGCAATTAGTGTGTAGGCAAACTCTTGGTATACCATAATAGAGTCACATTATAACATTAAATATGTGCTACAATGTAACAGCTTAATTAATGAAAAATTCTGTGTTAAAAAGACGTTTTTGGTTAGTTATGGTTTTAGCATTTTCGACATTACTGGTGTCTGTATTGGTATATGCAAATTTAGGTTCGTATGATGAGATAAGAATTACTGATTCGGAAATAGGAAGCGGATTTTCAAACGATGATTCATCTCAGGAGCTCGGGACAGAACCTGAAGGCCATAAGCAATCAAGTGAATCGGTTGAAGGCTCGATAGGTGAGACTAGTGAGAAATCTGATTCAGATGTTGCTTCCTTAAGAGTTCCTATTGTGAACCCCGCCACGACTGTTCATCAAATTGAAAGTGACTATTATTCTGATAAAGAGTATCAATTTGATGGGGTAAATGACCGTGAAGTTCGGGATGCCTCAGTTAGGGATTTTAGTGCCTATACTCCGCCGACGAATACAAATCTGAAAAAGACAGTACTTGGATTTGCTCCTTACTGGGTAATTGACTCTTACTCGCAGTATTTTCAAATGGATAAACTTAGCGTACTAGCATATTTCTCGGTTGCGTGTTTTCCAGATGGGAGTTTAGTTAAAGTGTGCGTTGGTGGTCAAAGTTCTTGCGGAGACAAATCCGGGTGGGAAGGATGGAACAGTCAGATAATGAGAAATATCATAAGTGAGGCTCATGCTAATGGTACAAAAGTTGTGATGACGATTAAAAACTTTGATAAACCTAGTATTGAGCAGTTAATTGCAAATCCTGCAGCTATCGATCGTTTGGCAGATAATATCATCTATGAAATGGAAGCAAAAAATACTGACGGAGTGAACATAGATTTTGAGTATATCGGTACAGCGAGTTCAACCAATCGTCTGAGGTTTGCGGGTTTTGTCGATGAAATCGCGGATAGAGTTCATGCCGCACGGCCTGGCTCGCATGTAAGCGTTGATATTCTTGCGACATCGGGTATAAATCCTCTTCTATATGATGTCAATGCTTTGGGAAAAACCTCAGTGGATCATATAATGGTGATGTCATATGATTTTCATTCTACCTCATACTTTAGCGGCAAGATGGCTGGACCGGAGTCTCCTCTTTACGGAGCGCAGTACTGGTACAACGTTTCCCGGTCGATGAATGATATAGCTGCTCTGACTCGCGGGTACAAGATATTAATGGGGGTTCCTTATTACGGTCTTGAATTCCCAGTAAGTGGTAGTACTTGGCCTTATAAAAACGCAACAGTAATAGCAGACGGTGCGATTTCAACCTATGGAAATGTCGTGGACTCGAAGTATGATGCCTGGCACAACAGCTCTACAATCCAATGGGATAGTGGGGAGAAACTTACCTGGTATAGATATCGCTGGCCTGATCCTTCAGGTGGTCCTGAGTACTGGCAGGGATATTACGATGATCCGAATAGTCTTGGTGCAAAATATGACTTTGTAAACGCAAAAAACTTGGGAGGTATAGGCATTTGGGCACTGGGATATGATAGAAGTAGAACGGAACTTTGGCGTACCATTAGGGACAAATTTTCCATGGAGCCTTTTATTGTTACCTTCAATGAGGGGGTGAGTTCTTCTAGACAGAATCAAATCCATTCCAGTCTTGGGGGGATTGTTCAACGTTCTATTGGTGAGAGATCTTTTCTGGTTAAACCTCAGAATAAGACATCTGAAGATTTGATTGAAGATTATCGGGGTATTTCTGAAGTTGCGGAGGCAGATTTTGGGATCTATCATTCAATGAACTGAAAGATTCCTTGTGCTTATAATTATAGGGAGAGATATTGTTTAATAGGTTGTTTTTGGAGGTAGCTTGACTCGTTATCTTCCATCGGAATAGAATTGGTATTATGAGAAAAACATTGTTGGTCTTCTGTGTTAGTTTATTTATGTTGCTGGGGGTTGCGGTGACTCCCGCCTTTGCTGCTGTAGATGTGCGGCTTTATCCTTCCTCGGGTTATGCTGTGTTAACTAAGGATTTTGCTGTTGATATAATGCTTAATACCGATGGTAATAATACTACTACTGCACGAGCTGTAATACGATTTGATCCGAACAAACTCCAGGTTACTAAAGCCGAGCATGGTGATCTATACTGTCAGTATCCTGAGGATGAATATGCCGTTGACAATGAAAATGGGTGGATCAAGATTACTGGTTTCTGTCTTGATCCCTATTACAATTCAGAAAGTAGCTCAGGAATTTTTGCCAGATTTACATTTAGGCCGTCTGTCGAAGGAGCTGTCAATTTAAACTTCGAATTTGATGGGACCGATGGTGAGTGGAAGTCCTATGTAAAAGATACGGGTAGTCCTCCTGAAAACATATTAGAGTCTCGTCCACAAGGTGGTACCTATAGTGTAGTTTCTAGCATACCATCATCCACTACCGACGATTCAGAAAAGTTACCGGGTGTTGGTCTTTTTGAAAACAAGTTTTTCTTTTTGGGACTAGGATTGTGTTTCTTGGGCGTATCTATCCTTATTGTCGACTTTATTGTGGGAAAGATTAAAGAGAGCAAGATAAAATCTTCGAGTCGGGTAGTAACGGTTTAGCCTATTATAAAATACTCCGGGATGAAATTATCAAAAAGTTGTTGTAAAATACCTTAAAGCTACAAATAACTTCGTAGTAAGACGGTGTGGAAATAAAAAAATTAAAAGTTGCTCTTGTTCACGATTGGCTTACCAGAATGGGGGGAGCAGAGAAATGTCTGGAGTGTTTTTGTGATATTTTTCCTGAGGCTGATATATACACTCTCATTCATGTTAAGGGAAGTGTATCCAGTAAGATTGAAAGTCATAAGATCTTCACGACGTTTCTTCAGAAGATACCTTTTAAGTCAAAATTCTACAGATACTTTTTTTCCCTTGCCCCTACAGCAATCGAACAGTTTGATTTTAGGGACTACGATCTTGTTTTAAGTGGCAGTTCTTGTGTTGCAAAGGGAGTAATTGTTCCGCACAGTGTGCTACATGTTTCGTATTCATATACTCCAATGAGATATGCATGGGAGATGTATGATGAGTATTTTGGTGAAAGTAGTACACTTCCTCTCTGGCAGAGGATGGCTATTGCTCCTCAGCTTAATTATCTACGCATGTGGGATGTTATCTCGTCTAACAGGGTAGATAAATTTATTGCTGATTCAAAACATGTCGCTGACAGAATTGAGAAAATCTATAGAAGGGATTCAGTTGTAATTTATCCGCCAGTTGATACTGATTTTTATAAGCTTTATGCCCAAAAAGAAGACTACTATTTAATGGTTACAACTTTTGAACCAAGTAAGAGGGTAGATCTTGCAATTTCAGCATTTAATCGCTTAGGACTACCGCTAAAGATTGTAGGTTCATATGGTAGGTATAGAAGGCTCTTTATGAGGCGGGCAAAAGAAAATATAGAATTTCTTGGATGGAAGTCGGACGAAGAACTTAGGGATCTCTATGCAAAAGCAAAAGCGTTGGTTTCTCCAGGAGTCGAAGATTTTGGAATTATTCCGCTTGAGGCTATTTCTTCGGGGACTCCAGTTATTGCCTATGCAGCTGGGGGAGTTCTTGAAACAGTAATACCGGTAAATCCTCCTGTTGGTAAAAAATACAGATCTAAGGCAAATGGAATATTCTTCTACAGACATACGGTCCATGATCTGGTGGATACTATTGAGAAGTTTGCTCATGTAGATCGGACAAAGGGCTGGGATCGGACGAAGATGAGAAAGCATGCTGTTAATTTTGGAAAGAAGAGGTTTATTACGAACTTCAGAAAGTACCTTGAGACTGAGCTTGCAAAATTTGACAGGGGAAGAAGGTCTGCTAAAGTGATACGCGAATGACTATGAACTCATCAAGTAAAAATCCTAGAGTTCTTCTGATTTTGGTTAACTATAATGGCCTGAAGCTTCTGAAGAAGCATTTACCATCAGTTGTAAGAACAGATTATGACATGCTCGATCGTGTTGTCGTTGACAACAATTCGGTAGATGAGTCTGTTTCCTTTTTGAAGGAAAATTATCCGAATGTGAAGGTTCTATGTAGTAATAGTAACATGGGATATGGCCGAGCAATAAATCTTGCTGTCAGTCAATGTCCTGGCTATCAATATTATGCCTGTTTAAATAATGACATGGATGTTGACAGTCGTTGGATTTCAGAGCTGGTGTCTACTGCCGAAAAAGATAAAAGAATTGCTATTGTGGGGCCAAAGATTCTGCATTCAAGCCTTGCTGATAGAGGTCTTATAAATTCAGCAGGAATGGTTATTGACCGTTATTATCGGGGATTTGATAGGTTTGATCATGAAAAAGATACCGAAAGACTGGATAGAATTGAGGAGGTAGATTGCTTGTGTGGCGGGGCTTTACTTATTAGGGCAGAAGCTTTTAAGGATATTGGGGGATTTAGCAAAGACATATTCTTTTATTATGAGGATGTGGATTTCTGTCTTAGGCTTAAGGAGGCAGGATGGAAGATTATCTATGATGGAAGTGCAGTTGTTTGGCACGATCACATGGCTACCTCAGGGAGTTGGGGTTCTTTTAAGAGGAATTTGTATAACAATATTAACAGAGTTAAGAGTATAAAAAATAGAATTGGACTGTTACCGGCTGTTGCTGAATTTATAAGGTTCTCCCTTGAGTGGGTCTGGTGCAAAGTTACTGGAAAAGATTATCTGTCTTTTATTACAAAAGACGTTAAGTCCAAAATGTACGGGAAAAAGTAAGATTGAAGTGAAAACCTTTTTCTGATAATATATTTTGACCTTTATTTATATTTTCTTATGGCAAAAAATATGCTTCGAAAGAGGTTTGTGATAATTGGTCTTTTTGTATTGGTATCTTTGCTCTTGCCAAGCATAGCCTTTGCTTCAGAAAAGCCTGTGCTGATTGATGATTCCGTTTCCGATTTCATTGTAAGTAGTCTAATTGATGTCAGTAAAGCAGAGAAAGTTGATGAGGATGAAATGCTTGGAATTCTTATTGATGGGAAGGACGAGAGATTTTCATATGGTACTGTCCATAAGTTTGAGTTATTTAGTCCTTCAGATGTGGCGTTAGAACTTGATGTCGGCGAAGTTTCGGAGGTGAAGGGTTTGGGAACAGAACTTTCGGATGTGTCTCTCCTTATCAGAGCTCCCTCGGGAAAAGAATTTGTTATTGGAGCAGGGACAATGATGGTAATAGACTTGCCTGAGATTGGAGAATATGAGCTTCAGATTTTGTCTAAGAGAAGTAGTGCTTATTCTATGATGTTGTATGAGCTCAAGGTTCCATTTATTACAAATGTTGGAGTTATTGGTCCTTATTTTGACTTTGAAGGGAAAAGAACTCAGATCGAATCGTATATTAAGTCTGGTAAGGATGTCGTCATCTATGATAATAGAGATGCAGAGGAGTATTTGGATATTAGAAGGGAAAAGGAAATAGTGTCGGATGATGTAAGTGGGGAGGCTGAGATAGATGATATTTTTAGTGATTATTTTCCTTCTGGTGAAGAGCTGGAGAACATATCCAGTGATCTTGCAACGGATGTTCTTGTAAGTTACAGAGGCATAAATATGGTCCTTTTATTTGAGGGTGGTCCTGGTGATGGCAACATAATTGTTCTTAACCCTGCGGTTCTTTCGATGGGGTGGGGTGATGTGTCTGCCATTCTCGAAACAGTGGCTCCGGAAGCTGTCAGTGACGAAGTTGTTAAGAGTGATTTTGAAAAAGTTGTTACCTTGTCTGAGTATGTTCTTATTGTATTGGCATTGCTGGTTAGCTACCTGGTTGTTGGTGGCATTTTGATGAAATTTGTAAAAGAGAAAGAGTACTTAAGATTGTCCTTTAAAAGGATTGGTGATAACAAGGCTCGGATTGGAAAGATTGTACTTTTAATAAACATCCTTGTTTTGGCTGTTGGCTTAATATTGGCAGCACTGGGAGCTTTTATTTTGAATAGGTATGAGACAAGTATCATGCACCCAAATCTCTGGCAGAGTATTGAACATTTTAGAATTTTCATTAATGATTATGCTGAAATTGAGAGGATAACTTTTATTCCAATAGTTCTTGGGATTGTCTTTCTGTTATTTGATCTTGTTATTCTTGTCTGGTTGAATCTTGATTTTATTGTGAAGACCAGGGATTTCTTGTGGGAAAAAACGGTCGGAAGGATTCCAATAAGACTTCGAAAGTTGTTAGGAAGGGTGATTTTGTACCTTTCAATTCTTTCTTTTATGCTAACGGCTTATATTCTTCTTGTCGATTCACCTATAGTTCTTAGGAGGATGTTCTTGGCAATATCTATTATATGCGGATTACTTCTGCCTGCATTTCATTTTAGAGAGGGCTTGAAACTTTCTGAAACTGAGGAGTGGGTGGTGAAGATATTTCTTGTTTTGGTTGCTGTATCTCCCTTTGCTTTGTTCTCCAATACGATCTACAAGTATATATCTCCTCTCGGAATATCAGTAACGGAAAGTTTTGGAAAGTCTGATTTGGCAAGTAATTCTGAAAGCAATTCTTACATTCTGAAATATTCACCATTCTTTGAGGAAAAGAATGTTAAGACTGTTGTGGGTCAAAAGTTGAAATCATCGGGACCTGTGTATTTTCAACCAGAAAGCTCGTATGGCAGGAAGATTTTTGATTCTCCAAGACTACTCTTTGATAAGGATCTGGTAAATTTTACAGAAAAACAGCAGTATGGAGATCACTTTGTCTACTCGAGATCAAAATTACAAAGAGATGGGAACCTTGAGGCAGTACTTAGTTCGAATCTTGATGAGGGAAGTTTTGTTGGGGTCGACAAGTATTCGTATACTGACTCCTATCTCGAAAGTGAGCAAAAACTTGTTCTAGCTGATTACTATAATAGTTTCGAATATAACGGAGGTGAAATAGATCAGGAAATAGATATCTCTGGAGATATCATTTTTTATACTGTTTTGGGCGATGTACTTGATTTAGAAATAGTCTATGATGATTTGAATAATAAGATAGGGCTAGATGAATTTGTTATCGATATTTCGGATTCTTCAGGAAATATTGTTGCTTCAACATATGTTGAAGATTATGCCAATGTCCTGTTTCACTCTGATACAAATTTGAGTATAAATCTACTTAAGCATGATCTTGATGAGGGTCTATATAAGATAAGTCTTAGGGCGCCAGGATACTGGAATGTTGCTGGACGAATGAGTTCCGATATTGTGTTTCGAAGGATCAGGATAAATTCAGACAAGCTGGTTTTTAGCACTTTGGATTCATCCATTTTTGGTGGTAGCATAACATTTGAGGAAGATACAAACTTGTACTTTATTCCGATGGAGACAGTTATTGAGCGAAGTCGAGTTGTTGGTGAGGATTTTTTCTCAGAGAATGACTGCAATGCATCTGGATCTGGCGGAACACCAAGTCAGAGGGATCTCTTGCCTATTGTGTACAAAGATTCCAGGATTTTTGAATTGGGTGATGAGAGTCTGGATTCGATATCATTGACATGTCTTTCAAATATGATTTCCTCCAATTACACAATATATTCTTTTTCGCCCGAGTCATATTTCTATCCCTTCCGATATTATTTCACTGATATAGATAAAAGTGATGAAATTGCTGTTTCGAGGAGTAATCTTAATGTGAGGGAAATTGATGGTTGGTACTATTCGGAGATTGAGTACACTGACAGTTATAAACTGGGAGAGGATATAGACTTCAGGTTTTTGGGGCCACCCGATTTGGATGATTTCTATTCCAGTTATCTTGTTGATGAGGTTGTTATTGACTTGGAAAGTGAGTAGAATTCAGAATTCGGTATTACATAGATTGTTGATGAATTATAAATTTAAAACTAAAAAATGATGAAGTTGATAATCCAGGTTCCGTGTATTAACGAAGAGGAAACACTCCCACTTGTATTTAAGAATATGCCTAAGAAAATTGAGGGTATAGATACGATTGAATATCAGATTATCGATGACGGTAGTACAGACAATACTGTCAAGGTTGCCAGGGAGCTTGGGGTTCAGCATGTTGTCTCGTTTCGTGGAAAGAATAGAAGATGGCTTGGAAGAGCATTCAAACTTGGAGTAGATAACGCGCTAAGACACGGGGCCGACATATTAGTTAATACCGATGGTGATAATCAGTATCCATCGGAGGCTATTCCAGATTTGGTCAGACCTATTGTAGAAAATAGGGCGGAAATAGTTATAGGTGATCGGCAAACTGCGAAGATTGACGAATTCAGCCCATTTAAGAAAGTTCTTCAGAAATTTGGAAGCTTTGTAACACAATTTCTCTCGGGTCAAAAGGTTCCTGATGCTGTGAGTGGTTTTCGGGCGTATTCAAAGGAGGCTCTTCAAAAGATAAACATAATTACTAATTACACCTATACAGTTGACACATTAATGCAGGCCAATAAGAAGGGAATTGATATTGCCTGGGTGAAAATAAAAACAAATCCTAAGACACGGGAGTCCAGACTCATTAAAAATATATGGACAAAAGTTAAAAAATCAGGAAGTACGATTCTTCGGATGTATGCAGTATATGAACCCTTCAAGACCTTTTGTGTCTTCTCTTCTGGGTTTTTCATCGCAGGTTTAGCCCTACTGGGACGTTTTCTTTATTATTATCTGGCCGGAAATGGAACAGGACATGTTCAGTCGGTTATTGTTGGAGCTGTATCCTTGGTCATTGGTGTTCAGATTTTTGTACTGGGTATACTTGCGGAACTTCTTGCCGTGAATCGAAGACTTATTGAGGACATGCTGGAAAGGCTTAAAAGGATAGAAAAATAAAATTATCTATATCCTGGTGAAAGTATCTGTAGTAATAATAACGATTGTTCGTGAGAATCTTTATACACTTGTAAAGCAGATATTGGAACAGGATGTGAATTTTGATTTTGAGGTCGTACTAATTCCTCAGCCTAAGGGGAAACTAGAAAGGGATAATCTACCACATGACGATCGAGTGAAGATCTTTGAGGAAGATATGAACAAGGGTTTTGGCTATTACCGCCAGTTAGGTGTAGATAAATCCCACGGTGAAGTAATCGTTTGGATTGATGACGATCAGAATCCGATGAATAATAAATGGCTTGCTTCTATCTCCCGGTCGATTATTGAAGGGAAGGAAAAGGTAACAACATCAGGAATCCATATACCTTTAGGTCAGGGTTATATTACCGACTCGATAAGCTGGCTGGGTTTTCCGGGTGGCGGTTATCCTGGATTTAAGGTGATGTGGAAGGTTGATGAAGATAATTATACCGGTCATCTGTGTACAGGGAATTTTGCTATAGAAAGACAAATACTATTAGAATGTGGGGGCTTTAGTCATAAGCAAAAATCCGGTAATGAGGATGTAGAGCTTAGCGATAGGCTTAAGGAAAAACACATAAAATTTCTCTATGTACCTGAAGCGACGGTGTATCATGAAGCACGAGGGAGTTTGGCTGATTTTACAAAATGGCATATAGAAAGGGGAGCTGGGCATCAGGATTTGAAAAAAAGTGGGAAAATGGGTGGGGGGAAGATAAAGAATGGCTTGAGGTCTGCGCTCCAGATACTTAGGATGTCTCTGTTTACGAAATACTTTCCTATGGTGCTGTTTTTAACTACCTACCAGTTTTTCCTCCAGTTCCTTGGGTTTTTAGGTGTTTTTAAGAGATCATATAGATACTATGAAAATAAAAAAGATACTGTCTCTTAGTCCTTACAATCCATATCATACCTATTCGGGAGCAACCACCAGGATTTTTTACCTGAACTCGGTTTTAGCTAAGCGTTACAAAGTTTTTATTGTTGTTAGGAATGAGGGTGATCTTACTCCAACTTTTGATTCTATTCCTATTATTAATTCGTCAAACAGGATCATATCTATGATGAATCCTGTGCTGATGATCAGACTTCTACTTCTTGTCTGGAAGGAGAAAATAGATTTGGTTTATGTGAATTCATTTTGGCTGGGGCTTTATGCATTTTGGCTAAGAATATTTGGAGTACCTTACTTTGTGGATGAACAGAACGTTGAATTCATAAGATTCAAGAGAGTTGGAAATCCTATCTGGAGAATAGCAAAGATTTACGAATACTTCCTTTGTCGTTTTGCTATGGGGATTACTTGCACGTCTGAAGTAGATCGGAATTTCCTGATTAATCAGCTGGGGGTTGTATCAAGCAAGATTCAAGTTATAAGGAATGGTGTCGATTCAAAAAAGTATCAACTTAATCCGAAGGCAAGAGAGAAGGTTCGAAGCGAACTTGGAATTAAAGACGAGCAGGTATTCTACTTCAACGGCCATTTCAAATACGCTCCAAATATAGAAGCTCTCGAGCATATTTTGAAATATGTAGTTCCTGTTCTTCAACTACATAGCAAGAGCGTACGCCTGTTGATCGTAGGAAGCGGGGAGATTCCCGAAGATCTCAAAGATAAGCTTGAGTCATATGATTTTGTTGATGTGGTAGGATTTGTTGAGATATTGGAGGATTATATTAGTGCTGCAGATGTTTGTCTTGTACCACTAAGCTCAGGGGGAGGGACAAGAATTAAGATCTTTGAGGCATTGAGAAATGGTAAATATGTAATTTCGACACCAATTGGTGCTGAAGGTATCGATGTTGATTTTCCGAATCTTAAAATAGCGCAACTGGGAAAGGATTTCTCTGATGCTCTGGAAAAAATAATAGGAAAGACTGATCTTGTTGGCAGGGAAGATATTCTTAGAATGGAGAAGCTAATTAAGCCATTTGAGTGGGAATATATTGCGGGCGGCATTAATTTTGAAGAAACAAAATCGAAGTGAAGAGCAAGTTTAATAAAACATTGGAAAAGTTGCTAAAACGTGAGGATCTTTGGTTTCGTTGTACACTTGTAATAATAGGTTTGATATATCTGCTCCTAAAGATTAATGAATATATTCAGCTTCGAGAAGTTGGATTTGCCACGGCAGACAGTTACGCTATGATTGTCAAATCAATTACCTTCATGGAAGAGGGATTCAGTGTTCTTGGCACGAGGCCATTTCTAATGCCTGTTCTCATAGGTTTTGTCCACAAGTATCTGATTACTGATATTTTTGTGGCTACCTATTTGCTTACGTCTATAATATTTGTAGCTTCAGTCTTTGCTCTAGATTACCTGGGAAAAAAAATCTTTAAGTCAAAGTTCAGCAGGTTGGTACTATTGAGTTTAGTGCTTTTCAGCAAATATTTCTTGATTTTTTCTTCAGATGCAGAAAAAGCACCCTTTGTTGTAGGATTCTTTGTAATAGGGCTCCTTTTATGGACAAAGGGTCGCGAAAATGGCAGGATGATTTTTATTGTACTTGCAGGTCTTTTGTTTGGTCTTTCTTTTATGTCTCATCTTACGGCGTTACTTCTTTTTGTATCTTTTGGTGTCGGCTATCTTGTAGAGGTAATTTCTATGAAAAAGAAACTTTTTAGCAAAGAAATCTTTGTTCTAGCTGGCGTGGTTTTGATTTTTGGTGTTTCTTTCTATTTTGTCCGGAAGTATATTGTCAAACCCGATATGTCCACCTCCGATGTTAGTCTTGTTACAACTGCGGTTCAGTACAATCTTTTGAATAGCTTTTCAAAGATAGGGTTGATGAGCTTTATTCATGGAATTACGTTTTATATGAACCGGTACGTTTTACTTGTTGGTGTTTTGGGGTTTATATATGTTCTATTCAGTAAAAAGATTTTTAGAAATAGCCAAGTGCTTTATCTTGCATCGTGGGTTTCGGTAACTTTCTTTCTGTTCTCCATACAATATACATCCTTTTCACATGGCAGCAGATATCCGTACTATGTTATATTTCCCATGCTTGTTTTTGTGGCCGTCTTTATAGATTGGGTCGCTTCATATTTTAAATCCAGTAGGATGACTACTCTTTTCCAGATGCTCGTAGTCGTATGGATTTTGGTCACGTATGTTGATTTGAACGTTTCCGACTTTAGGTATCGGTGGCAACCGCATAAAGAACTGTGTGAGTATTTTCGTGATGAAGGAGAGGGGTATGTCGATAATATGATGTATGTAAGTTGGCCTTCAATAACACTGTATTGTTTTGATGGAAATTCGGGTGTTGCTGATCAAAATACAAATATTGGATGGAATAGAAGTAGGATAGATCTGCTAAACGACAAATATATAATTGAAAATAAATTAATATACCTTCTTGTCGACTATACTGGAAATGATTATTCGGATACAAACGAGCGCATATTGAAAAATGTTTCATCGCTCCAGGAAGTCACTCCTGTTTTTGAGGAAGAGTTTACTGACGATAGAGGAAATTTTAGGGTTATTTTGTATAGTCTGAATTACTAGAAATTAGCCCAAGGCCGTCCAGAACTCCCTTGAATATTGCTGCGACTGAGCTTATATTACCGGAAACAATTACCCTTATAATCCATATTGGTATTTTGAATATGAGGAAATTTGTTATGAAGACCAGGAATCCAAGAGTATCTGTGTGTCTTCTCATTACAAGAATTCTGTTTCTGGATTCGAAGAACATTCTAAATGGAGTATTCTTTGGGGCAACTGGACTTACTTTGTGGAGGATACTTGTTCTTGATGTTACGACTGTCTTGTATCCTAGTTCTTGTACATTTAAGTTCAAATCTACGTCCTCAGTGTACGAAAATAGTTTGCTGTCGAATATCTCTGCTAGTTTTCTTACGATTTCAGTTCTGATGGCAAGGCAGCTTCCGACCACATATCCGGTTTCTTGGTAGAGCCTTTCTGTAGATATTTTGTCTTCAACGTGTGATGTTGTTCCAGAAATCTTGTTTATTTTCCCTCCGTTGTACCAAATCTTACTGGGGTCGTGGTAATAATAGTTTGTAACCCCCGCAATTCCAATGTTCGGGTCGTTTTCTAATATCTTGGATAGAGTAGAGAGAAGATTCTCCTTAACCACTACGTCAGTGTTAAGGAGAAGTATATATTTTGGGTCGAACATCGCAATTGCTTTTCGGTAAAGGTAGTTATTACCTTCGGCAAAGCCAAGATTCTTTGGTACCTGGTATATGTGGATCGTCGGAAACACATTTTGAATTCTTTCGATTTCCTCTTTTTTTTCACCTACGAAGAGTAGAAATACCTCCATTTTATTCATCTCGAGTTTTTTCATGGATTCCAATGCTTCTATGGTATCTTTTGTAGTATTCCAGTTGAGCATGAGGATGCAGAATTCGGTTTTGGGAAGATTAGAAAGAATACATTTGTTCCTGTCAGATTTTTCTATATTTCGAATGGTATTTTTTGACATTCTCTATTTCATACAATTTTTAATTGATCTTTTCAGTGGAATTATATTTTTCTCCCAGTTCAATTCATTGGAGAGGTATTTGCGTATTCCTTTCCAGTCCGGATCCCAGTCAATGCATTTTTCTATTGCAGCTTCGAGATGATCCTTCTCCGGTTTGCATAGAATCCCAAATTCTCCGTCTTTTAGAATATCTCTTGTCTCGCCAACGTTGGTAGCTACAACTTTGCATCCAAAAAATAGAGCTTTTGGTATTGTATTGTTGTACCCCTCGCTTCTAGATGAATTTACGAAAATATACGATCTCTTTAGCATTCGGAAAAGATCTTTCTCGTAGAGAGGGCCGTGATAGTTAATGGTAGGGTGGTCAAAAACATTCTTATATTTATTAAAGATCTCAGGTTCTTCTACGGGTCCGGCTACATCTATTCGGTATTCGTCTTTGAATTTCTTGATGGCCTCTATAAATAAATCAAAACCTTTTGTTTTAGTAATTCTTGCGAGGTAGAGGATAGATTTGTTTCTCTGTATATTTCCTAGCGATTTATCAATTTTTTTGTATTCGGACAGAATTATTCCGTTTGGAACCATGACTATTTTTTCTTCAGCTATATGCCATCTTTGGGTAAGAAAGTCTCTGGTAGACTTTGTTTCGGCGATTATTATGTTAGAAGCTCGAATTGGAAGTCTGTAGAGCAAGTAATTGCTGATTTTGTTTTGCAAGTTTTGTGGATTTCTGATGTTTTTGAAGAGAGGAAAGGAGTCGCTTTTTAGAAGTAGTATGGAGCCTTTTATTCTAGATATAACCATGGCTACAAACGCACCGAAATGTCCGGGGTAAGCCCAGAGCACGTCATTTCTCTTTGTTTTGATTAGCACTTTCCATGGAAAGTAAATCTGATTGTTTAGCAGCTTTATAAAGGGTATTTTGGTTACTACGTAGGGGACACCTTTTAGATCTGAGGTAATTTTTAATGAAATGAATTCTATATTGAAATCATTGCTAAGGTATTTTGCAAATATACCGATGTTTTTAGTCAGATAATGTTTATCAAACTTTTCTATGAAGTAGTAAAGGGTGTTTTTCTTAATTTGGGAGGCCATTTGGTATGAATTTTCTAATAGTTGTTATTATAAGGTTTTTGTCTTTCTCGTGATAAAGTTTAAAAAGAACAACGATTATGAGGAATGCCGAATATGAACCAACAGTGCAAAGTGCCAGGAATCCAATAGCCAGTAACATGTTTGAGTATATGACTTCAGGAATGACATAGGGCTTGAGTAGATACAGTGATAAGCTGAGTACTGATCCGACAAAAATAATAAAATATGTCTTCATTGTGTAGGGTGTAAAGTTTTTGATTAACTTCAGTTCGATCAAGCCAAGCAATCTTTGTGTCGAAATGGCTGCTGAGTTTGCTATTGCTGCACCTAAAATTCCGTATTTTGGAATTAGCAAGAAACTCAGGATTATTGATACAACGATAGAAATTATTGCATTAACAGTGACCATTTTCTGTTTGTCTAATGCTGTAAGAACAAGGTCAATAGGGCCAGTAACAATTGTGAAGAGTGCACCGAATATGAGATAGAGCATTAGGAAATTGCTTGAATGAAATTCTTTTCCAAAAACTCCAAGTATTTCATTTGAAAATGCTACTAGAGTTGCCATTAAAGGAACTGTAATAAACAAAAGAATTCTTATAATATCTCGATACAGTCTTTTAGTCTCTTTGAGTTCACCAGAAGAAATAAGTCTTGATACTGTAGGGAAGAAACTTGTACTCAAGGAACTTGAGAGAAGAGTGGGCAATGTTGAAATTGTGAGGGCTATATTATAAACACCGACGTCTTCGCTGGAATTAAAGTAGCCTAATATGAAGGTGTCAAACCATTGAGTAAGAAATGTTAATACTGAAAAAATGAATATTGGTATAGAGTAAAAAAGATATCTCTTGTCGAAGTTTTTTAGTAATTTTGAAAACTTCAAATGCTTTAAATTTGTGTACCTTGTGAGAAATACAGTGAGCGCGAGGTTTAGGACATATCCTATTAAGAACGAGTAGGATATTGCGTGTTCCCTGATTCCTAGGGATACAAGAATTACGAGGGCGACAGTTGTGGTAATAGTCAACATGATATGCTCTATTAGTGCTTCAAGTTTCGTGTTTTCAAAACTTGTAGAGATGGCTACGAGTAGTCTTATACCTATAAAGAGTGGTGTGCATAAAATGAGGATTCTCAGTTCTTGAGCGAGCTGCTGATCATTGAACAGATCTGAAAAGAAGGGGGCACAACCGAAGACAATAATTGTAAAAACGATACTGAGTAAGACTGAGAATTTTAGAAATGTGCCTATCAGGGTATTAAGCTTGTTATCGTTTTTTTCTGTTCTGAACTGAGGGGAAAACCGGTTTATAGTTCTATATAGCCCAAAAAGGCTAATGAGTGTAACAATCTGGAATATTGTGTGCGCAAGAGTAAATGAGCCTAATATTTCAGCACCAAGAGCTCGACCGATATAGATTTTTCTTATGAAAAGTATTATTGTACGGGCGACAATTCCAATAAACATTATTATTGAGCCGCGTACTACTACCTTAGAATTTGCCTTCATCGAGGGATATTTTATTGGTATTTCGATTAGTTTACAAGAAGCTCAAGCACTATTGTCCCTTCTGTATCTGTCTTTGGTTTTAATTACGTCTAGGGTACGACAGTGTATTCCCTACAAAGTATTGCGTGAGGCATCTTTGTGGAAGGGTTCATACTAACTCCTGTCATTATCTCGTTTGATGCGCATTCGCCTTTCCAGTTTCCATAATTCCAGTCTCCTGTAGAAGTATCTCCTCTTGGGTCTTCACTTCCATAGTAAACGTAAGCTGTATAGTTCGATGTTATATCTATCTTACTGGGATCGTATTTTTTACATATTATGGAATATGGATCGTACGCATTGCTTCCAGCACTGCTTGGATACATGCTAAATCCTGCGATAAACTCGTCATCAGCACATTCGCCCTTCCAGTATCCAAAGTCCCAGTCTCCAGATGCTGTTGATCCTCGATCGTTGCCTCCGTTGTAAGTATATACATTGTATGAAAGAGGACTGTCGAGAAGGTACGGATCTTCGTCTTTGCACAGCATAGCACTTGGCTGACCTGTTGACGGATTCATGCTGGTACCTTTTACAAAGCTAGCTTCATTACACTCACCTTTCCATCTGCCGTAGGCCCAGTCTCCGGCTGCAGTAGTCCCTCTGGAATTGCTGCCATCATAAAATCTTATCATGTGTCCGCTTGGGATTTCTTCATATCTTCGGCATAAGAGTCCGTGATCATGTCTGGATGTTGGGCTCATACTTACACCAACGGCCATCTCATATACACTGCATTGGGATTTCCAGTAACCATAGTCCCAATCGCCGGCCGCTGTTGAACCATATCCACGATCGCCGCCTGGGATTGTGTACTTTTTATATTCCCAAGACATGGCGATGTTATCATCGTTATATTCTCTACAAAGTATAGATTGACTATCCCTGGTGGAAGTTTTCATACTCGTGCCTGTAATGTATTCATTATTACCACATTCGCCTTTCCAATAACCGTAGTCCCAGTCTCCGGAGTTCGTAGAACCGCGAGAGTTCCCACCGTTAAATGTGTGAACGCTGTAGGAAGAACTAGGTTCAATAAGGTCAGTACCTGTATCGTCACAAACCATGCCGTTAAGATCATATGTGCTTGTGTTCATGCTTAGACCATGAAGAAATCCGCTGTTCATACATTCGGATTTCCAGTATCCATAGTCCCAGTCACTGATATCCGTATTTCCTCTTGAGTTACCGCTATGGATCAATCTCATAACATAGTCGAAATTTGTTATGCCTTCGAAGTTGAGAAGTCCAAAACCAAAATCCTTAGAAAAACCGCTAGAGAGTGATGTTGTATTTATTCTAAGAAAGTTCCTTATTTCGCTAGGTTTTTGTGGGTAATTTGCCGATCCCTTTATTAATGCTGCTGCGGCACTTACCTGCGGTGATGCGTATGAGGTTCCAATTCCATGAAATGTAGATGTTGCACTATAGTCACCGATTTCCCAGTCAAGTCCTGATGTAATGCAGTCGAAGGCATTTTCATTGTAGGGATCGATACATCTTCCTCCAATCCATGAGTATCCATTTGTGGTACAAGATGTTTCATCAGTATATTCAGTGACAAGACAGGTGCCGTAGTCATTGGTGTCAAGCATAGTAATACTTTGCTGCCATGCTGCGTTTCCGGTACCGGATCCATCTCCGACAGCAGCAACTAAGTCCATTTCGCTTCCTCTATTTGAGTAGTTTGCTCTGTTGTCTGAGCTGTCTGTTGCTCCTACGGCTATTACCTCAGAGTATGCTGCCGGATATTCTATTGCATCTCCAAAGCCATTACCTGCAGCGGCTACTAGAGTTATGCCGTTGTTGTATGCTTCCTTAATGAAGTATTCTTCTATATAGTTTGAACTGCTTGATCCGTAGCTCATATTGATTACATCTGCACCTTCTGATATCGCATATTCAATTCCATAGATAATTGTTTCGGTGAAAATCGCTGGTGAAGGAGGGTCTCCGACATACATTGGTAAACTGTGTGAGACTCTCTCGGAAATCTTTATTGGCATTATTGATACATTAGGGGCTGGTGATATACTTCCGGCGTTATTTTCTACAATCGAAGATATAAGTCCTGTTACAAATGTTCCATGCCCGTAGTCGTCATTTGGATGGCCGATTTCAGATTCTTGCGATGTTGTGCATGAGTTATAGTTGCAGATTGCCTGTTCGTAAGCGTTTAGGCCGTGACAGTCATCGATATATCCGTTTCCGTCGTCATCGTCGCCATCATCGCATCCGGTCTCATCTGAATTTGTGTATAAAGAGAATCCGTTACTGTTGTTATATTCTGATGCGGTATAGAAGTCATAAGCTGTGGGATCTCCTGTGTAGGCTGGAAAATAGTCGGTTGTGTGGTCCTCGTATGCAAGACCTGAATCTAAGACTGCGACAACAATATTGTTGTCGCCGCCGCATCCGGATCCTCCGGTACCGCAGTCCTGGTCTTGCCACATTTGTCCCAGATTTCCTTTGTCATAGTACCAGTGTTCTGACGCGTTATAGTCATCGGGAAGATCTCTGACGCCGTTTGTGATCCAGGTGGAGAATCTATGGACATAGCTTGGTTGAGCTATCTCGACGTTTGGATCCTTGAGATATCCAAGAAGTGCTTCTCGGAGAGTGGCAATTTTTTCTTCCCGCCCATCCCGGTCCTCTGATGTTTTTGAACTTAATCCGGAAAGGCTGAACTTGGCAGCCTCGTCTGTTGATCTTTCTTCGGAAATGTAAATAGAGTAGACGTTTCTTTTTGATATTAGGTTTGTTTTTTCTATATCGACGGTGGTACTGGATAAACTCTTCTTGATTTCTTTCTCCGATGCGTTGTCTTTGAACTTAACAATAATTCTGTCCAGAGCAAATTCCTTTTCGTCAGATGTCATTTCATAGACTTCATCCCATAGTCGGTCATTCTCTGAATGTACTCTTTGTGAGATAAACAGGCCTGCTATTAATACAACTGAAAAAACTAGGAAAAGTGAAAGAATGGCAACTCGCAGTTTCCTTCTCATGATGAGCATAGATGAAGTTATTTTCAATATTATAGCATTTATGAAGCTTTTAACAAAAATACTTGAGTAGAGTATAATTTTTAAGTTAATTTAGATTGTATTTTTGTGGAAAAACCTTTTAAAAACCTGCTTGTTCTATTTATTGTGCTGGGTTTTCTATGGGTTACAATAATTCCTCCCTTTCAGGTTCCTGATGAGCAGGCTCATCTTCGATATGTCCAATTTATTGCTGAGAATCTAAGGATTCCGAATAGAAGCGATATATATGATAGCAACTTTCTAGAGGATTCGCCTTCGATAGAGAAGGAAATTGAAGTAAATCAATCAAACAGAGTCTTTCATAATTGGAATTATCACTTCGACTTCGAAAAACAATCTTCTACTGATGTTGATTCATTTAATGCGGCCCACGTCTTCAATCATCCTCCGGCGTACTATATAATTGGAGCTATCTTTTATGCAATGTTTTCAGGTTTTGGAATGATGACAGTGTTGTTTATCCTTCGTATAGTTGGTGTTGCTCTTTCAGTGGCATCTTTTATTTACTCCGAAAGAGCGTCTAGATTTTTAACAAAAAACAAGTATGTGAGATTAGCTATTGTGACCGTAGCTAATTTTTGGCCGATGTATATGTTTATAAGTTCAGGGGTGAATAATGATGTACTTCTTTTTACCTCTTCTATGGCTTCAATTTACTATGTGCTTAAAGCTTTTAACCGAAAGGAATTGGTGTTGATAGATTATGTAGCAGCTTCCCTGTGGTGCGTCTTGGGAATATTATCAAAGGCACAGTTTCTAATCTTTGTGCCGATAATATGTTTTGTATTTGGGATAAGAATCATAAAGAAATTTAGGTGGAAAGAGTTCGTAGTGTTCGCTGTTCCGATGGTTATACCTCTGGCATATTTTATTCGGAATGTGATCCTGTTTAAAAGTCTTTATCCGAATCCAGCTGGGAATACAGGTATAGTTCGGGATAACTTTGTTGAATACGTTGATAATTGTAGGAATCTTCCGTTTTTCAGGTATGTTGAAGCAGCCGTTTTTCCCAGGTATAAGATTGTGTTCCAGAATTTTGTCGGTAATTTTGGGTGGTTGGACACACTTCTTCCCAAGTATGTTTATGCTATAGCGGCAGTGGTGTGTATAATCGCTGTACTGAGGTTTATTTACAAAACAGTTAGAGATTTCAGGTCAAGAAAAAAAGATAAGAATGTTATAATTCTGGTTAGCCTGGTGGTAGCTTTTGAGGCTTTTCTCTCGTATATGTTTCTTAGGGTTTTTTATACTACCTGTTACACTAGTTTCCCCACGCAGGGCCGGTATTACTTTCCTATACTTTTTCCAATTGCTGCAATCTTGGTTGTCGGTTTGACTAGCATTGTACCGACGAAATTTGTGAAGGCAATATGCAGGATTCTTGTATGTGGAATGTTTCTCTTCAATTTCTTTTGTGTCGTGCTTATTTTGACTAGGTATTATTTATGAAAAAGAAGATTTTGGGAAAAATATTATGTGCAATTTTTATATTGGTAATTCTTAGCCCTTTTGGTTACCTTTTGATTGTAAGAGAGTATGACACTGTTCAAATTTTTGTGCCTCAGAATTTTGCAGAAGATGGTTATGAATTAATTGAAGTCGATGATAATAGAGTGGAACAGACTTTTATTGCCACCGAGAATAATCTGGTGGGGTTCGATCTTGTTGTTAATAATTGTGTTGCTCCTTCAAAGGATGTTGAGATTGATGTCCGTGACAGTAAGGGTGATGTTGTTCGGCATGCAGTATTGCGTCAAAGCCCCTTTGTAAATAAATGCAATGCTATGAATTTTAGATTTAAGGAAATAGATAATTCTCGTGGCAAAATGTATTTTTTTACAATATCTGGGCAAGATTATTGTCCTGAACTAAAGTATTCAGTGGGAGACTCCTATAAAGATGGTGTTCTTCTTGTAGACGGGGAAAATTATGAAGGTGATCTTGACTTTGTCCCTGTTTATAGGGCTGGATCAATCATTGAATATAGCAGAATTATTCTTTCGCGCCTGTTAAATAAATTCGACAGGCAATAACATGTTGCTATTTGTTAGAGATTTTCATTCCAATCCAGAAAAGAAGTAGGCACGCCAGGAAAAGTATAGGTAACGAAATGGGACTTTTGTTGCCAAGCTTGAGATAGAAAAAAGCCGAGCCACAGATAGCAATTGCCAATGCAAAGGAAATTCTTGAGGAGTCAATTTTTGAGGTCGCTTTGATTGTGGTAAGCAGATCGCTCAATGTTAGGTGTATATTGAAAAATGCAACTGTTAGAATAGATATAATTAGTAGAGTCTCAATCATTTTTTCCCGAAGAAAAATCTAGTTATAAGCAAGAACGATGCTATTACAAGGCTGTATGTGATCATTTGATCATAGAATATCATCTGAATCAGATGCAAGAGAGTCAATGCCAGTATTGTTAGGTCCATGATGATTATCATTTCTTGAAAGAGTTTATACCATTTGGATGTACCAAAGTAAACTTAGTTTCATTGTGATAAAATCTTTTTGGGTGTTCCGGGAAATTATATTTCCGCTTGCCGACAATGTTTAATAAAAAAATTCGCAGCTTTATAGAAAAATATGGGCTCTGGATTCTTGTTTTTGGGGTAGTCTGTTATGGCATTGCGGTTACTTTTTTCAGAAACATTGTTTCAGACGAAAGTATTTACCTGCGGGAGACCATGATTATTTCTGAGCTTTTAAGACAGGGAAAGTGGATAGGCAACTATGCTGTCGGTGTTCATGGATTTCTGTTCAAAATTCCTGTGGCTATTGTTTATTGGGTTACTGGGCCTTCAGTATTTGTTGCTACTCTGTTTCATATATTTTTAGGGGCGGCATCATGTGTTCTTTTCTATTTAATACTTAAGAAATTCTTCAAACTTCGGGGTTGGGCCCTTGCTGGGGTATTTCTTTTTGCAACTACTTTCGATTTTTTGAAACTTGTTCCTACATACTACAGAGAGATTCCGGCCGTTTTTTCTCTTTTACTCTTTATTTATATAGTGCTTGAAAAGAAGAGCTGGATACTACAAGGACTTCTGTTGGTTTTGGTTCTTGATGCTAAAGATCATGTTTTTTTTGCTATTATCCCTGGTTTTATTCTGTATATTTGTATAGAGGCTTGGAGGAAGAACAAGAAGAGTACGGCAAATTTACTAAAGACGGTTCTGGGAAGAACATTCTTGTTGCTTCTTCCGTCTGTTGTCTTCATAATATTAATGTTTTGCACGCCAATTATTCCTGTAAACATCTTTCTGGCGAATACTCTTGGCTTGATTCAAAATGGATTTGAATGGGCGGCTACTCATTTTACTCCTAAATTTGCGACGGCCAATCTCGTTGAGGAAGAGGCCAAAACCATATATAACATACCAATTTATGATGGAAGTCCAGGATTCCTGAAGATGGGTTTTCGAGCTGTAAATTTGTTTTTGTCCTATTTTGGGAAGCTTGTGTATCCAAGAACTTTTACGTTTATATCTGTCCCTAAGATAATTATTGTTCCCGTTGTTCTATTCAGTTTAAGCTCGTTTATAGAATGGGTCAAAAAAAGTCGTTTTAATATGGTGATGTCTTCGTGTATTCTTTTCTCATATCTTGGGGTATATATATTCCGGGCTTCCTATGGCAGATATCTGTTTCCTGTTGTGCCTCTGATTGTGATCATGTATGTGTTTTTCCTGAAAGAGGGTTTGCGACGAAAGAGGTTAGTTATATTTTCTGTTTTAATTACGTTTCTACTGGTTGCTGTAGGATTGTTTTTTGAGGAGGATTTTGTTGTGATTAAAGCTCTACTAAATGTCATACTCATCTCGGGTCTTGCATTTTTCTGCTTCGCTCGTCGATTTAAAGATAAGAATTTCTTTTTATTCAAATCTGCATATGTGTTTTTGCTTGGCTCAATAACTGCATCTGTTAGTCTGGCATTTCTTTTGCTTAACGGTCAAGTTTCTCAGACACTTAAGTGGGGAGTAAATATGGAATGCAGAGAAGTAATGAACAACTTTGATGAAGAAGATGGAGTTTGGATGAATGATATAGGTTGGACTCATCTACCCGCTTTTTATAGTAAAGACTTAGAGTTTGATCCGCAGTGGAACTGGCATCTACTTGAGTGGGTCCCGAAGAAGGGTATGCTGTATGTTCCCGAACCGGGTGAGTACTATGCATTCAAGTGGTACGACATCAATGTTTTCAAGAAAAAAATTGAGAAATATGAAATCAGTGAAGTTGGATTCATCGTATTGGAAGGGTATGAAGACAAAGGGGATTATGGGAGTCTAGATTTGCTTGAAAGTCAAGAATGGCTTGTTTTGGAGAAGAAGGTTGAGCTTAAGAATAAAACTCTTTATGTTTATAGGGTTGTCGAAGATTGATGTTTTGCACTGGTTTGTTAGTGATGTATAATTCGCGATAAATCGAAATGAAGATTGTTATAGATGCGACAACAACTCAGGACCAGTTTGCGAATCGTGGGCCAGGTAGGTATACCCAAGAAGTTGTCTCTAATATGGTGAAACAAAGTCATGATAATTCTCGCGACGATATCTACTATCTATTGACATTCAATTCTCCGACAACGATTGAGTCTACAATTCGAGATTATCCTGATATTATCCGTACCATAAATATCGGGCCATGTAGGGCATCGGATAAATTGAATTTTGTTTGGTGGCTTAGGCAGTATAGACCAGCTATTGATGCTCTTTTGAGGGAGGAGATTCCGGATGTGTATTTTTGCCCCTACTTTTGGAGAGGGTTTCCGTTAAGGAAAACCAAGACAGTTGTAATGATTCATGATTTAGCATTTCCCATATTGAATAGATATTCCTCAGCTCCCAAATACCTCGATTGGATAAGAAAGTTCCAGTATCATAATGCTCTTAGACGTGTTGCAAAAGCCGATCGAGTAATTACGAACTCTATTAAAACTAAGGAGGATCTTCTTAAGTATGTAAAGATACCTAAGGAAAAAGTTTTGCCTGTTTACCTTGGGATTTCAGATAGATTTCGGAAAGTGGAACCGGATATGGATGTTCTCCTGAAATACCTGCCGAAAGAGGTTATTAAGACAGGGTATATTATGTATTACTCTGGGGTAGAGAAAAATAAGAATGTACCGGGATTGATCAAAGCCTATGCCGCTTTAAGGAAAATGTACAAGAGTCAATCAGAAAAATATCCTCCGTATCTGGTCTTGGCGGGAGGTGATTTTACCAGACTTGATATGAGGAATACCTTTCTTGCAGAGGTTAGATATCTTATAGCAGACCTTGGTCTTGAGGAATATGTTTATTTCACGGGCTTTTTTGAAGACGAAGACCTGAATGACCTCATATGTGGTTGTAGTGTATTTACGCATCTTTCGTTATATGAAGGATTTGGGTTTGCTCCTCTTGAAGCCATGAGATGTGGGGCTCCGGTTGTTGCAAGCAATAGATCATGCTATCCTGAGGTACTGGGAGATGGTGCATTGCTGGTTGATCCTGAGGATACCGAAGCAGTTGCGCAAGCCTACTACAAAGTTACTACTGATGACACATTTGCTCAGGAACTAGGAGAATCTGGGATGATTAGGTCTGAAGGCTATACCTGGGAAAATACGGCAGCTCAGACATATAAGATATTAGAACAGGTAGCTGCAAATGGAAAAAGAAAAAAACTCTGAAATAGATGGACAAAATAACACTTCTGACAATGCTCAGTCATGCTCTTGTCCCGAGAATATCTGTTATGTTGAAGAAAACTCTAATAGAAAGAATCATAAGTACGACGCAAGAAACTTTTTCGAAAGTTACAGATTTGCTGTTTCAGGACTAAAGCTCATATTAAAGAACGAGCGTAACTTTAGAATTCAGATTGTCGCCCTTGCTCTTGTTGTTGTTGGCGGCTTGATTTTGGGGATAGGACATTCGGACTGGGTTGCTTTGGCTCTAGTTGCAGGACTTGTGCTTATATCGGAGGCATTTAACAGTGTTATTGAGGCAGTATGCGACACAGTGTCTAAGGAGTACAAAGTAAATATTCGTTACGCAAAAGATGTAAGTGCCGGCGCTGTACTGGTGAGCTCTATAGCGTCTGCGGTGACAGGTCTTATTATTTTTTGGCCTTACCTATGGAATCTGTTAAAGGAAATAGCAAATATAGGATAATTCCATATCTGAGATACATCATTATTGGAGGATGTGCAGTAGGTGCCGTCTTCTTTATTCTGTTTGTTGTTCGATTGGTCGGATTCATTGTTGGCAGCAGATCATACTCGTATGTAGAGCAGATAATGGATTATGTCGATGAAGTAAACCTCCTTGTTGATACTGAAGAAGGTTTAACTTTTAAAGGATGTGAAAATGTTGAAAAGAAAGCATCTGATAATGTTGAAGCAGTAAAAAATCTTGAGTCAAAATGGAAAAACTTAAATTTCGCGGCTAGACAACTAAGTGATAATCAGGAAGATGTTTGTAATTCAGCTGTAGAATATCTCGAGGCAGTTCAGTCAGTTGCTGAAAAATGCGCTGAGGAGAACGATACTTGGGATGATAGTAAGGACCTGCCGCAGCTATATGAAAATTACAGGGATGATGTTGAGAAATACGAAGATGAGATGAATAACTACAATAAGAGGTTTCTACTTTCTCTTTGATATCCATAACTCTCCGAATTCTGATAGTAGTATGAAATTGTTTTCATCTGGTGATGGTATGATATCTGTGAAATTTTCCTCTGATTCAAATATGGTTTCAATCTTTTTCTCTGATTCCTCTAGAATGTAGGATTTCACTTCGTATCTATTGTCTGAATTTTCGAGAAAAAGTATTTTGTTAGGTGTTAGATACCAAGGTTGTCCATTGTAATTAGCTGAGTTAATTATTTTTGATGAGTCTGATAGTACTTCGATAGAGGTATCTGTTTCTATAGCTATCAATTTCATGTTCTGTGAGATACCTATCGAAAGAATATCCTCACGATTTAGAGTGAGATTTTTTATTTTGTTATTTTCCCAGGAGTATAGGTGGTTCTCTAGAACAGGGCTTGACTTTACTAGATAGAGCTTTTTGGAGTCACAGTTTAGGGGCTTTACTGAAAGAGATGATCTGATTTCATTAATTATTTTTCTGTCCTTATATATTGTTATTATGGAAGCTACTTCTTCTGGGCTTTTTATTTCGAAGCTTTTGGTATGACAGCTGTATTTATCTTGGATAACTATTGTGTCGGCCTTGGGGAATTTGACAGTATTCTCAACTTCCCCATTTTCGGAAATTTTGTAGACTATTGAGTTATCATTGTCTTTGGATATGATGAAAATCTTTTCCGAATTCACTTGTATATCTATTATTGGCTGATTAATCTCAATTTTTTTTCTTACAGTCCTTTCATTAGTGTCGTAGATTATTATTGAATTTTCTTCGAGAGCTACAAGAACCTGCTTATTAATCCAGAGAACTTTTTTTGGGTATATTCCCGTGAAAAATAGTGTCTGATGTGTATTGGGGATTTCTGGTGATGTTTTACCATCGAAGAAATAACTTAATAAAGAAATTGTGATGTAAGTAGCTAGAGCTGCACCTGCAATGATTATTAGACGTTTTAGCTTCATTTTTAATTATTAATAACTTGGATGTGGATTATCGCCAGTTAGTCTGCCGGGATTATTTTGAGAGCCGATTGTGTGTATGAGGTTCCAATTAATGTCTATGTAGGGGACAGGATTTAGATGGGTGGATTGACTTCTGCTTTTTCTAAGTTCAAAATGTAGATGATATCCGAGCGGTTGGCAGTTCCATGCTCCTGAGTTTCCGCTGATTCCCACCTGTTGTCCACGGAGAATTCTTTGCCCGACTTTCCATTTTTTCCCCTGGCTGTTGGTGTAGTTTTTCAGGTGCATATAGACAGTGTGCATGCCGTTATCATGTTCGATTCGTATGTAATTTCCTCCGGAAAGACATTGGCCGTAATAACTATCCCATCCAACCGCTCGGATATAACCGTTTGCTGGTGAAATGATCTTTTTTTCTACTGCCCCGAAGTCTATTCCTGTATGGGGGCTTTGGTATGCAGTATAACCATGCCATTGAGTTACGCCTATAATTTCATTGAATACAAAAGAAAAGTATTTTCCACTATTCTTGGACTCCTTAGGTACTTTGATGCTATTAGATTTTCCACTTTTGTATTGATAGTCTATCCATATACCTTCAACTTTAAGATAACCTGATAGGATACTTTTTGAAGAGACTTTTTTATTGTTTGGATCGTACCAGGTGTAGTCGTCTGAGTAGAAATTGCCTTTCGTATTAATTGATTTTTTGTACTCGTACAGCTCTTTGCCATTACTTAGCCTAGAGATTATCTCGAGTCTTGGTGTTACCGTCTTGGTTTCCTGTTTGTATTTTTGATCTATACAAAAAAACCAGGTTCTTGGATCGAAGATGCTTTTTTTCTTGCATCTGTATTTCTCGAGTTTAATTTTGAGTTTCTTTTGTGCTGATCCGTACAGTGTTAGCCAGTATATGTTGCCATTTTTACCTCTATTTTCTATTTCAGCAAGTGATGGTGCGGATATGTTACAGTTTTTTATGTCGTATATTTTCCTGTCTTTATGAACCTTAATGGTGCAGGTCTTTATCTTGGGAGCCTTGGGATAGTTGGTTATGTCTCCAAAGCCCATTCCGGTACCAAGAACATTTGAGTCCGGAGTTTTGTAGCTTCTTATTTTTGATTTGGGACTTATATTTCCAGCCCTGTCTACAAGTGTCGCGAAAACTTTGTACTCTTGGTTGACTGTCCATTTTTTTACAATGTCTGTCTTTTTATTATCGGTATGCGTGAAAGATTTTGTGAGTTTTCCGTTAATATAGATTTTTGCAGTGGTCTCTTTCTCGCCTTTAATACTTATAGAAATAGAATTGGCTTTTGAGTCTGGATGTAACTCTATTTCTGGCGCGTTAGGAGGCGATGTGTCAATATTTACTGTAACAGTGGTTGAACTTTTGTTGCCTGCTTCGTCGAGGGACTCTACTTTTATTGAGTGTTTTCCGTCTTTAGGTATTTTGATGTCTTGTGATATCTTACTAATAGCTAGTCTTCGAGCCTGTAGAATATCGTTTAGATATATATTGTTTGATGTGTTTTTCTCGACTTTGGAGATAAGAGTTATTGAGTGGGAATTTGAGTATGACTCGCTTTTTGGATTTTCAATAGTAGGAGTAGCTGGGCTCGTATCATCAATTGTTATTTCCAGCGATTTGGAATTCATTGTTTTCCCGAAGCTATCAGTTGCATTGATGTAAGCGAAATATTTTCCATCTGATAATTTCGAAATTCGGGAATCGTCCTGTGGCCAGCTGAATGAAAAAACATTGTTTTCAGCTTTAAGTGTTGATACATTCTTGTGGTTCTGATCTACTACTAGTAGTTTCCATGATCTTAGGGTGGGATCTTCGATCTTACCTTTGATTTCTGTGTAGTCGCGAACTGATTTGCTTGATGGGTTAAATGGTGAGATCAATGACGTGCTTAGGCGAAAGTCTTTGATCTGCGGCGGGTTGTTGTCCTGTGTTGAAGAAACAACGGATGAATATTCAGATGTATTTTTTGCATCGTCGCGTGATTTTACCCTATAATAATAGTGTTTGTTGTCCTCTAGGTTAGTGAACTTTGTACTAAGATCAGTCAACCATTCCGATGAGTTGACATTCTTGCTAAAGTCCTCTGTCTCGCTTATCTCGGCTCTATATGTGATTGTCTTTGCATAATTATCTGAGGAACTTGACCAGGTGATTGTATTTTCGGTGCCGTTTGTGAATGGAGGCTCGGGATCTATTATTGGTACTGTTGGAGGTGTTTTATCTATAAAGAATGTTCTTGTTTCTGAATACGTTTTTCCCGAGATTTCTCCGTGCTCGTCTATTGACGCCATGCGCCAAAAATACTTGGATTCTTCCGACAGGGTATAGTCAAATCTTGGTATATCTGAAAGCTGGCTTTTATATATTAGTGTTTCGAAGCTGTCGGATTTTGATATTTCTAGCCGATACTGTATTTTTTCGCCATTAGGATCGGTAGAAGAGTTGGCTTCAAAGTGGATGAGTCCTGCCTGAAGGAAAATATCATCCTGCGGATCGAGGAGAACAGGTGGGTTTGGAGGCGCATTGGGAGTGAATTCTACCTGGACATAAGGTTTTTCGGTTGGATTGCATGATGGTGGAGTTGGTGTCCCGACACAGGCTGTTGACCAGAAAATTATTGCTGGTGAATCTTCAGTCTTAAGTTTTATGTTGACGCCGTAATTAAGGTCATCGTCCAATGCGTTCTTTACGTATTTCGTAATATCTATCTTCTTCCATCCGTTCGAGTTTGATTGGGAATTTGATGAAATCTGCTCAAGATTATTAGGTTGATTGCTCCAGTTTACTAAGCGTTCGTTCCAGTTCTCTTTTGGACGGAACGCGAGTAAAGTGTAGGGGGAGTTTCCTTCATTTTCGTATTGGTAAAGGTATAGGTTAGCGTTGACGATGTCCCTACCGATAATTCCGAGATTCTCCAACCCAGTGAGATCTGCTCTTACGTATGCTCTTGTCTTCCCTTTCCCATACCATGTGTCCTTCCCGATATAGAGATTCTTGTTGTTCCATGGAGATACTGTAGGATACATTTCCTCAACATAGGTGTCTGAACGTATGTCGACGTGCTGAATCTTGGCGATGGAGTCTTGTTTGCTGAATATAAGGAAAATAGTTACGGATAGGCATAAGTATAAAGTGATTTTTTTCATGTTCTAATTGTAGACTCGAGAGATTAAAAAATTCTTAAAATTCGGTTTTGACATATTTTTCATCCCGCAATGATTGCTATGCATGTTATAATCACTTCGTTATGCTGAATTTTTTATCAAAATTCTTTGACTCCAATGAGAGACAGCTAAAGAAATTCAAACCTATTGTTGAGGGGATTAATGGTCTTGAGGAGTCGGTTCAGAAGCTCTCTGATACTGAGCTAATGAAAACAGCTGAGGATTTCAGGAAAAAACTGGGTATAGACTTAGAAAAATCAAGAAGGGAGAGAGATCCTTTTCTTCCAGCCTTAACAGAAGAACAAAAGAATAAGCGGCAGAAAGATGATAGGGAAAGGCTTTTGGAGATTCTTCCAGAAATATATGCAAGAGTGAGAGAGTCTTCAAGGCGTCAGACTAATCATAGACATTTCGATGTTCAGATTTTGGCGGGTATATTTCAGGCTCATGGGTATGTGATAGAACACTTTACTGGAGAGGGTAAAACGCTTGTAGCTACATGTCCGCTTTTTCTTTACGCTTTGATGGGTAAAGGTGTTCATCTTGTAACCGTAAATGACTATCTTGCAAGAAGAGACGGTGAATGGGCAGGACACATATATGGTGCTCTGGGTATGAAGGTTGGCGTTATTACTCCAGGGGCGGCCTACAAATTTATTACTGACAAAGAAGCTGTTGATCTGAAAGGAGACGAAGCCCAGAAGAAAATTGAAGAGCGAGAAAAGCTTCGCTCGGAGGTTGGCCGGCTTAAGTATGACCATATGTCGGGAGTAAATCTTCAAAGGTGTAGTAAATCAGAAGCCTATGCCTGTGACATTATTTATGGCACCAACAATGAGTTTGGTTTTGATTATCTTCGGGATAATATGGCTCATTCGTTGAGTCAGAGAGTTCAGGGGCCTCTTTATTTTGCTATTGTCGACGAATGTGACTCTATTCTAATCGATGAAGCTAGAACTCCTCTGATTATTTCTTCTCAAGCCCAAGACTCAAATGAAATGTACCTCCAGTTTGCAAATGTCGCGAGGCAGCTAAAGCCGCCTCAGGATTACCTGGTTGATGAAAAGGCCCATTCTGTTTCTCTTACTGACGAGGGAGTGGATAGAGTGGAGAAGATACTTTCAGTTGATAATATCTGGGAAAATTATGCACAAGTTCATCATCTTGATAATGCACTCAAGGCCAAGGAGCTATATACCAAGGATGATCAGTACATTATTAAGGATAATCAGGTACTAATCGTTGATGAATTTACTGGTCGTGTTTTGCCAGGACGGCGATACAGTGAAGGATTGCACCAAGCTATAGAGGCAAAAGAGGGTGTAGAGATCAAGAAGGAATCTAGAACTTTGGCGACCATTACTTTCCAGAACTATTTTCGTTTGTATGATTTTCTTTCAGGGATGACGGCGACGGCCCTTACTGAAGCTGAGGAGTTTGCCAATATATATGATCTTGAGGTTGTTGTAATCCCAACGAATCTTCCTGTTATAAGAAAAGATCTTCCGGACTTTGTATTCAGAACAAAGGAGGGAAAATTTAGAGCGGTTGTAAAAGAAATAAAACAGAGGCACGAAAAAGGTCAACCTATGCTTGTGGGGACGACCTCTGTTGAGAATTCAGAGTTGTTATCCAGCATGCTTAATAAAGAAGGAATTGCCCATAACGTGTTGAACGCAAAGCAGCACGAGAAAGAAGCGAAAATAGTAGCGGAAGCTGGGAAAAAGGGACAGGTTACTATTGCTACCAATATGGCAGGTAGAGGAACAGATATTGCCTTGGGACATGGTGTGAAGGAACTTGGGGGTCTTCATGTGATTGGAACTGAACGTCACGAGTCGCGTCGTATTGATAATCAGCTTCGTGGAAGATCCGGTCGCCAAGGTGATCCTGGATCTTCGAGATTCTATGTTTCCTTCGAGGATGATCTTATGCGGTTATTTGGTGGAAACGCTATGTCCGGAATACTTTCCAGTGTTGGAATGGACGACTCGGTACCTATTGAAGCCGGTATTATTGGACGGACCATAGAATCAGCACAAAAAAGAGTAGAGGCATATCATTTCGATACCCGTAAGCATCTTGTTGAATATGATGATGTGCTAAATCAGCAGAGGGAGATAATCTACGATTTGCGAAGAAAGATTCTGACCATACTGGCAGGACAGAAAGTAGATGCCGAGGGGGGAGACACTAAGAAAAAATCTATTAAATATGATTTTTCCAAACTGAAAGAATCTGCCGTTGCTGAGATGGCTCAATCTCTCAGTAACTTTTCTATTAAGGATCCGGGGTCGTGGAAAATTTTAGAACTTGGTGAGGGTAGTATCTTTTCTCGACCTTTGAGATTATGGGTATTGAAGCTTGCGGCTCAACATATTGACTTTATTATTGGTTCTCAGGTTCGGGATGACTCGAAAGTTGACGATCTTGAGGAACGTAAGGTTTTGGCCGGAGTTCTTGATGTAATTCCCGTAGAACTGGCGGACGAGGCCTCAAAGAAAATTGGTTATAAAGGTTGGAAGGATTTAGAGAAAAAATTCTATTCCAACGGATGGTCTGTAGAGAAGCGCTTGTCTGAGCTGCACAAATTATTGATTTCCTCATATGTTATCCATATCCTGAGTCTGGGAGACGAAGTAATTGGTGAGGTAGAGCGAGTTCTTATACTGCAAACAATTGATAATCTTTGGATTGAGCATCTTGATCTTATGACAGATCTTCGTCATGGTATTGGCCTTCGCGGATATGCTCAGAAGAATCCTCTTGTGGAATATAAAAACGAAGGGTTTGCAATGTTTGACAAGATGCTTGCTCAAATGGAGGACAACATTGTCAGAAGATTCTTTAAGGTAAGTGTTGTGAAGAAGAGCTCTGATGTAGATGTGGAAAGGGCTCAGGCTGTGAAAGAGGAGGCCTCTAAAGTCAGCCCCGGGGATAAGGCAGCAAAGACGACAGCTGCAATGGTGGACAGAAGGCCTGGTAAGGTCTCGAAGCAGAAGACTATAACTAAAGGTAAGAAAGTGGGACGGAATGATCCGTGTCCCTGCGGTAGTGGTAAGAAATACAAGAAGTGCTGTTATCCAAAGTATGAGTAATTTGTCCTGTTGTGACAACATTCTTCATGTATTCTGTGCTTGATTTGCGATGTCGGTTTGGCTATTATTTTCATGGAAGAATATAGGGCGGCATAGATAAACACGGAGGTGTTTGAGATATGTCATCGGTTGCGCGGACTCTCGTAAAGGTCTCGAGGAGGGGACCACGACGGTCTTGGCTTTTGCTGGGCCTGGTAGCTGTTGCGCTGTTCGCTCTTTCAGGTGGTTTTCCCTGGGTGGGCGATCGGCTCGATGAAATTCAAAGGGAAAAGGATACTCAGGCGATAGCTTCTCTTGCAGAGAAAGAAATTGTTCTCTCGGAGGAGGGAATCGCGAGAGCCTTTGCTCAAGGGGAAATAGATATGTGGGAAGCACAGCGGCTATACGAGCTATTGGAGCGGGTTCAGGAAGGCCTTCTTGATGTTGATCTTCAGGCGGAGGCTGAGAAACTCATGAATGGAAACGGAAATGAGCCTCCAGTCTCCGAACCTTCAAACTGAAGTTCTGCATACACCCGGAGATCCGATAATTGAAGAATCTTCTACATGTGCCGCCCAGCACGACAACTTCAATTACGGATCTCCGGAAAACCTTTACGTCGTGTGATCTACCTCATTCTCCAGTTTTCTTCTCCTTCTTGCACCCCCACCTTTTTATGATATTATATTTATATGCCCCAAAAGAAATCGAAGAAGAAAAAAACAAAAGTACCTGCCAGTTCTTCTAAGGTTACTGTAATAAAGCTACATTGCCCGAATTGCGGAGTAGAGGAGGAACGGGTTATTTACTGTGAGTCGTGTGATTCCCCTATGGATTTTGATTCTGTTGAAGAGAGGGAGACCGAAGAGGTTGAGAATGATGTTGCTGTTTCCAAAGATGTTGCCAATGCTAGTGATGACTCTGGAGATGATAGTGCTCAGGCTGCAGGAGATGATAGTACTGTTGTTGACGATGAGATGGAGAAAATAATCAACGAAGAAGGTTTGGGGGATATATTTCCTGGGTCTTCAGAGATGGATGAAGATACAGAGGAGTCCGGACCAGATGGAGATATGGATCTTTCTGATGTTTTGGATGTCCTTGATAACGAATAGTTACATTTTATATTTCCGTACAAAAGTTTTAAAATATGCCGAGTAAGGCTTATGGACCCTTAGCTCAGCTGGCTAGAGCGTACGACTCACATTCGTAAGGTCACTGGTTCGAGTCCAGTAGGGTCCATTTTAACTGATCTTCTTTTCAACTGTTCTAGAAATTTCGTAATTCTTTTCCGATTTTTTATGGGTTATTGACAACTGTATTGTTTAGTATAGATTTGTTATCAATAACTTTTTAATTCTTTTCAAGTGGCGACCAAGAAGAAATCTGCAAAGAGGTCTACTAAGGCAAGAAAGCCTGTAAGGGCTAAGAGGTCTGCTAAGCCAAAGAAGAGGTCTACCAAGAAAAGAACAGCTTCTAGAAAGAAGTAGGTAGAGAGGCGTCTTATTATGTAAGACGCCGTCTATTATTTCTTGTCAGTTTTGTCCTTACCGTGATATGTGGTTCTGAAGACCATACTGGTTTATTCAATATTTCACAAGAGTTCAGCTGATGAAATCTGCATAAAAAATGTAGCCAGATAGCTTCTCTGGGTTTGACGGAAAAATAGAGTCACCTCTAAAATCCCGTACTAGGCAAACTCACCCAACGTGCACCTAGTTTTCAACTACCTGGCTACATCTTTAAGCCTATATGAGTTCTACGATTATGTCAAGACGTAAGAAACGCTTTTATTATAAAAATAAATCAGCGCAGAGTTTTGGTACTGTGGATAACTTTGATGTATAAGTCCGACGAAATATCCCATAGACTATATCGTTTTCATTTTGCCGGTCAATATATTAAACTATTATCGTATGTAACTTCGATTTGAGGAGTATGACTGAGCGTCTGAAGCTTAAAACTCAGGGTTTCTGTGACATAATAAACATTACAGAAAAGGTTTCATCTGTTATATCCAAATCAAAGGTTCAAGAAGGTTCTGTCCTGGTTTTTGTTAATGGTTCTACAGCAGGAATAACCACTATTGAGTTCGAACCTGGTCTGGAATCTGATCTGAAGAAGGCATTCGAGCGGCTTTTTCCTAAGTCCTTAGAATACGCCCATAATGAAAAGTGGGGCGATGGAAACGGATTTTCCCATGTTAGGGCAAGTTTTTTGAAGCCTGATCTTGTGATACCTATTGAGAATGGTAAAATCCTACTTGGGACTTGGCAGCAGATTGTCCTTGTAGACTTTGATAATCGTCCTCGCGAACGAGAGGTCATTGTTTCTGTGAAATAAATTGAATCAACCGAATTATGGCTAATCCTGTCTACCCAACAATAGGACCCAATCTTGTCTGGATTGATCTGGAAATGACGGGTCCGAATCCCATTAAACATGCGATAATTCAGATTGCTACCCTTATTACTGATGAAAATCTCGACGTTATAGCTGAAGGTCCTGAAATAATAGTTCATCAGTCTGAAGAAGTTCTTGATAATATTTGGCCTGATGCAAAAAGAATATTCAATGGTACAGGATTTATCGATGAAGTAAGGAAGTCGAGGGTCAGCTTAAAAGAGGCGGAGAAGAAGACTTTGGACTTTGTTTCTAAGCATTGTGAATATCATACGGCCCCGTTGTGTGGCAATTCTGTACATGTAGACAGAGCTTTTCTGAAGCTATATATGCCTGATTTGGACGAGTATTTTCACTATAGGAATATTGATGTTACCGCGTTTAAGGAGGCTAAAAGGATGTGGTACCCGGAGGTTGAGCCATTTGTAAAAGATAAAAAACATCAAGCTCTCGATGATATCAAAATTTCCATTGCCGAACTTCAATACTATAGAGAGAAGATTCTGAAATAGGGGTCAATTGATTAATATGGTGGGTGATTCTTCAAGTACTATTTTTTAGCTTTCTTTTTCTTCTCCACCCGGATTGCGTTGTCAGGACATCTCTGCTCACATAAGCCGCAAGCAGTGCATTTATCGACATCGGCCTTTACTATCTTGTTGTTATAAACGCCCCTTACTTTTGGATCGAGACCGATGCACTTCATGGGACAAACCTCCTGGCAAATTCTGCAACCTTTGCACAGGCCTGCGAATACGGTGTGTTTTCTTTCTTTATTTTCTGTTGTGACTGGTTTGAAATCCTTTTTTATGTCAGGCTGTTGTTAAATTTAAACCTAGTGTAAGTGCTTCATGATTAAGTTTTTTAAGTTCGGGCTTTTTGTCGTAGTACTTTTGGAATTTCTTGTCCATTATCTCGGTGATCTTTTCGATAAGAGTACAATCTACGAACCCTATCAATATTCCAAGGATCAAGATATTGAGACTTCTCTCAGATAGCTTTTCTGTGGCAAGTTCGAATGCATCTACACCTACAACAGTTGGGGATTGCTTCTTTAACTTTTCAACTATTTCCTTCTTTACCAAATATTTATCATAAATTACTGTTGTGTTTTTTGTGATGTACCGAAGTGTTCGATTAATATCTCTGCTGCTTAAAATAATGAAAACGTTCGGGTCGACAAATTTAGGTGATACTATTTCTTCGCAGGCAACCTGGAGAAATGCAATAGAGATTCCTCCTCTCTGTTCAGTTCCAAAGTTTGGGATGTAACTTGTATGATAGTCTTTTGCGAAGGCTGCTTTAGCCAGGAGTTTTGCAATTGTTTGTACTCCTTGGCCTCCTTCTCCAACTAACATTATCTTAATTGATTTTTGGTTGTCAGATAGGTTGCAGTTCATAGTTCCTTTTCATAAGTAGGAAATTCTTGCTTAGCCTTTTGTAGGGTGGCTATAGTTTCTGCTGCATTTGTCTTCCAATTGTTTGGACAATATGAGAGGGCCTCAACAAAGCTGAATCCTTTTTTGTCCATTTGGTGTTGCAGTGCCTTCTTTAGAGTCAACTTCAGCTGTGGTGGTACATCAACGCTCATTCTGGCGATATATTGTCCTGGGACGCCTATCTTTTCAAGCATCTCAGGTCCTTTAAGAGGAGTACCAAGGTATTTTTCTTTTCTACCAAATGGTGCAGTTGTTGTAGGTGGCTGCTCAGTAATGGTAGTAGGAGCCATCTGGCCACCGGTCATTCCATAATTCATGTTGTTTACTACTATTGTTGTAATATTCTCGTTTCTGAGTGTGGCATGAACCAAATGTTGCATACCGATCGAGTAGGCTCCTCCATCTCCGAGGTAGGCAATTACTACTGCCTCTGGATTTGCTCTTTTGAATCCTAGTGCAACGGGTATTGTTCTTCCATGATGAGTTTGGGTTGTATCAATATTATAAAAATCCCAGGCTAGTAGAGAGCATCCGATATCAATCAAAAAGACAGACTTATTCTGGATTTTTAATTCGTCAATCGCCTGTCCAAGCATCTTCAAAACAATAGGATGACCGCAACCAGGGCAAAACTTATGTGGTTTGGAGTTCTTCTTGTAACATTTAGGAAAAGACGGAAGAACGCTATTGCTGGCGGAATTTTTCTGGGAGCTTTTATTTTTTGGAGGTCTTCTTCTAGCTGACATTTTTGCTTATAAAATCAGTTATATCTCTAGGTGAAATACCAAGAGCTGGCTTGAACATTGTTTTAATTCGGACATTTCGGACACGATTATCGTTTGAGCTCATTAGTTCATCGTTAATCAAACGAGAAAGTTGTCCGAGTGCAGACTCTATGTAGATGATTTCCTTTTTACCCTTTACTGCCTTGAGTAGACCAGGCAGGTCGATTGGGCGTAGAGTTATTGGTCTCCAAAATCCTATTTTTTGGCCATGTTTCCTAAGTCTTCCGACAGCTTCCTTCGCAGCTGTTGACACAATTCCATGCGATATAATTACGCTTTCTGCGTCATCAAGGAATAGTGACTCACTTTCCGCTATTTTCTTTGAGTCTCTTGCAAAGTCTTTTCTATATTTTTCAATGATTTCATAAATTTCCTCCTCCTGATCGTAGCAGTTACGCAAGTTTACAGATTTCTTGTTTTTCCCTTTATTGCTGAGTAGTATGGGCTTAGGTTTGACGTAAGATTTTGGGTCCATCGTGTGAAGATTTACTTCTCCGTGCATTTTCCCCTGATATCCGTCGCCCAGAACAAATGTTGGGTACCGATATTTCCATGCGGTATTAAAAGCTTTGATTGTGTAGTCATATAGTTCCTGAATGTTGTGAGGAGAATAGACAACTCTAAACCCTTCGCCATTTCCTCCTAAGCATGTCAAAGTAACTTCTTCTTGGGAGTAAATTACCGTTGAAGTGGAGAGGCCTCCTCTCTGCATAATCAATGCTACAGTTGGTATTCTGAGTGCCTCTGCTGCTGAGAAAGCGTCTTGCATTAGAATGTTCCCGGGACCTGCTGTCGTTGTAAACGCTTTTTTGCCGGCAAGACATGATCCTATCATTGCAAAGCCAGATGTCATTTCGTCTTCGCATTGCAAATATTGAAGAGGTTCTTTGGTTACGGGACTTTTGTTAGGTTTTGCTGGGTCTCCGACAAGATTGACCCATGTTTCTAATATTTCGGAGGAGGGGGTTATTGGATAGCCGTAGAAATGTGTTGCTCCGGCGGCTAGAGCTGCGTGTGCTGCAACTACATTTCCTTGTAAGAATTGTCTGTTTTCCTTTTGGGGCATGATTTTTCTCCAATACAAATACTAGGGTTCTATTCGTCCCAGCTTTACCATTAAAGACGAAGTGGTGTTTAATGTCAAACTGGCGTTGGGGGTCAGACCCCCAACTATAAGCTTATGTGATATCATCATCCCAATGAAAGTTGCAATTGCCACAGACTCTCTAGTACGACCCGGTGGTGCCGATGAACTACTAAAGGCACTACTTAAAGCCTATCCTAAGGCTGATATTTTTACCTCTGTATACAATGCAAATAGATATTCGTACCTGAAAAAAAACAACGTCCACACATCTTTCATTCAGGGACTTCCGTTTAGGAAGATACTGTATCGACATTACACTCCATTATCTCCGATTGCGTTCGAGCAATTCGACTTTTCCGGTTACGACCTTGTATTAAGTATCTCAGCCGGTTGTGCCAAAGGCGTGATAACAGGTCCTCAAACTTTTCATCTGGGGATTATTTGCACCCCTCCAAGGTATCAATGGGGAGGTATTTCGAATACAAGAGCTAGTCGATCTCGAAGTATCATTAAGAGTGTTACTCCCGTTATGGATTTTTATCTTCGAGTTTGGGATTTGGAGGCATCAAAGAGGCCTAACGAGCTTGTTTCAATATCAAATTTTGTTAGTCGAAAGGTAAAGAAGGTTTATCGGAGAGAATCTCATGTGGTGCATCCTGGAGTTGATCTTAGTTTTTGGAATGAGGGTGTGGGAACAATGCCTGACGGGGAAAGAGACGAGAACAAGTATGGTACGAATTTTTACCTTGTTGTTTCTCGACTTTATGATTATAAAAGGATTGATCTTGCCGTTGAGGCTTGTAATCGGCTAAATAGAAGGTTGATAGTTGTGGGTGAAGGTCCTGATGCAAAATATCTGAAATCACTTGCCGGCCCAAATGTTACATTTTTGGGTTATTGTTCAACTCAGGAGAAGAAGAGTCTAATGAGTCGTGCCCGTGCATTTCTTTTTCCTGGAGTTGAAGATTTTGGGTTAACACCTGTTGAGTCTATGGCTTGCGGAACACCTGTCATAGCTTATAATAAGGGAGGTGTAGCTGAGACGGTGATTGATAAAGAGACGGGGGTGTTTTTTGACAGACAGACCGTTGAGTCTCTTTGTGACACGATAAGGGATTTTGAAACTATGGACTTTGATAGGAAAGATTTGACTGGTAGGGCCAGGGAGTTTTCAGAAAATCTATTTCTAGAAAAAATAAAGAATTTAGTAAATGAAGGAATTAACAAAATTTCAGAAAATTAAAGATCTGAGAGTTGCCTTGGTACATGATTTTCTTACGGAAGATGGTGGTGCTGAGAGGGTACTTCGTGTGTTTCATGAGATTTGGCCTAAAGCGCCTGTTTATACTGTAACTTATTTTCCAGAAAGTTTTGAACCTCGGTTAGATAATTGGGATATAAGAACATCTTTTGTGGCCAAACTTCCTTTTAGGAAAAAATTGGAACATCAATATAAATTGTTCTACCAATTTGCTGTAGAACAATTCAAATTCGATGATTATGATTTGGTTATTAGCTCGACATTTTCTGGTTATGCCAAGGGTGTAGTTGTTCCTACTGACTGCAGGCACTTTTCTTACATTCATAATATTCCCCGGTTTCTTTGGGGACTTCCAACGGCAACTCATGGGCGTCTGGGATTTCTGTATAAGAAGGTAATACTTCCTCCCTTGGAGCATTTCTGGAGGATTTGGGATAGACAGACGGCTGACAGACCTGACAAATTAATCTGTAACTCTAAAGTAACTCAATCTCGAGTTAAGAAATTTTACAAAAGGGATTCTGCAGTTATATATCCTCCAGTTGAGGTTGAAAAATTGCTTGAGATTAGTGAACCAAAACAGGATTACTATGTGTATTTCGGTAGGCTGGAGGAGTATAAACGTGTAGATATGGCTATCAAGGCATGTAGTAAAGCTGGGAAAAAATTGAAGATCATAGGTGATGGAAGCTATCGTAAGTATCTTGAGAAAGTTGCTGATGAATCTGGCATATCTAGTAACATAGAATTTCTTGGAAGAGTTTCTGATAATGAGAGAAACAAAGTGGTTGCTGCTGCCAGGGCTTTCATCTTTCCATGTCCAGACGAGGACTTCGGCATAGTACCCATTGAATCCATGGCTCTTGGTACTCCAGTAATCGCCTTTAATTCCGGTGGGGTAACGGAATCTGTTGTTAATAATGAGACTGGGATCCTGATAGACGAATTTTCGGTTGATGCCCTGTCTGAAGTCTTGAAAAGCTTTGATTTAGAAAAATTCGATCTGGAAAAAGTGAGAGAAAGAGCTACCAATTTCAGCAGAGATAGATTTGTTAAAAGAATTCTTAGTTACATTTCTGAAAATATTTAATCGAAAGTTCAATGTATGAATTAGTAAAGCGGATTTCCGACTGTATTTTAGCTGTGATTCTTCTCTGTGTTCTTTTGCCTCTGCTGTTTATTATTTCTGTCTTAATTCTGTTTGATGGTACGGGTGGACCTATTTTTTCGGATGATCCGGAGAGAGTTGGAAAAGGGGGAAAAAGGTTCAGGATGTATAAATTTCGTTCTATGATTCCACAGGCGCATAATTTGTTGAAATCTAATCCAAGTTACAGAAAAATAGCGAAGAAACTTTCCAGCAGGAATTGCAAGTTGCCTTCTAAAGAGGATCCAAGGGTTACGTCAGTGGGTCGGTTTCTAAGGCGTTGGGATTTAGATGAGATTCCTCAGCTTGTGAACGTGATTATTGGACAGATGAGTATTATTGGTCCGAGGCCCTATTATGTTGAAGAACTTATGAAGTTGAAGGATGAGAATCTTGAGTTCTTGGTTAATACTGTAACATCAGTTAGACCTGGAATTACCGGTCTTTGGCAGGTTTCAGGCAGAAATGAATTGACTATAAAACAAAGGCTTAAGATGGATGCTGAATATGCCAGAGAACGAACAGTACTTATGGATATAATAATTTTGATCAAGACTCCAATCGTTGTTTTGTTTAGAATTGGTGCTTGGTAGAATAAATTTCTATGTAATTTGATCTTGTATTTATTTGAGTGGCTGTATATAGAGACGAAGTTGCAGTAATCAAATCAAGAGATCTTGGCGAGAGTGATAAACTTGTAACCCTGTTTGGAAGAAAAAGAGGGCGGTTTACAGTTGTAGCCAAAGGTATCCGTCTTGCCAAAAGTAGGAAGAGGGGACATCTTGAAACTTTTAATCTTTGCAGAGTGTCGTGTGCCGAGGGAAAAAATATTGATATACTTGTTGAGGCCGAAGAATTTTTCTCTCTGGATTCCGACCAAATGTCCACGGAGGAGTTTGAGAGAGTTGGTCTTGCCGGAATGGTTGTGGACAGATTTCTTGCCGAAGGAATAAGCTATAGAAGAATCTTCGATTTGTGGAAGGCTTACATTCAGTCTGAGCATTCAGCTGAGACTACCGGTTGTTTTGTCGTAGATGTTATTTATGATCTGGGATTTATTTCGCCGCAAAAGAAATCTGATATAGAGACAATGTTGGAAAAAGGCTCAGACTTATCAAGGCTGAGAAAATACGTTGAAAAGATATTAAACAATATATAGTTTAGGCGATTACTGTAATTCATTCAATGTGTCTTGACTTGCCTTTATGTGGTGTGTATGATCGTTTTTACAACAAAAAAAGCTATTAGAAAAGCGTTTTGGGTCTTATAGAATTTTCTATTATGACTAGTGTTTTTCGAAGAGAAATTTTAAATTTATCTGATTATCCCTATGGAGTTGCGATCGCGAATATTAAAAGTGACTGATTACATCACTCAATATGGGGTTTTTGTTATGACCCTGCTTTTGCCTGTTATGTTTCTTCCTTTCACTTCTGAGTTCTACGAATTTAACAAGTCGATGCTATTTATTTCGTTTATGCTCATTATTCTTGTCGCGTGGCTGGTCAATATATCTTTTAAAGGGCAGCTGAGCTTTTGGAAAACAAGTTTTGATGTTGGACTTATAGCAATTTTTGCCTCGGTTTTGTTGTCGTTTGTTTTTTCAGAGGATAAGATAACCAGTCTTATTGGATTTTCAGGGAGGATGAGTGAGGGTGTTGTTGTACTTTTTTTCATGCTGATGCTCACGATTGTCCTGCGGCATGTTGTAAAAACTAAAAGGGTTGTAGAACTATTTATGTGGGGTTTAACAATCTCGGGTGCCTTGGTCGGTCTTATTTCGACTCTTCAGTATTTCGGCATCTATATTTTTTCTGCATTTGAAAGATACGAATTTTCAGAAATAAGAAGTTTCTCGTCCGTAGGTTCAGATCAGGTTCTTCCGTTTTTCTTTTTGATATTGATACCTGTGGGTTTTGGTCTTCTTATATCAAAAACAAAAAATCTTACATCTTCTATATTTGCTCTAATCACTCTAATGTTCAATTTGTGTGGGTTCATTATTTCGACGGGTAATTTCTGGAGCTGGCCTGGGGCACTCCTGTGGAGCTTACTAATTGCTTCTGTTGTGCTGGTTTTGATGAGCGCAGGATCATTTGCGAAGTCCTCCGTGAGGTTTTTACTTCCCATTTTGGTCTTTGTTGTCTTGGTTTTCATTGTGAGGAATGTGGATACTGTTTCTAATGCCTTGGTGTTAGGAGACGACGATTACATAAATCAGCCTCGTTTACAGTATGATGTTTCATGGTCAATTGCTACCGAAACCCTTTCGAAATCGGCAGGTAACGGTCTACTGGGAAGTGGTCCGGATACCTTTGCGTATGACTTTACTCGTTACAGACCTGAATCGTATAACGAAACTGATAATTGGAGCATGAGGTTTTCGAGATCATCAAGTCAGATCCTTGAAATACTTGGTAATACAGGTGTTTTAGGCCTTGCTGCATGGGGTGCTCTGTTTACTATGATTGTTGTATGGCTGGTTCGAATATACAAGGAGAATCATGTTTTTCCTTTTAATACAATGCTTGTATCTTTGTCGTCTTCTATACTTCTTGTGATAATATCTAGTCTATTTGTTTTTTTTACAATAAATATTTGGTACCTGCTCTGGATGATGCTCGGGTTTACAGTTGCTTTAAGAGCTCTTTCCAACCCGAGATTAGCTGAAAAAGTAAAGCTCAGTCTTTCATTGTCGAAGGAAAAGATTGCTGTAGAAGAGAACGATATACTTCCGTATGTCATGCTTGTTCCTGCGGTTGTTCTTTTGCTCGGTGGAGGTATTTGGGTATACAGGATGTACAGGGGAGAGGTTTATTATCAGAATGCGCTGTATGAAGCATCTAAGATAAAATCTGATGAAGACGATAGGATCGAAAAAATGGCGGATGTATTCAATGGAATAGGAAAGGCCATTGATACTGTCGGATATCGCGATAGTTATAGGAGAGATTATGCCGTGATGGCTATAAATATTCTCAAGGAATATGCGAACATGGAATCTGAATCCGAAGAAACTAGCTATCAGGATGAAATGAAGACAATGCTTTCTGTAGCTTTGGAAAGTGGAAAAAAGGCAACAGACTTGAGTCCTATCAATGTAAGGAATTGGGAATCCAGGATTTACATATATCAAGAGTTAATTAAGATAACTAATGGCGGTTACGGAGATGCTGCGTTGGCATCTATCAATAGAGCGATTGAGTATGACCCTTATAAACCTCAACTGCATCATCAGAAGGGCGTGATACTGTCTCTCGCTGGTTATGGAGAAGAATCTCTTGATGAACTGAAGAGGGCTTTGACTCTCCAACCGCTTCTACTGGACGCAAGGTATGATCTTGCTGTGCAGTATCAGAAGATGGGGAATGTTTCTGGAGCAAGAGAACAACTGCAGATAATTCTGAACATACTGGATTCAAATGGGCTAGGTGAATCGGATGCTTATACTCAGGTTCTTAATGCTCTAAACTCTTTGGGGGAAGGGCAAGAAGTAACTCCTGAAGGAAGTGAAGACATAGAATTTCCTCAGGAAAATGTTGAGGAAAATTCTGATAACGGAGAATCAAATGATGCCGTTAATTCAGATACCGACGAGGAAGAGGTGCCTCAATAGGATCTGTCGGGTGTTGCAGTCGGTCGTTGATGTTGGGGTCGTTTTTCCCGGGGTTTTAGCCTTTGAGATTTTTGTTGTTTGCGATTATAATAAGGCCTGTTTTAGAAGGTGTTCTTTGATGATGCTTATTTTTGGGCCCGTAGCTCAACTGGCAGAGCAAGCGGCTCTTAACCGCTAGGTTCAGGGTTCGACTCCCTGCGGGCTCATTTTAATTCCATAGTAACAGTCATTCCTCATTTACTTCCTGAGTTACCAGCAATATAATTGTATTAAATGAACGTTGTAATAATCTCAACAAAGGAAGAGTATAACAAGCAAAGCCTAAATAGGCTTGAAAAATACTCTCATGTTGAGTGGATAAATGATGAAAGGATTGAGCTTAGTAAACTAGATAGGCTTAGTAATGAGAATGATAAAATAGTTGCGTTATCCCCGGTACCTTTTGATTGGAAGATTCCAGCTGAGTTCTATAAAAGTTTGAACAGTGTTAAGTATATATGTCTAGTCACTACTAGCTATGGTTTCTTGGATTTAGATTTCTGTAAATCGGAAGGAGTAAAGGTTACAAATGTTCCATATTATTCAACTAATGCTGTTGCTGAGTATGCCATCTACATGATGATTTCACTTTTCAAAAGATTTCCTATTCAATTGAAGAATGACTTCAAGTACGAATTTACTGATGAAACGCTTATGAATGAACTTACTTCTAAAAGTGTCGGGGTTATAGGGCTAGGTCATATTGGAAAAAGAATTATAAAGCTAGCTGATGGTTTAGGGATGAAGACTTATTATTGGTCAAGACGCAAGAAGAAGGTAAATGAAAAGTACTTGAGTTTGAAGTCGTTGCTGCAAAAATGCGATGTTGTCTTTCCTACTGTAATTGAGTCGAAAGAGACCCATAATTTACTTGATAAAAAAATGTTGGAAAATTTAAAAAGTAACTCATACTTTGTTAGTATCGTAAGTGATGAAATTTGGGATAAAGAATACCTATTAAAACGAGTAGGTAAGAGTAAACTTGGAGGTCTAGCCTTTGAGAGTGCGGAAATTAAAATGGCTGATGTTAAAGGTAATGTTTTTATTACGGCGCCTCTTGCTTGGTATACTGATAGGTCACTTGAAAACAATATTAATGACTGGACTGAAACTATAATCTCCTGTATCAAGGGGAAGCCAAGAAACTTAGTCACGCTAGGCAGTAAGTGAGAAAATAGTGAGTGTAGGATGAAGTCCATATGATACAATTATTAAAGATCTGATAAATTATCAAATCTTTATTATGAAACCTGGACAATATATTCCTTTTAGCTTCAAAATTGGATCTGTGGATTTAATAGTGTATCCGGTTAAGGATGAGAATCCCATAAGAGATATTTTCGCGGATGAAGATGATATTAAGCAACACCTCGAGAAATTATATTCTAAGAACAATTTAGCAGAAGGCAGGTATCACATTGTCTTTGTTTGGAATCTAGATGGTAAAAGAATGACTGATGTATGGGTGCATAAACTTGAAAACTGGAGTGCTGGGTGCGGACCGCTATTGGAGGTGAAGGTCTTTGAGGATTTGGAAGAGTCTGATAGTGCAGGTATAGCATCAGGTGATAGTATAATGACGCTTGGGAGAGAGGAAGAGTTAAGAAGAAAGACCAATACTCTAGAGGAATATCTTGACCGGAGTAAACATATGCCTGATTTTGTGGAAGGCTTTACACCTGACGAAAAGTTCTAAGAAACCATACTTAGGGGATAGTACCCTTCCCAAATTCGATCTTATTACTTCGTTCTGGTATAATTTCGATAAATATCTTAGTAGTGACCTATGAAACCTCATAGTTATATTACTATATCTGCCCCTTTTCTTAGAAAGTTAGCCTCTAAAAGGCTTTGGGGTCGTTTCCGTGTCTTGTTTCTCCTTTTTGTTATGTTGTTTACATCATATGGAGGTATTTTTCTTAGCTCAGCCAAGCTGAATCCAGTAGAAGCTTACTCAACACTTGACTATCCTGATTGTGGCGAGCTTTCACCGGATTTTGGCGATAACATCTGTTATATAAGGGGTACATATGAACCTTGGGTCGAGTGGAGTGAGGCGGCGAGTTGCTGGACTACGAATAGGATAGTTTATCCTGGAGGCTACTATTATAGATTCTGTGATAATGTTAATACCGCAGCACTAACAAATCATGAGGTCATAGCGTGGGTTCATTGGCATACGAGCTGGTTCTCGATTCTTGAAGTTGCTGATTTTGCTGAGAACTATAATCAGCCGCCCAATCAACCGAGTATGATTAGACCGCAGAGCCTTTGGGAGATGGGTCCTAGAAATAATGCCGCATATAGCGGAGTTACCTGTAATACTTCTGGGACAGGACAGGGGTGCAGTGTGGATTTTGTTACTCGGTCTTTTGATCCTGACTTCTATCAGTGGATCAGACTTGAATCTCAGGTAAGAAAGAATGAAGGTGGGAATCTCGACTACAATCAGACTCTTAATTCAAACGACCAAACGTATACCAGGAATCGTACTTTGTCGGATGGTCATTGGACTTGGCGTGCCAGGAACTGTGATACAACTGATGAATGTAGTACCTATACAGGATGGAGATCGTTTGTTGTTGATACTACTGCACCGACTGGAGTTAGTATGAATTCGGAACCTGAATTCACGGCCGGTACTCAGAATGGTGTTAATTCCACCGCCGGGTCGGATAATCTTATCGGTGGAATTCAATACAATTTTCAGATGGATGATGATCCAGCGTTTGGATCGCCGGATGGTTCATCTGGGTGGGTTGATACAAACAGCTATACCTTTGCTTCTTTGACTGATGATGTGGAATATTATTATCGTGTTCGTGCGCGGGATCGTCTTTATAATACTGGGGGATGGAGCTCCTCTGTATCTTCAACTCAGGATTCAGTATTTCCTTTGGTGAGTGGAGTCTCTGTAACAAATGAGAGGATTTCTCCTCAAAATCAAGATGGCCAGTTTGATGACTCGGTAGTAGATTTTGATTGGCAGGAGAAATATCCTGACAATACAAGGCTGGAGGTACTCGATTCAGGTAGCAATGTTGTACGAACAATTACCGATGTTCTTCCAGCAGGATCAGAAACTCCAGTTTCCCATCAATTTGTTTGGGATGGGCGGGATAACAGTAGTGCATTTGTTCCGGATGGTCCGTATACGCTAAGACTCAGTGTAACCGATAAGGCTGGTAACGAAGAAGTTGACGATTCCAATGTGGTTATTGTTGATAATATTCCCGCAGATATTAATATTTCTACCCCGGTGTCCGGGAGTTGGTTTAATGATAGTGATATAACTATAAACGGACAAACGGAGGCTGATGCTGTTGCAAGTATTACAAACAATCAGAGTAGTGTTCAGACAGCTTTAACTCTCGACGGTCTTGGTCTATTCTCTTATGATGACACGTTGCTTCTTGGAGCCAATACGTTCACTTTCGATGTTACTGATTATGTTCATAACACAAATCAGGTTGTTGTGAGCTACTACCAGGAACGGTCAGCTCCTTCAATTGATTCTGTCTCTCCAGACGATCTGAATAACAATAGAAAACCTGAGGTTACCGTGAGCCTTTCAGATACTGGATATGATGACGGAAGTAATGAGTACATCTCGGGTATTGATTCCGATAGTCTCTTCATTTCATTGACGCATCCGGTTAACGGCGAGCTTGTGCTTGCGAATGATGGGGTAAACACACAGCCGTCTTTGGGGAATATCCAGCAAACGTGTGATGGTCCTGGAAATTATGGTAATTCCGGTGCTCCTTCCTGTACTTATAAATTTGTATTTACGTCAGATCTGACACCTGATGGAGACTATACTATTACTACCAGAGCGAGCGATGTAGCAGGTACCTCCGCAATTGATAGTACTGAATATTTTGAGTTAGACAGCAATATTCAAAGCGATCTTGTTTCTCCGTCAGAAGGAAATCTATTTAATTATTCGAAAATTCAGCTTACTGGAACTGCTGAGAAAAATTCTCAGATAGACTTGAGTTTGCCTTTGGGGGATCTGGATGGTGATGGATTGGTAGACAGTGAGACATTTGATGTTTCTGATTCTGTCTCAAATCCCTCCAGGGTAGAAGTCACGAGCTGTCATGCGAGTGGTAGTCCTGAGACTGATGGAATTAAAGAAATATGTGATTGGTCTGTTGTAGATTTCCAGTTAGAAAGGGACACTGTAACACCAGGTAATGTCACGAACCAGATACAAGTAGATACGAAAGACAATGCCGATGTTTATCCGTCGACTGGCCTAAATACTTCCAGTCAATCCATATCCGTAAATGTTGATCTTTTCGCTGTAACATTGTCGCTTAATACGGATATAGAGTATTTTTCACCGAATGGAGATGGTAATCAGGATGGAGTGAATTTTACAGATATTTCAACAAATGGTCAGATAGATACCTATGAACTTGAGATAAAAGATTCAGACGGAAATGTTGTAAGATCTTTCACTGCCGGGGGGACGCCACCTAATAGTATCCCATGGGATGGCAGAGATACTGGAGGCAATTTTGTTGGTGATGGTACCTATACTTATCAATTGAAAGTGTTAACTACAGATGGGATTAACTTTGAAACAACTCCTGCAAGTTTATATGCAGCAACAGAGCTTTCAGATAGTGTCGTCATCACTTATCCCAAGAATGATAGTTACTCCAGTCGCGGAGTTATCAATGTTCAAGGCCAGGCACCTCTTTCGCTTGTATCGACAAATACAGGAACTGACAGTATGCTTGAGGTCAAGATTTGTGTAGATACGATGGCCATTTCGGGTGAGTGTGACACTGAATACTATACCACGGTTGATGATAACGGTTTCTTTTCAACAATTGTTATGCTGCCCAGGGTAAATTCTCAGGATGAGCATTATATTACTGCGACTGCCTTGGATAAATACGGAAATGAGACTCCTCCTTCAAACCAGGTAAAAGTCACTACGACATCAAATCCTCCGTTTGAAAATGTCGAGATAATTCCGGCTCTCACCGGTACGAACGATCCTGCTGCATATCAGGCAATTCTTGATAAATTAGATAACGGAGAAGATATAACTCAGGCTGATATTGATGCTTTAAGGTATGTGATTATGCGGTCTACTGTTTACCAGGGAACTGAACGGGTGCGATTATCTTTTGCGGATCATTCAATGGTTGACGTGCTCCCATCGAGTACTGACTGGAATAATATCGGTTATATTACAGGAGACAATGTTACTAAGTTATACAAAATATTTGTTGATGGTACGACACCTTACACGGCATGTAACAGTACCACCTGTACATGGGATTTTTACTATCCTTTACCATCTAGTCTTCAGGGACTTTATGAAGTCAAATTCGAGGGTAAACTTGATGTAGAGGTCCAAAGTCTTACAGCCGGTTTTACTGTTGACGGAAATATTCCTTTAACCCCGATTATCTTAGATATTGATAAGGTCGTTGGTGGAATTGTTTCCAATACTAATTATTATAACGATATCTTTTATTCAAATAGTAAGCTGATTCAGATAAAAGGAGCAAGCGATCCTGGGGCACTAATTGAAGTCAAGGATAACTCAGGTAATACTATATGTTCTACGACAGCCAGCGCAGTAGGCATATGGAATTGTAATGTAGATGTTTCTACGGTGCCAGATTACAGCAGTCCGGATACAAGTGTTTATACTATTCCACTGGACGTTTTTGCTACTCTTGGTTTGAATACTTCTCAATCTATAGATCCCAAGACTGTTGTTATCGATAAAATTGATCCGCAAATTGATCAGGTAAATACCTCTAATCAATGGAGGAGATCGGGTTCAGTTGTAGATCTTAATGTACTGGCAAATGAAAGCTTAAGTTATGCTATATCAATAGATAAACAAGAGGCATCTGATCCGGATCAGTGTATAAATAGTAGTGCAACCTATGAAATTTATGGGAGTAATCTTAGATCGTCAGATCGGGGAGATCTTCCTTTCTGGGAGACCAGCCGTTCAAAAAAGTTTCTTCAGGGATTTCTTGCATCTCCTCTTCCGATCCAAACGGGGGCAATAGATGACCTTATTGTGGCTTCTGATGATCTTTCTCAGGCTAATGGCTCGTTTGTCCTTTCGGGTAATGCTGTAGAAGGCAGGTATTGCACAACGGTTGAGGTATCGGACCTTGCCGGTAATTCTGTGCGTGAGGGTCAGGTATTTTTTGTAGATAATACTTCACCGAATACACCTAATATCGATACAAGTGATTGGGGTAATTACAATGGTATTAACACTAAGCCAGGGTATATCGCCGAGGGCCGTCTGGTTCCTGAGTTTGTGCATGAGGAGAATCAGATCAAGGTTAAGGGATGGTCAGAGGAAAACACAAATATGGAATTCTACGTTGACGCAAAGCTTGTTAGTACAACGGATCTTGTTACGGGAGAGTGTGCTCAAAGCCTTGCATCTGATAAGATCGCTGATACAGTAAATGTTCAGGACAAAGATGTCTGTGCCTATTCTTTCAACTATCCTTTAACGAAAAACGGGAAAGACTATGTATTTCAAATAAAGTCTGTTGACCGTGCCGGTAACAAGTCAATTATTTCCGAAGATGAGGTAGTCTATTATGATAACAAGCGACCGATTAATCCAGAAGTAATAAGAACAAAAAGTGTGAGCTATGATCCAACACCTGAATGGAGAATGGGTAATCAAGCCTCTGTAACAAAAGATCTCTCAATTAACTTGGTGACTCATGCAGAATCCCTAAGTGATCTTGAATTTACAGCTTTTGGTCCTCAGAGTTTTTCTAGATATATCTTTACTCAAACGCCTGGAAACCAGGTGAAGGATCAGAATGTGCCTCTTGGAAGTTCGTCTGATGAGCGGAGCGGATGTGTAAATATGATTGGTACAAGGAGGACTGGGGTGTGCCAAGATGGAAATTATACTGTTCAAATAATATCTACTGACGCTGCTGGAAATGCGTCAGGTCTTACAAAGCACACAATTGAGAGGGATACGGTGAGGCCTGAGGAACCGGTGATATATCTTGATAAACGCGGTGCAATTGGAGAGGAGTATCTAACGTTGTCAGTAAAAGGAGAAGCCGGAGCAACTGCAGAGATCCATGTGAGTTCAAGATATTATAGTAGGGTATTAAATGCAAATCTAGATAATCACGGAAGATACTCTACTAGTAATTTGATAGGTAGAATAACATGTGGAGACGTATTGTATACTGCTACAGTAAAGGTTGTTGACAGAGCGAAGAACAAATCAGATTCAGTTAGTGATAGTGTCAGAAGTGGAGACTGTCCAGCTTGTTATACACCTGGAGGTGAGTATTCCCATCCTGTTCATAGTGACAAAGTTGTACTTACATCAGGATACAGGACAGCATCCAGACCGGATCATGGAGGTGTGGACTTTGCCTTGCTTGGCGGACCTGAGGTGTCTTGGAGGGAACCAATATACCCAATGGCACCAGGAACGGCCACTAAGGTTAAACAGCAGGGTGGGGTTAAAGGCGGTTCTCCTAATTATGTTGATGTGACACACGATAATGGTATCGTTTCAACGTATTGGCACTTGGATAATGATAGTCCTTCTGTTGTCGGTCTTGGGGAGAGACTTGATAATGTAGGCGAAAAGCTTGGTCATATGGGTAATACCGGTAATGTGTGGTCTAGTTTATCCGGTGATAAGGCAGGGACGCACCTGCATTTCGGGGTTTATGTTAATGGTAAGGATGTTAATCCAGGGGCATATATTGGAGGGGGGAGTAATGTTGTTTGTGACGGTGTTCCAAGTTCAGGAGGTAAGCCAGCAAGTGCGACTGCTCCTTCTGGTAACTATAAGGATAAATGGGCTGGGAAAGATGGAAATAGCTTAGGAAAACCCTGGGTCAATCTTGAGGTTACCAAAAAAGAGGGAGGTGACTTTGATATTAAGGTCAAAGACTACTACATTCCTGCCCCAGAGATTACTTATGTAACAACTAAATATAATGGCTCTAAAGCTGTATTGAATGGGGTCGCTGTTTACAAGCATAGAAAGGCTGACTTTGAAGTTAAGTACAAAAGCTTTTTTGGTAAAAGCTGCTTTATTTTTTGTTCAAATGTGTATACTGATGAGGAAACTATCAAATTTGAAGATGAGCTGGATCATGTTGGTCTCAATTTTAGAGAGGATAGACCTTGGAAAAAAGATCAAGATGTTGGATGGATATGGAACGATTCAAGTGATGGTAGATGGGAAAAAGATCTCGAGCTGGATAACAAAGATAAACATGATCTAAATGTTGGGGATAAAATCTTCACTCAAACAAAGATATGGGATACAACTAAATTTCATACCAATGCAGATGGTGATGTAGAAATCTCTTTTACTTCTGGGGATGAGCCACTTATATCGGATAGGAGTAATACAGTAGAGATAAAGGAAGATAAAAAAGGAAATATTGGTGACAAGTATGGAATCGATCTTGTGGATGGGGCTGGAAGCTGGACAGATAAGGAATTGGAATGGATAAATAGCCTCTTGGGTAGCCTTCCAAGTAATTTATATGATCATGGTCATGTAAACGAGTTTGTCAGGGAGGCAAGTCATGCAAGTGCCGCAGCTTCATATGATTATACTGGGACAAAGAATGTATATGTTTACGATGGTGCTATGAATTTTTCTGGGTTCACTCGGTATGGAAATATTAATCAAGAAGAAGGATATAAAATTGTGATTACACATGAACTTGCACATTCATATGAGGAATACGATAAGGCTAGTAATTCAGCAAAACTGTTGAGTGAATTCTCTAAGATCTCATGGATTGAAAATATGAGTGTAATTTACGAATCGTGGGCTATTGATTCGAAGGCAAAACCAACGACTGTTGACTATACTTCTAAATCAATTACTCTGGAAGATTTTGTGACTGACTATGCATCCTCGTATTCTTATGAGGATTGGGCTGAATCAGTAGCAGTTTTCCAGTTTAAAAAGGGTACTTTTTCTGGCGGAACGCAAAAACTGGAAGACAAAGAAAAGATTGTTGATAAGAAGTTTTAGTTTATTATTATTGAGTCATGAAGAAAGTAAAAAAGACAGTAACACTTATTACAGGTGTTCTTATTATGATTCTGTTTGCGGTTGTAGGTGTATACCATTTTCTGGGTAAGGAAGAGTATGATTGCGAACCGGTAGACAGGCTATTTGTGACAGATAATGCCATTGGAAAAAAGCTGGGAGAGTTTGAAAATATGCTGTTCGAATGTATTGGGGACGAAAATCTTATAGAATTCAATGAAGGTGGCAAGACAGAAGAGAAAGTCAATGGAGTTCGGCGGTATGAATATCTTGGTTACGGATATGTATATGTGGATGGTTCAGAGATAAATAGATCTGAAACAAGTTTCGCGGCAGGTGATGAAGGCCTTTATAAAAAAATTGTGGAAGAACATGGACAATCGGACATGGAATATATTTATACATCTGGCATTCGTGGAGAATATACAGCATTTGTTTGGTTGGATGATGGTTATGTTTTGATTTGCTATGAGAGTGTGAATGACTCCGAGAATATTGTTGTCGGATATGTAAGGTTCGAGCCTCGGTTTTCGGAAGATGAATTTAAAAAAGAATTTATTGAAGATCCTGATACCAAGATTAGAGTTAGTATGATGGAAATCTAATTTTTTATTCCTAAAATTAGGTACAACGCAAGTTTTACTTTATTAATTTTTCGGAAGGGAAGTAATTAATGAGAAACATGCCTTTGAAGAAGATAGTGCTGATAAGTCTGTTTACTGTTTCATTCATACTCAATATTTTCTTTCTTGTATTCTGGGTTCTAACTAATACTAAGAGAAATTACATTTATGAACCAAAGGATGTAAAAATCCTAAAAAACTATTGTTTGGATTCTGGTAGTGGAAATGAGCCTAAATTCAATAAATGTTCACAAGATATTTTGTATTTCCATATCGATGTTGATTACGATGATGGAGAAGGTACTTTTTATCAAGATCAGAGGAGATTTCTGTTTATTTTTAATGTTAACAATAACGAAATAAAAAATGGGGAGTACTTTGAAATAGTATACTCTGATGGAGGAATGAAGAATCTGGGCCATTTAGACTCAGGCATAGAGCTTAGTGAGTCAAGGCAAGTGGTGTTATTTCACTCGGATTTTTCTGAAGGTATAGATATTGTTTCTCCCTATAATCAATTTGATAAAGAAGTAGTTGTGAAGGATATTGGTTATGAGATAACTAATAGTCTCGAGGAGTTTTATAATATGATCGAAGCATGGAATGAAAATCCATTTCTGGTCAAATAAAAAACTATATTACATTTTAGTAGGGCTATTACTTTTGGTAGGTATTGTACTTTTTGTCCCATTAATGTTTGTTAAATCATTTGGAAATCAACTGTACGAACAAGTTGATAAATCTAAAACCCTAATAACAAAAGTTCATCTGTTTGCTCCCAAGGTTACTGTTTTTACCACCAACTCAGATGGTGATATCACTGTATATTTTGTTAAGTTGAAGCGCAGGTACTTAGTGTGGTGGCAAACTGATGAAATCACTTATAAAAGCGTTTTAACAGAGGCATATCTATCAGACGAGGATAAAGAAAAGCAGTCAGAAGAAAATATGGATGCTCTGTATGAGTCAATCAAAAGCGGAGACCTGACTGAAGGGGATAATCAGGATATAGCAACAATGAGGAATTATAACGAGAATATTGAAAAAGGAGTAGAAGTGAGACGCTCGGAGGGTGAAATTTTGATGGAGCTAGGAAATACTGGAGGTGAACATGAAGCAGAGTTGGTACTATATGAGGATGACTACACCGTCCTAAAAGTCGATGGTAAAGCAGTAGCAGAATATGTTGCTGCACCAGTTTTTTCGTATAACGGTAAGTATATCTACTACACTAAGTACAAAGTAACAGAAAATGATGGAGATGAGGATAACTATACTGGAAAAATTTATCAATATTCAGTAAATGGTGGATCAGAGCGTGAGATTTACGCTTTTGGCGCTAGTCATTGGATGGGTCTTGGAGCAAACGAAGAGTATGTTGTTTACACTCTTGAATCGGGTGAAACGGGGGTAATTGATCTTGATAGTCGGAAAAAAACTGTAATTGTGACCTTCGAGATGCTTCCTTCCTCTGACCCCTCGGAAATTGTTTATGTTGATGAGGATGAAGCTCATATTATTCCAAATGATTATGATTATTTGGTGAATGGTGATATAAGGACTGTTGTAATCGATCTAAAATCTCTAGAATATACTGAGCAATAAAAAATCTGGCGTTTCCATCTGGGATAAAATCTCCTTTGTACTAGCAATCAATTCATGTGCTTGGGAGTTTTTGAACATTTTTCACCTTATGCGCTTTTCTTATAGCTTCTTTATAAAATTCTGGCATCTTCAAACTGATAATTTCATCTGTGCCGAAGTTTGCGAATTCAGCTTTTCCTGCTTCGCCCATCGTCTCAAAGTCTCCGACCTTCTCTATTAGCTCGCACAGATAGGTGATAACGAGAACGTCAACTTTGGTGTTAGGTGATTTTTGAATTGTGTACATTGATGCGTCGATAATTTTCTCAACTTTAGTCTTGAATCCGAGCTCCTCCTCTAGCTCTCTAACGACTGTTTCTTCTGGCTGTTCGCCGACATCAAGTTTTCCTCCAGGTAGTTCCCATTCGTTTCTTTCATTTTTTCGAAGCCAGATCTTTCCGTCTTCAAAGACGATGCCTTTTATCGATACCTTTCCAGTATAGGGTTTACTTTCAATCATATTAATGAGTAATTTCAATGTTAGTGTAGATATGATTGTATCAGAAATAGATATACAAAGAGGAAAATCGACGTTTTTAGTTAGAAAGAGGCATAGTGAAAAGCGAAATCAAAACATATCCCATTTCTCAATCTCATCTGAAACTCCCAGTACAGCTTCAATTGATTTTGGAATACATTCTTGGGATAAATTGTATGCGGTAAGTCTTAAGTGTCCCTCGAGCACAACGATTTTATTTCTAGAGCTGTTTGTTACGAATATCATCATTGGGAAACTGCCTCCACCACGAAGAAATTCTGCGGCCTTAATGAATCCGTCATTTGGTGTGTCGTAAACGATTTTCCCTTTTCGAATGTTTTCTGCTGCCTTTGATGGAAGTCTTGAATTGTTTGATAGCTCTAGCCAATAGCTATAGGAAATGTATAGAACTTTTGATAACTCTGTTTTGTTCATTTTTACAATCTCCCAGTCGAGCTTTTGCGGAAAATTTTCAAACAATTCTTTGTTTCTACCATATCCTCTGAATTCGCCAAGAAGTTCGCGACGTTGATGGTTTTCATTATTGCTTTGGAGGTTTGGACGTGACAATATCTTTGTGTCGATTTTTAGTTTTTCTGCAGCATCGTTGATTTCAGATTTGAATCTGCTAGAGGACAACTCTCCTTTTAAGAAGAGTGCAATCATCTCGTCTTCTGTTATTTTTCGTAGTGTTTCCATATTATTTTCTTAAAATTTGTATTATTTTACCAGAGTCAGTGTAATGAGGATGACTCGATAGTGTTTGTCGTCATTATTTGACAGTTAGGGGGTAGCTCTAAGCCCTGTAATATGGGCAAAAAACATGTGTGCGGAGTATTTAATTATAGGTTGTTGACACGATGTGTCTGTAAGAGTAGAGTCTTTCTGGGAAACAAAAAAGACAATATTGTTCGATTCCTCCTTTGTCTATCGTTCTCCCAAAATAAATTTTTACCTCTCCCGTATGTCCCTCAAGAGACTTATGATTATGGTCATTGTGGCTCTTGGTTCTGTTGGGATAATAATGGGTTTCGGTGTAAGGGTTGCTTCTGCAAATACAGTGAATCTTACACAGCCCAATATGATTCTCGACAACTTTGAGACCTTTGACTACGGGACACCATACAGTATTTTTCTTATGTACGGTGTTCCGCCAAGTATTCCTACGGAGGGCGAGCCTTACTGGTGGACAATAACCAGTAATGGATACGTCGAAAGAGGATACAATTTGGAGTGCTCAACAGAAGTGCCGCTGGATCCCAGTGATCCTTATTCACCTATTGTGGGGGGTACTGAATGTGTGACGCACGAGGAAGAGTTGGACGGTAACGGATTTATGAGGCTTACGATTAAGCCGTTCCTTCCAATTTTTTACGATGAATACGGTAATCTGTTGGAGTATCACGAAACTGCTTTAGATGATCAGCCGCATGGGTTCTCATATTACGAACCGAACAGGTGGGAACCGGAGCTAGGCCACCCAGTTACTCTTACGACAAAGGTCAGGTGGTCAGATGTTTATAATGCCGATGGAACGGGTGATTTTCTTGGATCTTCCGGTATCTACCTTTGGAATATGCCGGCCGATTATCCTAATAATGAGTTCCATGTAGTTAGATCAATGGGTCTTGAGCTCATCTCAGACGATTCAGGTGATGCTGCTCCAGAGCTTGTTGGTTTAGGAGTCTCAGTGTTTAAAACTGACAATCCATTCTATACGAGTATTGCTGACATGCTAGTGTATAGAGAGACGTTATATGCTGAGAATGAAGTGGATATTCATGAATGGGTAGAGTTTAAGATGGAGTGGTCAGAGAATTCTTCAGGTGATCAACATGTCAAATTCTGGGTTAATGAGGAATTTGTTGGTGAGACAGATCTTCCTGAACCATTCCCAGCGCTTGGAATAGAATACTGGAACGACAACTATGATATGGAACCAATTGATGGGGTACATTTCTATCCTGGATTAGGTGTTTTGACTGTTCAACAGGATTTTGATGTTGACTTCATAAAGGTCATACAGTACTAGCCGTTTTGGATTAGGTAAGGAAACAAAGAGGTGCTCATATGATTGTCCATACGGCACCTCTTTTCGTATACTTGAATTTGATATTTTCTTGGAGACTTATCCATCTCCTGAGTGATAGTCTAGGACACTAATTCCAGTAATTCCAAATCGAACTTTACGCCCTCGATACAATCAAATTCAGCATAATCCTTTGGAAGAATCCATGCAAAATCTGAATGTTCTTTAGGATTCAGGTTGACATTGGTATTATGGACCTCGATTAAAAATGCGAGGTTTATCCAATGGCCGAACTTGTTTTCGTACTCAAATACAGAACTTTCATTTTTTATCTCCCCTGTAAGTCCCGTTTCCTCTTTTAGTTCACGTAGTGCACATTCTTCTGCCGACTCCTTCTCTTTTGGAAAACCGGAGACTGGCTGCCATTTCTCCGGAGAAAAATGTCTGGTCCCTGATCTTTTCAGCAGTAAAATCTTTTCTTTATATTTTGCCACAGCTATGACAACGAAAAATGTTTTCATTATTTTTAATTATATATCAATGGAGTGATGATCGTTGAATATAGGGACTTAAATTTAAATAGATTGGTGAACTTGTCTTTTCCATGAATACTCTTTGAGTTATAATACTCCAGAATTTTGTTGTATTTATTGGTACGTTATTTCAGGTTGATCTATAGACAAATAAATTTTTCTACGATTATAAATATGTTTTTTTATTTCCCTCTTTGGCAAGGCTCTGGTACTACCGATGAACTCTATTCCGGTGTTGAATATCTATATGAAAATCTTCGAGATAGGTTTGAATTTGAGATAGTACCAGAATTTGATACTTCGGGAAGTGAAAAGAAGAATAAAATTCTTAATTATGATGTTCTGCTTAAGGACCTTCGCCTATTTAAGGAATGTCTTTTCCAGAAGGATCCGGATATGCTGTTTACACTTGGCGGAGATTGTAGTTTCTGTATTGTCACTATTAGCTATCTATTAAAGAAATATCCGGGTATGTCAATTATCTGGATAGATGCCCACGGAGATCTTAATAGACCGGAATCTTCTCCCAGTGCGACGTTGCATGGAATGCCTCTCAGGGTGCTCATCGGAGACGGTGATAAATCTTTTACGGATATTTGTAGTACAAATATGCCCATTGAGAATCTAATTAAGGTTGGTACGAGGGACCTGGATCAGCCCGAGGTTGAGTATATAGGAGAAAACAACGTATGTATGATCGATGGAAATAATGAACCTAGTTCTATAATAGAGCAAGCTCTTAATAAGTCCAATGATAAAGTATATCTTCACGTTGATCTAGATGTGTTGGACCCTGAGGTATTCAGACATGTGAAGTGTCTGGCTCCAGGCGGACTGACGAGAAATACTCTCGTTGATGTCCTGCGGGGAGTTACTGAGAAGAGAGAAGTAGTAGGGGGGAGTGTTACTGAGTATACGGGTAGCGAGCCGGAGGATGCGAAATACATCGGAGAAATCATGAGGATAATGAGTTCATGAGCGGTATTTAGGACTTGAATTCGTAAGATTTCTTAATCCAGTCAAGTAGTTCATCGTCTATTTCATTTTCGGAATATAAGTTTAAGCAATTCTTGGATAATGTCTTTGATAGTGGCACCGTTGCAAATATCCTTTTTTTCTTGAGTTTAACGTCTAAAGCCAACCTGACCTCTAGCCTGTCTTTCTTTGGTAATAGCGCAATGAAATCATATGTTCCAAACCAGTGAATGCAGCAAGGGAGTGATATTTCTTTGCATGGTCCTACCTTCTTTTTTGTTTCTTCGTAGAGTTTTTTGTAAATTTTCTTCGCGAGGTCTTTGTTTTTGAAGTGATCGCTTAATGGTATATTTCTGCAACTATGAGGCTGATTCTTTTTCTGGAAGATCCGTCCGCATTTTGGACATGTCCAGGTTTTTGTTTTATCTTTTGACATGTATTGATGAATGAAATTAATCTTCAATTAGTTGCTACCTTATAATGGTAGTCTTTAGGGGAAGGCATTGCAAGATTGGATCCTGTTGAAGCCTTGAGGCGTGACTAGTTGGCTCTGTATCTCTTTTGTCTGTGTTGTGGTATAAAGTATACCTTTTGATATAGATCTTGATTGAAATTTTTATTATAATACTGCCAAGCCCCAACAATTAAAATTTCAGTACAAAATTATGTCAAAGGCTAAAACCTCTGATAAGAGTAAGGATAAGACTACCAAGGTAAATGTAGAAGACAAAGAAGTTGTTAAGGCGAAAGAGAAGGGAAAAACTATAAGGACAATTATAATCGTTGTAGTGGTACTCATTGTTGTATCGAGTCCTCTTTGGATCTGTGGAGGTTGTGCGACAATAATGTCTTTTCTTCCCAAGACTGACGAAGATACCTCAGACGATGAGGAAAAAGAGGACGAGGTTGTTAATATTACCTTTGATGAGGCATTTGACGAATCTAATTCTACAGAAATTGTTGAGGTTGAGGGACTGCTTGGTATTCCAACTTCAGTATATTGTATGAGTACCTGCACAATTAGGTTATATGACAAAGATGATACCGATAGAAAGAGTACTTACATTCGCCTTGTGATTGATCTAAATGATGGCAGAAACTCGATGGATCAACTTCCGTCCATGTATCAGTTGAGCGATCTTAAGGTCCAGGATCAGGATGGTAATTATGTCGATATATCTAAACCGGTCACGATAAAGGGTAAACTTATTGTTGAAAAAGATGATGAAGGTGACTGGGAGCCTAGATTAAATGCTGATAGGATCTGGCAGGAGTAGGCCTTCACCTAAACGGGCGGGGCTGCATTAAGGCGCATTCTACAAGAAAATAGGCAGGGGCTTTTATTCTAATATGGTCTAAAATCCACCGCACATCTCGGAATTTATCGTTTCCACTGTAGATTTGGCTTTCAGAATAGAATTTCCATTTCCCGATTTCTTCGTCTAGTCCGTTAGTCACTGCAGTACACATATGTACCAGAGGCACGACAAATATATGAAAGTCTATTATTGCACCGTCGTCCATAATTCTTCGTAATGGGATAGGTGGAGCAAGTTCGTTTTGTATTGAAATAGGCATCTCAAGACCTGTCTCTTCTCTAAGCTCTCTTGTGGCTGTTTCTACTGTAGAAATTTCTTCTGGTTCCATAGTACCTCCCGGAAAAGTCATTTGTCCTGTTTCCGTTCTTTCTGCAAGCAGGAAGCATATTCCATCTATAGGGGTGAAACCGGTAACCAATACAACACTTACATTAAGGGCTTTGTCTCTTTCTGGAGTGTTATCAATCCGAACCTCTGAGGACATAGGACGATTTTATCACTCATTTACATGAAGTAAAGCTGGTTTTTTAACGTAATTTTTTTTATTCCGGTCTCAAAGTTCCTCCGAATACCTGCCAGGCTAGTAGTGATTTGGCAAGCAGACTGAGCAAAATGTATACCTTTTCTCCGAATAAGTAGTCCTTCCATTTTCCAACCTTCTTGTACTGCAAAAACATATTTACAGCAAAAGAGTTGAAGAACAGGAAAATCGAGAAGAATATATAGTAAACGAAATCTGGTGCTCGATTCTCTCCGTCGGCTGAACCGAATAGATAAAGGGCAATAACAACCCAAGGTACAGCTCCTGCGAAGCAACCGAACACATACGGCACCCAGTCCGTTTTCTTGGTGTTTTGATTGTGCCTTTCCATCATTAGTCCGCAGAATATCATCATCGCATTTATTGAAAACATTAGAATGAGACTACTCAAGTCATAAACTCCAGTAAGCATTGCTATTACAACAATCATTACCGAGGAACTGAGGGAATACTCGTACCATCTGGCGTAGTTTATCCCCTTTTTTAGATTCTTGGTGTACCAGTTGTAAATTCTCGGAATTGTTAATAGAAAGTGGGCCATCGCGGACATAAGTAAGAAAAGTGCTACCAGAGGGCCTATTTTGAGAGTAGCTATCTCTTCAGACTTGGGTTGCAATGATTGAGTTTGTATATTAAATCTAAGATAACGTGTTGTCACTGGAAGAGCGAAATCGTTACTGAGGGCAATCATCAGACCAGCCTGAATTAGATGAAAAAAGCCCATTATTAGGTTATAGGTCCGGAGCTTCTTCATAAGTTTGATTAATTACAAATTATTTAATCCTATTTTATCATAATAAATTCATACTATCATCGATATAAACTTTTCTCTATGTTTTTGATATAATATCTCGGCTACAGAAATTGAGCTACATGAACAAGTTTACGGCTCAGAAAGATTTATTCTTTTTTCAGTAGTTAGTTTTTATTTTTTATTCATTATCTTTAATGAACAATAAGGTTTTTGTAGGCAACCTCAGTTGGGACACGACCGAAGAGGCCCTAAGCGAGTTCTTCAGCCAGGCTGGTACTGTTGAGGAATGTAGCATAATTCGTGACAAGATCTCTGGAAGATCAAGAGGCTTTGCCTTTGTCACAATGTCCAGTGAAGCTGAAGCTCAGGCTGCTATTGACACCCTGAACGGTAAGGAGCTGGATGGAAGACAGTTGAAAGTTGACTTTGCGAGACCATCAGAGAATAAGTAACACTTTTCCTTTTGTATTAGCATAAGAAAACAAAACGGGGGAGCTTGCGTTAAGCAAGCCCTCCGTTAACTGTTGCATTTTATTAAAAGAAGAGAGGAGTGTATAAAACACTCCTCCCTCTGGGCAGCTTCTTGCACAATTGCTACTTCTCAACTTTGACGCGGCCCTGCTTTACCGCTTCGCAGTTGTCGATGAATTCTTTTGACGCCTTCATTGCCTGATCTGGGTCCATTCCTTGAGTTTTTTGCATAAACTCTGCAAATCCCTTTACTAGTTTCCTGTAGGGGTATATTCCATTCTCTGTTCCGCAATGTACGCAATAATCCAGAGCCGTGTTTCCTCCTGGATAATCTTCCGGCTTTACCATAGGCATAGTGCATACAATGCAGACTTTGCTGGGTTTTGGCCCGTTTGATTTGTCAGCCATTTATATAAATTTAATAAATTATTTTAGGCAGTGGGGGCATAAATCAGCCTCGATTTTTCAGTGCTTTAATAAAGAAATCAATTAATTCTGTCTCCTCGTTCTTGGTTATTTTCTTCGTGCCTAGTAGCTCTGGATAGGAATAAAGATAGTTCACCATTCCAAACCAATAGAAGACTGCAGTTTTAGGTGTAATATTTCTGAAGTTACCTTTCTTTTGGCCTCTTTCTATTACTTCAACAAAGTGTGTAGAAAAACCACTGAGGGATGCAAAGACTAGTCGCTGAATGTCTAAAGGAAGTTGAGGCAAATCGCGAACTAGTCGGGAATAAAAGGTCTCTTTAATGGAAATTTCTCTTAGAAAAAGCCTGCACAATTTTCGAAGATCAGTTGTTTTCCGTGAGAGTAGGTCTAGCTCGTAGGCCAGTTTATCCATTGTCCTGTAGATACTTTCGATCATAAGCTCGGCTCTTGTAGGGAAGTGGAAAAAGACTGTACCATGCGCGACCTTTGCTTCCTTGGCTATCTCCAGCGTTGACGTTTTAACGAAGCCCTGTTTTGTAAAGATCTTGATAGCAGCCCTAGTGATTTCTTTTCTTGTTTTTTCCTTGTTTCTTCTTCGATTTCTTATGCTATCTTTAATAAATAACTGAGTGCTCACTCAGTATAACCTAGAGGAATGTAAATGTCAATTTCTTGGTACTAATAAAATAGTATAAACAGTCTTAAGCCTATACCTAAACAAGAGAGTCGGCTTCTGGTAATATTCTTTTGTCTATGAGTTTTTTCGGAAAACTATTTGAAAAATTTTCTACTGGAAATACCTTATATTATCCGGGTTGTTTAACACGGTTTGTATTAACAGATCTTCTGGAGAAATATCGGAGCATATTCAGATTATTAGGGATTGAATTTATTGAGCTAGAAGGTGTAGAAAATTGTTGTGGTTCGCCGGTAAATAATTCTGGTGAATTCGATGATTTCGTTACTTTGGTAAAAAAGAATGCCGAAATTTTTCATGAGTATGGGGTTGGTAAAATAATTACAAATTGTCCAGCTTGCTATAGAGTACTGAGTAATGATTACAAAGAGATCTTGGAGGGGAATTGGAATATTAATGTTGAACACTCGTCAGTTGTGATTGCTAATGAACTTGAAAAAAAGTCAAAGCTGACAGAGGGTCATCTACTTCAAGTAGCGAAGGAGGATGTTCTTATTACGTATCATGATCCTTGTCACCTTGGAAGATATTCGGGTATTTATGATGAACCGAGATTTATTATTAATGAATCGCTTAAGGCGCGTGGAGGTGACTTTGTAGAAATGCAAAAAAACAAGGAAAAGGCTTCCTGCTGTGGAGGTGGTGCTGGAATGGGTACTAATAATACTCAAATATCCAACGATATCTGTGGGAACAGGATTAAGGAGGCATTATCTATAAAGGCGCAACTTATTTATACGTCATGCCCAATGTGTCTGTTAAGGCTTCGTAATTCTAATGAACGATCAATTCCTTATCACAATATTAATATTAAGGATATTTCTTCAATATTTAGTACTGATGAATGATTCTTCATTTCTCGAAAAAGTAAAAGATAGATATCCGCAGATTGTTTTTGAAGGTCCTTCAGATCTAGATATTTGTTCTACTGATTTTAGTGTTGTGTCTGGTCAATGCGATGCAGTTATAATTCCGACCGAACTTCGCCAAGTGTCTGAGGTTGTGAAATTAGCAAACGAAGTCGAGATTTTGCTAACTGTTCGAGGTGGTGGAACTTCTATGACTGGTGCCAGTGTCCCTACAACCGGTATTGTTTTAGATCTATCTGCTTTTGATTTCATAAAATTAACAGGATCATCTGTGGAAGTAGGTTCAGGTGTTATTCTTTCTGAACTTAATGACTGTCTTGCTTTGTCTGACCGTTTTTTTCCTGTTACACCAGCGTCGTTGATGGCTGCAACAATTGGTGGTATGTATTCTACTAACGCTATTGGTATGAGGGGAATGAGATATGGAAGAATGTCGGATTGGGTAAGAGAAATAGAATTTGTCGATGGTACAGGCAAAACTCGAGTAATAGATGACGATGATGAAATCAAGAGGCTTTCGGGAAAAGAAGGAACTTTTGGTATTGTAACAAGACTTATACTTGATACTATTAAGATAAATAAAGACATATCTTATGATATTCTGGAATTTGATTCGATTGTAGAGCTCATTTCAAAGATAAGTGAACTACAGGACGACAAAAATGTTGCTATGCTTGAGTTTATGTGCCCGATATGTTGCGAATATTCAAAAATTTCTCCTTCCAATTATAGGCTGATAATTGAGTATTCTGACTACTCTCGAGGTAGTGTAAAAGCCATTGAAAAAGGAAAAGTTTGGAAGAGTAGAGTAGGGTTGGGAAGTGTTCTTACTGCTGCTGGATTTATGCTGCTTGACGATCCCTACGTTACGAAAATAGATCAAAAGGAAAATTTGTTGAATTGGTTTAGAAAGCACAAAATTCCTGTCTTTGGCCATATCGGATATGGAATCTTTCATCCACGTTTTAGGACGGACCAGGAAGATCTGCTGCGGGAAATGTTGGATTTTGTTGTTAAAATAGGCGGAAATGTTACAGGAGAGCATGGTTATGGAACAGCAAAATCGGAATATATGCCAGAAGATGTAAGGGCAGAATTTATAAAAATAAAGAAAAAATACGATCCTGACGGTGTTTTCCGGTCAATTGGTTAAATTTTCTAAGTTTTGAAGGCTTTCAAAGGTAAATGAGCAGAGAAGAAAAAGAATTGCTTGAAATTAAAGAGATACTCAGAAAATGCTCAAATTGTGGATTTTGCAGGAGTGTTTGTCCTGTATTCAAAGCTTTGAGACGTGAAGGATATTCGGCTAGAGGAAGGGCATTTATGCTCAAGAACGGAAAGATCGACAAGGATCAGATTTTTTGCTGTACGGGCTGCAGAGCTTGTGAAATAGCCTGCCCGAACGGTGTTAAGCTCTATGACGCTATCCTTAAGGCTAGAAGAATTCTTGCGAAGAAAGGCGATAATACACCATCTAATAATGAAATGATGAAAAATGTTAGAAAGTATGGAAATCCTTTTGGTGATAGAAAGAAAGGTGTGAAAGATAAGTATTATTGTTGCTAGTTTGGTCACAGATTTTGTTTTGCTTCCCGGCCCTCTGTTTATACTATAGGTTGAAAAATACTATTCCAGCATGATATAATACAGGAATGGATATATCAATAGTTCTACCCGCATATAATGAAGAGAAAAATGTGAAACCTCTTGCCAAGGAGATTAACCAAGCTATGGGTACTACAGGTCTAGACTGCGAGGTCATCTGGATCAATGATGGATCAACGGACGATACACTTTTTGTTCTTCAAAATATTGTTAAGAAATACTCTAATCATAAGATTGTTGATTTTAGAAGGAACAGCGGGCAGACAGCCTCGCTAATGGCAGGTTTCGATTACTCAAAGGGCGATCTTATTGTTACGATGGATTCTGATATGCAGAACGATCCCAGAGATATCCCAGCTATGATAGAAAAGCTGAAAAAAGACGATCTTGATATGGTTGTCGGATGGAGGAAAAATAGAAAAGACAAAGCCCTTGTTAGAAAATTTCCATCAAGAATAGCCAATTTAATAATCAAAAGAATGTTTGGAACAAAGATACACGATAGAGGTTGTGCACTCAAGGTTATGACAAAAGAATTAGCTAATGAGCTGAAATTATATGGTGAACTTCACAGGTTTATAGCTGAGATAGCCGGTGAATATGGCGCCCGTATTGCTGAGATGGAAGTCAACCACAGACCTAGAAAAAAAGGAAAAAGTAAGTACGGTCTCATGAGAACGTTCAAGGTTATACTGGACATTGCAAACCTTAAGTTTCTGTTGATGCACAAGACTACGCCGATTCAGATATTGGGTCCTGTTGCGTTGGTCTCCTATGTGCTGAGTTTTGTTGCTGGATTAGCCTTGATTGGTATGAAGATTTTTCAGGATTTTGATATGACGGGAAACCCCATGCTTATTGTTTCGGTGATGTTTTTTGTTACTGGGTCGCAGTTTATTGTTCTTGGGTTGATGGGGGAGTTGTTAATAAGGAGTTATTACGAGTTGAATGGGAAGAAGATTTATAGTGTGAGGAGGGTGTATGAGAAAGAGTAGTTCTTGTATTGTTGGTATTTACTTTGGTACTATTTTTTAATGAGGAATTACCATATTCTACTTGTAAACTATGAATATCCACCACTCGGTGGCGGTGGAGGTATTGCCTGTAAGCAAATATTTGAGGAAGCTAAAAGGAAATGTTCCAATATAGAGGTAGACGTTTTGACCGCAGGCTCGTCCGATCTTAGTAAGGAGGAAAAAATTAATGGTATTAGGGTATATAGAATCAGGTCGGTTGGAAGATCATCCTGGAGTAATGCTCCCCTTGTGACACTGGTGACGTTTCCAATTTTGGGTTTTCTGAAGGGACTCGAATTAATGAGAAAGAATAAGTACGATATTGTGTACTCGTGGTTTGCTGTTCCATCGGGAGTTCTCGGATTGGTACTGGCGAAACTCTTTAAAAGAAAACATTATCTGACAATTGTTGGTGGAGATTTATACAAACCTGATCAAGTTTGGTCTCCTCACAGGTGGTTTTTCTTTAGGTGGACAGTTCACCTTGTTACACTACTTTCGAATAGACTAAGTGCAATAAGTAATGATGTCAAGACTAAGGCTCGCGAATGGTTTGGGATAAAAAAGGAGATTGACGTTTTGAGCCTTGGTAGCGTGTTTTGTGAATATGACAAGAAATCTCGTGAACAGTTAGGTCTCGATGAATCTAAGCTTTATCTGATTTCTGTTGGTAGAATAATAGGCAGAAAAGGATATAACTATCTAATTGAGGCTTTGGCGAAACTTCCGGAAAACGTAGAATCGTTAATTGTCAGCGAAGGTCCAGACAAAAAAATCCTGGAAAATCTTGCTGAAAAACTGGGTGTCCGAGAAAGAGTCCATTTTCTTGGAAGATTATCAGACGAAGAGAAATTTCAGTATTTAGAAGCAAGTGACATTTATGTTATGTCTTCTCTGCACGAAGGGTTTGGAATTGTGTTAGTTGAGGCTATGTATACAGGATTGCCAATAGTCAGCACGAAATGTGGAGGAGCAGAGGATATTGTCAAGGAAGGTGTAAATGGTATCTTTGCTAGGGTTGCGGATAGTGACGACCTAGCTCAAAAAATTGAAAAGATTGTTAATGACCGTAATTTGCGAATAAAATATGGCGAGAAGAGCAGAGAAATGAGTAGAGATTTTACTATAAAATCTGTGGCCGAGAAGTATGTTAAATTTTTGTGTGAGTAAATGGTAGAAAAAAATAACGATGAACTTCAGAAACAAAAGGAATACCATAACAAAACGGCCCAGGAGTATGATTTCGTTGATAAGATAATCAGTCGTGAGAATAGGAATCATATCAAGAAATTAGATAAAATAATTGATCTACTGCGACTCGAAGGTACAGAAAGAATACTGGAGATTGGAATCGGCTCAGCTATTCACGCTAAACATCTGATGAGGAGGTTTCCCAGTCTTGATTTTCACGGAATTGATATTTCATATGAAATGATAAAGATTTCCGAAGATAAGCTGAAAAAATACAACAGGGTTACTCTCACTGTGGACAATGGGCAAAAGACAAAGTTTCCCGATAACTGTTTTGATTGCGTGTTTTATGCCACAACTTTGCATCACATTCCTGATCCTGTAGAGGCGGTCAAAGAAGTGAAAAGAATCCTTAAACCTGGTGGAAGGGCAGTTTTTATGGAGCCGAATAGATTATTCCCGAAGAATACTTGGGAAATTCTTACAATACCTGAGGAACGGGGAATGCTGCAAATAACCAAGAAGAATATGAAAAAGTGGGGAGAAATGTATGGTTTTAGGACTATTGAGGTTGGTAATTTTCTTTACACTTTGCCTTTTCCTAAGGCACTTTTTCCCTTGTATGATAGAATTGATGCAATACTGGAGAAGATCCCGATACTAAAGAAATTCTCCTTTATGGTATATTTTTATGGAGAAGCTTAATCCGACAACAGAAATTTACTCCTCAGCGTTTCTATCGAAAAGGTATACCTTTGATTCCTGACCAGATTCGAATTCAATATGGTCTTCGTTTTCACGGAAAAATTTTATGACTTCGGGTTTGTTGTGTCCCTCAATGAATATTGAGTGGTTGGTTAGTATCCACACTCGTTCGTTGTGAGCAATGACATTCTCTAGCGCACTTTTGGTATTTAGAATGTCAACTCCCTGATAGATATCCAGTTTTCTACCATCTTGGGTTGTAAAGGTTGACTCTTCCCAGTTTTCTGTTCTTAGCCAGTAATCGATAATCTTGTCTTTGAGGTAATACTGAGGTAGAAGACTTAACTCTGCCGTAGTAATAATTACATCATTTTCCGAGTAATTTTTTGATACATATTCGGCTGCATTTTCCCAGTCTGGGAGGTGTCTAATTGTTGTTGTAATATCGTACATTCCGAATGACTCAGTTCCTGTTTTCTGTTCATTCCATAGTGTTAAGCCAATTTCTACGTCGTTTGAAAAGAAAAGCATTAAAAATATGCATAGCTGAATCACGGCTATAATCAGGGGATAGCTTCTCTCTTTTGTATATTCGGTTATATCTGTTATTACATCGTAGGTTTTTGATATTAACCATGCTATAAAAGAGGAAATGCAGTACAGACCGTATATCGCAAGAGTCACGAATATAGGGAACAGAAAAAATATGTATCTGGGCTGATTTTTTGCGCCAATCAGGTCAGTAATTGTAACTAGCGTCAAACTGCTTAAAAATGTCCATCCTAGATATTTGTAGTATAGGTTTCTCTTTTTAATGATAATGAAAATGGCGGCTCCTGCTATCAAAAACAATGTAAGCATAGGAAACATCTGAAGCAGTGAAAGCGGGTAAGCTGATAGATTTCCGCCGCTATACCCACCTATGGATCTTTCAAGAAGATCCTGTGTTCCTGCGCCTCGCATCTGAACCATTCCGATATTGGACATGTACTTATAGATGATAAAGGTAAAAATCAGGATTGTGCTAGAAATCCAGAATCTCGGGTCTTTAAGGCATTTCCTATAGTTATAGATCAAAAGGAATATGAAGGGTAAAAATATTACAGGTGACATTTCATAGAGGAAAATACACGCTATACCTGTTATAACAGTTAGAATGTTGTAAAAAACCTTTTTTTCAACAAGTCCCTGGTAGAAGAAAATAATGTATGCTACAAAAGATAGTTGAAAGAAGATATACATCCTGGCGTATCTCGAAAAGATTATTTGCCAGCCTGATATGGCTATATATAAAGATGTCAGTATACCTAAGATGTTGTTTTTTAGCTTTTTACCAAGAAAGTAAGCAGCGATGATAACGATGATTCCTGCTATTACACTGGGAACTCTCAGGATTGTCTCACTTGAACCGGAGTTCTTTATTAAAAAAGAAATCAGGTATTCCTGGAGTATTCCTCTGGCATAGAAAAGTCCGGAATCTAGTATTGCGTACCCTGTTCTGTTGATGTTCCTTGCAACAAAATAAACAATAGCCTCATCAGGGTGAAGATCGAATGCATCGAGATTCAGTGACCTTAATAGGGTACCAATAAAGATGAAACCCATTAATATGTTTGAAGTAAATATCTGATTTGGGGTAATTTTCCTTTCTGTTGTTTCTGACCACTGATTGATAATGCTCTTAAGGTCATCCCTAAAGATGAAAACAGCGACAAGAGAAGCAAGTATAGAGATTATTATCAGTGGTCTTGCAGTAATAAACGTTGAAATGTACTTAATTCCTATTAGCTCTGAGATGCTTGCAATTAACGTTGTAAGAATGAGTCCTATGTACAAAAGGAACAGTACCCAGTTTTTTCGGTTTTTGAGTTGAAGTTCTATTGTCATTAGTTATCTCTGAATTTTTCAAACTTTACTGCAATATCGCCAAGAATTATTGGCGACCCGTCGGGTTCGAAGTTAATAGCAAAAATAACAATATTGTCTTCTGCGAAAATGAAATCCTCTTTTGAAATAATCTGAGTTACTTCAACAAAATCATGTGCTCTTGATTGAGGGTTTGAGTAGTTTTTCAGTATATTAAGGTCGTTTTCATCGCTGATGCTTTTGGTCAGGTAATATTGTGATGGAAGGAAATACTGATCTTCTGTAAACGAAAAGTATGTTGTTCCAAGAATCTGTATTCCTCCTTCTTCGATTGCAATAGTGTTGGATTCCTCTGTAAGATTTATTTCTTTTGTACCTTGCTGACCAACAATAAACTCTCTTCCGTCGTTAACCGTAGCTTTCTGACTAGTGTCATTTCTGTGGGAATAAAACTCGATTCTACTTGATATGTCGGTTTTCGTGAAAATTGTTACTTGTGAAAGGGGATATATAAAGCCTTTGAAGACGACCTTTTCTGAATTGATTGTTATATCCTCTATTTGTAGGTCTGAGCCGCTATTGACTTCAAGAGTGTAGAGGCCTGTCTTAATGCTCTTTTTATTGATTTGAGCTGACTGAGTGGATTCAGAGTTTGTGTCCCTGGTTCCTGTGGTTCCATCGTCGGCGATTGTCTGATTATCTATTTCATTTCCCTCGTGATCGAAAAGAATGAGTTCTATTTGGTCTGAACCTTTGGATCTATTGAAATCTCTTTTGGTTACATTGATGGCAATTTCATCTTGGAGTACTGTATAGATAGTGTAGTTGCCACCTCTGATCGGAGTGCTGATAGAGGTGGTTTTGCCGGGCTTTGCCAGTGATTCGATTTCGGTTTCGTCATAAATGATTTCTGGTGCAATTTTGATATCTTTTGTTATGCCAACCCTGGGATTGCTGTCTTTAACGTTGTTTTTGAGCCACTCCTCTAAGGTAATCTCGTCTTTTCTGCCGATTTTGTTTTGAGAATAAATATCAGTATTATCTGGAAGTCTTACGTGATTCCATCCAAAGATATTTGTAAGGTAAAGGCTTTGATAGTAATAACTATCGTAATCTGTCATTCCAATCTGGATACTTTGGTCAGATTTGAATGTTGCAGTGAACTCTATACTGTCAATATCTTCAGTTTGTAGGGAAGGATTGCAGACAACATATATTGGTCCGCTGTAAAGTTTTCTGTAAAAGTCGTTATTCATTGTGAATGTCTCACTCATTCTTCCATCTGCAACTTGATTTCTGAAATAGCAGGCCTTTGACTGGTTGTCATCGTTTGTTCCAATTTGAATTTCATATCGTTTAGAATAACCTAAGGGTAAGGTATTCCTGAACCAAAGGTATGCTCCGAATAGAAGTGGTATCGCTAGAATTATGAGAATTCTATATCCCATAATGAGCTTACTTTTTAGGCCTTGGCTAATCGCGTTCATTTTGGCTAGTAAATAGTTAATATATGGTGAAAGTATATCAGAAATAGCGCCTCGTGACAACCTATAGTGTATTTAATTTATTGGCTGTATCTGGTATAATAATTTTATATAGCAATTAATTAGTTCTTTGATAAAGTTGCTTTATTAAAGGTTATAATGCTATTTACGATGGCTTGTTGTGTGCTTACCTTATTTAATGGTAGACCACGAGAAAATAGCTATCGGTTTTAGTAAAGCAGCAGCAGAAAAAAGTTGCTTGTTATAGCAGCGGATATACTGGGGATAAGAGGTGGTTCAAGGCCTCATCATTTTGGTAGATTTTTGTCTTTAGTATATCCGCTAGCTAAAACGGGCAAATCAGGTAAAAAGGTGTTAATAAAGTTCAAAAATCAGACACGAAAAAAAAGGAGCTACGAAATGAACAAGAAATTGAATGTATGTATTGCGGTTTTGGCCGCTGTTGTTGGATTGGTGGCGCTTATTCTGGCCCTTCCAGGCGAGAATGTGGTCGCTGCCCCCTCTTCCCAGAGCACTGCCGACGATGTGTTGGCTGCTGGAAACGAAAGCATCGTACTCGGTCCTGTCTTGGACTTGGGATCAGGGGCACATGTCGAACTTGTTAATCTGTCGGATAGCCGAGTTCTAGCCGCTGATTATGCCTCAGATGGAACCGTCACGATGAGCGATCTCATAGTGTTGAACAAGACGGTAACAGTTCAAGGGGTGTATACGGTGACAGGAAACGGCGCGCGCGTAAAGATCGCGAGCTCTTGGAATGGCCAGCAGGTAATAGTTTGCTGGTCGGAGTATGTCGCTGGGACCTCGGGTCCGGGTGCGGTGAGGTGCACCCACTACAATGTGGGAGGCACAGTGCTAGCTCCTACAGTGACGTTTACTCCTTCGGTGTCGACCAACCTTGGCGGTATCGCCCTGGCGTATGCTGGTGGGAACTCCTGGGTCGTAGTGTATCGCCACAACCAAGAACTAGACGCGGTTCCCGTGACTGTGAGTGCCGGCATTGCGACTGTCGGGTCTGAGCGATCGGTATCTCCTGCCGGAGCTGCCGGGACAGCTTCTGCTGTTCGCATGGCTTCGCGACAGGTAGATGGTGATACTTTGATCGTTGCGGCCTATCACAGCAGTAGGTACTACAATGATAGCTGTGGGGTTGCAGAATGCCGGCGAGACGTAAGTGTCGCTTGGCTGGATCCGTCGAATGCAGCGGTCGCTCACAGAGAGGACTTGCTCTTGGCGGGGTTCGATCAGTTTCCTGACGTTGCGATTGACGGGAACGGGCGTGTCCATGTGACCTGGGCTCACGAGGATGAGGTTCCCGGAGCTACGTGGCACATCTCTGGTACGACGTACTCTTCTGCAGGTGTCCACTTGCGGGACTGGGCGCTGACCGATGTGACCAATCGCCATGAAATGTATCCGGCGGTCACGGAATCAAGTGTCGGTATCAACGTCACATACCGCTCGATCACGACGCAGAGCAACCCGTTGGAAGACCTGTCGGGTCTCCAGATGGCTCTCGTCCAGCGCGATGGAGTTGTCATCACAGAAAGCCAGACTGTTGTACCCGAGGCGCTTTTCGGGGCTAATTACCCCGATGTGGTGGCTCTTAGCAACAGTTGTTGGCTCCAGGGATACTCGGACGACGAAGAGACCGGGAATTCCTATGCGCATGTTCGTGTAGCCTGCTGGGAAGAGCAAAGCCTGGTGTATCTCCCTTTGATATTGAACGGGCACCAGTCGCAAATGCAGGAGCAGATCGAGTGTAATATCTCTCTGGCTCCAACGACCAGATTCGAGACGTGGTGGTATGTTCCCAAGAACCAGGACATCTACGCGACAGTCCATGTTACCAGTACAGCCGAGATAGAAGAAATCTGGTGGACCGTGGACATGTACCGGAATCTCAATGTGAACACTCAGACGGCGCTCGTTGGAAACTGGAGTGCTGGCACGTACCACACGGTGCGGGCTTACGTTATCGACAGCAACGGAGCGGAAACCTACTGCGGAATTGCGTTTGGGGTAGACCCCTAGGACGCAGCACCTTTACCTGACACCAATTTTTCTCACGTCCCATGAACGAAGTGGGGAAAGATCTGGTGGACGAAGCCTTGATATTCATCAGTCCCAACGGGACTGGAACTGGTGAATATCTTGGTGGGCCCTTTGGGTCATTTCTGCTGCTGCTCTTGCTGTTCCTTTCTGTGAAATATAGATTGTTTATGTGTGAATTCTTTCCCCTCTACCTCACAAACTCCAAAACCTCAACTTCAGTATCACTCTCAACAACCGTACCATCCCTATATAACCCCTTAGTAACAAAAGACATCTCGTAGAACAAATTACCCTTGTAATCACCAATAATTGCTGCTCTCTCGACATCACTTATCGCGTGCTTTTCGAAGACGATAAATATCATGTCGGCGTCTGATTCAGGAATTCCTTCCTTATAATACTGGATGTCGTAGTCATGACACTTTTCTTCCCACAGGAATGCCTCCTCTTGTTTAACTAGAATCTCAATGGAACCAGGAGTTTTCTTGGTTTCCTTGTCTATGTAGTCGCAGACTTTTTCAGCTACTTCTCCCTGATAGTCTTTTTCTTCAGAGGGCCCTGCCAAAAAAGGCGATATAAACTGAATTACTATTAGAGTTCCGGCTGTGACCAAGATCGCTGATTTACCCATGTACCGCTGTAGTTTCGAGGGTACTGAGTTTAAATTTTTAATGGTGTCCCTGATTGTAAATCCTAGGCTATACCCACCGAGAATTGTTAGGAGTGGCATGAGAATTACAATGTATCTCGATATGTAAGGATTGAATAGAAAATATATGAGTTCAAGTATTCCAACTGTCAGGGCAGCATATGTTGGAATAACAATCGATTTGTCCGTTTTCTTCAGGAAAACATCAACAGCAAGAAGGGCAATTAATCCCCATAGAAGTATGTCTCCACTTATATTTCTTGTAAAAATCTTTGAGAAAATAAAGGAGATTGCCGTTATGAGTACAAATGCTCCCCATGATATTCTAGTCCATTTGTGAAAAGTAAGCGCCGATTTTGTTGTGGCGTTATTAGGCAGTGATACAACTATGGGAAAAACTAAAAGAACAGCAAGTTCAGGTCGGCAAATTGCCGCAGCAATACATGATAACCAAAGCGATACTCTTGTCTTTAGGCTTTGCTTTCTTGGATTTTCAAGAATTCTGACCCAAATGTAGAAGACAATTGCCACGATGAGGCCGGCCAGTGTATCTGTAATTATGAATCTATTCCAAATAATTTGAGTTCCTGAAAGCCAGAATAGAATGAGTGTTCCTAATGTCTGTATTTTCGTGAATTTCAAGGACTTGCAGATCTTGTAGAGAATAAATAGAGTGGCGATTGAGGATAGTATTACTATTGCATTGGCTATATATTCAAAGTAGTTGTTGCTTAGAAAATTCCCCTTGTCAAACTGGAAGAACTCTACGATTCGGGCTGTAATCCCTATTAGGAAGGGGTAAAGCCACTTATAAAAAACAACGCCTAGGAAATCTGGATAATTTGGGTAAATCTCCGAAATCGGTTGTCCCTGCTGAAAAGCTCTCGCAAGGAGTAAAAATTTATAACTATCTTTATATATTTTAAAATCGGTTATTGTTGCAATCCGAACGACTAAACCGTATATAAGAACGGATATTGTCAAAACAAGGGAAGTTACCTTGGTAAAAGGATTTCTTGTTACACCTATAGTGTTGGCGGGTTGTTGTTTTGGCATATCCTGTAGTATTGACACCTGTAATATATCTATAGTAAAATATTAACAGGTTAATCAATTTTAACCAAGTTTTTATAAAAAGACCATGAAAAATATCGTAGCAAAAATTAAAGAAACCTTTAGTAAAGCCTTTGTTTCTGGAAATATTGCCATGTCGGCAGTTGTTTTTGCAAAAGATAACGGGACTGTCTCTGGTGCTACCGATGACGATACGAAAAACTTTTTTGAGCGTTTGATTGAAGGTGGAAGACTTACTTACGGTTTGGTTTGTTGCTTAGTTTTATTGATTGTTTTGATTCTTGTACTTGCTGCATTGTCCGCAAAGAAAAAGCAAGAAGAAGGGGTTAGCTAAGAAAATTTCCTTTTATTCAAGTGGTGTAAAGAGAGGGCCTCGAAAGGGGCTTTCTCTTTTTATGTCTGGCATAGCCTATGCCAGACACCGGAAGGATATTTGTTAATGGATTCTTAAGAATTTGCCCTTAGAATGGTTTTATGAATAGAGTTAAGAGGGACTATAAATCTGGTGTTATATATCATGTATACAATCGTGGTAATAGAAAAAAAAGGATTTTTCGGTCGAGAATAGACCGGTTATTCTTTATTAGTAAATTGAAGAGGACTGTCTTTGATTGTGGTATAGAGCTAATAGGATATTGTCTTATGGATAATCATTTTCATTTGGTTGTTAGGCAGGGTTTTGGCGATGAGATATCAATTCTTATGCAGAGACTTTTAACATCATATTCGAAATATTTCAATTTGAAATATAGGCTTGTGGGGCATACTTTTCAGGGGCGTTATCAAGCAAAATCTGTTTTCACAAAGAGCAGTTTACGTAGGCTGATCAGGTATATCGAGAGAAATCCGGTCAAGGAAGGGTATGTATACGACCCTTCCTTTTACAAGTGGTTATACATTAATCCACGATACATTCATTTTACAAAGACTCTATGTCAGGCATAGCCTATGCCTGACATCCTGTGCTACAATCTAATAGCCCTAATTTAAACTGCTTGTACATTATGGAGCTGTCTCTTCTTACGAACTTCCTTGTTTCAGTAGCAATCGGTGGTCTCGTCGGTCTTGAGCGTGAGATATACCAGCAGAAAGGTACGCGTAAGAAGAAGCGGGGTTTCGCTGGTATCAGGACGTATTTAATAGTTGCGCTTCTCGGAGCGATAACATCGTATATTGCGCAGCGGAATGATCTTCCTGTTCTCATATATATTGTTTTAGGCGGGATAATAATTTTAATCGTCACGTCATATTATGTTTCGGCTGTGAAGGGGTATATGGGGCTTACTACTGAGCTTAGTGTGTTATTGGTCTATGTTTTATCTTCGGTTTCGATGATAGAGGATTATCAGAATCTGGCAGTAATTCTTTCGGTTATACTTGCTATTTTGCTTTCGGCAAAGGACTTGCTGCATGGTTTTGCGAAGAAGACGAAGCAGATTGAGTGGTATGACACTCTTAAGTTTGTTTTCATGGTTTTCGTAATTTTGCCGTTATTGCCGAATAAGGATTTTGCAATACTTGGTGTAAATGACGCATTTAATCCGTACGAAACATGGCTGATGGTGATTTTCGTTTCTGGTGTGAGTTTTGTGGGTTATGTTCTTACAAAGATGGTAGGTGGGGCGCATGGGATCGGTTTGACTGGGGTTCTGGGTGGTTTGGTAAGTAGTACCGCAGTTACTCAGTCGACCGCTCAGGATAGTAAGAAGAACCCAAAATATGTTGATGCCTATGCTTTTGCCGCAGTCGCCGCGACGGTGGTTAAGCTTTTCAGAGTAATGCTTGAAGTCTGGGTTGTGGATTTTTCCATGTTGTCGTTAGATACACTTCCTATACTAGTGATGTCTCTTGCTGGTATTGCTGTTTTGGCAAGGTGGTCAAACAAGGCAGAGGTAGGTTCAGAGGATAAGAATGAGGCGGAGATAAAACTCGGTAGTCCGCTTTCTCTTCGGCCTGCAATAATGTTTGGGTTGATCTATTCGGTTATCTCTTTTATTACAAGGGCTTTTGCCGGAATGAACTTGAGTTCTTTCGGTTATGCTGTTGTAGGTATTGTTTCTGGAATTGCTGATGTTGATGCTGTTACTCTTTCAATGGCCAGGCAGTTTAGGGCGGGTGATTTGTCTAGTGGTCTGGCTTGGCTTACTATTGTTATGGCTGTTTCGAGTAACAGTATGTTTAAGGCTTTCATAGCGCGGGTTTCCGGCTCGGAGAAATACTATGCAAGGGTGGCGAGTGCAATGGGGTTGATTGCTTTGGTCGGATTGTTGGTAATTTCGGCCAGATTGATATAAGGGGATCCTTTGTTTTACAGATTTGCCTATTAGATTCCACTTTGTGCTATAATCTTGCCCAAAATTTAGGGTCGAATGTCTCTGGGCTCAAATTCCGGGTCTTGCGGACTTCAAGCCCCGTTCTTTGACAGCAAGTTGGGATCTGATAGGGCTTCATAAGAATACTGTGTGTTTTTATGTAGCTCTATCAGAGATGATAGGGACTTTTGTCTGGGAGGTGAGGGAGATGAAATTCTGGATCGTAGCAAGAAGAGCAGGAGTGGTGGTACTGGCTGTGTTGCTCCTGATTGCAGTGGGGGGGCTTGTATATAAGAACATGACCGTGGACTGTGACTACAAGGCTGAAGCTCTGTACAGATCTCCAGAGGGTTTTTCTATTCCGTACAGCGGGTGTGCTGAAAAGAATCTCTTTACTGGAGAACTCAGCTGTCCCTCATCAGTTTCAGATCATGAAATGATAGAGGGCTCGTGCGTCATTACAAAAATTCAGCCCGCCCAGTCATGGCCATGAATTATCTGTTTCCACGCCTTCGGCGGGGTCGCCCTTTACACGTGAGAGGGCGACTCTGCCCCCGGTGCCTCTATCGACCAACTTGCTGTCTGCTTCAAATTCGAATTGCTATCCGATTTATTCGTATTAATTCGTTCTTCCAGTCCTATATCCCAAATGGATTTGCAACGATTTCAATTTCATCAGTAGCAGGCTCTTCGTAATTAATCGTATAAGCTCCAGTTGTCTGTCCTTCCGATGTCAGAACTCCAGATCTTGTTACGCTCTCCCATATTTTTTCTTGAGTATCAGGAAGAATTCTGCTTACCCATCGTGCGGTAATAGTCCAGGGAACGGGCTGTGTAGAATCGTAGTCTGCGTCATGATCTGCATAGTAAACGACATCCACTTTGTAATTACCGTATGGCATCTGGTCTCCTTCTTCTGAGCTTATCGTGTAGTGCTCCGGCCCATATCCTGAGGTATTGTCGAAGTCCAACTGAGCTCCAGTAGGGGCGTTCATGTTGCTATACCAAACGTGATTACCCTGGGGATCTGTGACATGAAGGTCAATATCGCTTTGGTTTTTACTCCAGGTCAGAGTGACAATCATGTCGGCAGGTTTTACTGTTGCATCAAAGGAAATAGAGTCGTATCCGGCCCATTCTTTATTTGGCTGTGAGCCGGCTAGGAGTACGTTTACAGTATTGCTTCCTGGTACTACTGGTAGTTCCTGACTGAATGTACCATCTGCATTTACCGGTCCGCGGACATATTGGATACCGCCTTTTTCGTTTTGGTGATACCAGTGCATGTACTTTTCTCCGGCTTCGGTTTCGTATTTTCCACCAGATACTTTTCCTGTTATTACTACAGATTTCCCGGTTACTGTTGATCCATCCTCTGGGGAATAGAATTCGATTTCGGGGAATTCGTCATCCTGGAATCCTCCCTTGGCTTTGTCGATCAGGCCTGCAATTAAACTGTCTTGGATAACCAGGTTTGGCCCGATATGCCGGAAGTAGTTGTAGCCTCCATAACCGTCATCGTAGACTCCGAATCCTTTATCCCACGAATAGGTTACCTCGTTGTCCCAGCTGGTTTTGCCTTTACGATAGGGGAAGTTGGGGTCATAGAGGGCGAATTTTCCGCCTTCATATTTGTAGGTCATTATTGCGTGATATCTTCCAGTTTTCCATACCCATGTGCCATCGGTCTTGTATTCTTTCCAAAATTTCATAACGTACAAAACCTGAGGTTCTCCTGTAACGAAGAAATTCATTAGTATAGCCTTGCCATGAAAACTTGAAGGAGATGGTTGCTCAAGTTTGCTGAATCTATCCAGATCCTGCTTAATTGTGTTCCATCTGTTGCTTAGTGATAGCTGGGCACGTGCTGCCAGCTCATTTGCAATCTTGTCGTCCTTCTGATCGTCGACATCACCCTCTCGCAGAGCATCGTAAAACTCATCATCGAACAAGTCCTGATGGGAGTAAACATATTTTGCAACTGTGGACATTCCGATACAGTTGCCTCGGTCAGTTATATATGCTCCCCAGTTTTCTATAAACCAACCGTCATTGACTGGTCGAAATCCTGTGTCATATTCTCCAGACTTTATATCGTTCCACGTTTTTTCAAGTTCTATCAGGAAGAAATTAGTAAAGTGTGAGGTTAGAAAAGTCACAGTTCCATTGTCCTGGTCGTGCTCAAGTAGTGTTGTAGATTCGATTGTCCCTGTATCTTCGTCGTATTCGTAGGCTCCAATTAGCTCGCCGTATTTTGTTTCCGTTTTGTCGTAAGGAATGGTGACTGCTACAGGATGATTAAACATCAAATCTGGGTTTGTTTTTGTAAGTACTATTAGATCACTTACAGCATTTAGATCATCGGGAATATCAAGGTCCGTGATCTCTCTGAAACTTATCGATATTTGTTCTTCTTCGTCTAGGAAGTTCTCCCCGATTTGAATCTTGGTGCCAAAGATTGGGCTTGAATTGTCTGTTACTTCAATCTCTCCTGCGTCCGTACCGAAAGTCTGTGTAACCTCCTGTTGAACTTCATTAAGTGTGAGGTCAAACTTTTTTGGAGTAAAGGTGCTTTTACCGTCTCCTTCAGAATTTTTATAAATAATATATCCGATTATTCCTGCAGAAACACAACAGACAAGAATGATCGCTAAAACCAGCAGGATTATTACAACAGTTTTCCCACGCCCTGATTTTTTGGGAGAAGATGTTTGGTTTTCTTCTGACTTGGGTGTCGAAGAACTATCTTTTAAATCTGACATATATGAGGAGAGATGAAATTAGGTAGTGAAATCTGAAAAAGACTGAGTCCATGTTTCGATTATATTTGTGTTTTCGATTGGGGTCAATTTTAAGTATTTGTCTTTGTTTATGGGGTTTTAATGCATAAAAACCTTGATAAAAAAACAAAATTATGATATAATGTAATTAGTTCATTTAAAAGCGTTGACGGAGAAATAGTAAGAAGTTTTCTGTGGCAAATGAGAAAAGCCGGTTGGAGCAAGGCTTTCGCAAGTAAACTTCAGAATTACCCTCCTGAGCTTCATCTCAAAAAACTGTACTATTACAGTTAAAAGATTGACGGGTTTCGCCCGTGACAGCGAAAAGAGTGTGTCGGCAAAGAAGTCAGAGCACTCCGGACAAGAGTTTATTGTCTTGACTTCGAACACCCGCCGTGGTGTTTTTTTATTGTTAAAAGACAATAGACTAAAGCAAAGTGGTACCGCGTTTACTGAACGCCTTTGCATAAATCTGATCGAGCTGATCGGGTTTGTGTAAAGGCGTTTTTATTTGGCAAAACCGCTGCTAAAAGCAAAAAATACTTAAAGAGCAGATTTGTGTTATGCCGAATGGACGCAGAATTGAATATGCTGGCATAGGCTATGCCTGGCACCGGTGGGCTTTCGCTTAATGAAAAGTTAATTTTGTACGGATTTATTGAGCGGTGGCCGACCAGGAGTATTATCTGGAATTAAGGCCTAAAATAACCGCTGTTCTTTATAGAGGAGGTGATAGTAGTGTATCGCGGTGATTACAACTAGTTAGCACTCTTGTGCTAAACAAATATTGTGATCTCCAAAGACCTGGAAAGAGGCTAGCCTTTGGCACTCGTTTGATCCAGGTCTACTTCCAATAAAAAAGCTCACAGCCATTTGGGTTTTACCCTTTTCCTCCATCTTCATGAAGTAAAGGCCAGTGGTTGTGAGCTATGTCTCGATTATATATGTCAGGCATCGCCGAAGCCAGGCATCATACCAGGGGTGGCAGAGTGGTCAAATGCATTGGACTGTAAATCCAACGCTGAAAGGCTTCGCAGGTTCGAATCCTGCCCCCTGGATGTTTATTTTGTTATTCTATATACATGCATACATTTGATTCTGTTGCCAGAAAATTGAAGAAAATAGGACTGAACTTTGAAGAAATTACTTTTACGGATAGGGCCATATCTGCTCGAAAGGTCGATTCTTCAGTGGACAAGAATTATGATCCGCAAATTGCAATAAAGACTTTAGTTGTGAAAACATCTGAGGGCTTTTTTGCTGTTCTGCTTAAGGGGGATCAACGCATTGATCAGAAGCTTCTGAGGAAAAACATCGGGAAATGGGATATTCTGGACGAACAAGCATTAGCGGAAAATTTTAAGTTTCGGCCAGGGTGTTTAAATCCTTTCCTGCTTGACATCCCAATATTGGTTGATAAAGAAGCCGCGGATATGGATAGATGGAGTATGGGAGCCGGGGATTTGGCTAAGGGTATAAACCTTAGTGTTGAAGAAGCACTGAGTAAATTGCATAATGTTAGAGTGACCCAATTGGCCGATAAATTAAGTAATAAGGAGAAAATAGAGATGAGTCTTTCTCTCAGCCAAGAAAAGAAGAAAAGTTTAATAACGGGAAATCTTGAAGAGTGTCTTACGGAGAAGGATCTGGAATCGCTGATAGTTGGAGAAACTAAGCTTCGCCATTATATTGGTTTTGAAATTTCCGGTAAACTCCATATTGGGAGCGGACTTATGACTGCTCTTAAAATCAAGGATCTACTCAAGGCCGGTGTTGAGTGCAATATCTTGCTTGCAGATTGGCATGCCTGGATAAATGGAAAGCTAAATGGAGATCTTGAGACGATAACTGAAGTTGCAGTGGGATATTTTAAGGAAGCATTAATTGCATCGTTGAAGTGTGCCGGGGCTGATCCGTTGAAAGTGAATTTTATCCTTGGATCTGAGTTTTATCACAATAATGATAAGTACTGGCAATCGTTTATTGATGTCTCCAAGAATCTGACTCTGGCTCGTGTAGTAAAGAGTTCCACGATTATGGGTAGGCGTGAGGGAGAGAATCAATGCTTTGCCTGGCTTGTATATCCGCCGATGCAGGTTAATGATATTTTTAATATTGGTGTAAATATTGCTCATGGGGGTATGGATCAGAGGAAGGCACATGTTATAGCTCGCGAAGTTGCTGAAAAACTCGAGGTCTCTCCATTATTGGACGAAAGCAAGAATAAGATAAAGCCTGTTGCAATTCATCACCACCTAATTCTTGGTCTTGGTAAGCCGCCAGTTTGGCCGATTAAGGATAAGGCAAGGCTTAGAGAACTTTGGTCAGAGATGAAAATGAGTAAATCTAAGCCTGATACGTGTGTGTTTATCCATGACAGTGTCGATGAGATACGAAGGAAGATAAATGGAGCTTTCTGTCCTGAAAGGGAGATTGAGTTTAATCCCGTTTTAGATTGGGCGAAGCACTTGGTTTTTCCTATTTTAGGAAAGCTAGAGGTCAAAAGAGAAAAGAAACATGGAGGAGATATCAATTTTGAATCTGAGCAGGAAATGTTTAATCTGTTTGAGGAAGGCAAGCTTCATCCGTTGGATCTAAAGACAGCTGTATCTGAAGCAGTAGTAAAGATTTTGGAACCCGCCAGAAGGCATTTTGAACCTAAGAGTATGGCGGATTTGATTACACGTCTGGAGAACCTAATGAGATAGAAGTTTTTTCATTTGTTTGACTGTGCCTATAGTGGTAAAATCCCATATAGTTACTTAATAGGGTTTTAATATTCGTGATGTCAGAGCAACTTAATCAAATCCAGGAAAGAGGTGAAGATCCTGTGTTGGGTCTTGTTTGGAGCAACCCGTTTGAAGATCCTGAAAGGGTTTTTGAAGAATTAGGGGGTGTAATTAGTTGGTGCAGCAAAATGGATTGGGAAAGAATTGATGTTGCGTGGGATGGTGGTCCTGCAAGTGACCCCGTTCTTGAAAATGCTAAGTATGTACAATTTCTGTCTTGTATGCCTGAACCCGATAGTAATATTCCAATAGCGGCCTTTGCTTCGGTTCATGAAATTACTGCTATAACAGGTTGTCCTGATCTATTTAAAATTATCTCGTCAAATAGATGGCCTGGTCAGAATGCAAAGTTTAAGATTATGGAAATGGGCCAGTCAAATTTCTGGATGATTTCAAGAGTAATTGCCTCAGCCGCCTTTACCTTTTCTCGTAAAAGCTGGGATTCAGTAAGAGGACATGCGTCTTCTCAATTTATTTGGACTGATCTTGGTTGTGTTGCAGGGAGCCCTCAATATTTTCTATTTTCCGGTCAGAATCAGGTAGTGCGCAGGGATCCAAATAAAGTTTTATTTTCAGATCATGTTCGTCCAAAATATGCTCCTGATTTTGCCGTAGTGACAGAGCAGACCTTTATGAATATGGCTTTTTACAAATAAGACCTTTTGACAGTATCGATATCAAAATATATAATTTGCTTAATTGAATAGCTCACTGTGAACAGGAATAGTAGCGAAGTTGAGAGATTGAGCGAACCCGCCTGGGAGTGAAAGAGGAAAAGCTGCATAGCAGCACCAACTTTTTTCGGAAGCCCGACCGAAGCAAATAAATGGGACACTGATTCACGTAAGTTATGGAGTCAGTTAGAGAGGGTTTAGCGGTAACGTTAAATCAAAGCAAAGTGGTAACACGAGAAAGCTCGTCTTTGCATACCAGTAAGACTGGTGTGTATAGGCGAGTTTTTTGTTGTACAGCAAACCCTGGAAGTAAAGTAGACGCTGTCCTAAAAATAAATTAAACTAGATTTATAATGAAATTTACTGAATACTTTTTGAAAACATCTAAGACCGTTCCATCTGATGCACAGGCTGAAAGTCACAGACTCCTTTATAGGGGAGGTTTCATTCGGCAGGTTGCTACTGGGAGATATGCATTCATGCCGCTTGGTTATCGAGTTAAGGATAAGATTATTAAGATAATCGTTGAGGAGATGGAGGCCATTGGTTCTCAGAGAATGGAACTGCCTATAATGCAGCCTATTGAGCCTTGGAGAATTACTAACCGTGATGAGGCATTTGGGGAACAAATGATTGTGGCTAAGGATCATTTTGGCCGTACCTTTGCAATGAGTGCTACAGCTGAAGCGCTTATGACTGAAGTTATAAAGTCAGAAAAGCCGAGCTATAAAGATCTTCCTATAAATGTATATCAGTTTCTTCCCAAGTTCAGGGATGAGTTGAGGCCCCGGGGAGGACTAATAAGGGTTCGAGAGTTTTTGATGAAGGATGCTTACAATTATGAGAGGGATGAAAAGTCTTTTATGAAGACCTACGATGCATACTGGAAGGCCTACGAGAAGATTTTTAATCGTGTTGGGCTTAAGACAGAGGCTGTGATTGCCGACAATGGTGCGCTCGGAGGAGATTATAGTCATGAATTTATGGTAATTACCCCTGAAAGAGTTCAGGAATTGGATTTATATTTTGATGAAGACGAGAAAGAACTCCGAATGGAAGTTGAGGATGTGTCGAAGAACCAGAAGGAGTATAAGAAGATCCTAAAATTCTATGCACAACATCCGGAAAAAACTTTGAAGAACATGGTCTATGTTGTTGATGGGAAAAAGTACATATGTATTACGATACGTGGAGATTACAGGATTGACTTCATTAAGCTTCGAAGACTGCTTAAGTACAAGACTATACGACCTGCAACAAAATCTGAGATTGATGAGTTGGGATCGTTTATTGGTTATGTTTCTCCGATAGGGCTGGATAGCAAAGTTGAGCTTATTATCGATGAGTCTGTTAAATATAACAAGAACTATTATGACGGTGCCCATAAGGAGAGAGTCTTTCGTAAGAATGTGAATATTGGACGGGATCTCAAAGTAAAAGACTTCGTAGATGTTCGAGAGGACAAGGTGTTTAGTGCAGGAGGAGATAAGATTGTCATGTGTGACCGGTGTGGCTATAAAGCAAACGTCGAGAAGGCAGAATTTGTGAGGGATTCTGTAAACATAGATGAAGAAGAAAAACCTTTTGAGATTATTGAGCAGCCTGAGTGGGTATGTACCATGGATGAAAATGTGGAGCATTATAAGAAGCCAAAGTCCCATTTTCTTAAGAATGTTGTTTTCAAAGACAAAAAGGGGCGATTGATAATTGCCGTTGTACGAGGAGATCTCGAGGCTAACGCTACAAAGATTGCCAATCTGTTCGACGATATTGATGTTCTTGACTATGCTGATGAGGAGGACCTTACGAGTATTGGTACAAAGAGTGGGTGGGTTCACTCGTGGGGTCATGATGAGGGTAGGGATAATGTGATTTATGTCGGAGATATTGCACTAAAAATGTCTAAAAACCTCATTGGAGGACTTAAAGAAAAGACAACAGATTCATTCAATGTTAATTATGGTCGTGATTTCAAAGTTTCAAAGATAGACGATATTGCCTCGGCATACGATGGTGCGAAGTGTCCCAAATGTAAGGACGGTTATTTAAAGGAGAAGAAGTCAATTGAGGTTGGACATATCTTTAAATATGATCATTATTACACTAATCCTCACAAGGCTTATTTTGTTGATAAGGATGGGAAGGAAAAACCTATGTGGATGGGAGCCTATGGGATTGGCGTTGGACGTGCTATGGCTTCAGTTGTTGAAATGCATCACGATGAGAACGGAATAGTGTGGCCCAGGAGCATTGCTCCGTTCTCTGTGATTCTTGTTTCTATTGGCGATGGTAAGAAGATCACAAAAGAATCAGAAAAACTATATAACGATCTTTCAGAATCTGGGGTTGAAATTCTTTGGGATGACAGGTCGGACGTTTCACCAGGAGTGAAATTTGCTGATGCTGATTTGATTGGTATTCCATTAAGAATAGTTATCAGTGAAAAAACTCTTAAGGAAGATAAGGTTGAGATGAAAAAGAGAGATAAGGATAATGTTGAGTTTGTTGACATGGACAAGGCTAAAATTCTGAAATATCTGTAAAGATCGTGTCAATCTAATTTGGAAGTTACTTGTTATGGCAAGAAAAACAGCTCGTGAGATGCTCAATTCCAAGACAGAGCTAATGATTAAAGATGTCGAACCTCGTGGAAATTGGAAGATGCATGGAAAGATGGTAATTCCTCCAGCCCCGGAGTATGAGGAACTTATGAAGAAAGTTCCAAAAGGGAAGCTTATAACCCAGGAAGAGATACGTGATTACTTTTCCAAAAAATATAAAGCCGATTTCTGTTGTCCCATGGTTACCGGTATTTTTGTCGGACTTGTCGCTAAGGCAGCGGAAGAGGATATGGAAGAGCGTGGTAAGAAAATTGATGAAATTACACCTTACTGGAGGACACTTAAAGCAGGTGGAGAATTAAATCCTAAGTATCCGGGAGGAACTGAGGCTCATGTGGCAAAATTAAAAGCAGAGGGCCACGAGATAGAGCTTAGCCGAACTGGTAAACCGAAGAGAGTTAAGGATTACGAAAATTCTTTAATAAAAATCTAGAAGTCCAGTTTCATCTTTTCTCTGACTTCGGACATGGTTTTCTTTGCTTCTTTTCTAGCTTTTTTGCCGCCTTCTGATAGAATTTCTCTTAGAAGGTCAGGATTATCCTCGTATTTCTTTCTTCTTTCTCGAATTGGAGCGATGAAATTAATCATAGCATTTGCCAGTTTCTCCTTTACCTCCACATCGCCGACTTTTCCGGTTTCATAGCGTTCCTTCAAATCTTCAATTTCTTCCTTATCTGGATTGAAAGCTTCATGGTATATAAATACGGGGTTGTCTTTTACCTTGCCAGGATCAGTCGGATGTATCCTGTTAGGATCGGTGTACATGCTCATTATTTTCTTTTTGATTTCTTCGTCGGAATCAGTGAATACGATAGCATTTCCGAGACTTTTGCTCATTTTTTTGTTATCAAGTCCTGGAAGCATTCCGACCTTTCCTACAAGACCCTCTGGAATTGGGAATGTCTCACCATATAGCTCGTTAAAGTCTCGGGCTATTTCTCTCGATTGCTCAATATGGGGCAACTGGTCTTTGCCGACAGGAATTAATTCGGCTTTAAATATAAGGATATCCGCTGCTTGGAGCATTGGATAGTTGATGAATCCAAGTGAGAACTGATTTCCCATGCCTTTTAGTTTAATTTCGTCCTTAATGGTCGGATTTCTTAGGGCGCGGTTGTGTGATACCAGCATGCTGAAGAGCATTGCAAGTTCACATGTCTCAGGAACATCTGATTCGATATAGTAGGTACACTTTTCGGGGTTTATTCCTACCGCTAGATTATCCATGGCAACCTGTAGAGTCACTTCGTGAATAAAATCTGGATTCTTATAGAGGCCCTCACCTTTTTGCATATATGAAAATGAGTGATAGTTGGCAAGTCCGAAAAAACAGTTGAATCTATCTTGGAGCTTAACCCGATTTTCTAGTGTTCCAACGTAATGTCCGATATGCATCTGACCTGTTGGGGTATCAGCGGTGTAAACAACCTTATCAGAGGAGAAAAGATCATCAGATCTCTGGGGGTTAGGCTGTGTAAAATCTATAAATTCATATTCTCCAACTGCCTTGAGGAGATCGTCTTTATCGAGACGGAGGGTTGCACCGGGAATTGCCGGTCCACAGTTAACGACTTTCATCTTTTTGATATTTTGATCTACAAATACTTTGATTGGTTTTTTGCCGTCGTTTAGTAGTACTGGAGAAAGAAGTCCTGATTCGAATCCTATTTTTTCAAGGTCTTTGTCATCACAGAAATCAAATGAGTCGCTTCCAATAATCGTTTTCACCTTTTCGGCATCCATTTTTCTGTCGTCTCTTCTAAGGAAAGCATAGTAATTACCCCGTTGGTCTTTGATTAGAAGTGTTCCAACACATTCGCTGTATTTAAGATTCCCTGCGCGGACCTGTTCGTCGAGATCCAAAGACTCTGTGGCAAGGTCAATAGTCTGGTACTTAAATCCAAGTTTGTCTAGTTTGTTTTTGATTTTTTTGTGGTTGTTCATAATATATTAATAATAAGTTTAACAAAAAATCCCCAAACAGATGAATCCTAAAGATCCATTTGTTTGGGGACGAGTTTATCGTGGTGCCACCCCTTTTTGCAAAATCATCGCTGATTTTGCCTTTGTCCTGACTTTGTGGAATCAACATCAGGGTATCCTTTTACGCAGGAACTACGTCTCGGCTACTTACTTTTCGCCTTGCTGCTCAGGAGCCCATTCCTCTCCGTCAAAGCATTTTTCTATTAAATTGTTGTAATTATAGCTCAAAGTTGATGATGTTTCTACTCGAACTATGTTCCTACGCAATATTTCGCATTGTTATAGGCATATCTGGGGTTTTGCAGGGTTGACTTTGGATGGAAATTCCTATAGATTGATATTAGGCTCATAACTCAGTTTAATTAAACTGCCTGAATGTTAGTTAAGTCAGTAATTCTGGCTATGATCTGCCCATTTCCAAGGGTTAGTTTTTCTTTATTCGGGCATTTACTTCTCTTATTACTAGAAGAGTAGGGATGTTTACGAGATTAAGACTAAAAGCAAGAAATATTAAATGGAAATTGAAAAATAGATTTCCATGGCTTGATAGCGATGTTCTTAAAACCAGTATGAAGATAATGATTATGTTGTTATTGCTTCTCTGGCTGTGGATCTATCTTTTTGATCCTATTTCTTCTAAAGATGAAGATGATGATATCCTCGATAAGTCAGAGGAAACGCAATTTTCTCGTTCTAGTGATGAAGATGAAAATGGTGCATCAGGAGGAGTAAAAGGAGTTTCAACCTCAGACGATCAGACAGATGATCAGGAGGATGTCGTTCGAGTAGGTTCACCAGGTACTACGATATATCATTCTCCGGAGACAGATTCTACAAAGAATAACGGACAGTCATGCTCTAATTCAAGTGAATGCACTTCAGGATATTGTGTCGACGGTTTCTGTTGTAATATTTCTTGCTCGGGAACGTGTCAGCGGTGCGATGCATATGATGGAACGGCTGGAATTTGTCATAATGTTAACGATAATCACGATCCGGATAGTGAGTGTCAATATACTTCGTGGAGCTGCAATGGACAGTGTCAAAGAAAACGGGGAGATGGATATTGCGATGGGAACGGATCTTGTGATACCAATGACTATGTAGAGAGTATACCATCTGGTTCAACATGTACCGGTAATGGAGTTGTATCTGAGGTTTCCCCTGAGTACTACTGTTATTACGGAGAAACCTGTGTGTCCGGTAATTGTACTGGTACACAGTGGTTCACATCTTGTGATGGTTCAGGTTCCTGCCGTAGCTCTGACGATCAGACGGATTCGTATCTTCAGCAGGTTGTTGCGGAAGAAGGATATACGCTCACAGATAACTGTGGGACGGATAATGTCCTGAGTTGCAATTATGGAGAATTTAGTATGTGTAATGATTCTTTGTGTCAGCAGGGAAGAGAAGTTATGAGATGCGCAGCTGATGGTAGTTGTAGCTTTCCGACTGGTGAACTTGATTGGAGGAATTGTCCACCGGGCACGGCATGTTCCAGTGGTCAGTGTGAGGCCGAAAATGTGTGTAATGATACTTATTCATTCAGCATTGCATATGGTGATGATAATTATGCTCGTGGCGGGAGCTTCTTGTGTCAGGCTGGGTGTGATGGCTCTGGTACTTGTGACTATGCAACTCACTGTGAGCAGCATTTCAAGGTAATAAACTTGGCTGAAAATCTTGATGCTGTTAGAACAGATTCGTGGATTGTGGATGTAGGGGAGAACCCGCAACTTGGAGATGTAGAAATAGGTGTTAAGGAAGGTGACCTTAGAGTGGCGGAGTTTGACGTGGAGTTTGTAGATGAGGATCTAAATTGGGAGGAGTTGGATGCAGGCGTTGGTGAAGGAAAGGCGTTTTTCCACTATCCGGGAGGCTTTTCTGATCTGCCTGGTTCTCGCGGAGGATCGTATTCATTATATGTAAGAAAAGGTTTAGGGGATCAAGTGGCTATTTGTCCTAATGCTCAATCGGTTGAGGATGTTGGTCCTGATTGTGAAGGTTTGTTCTATGTGGATGAGCTAAATCCCAACGTTGAGGTCGTCATGGATGGTGGGGTGGAGTACTGGAAGGTGTCGGGTCTTACTGGTACAGGGGCGTTTAGTCTTGTCGGGATAAAAGATACTATGACAAGGTTGCAGGTTAGCACTGCGTCGAATCATGATATTCAGTTTACAACTACTTATGCCATAAATTCATCTGGAGATACTATAACTGTTGATTTTGTTCCGAATCAAACTACTACTGATGGTACAAATGACTTTGATTTTAATGGTATTGGTATAGACGATATCGATCTTGAGGATGATGGGGCAGATAAAACCTTGGCGGCAAGTGCAGGAAGTGGAGTTTGGGGGGTAAATATTGATTCTACAAATGACGTAATTACTTTTACGGCTCCTACGGATGCGGGTGCAACAGAGATTGCTTCCAATAGTGTTGTTCACATTAAAATAGGTACAAACACAGATACTCCGAGTCAAGGTGATACTCTGATTATTAATCCTGATAACGTAGGAGAGTATGATACTCAGATAACTCTTGATAATGGCACGGACATCGATTTCGGTGAACTTTCCGTTCCTATCATTGATGATGACACTGTCAATGTAACGGGGTATGTGGATACGGTATTAAGTTTTGATATTGATACGGCGACTACGGATGTAGATTGTGATGCTGCCGGTGGTACCAGTCCCTGTGATAGCCACAGCGGGGCAAGTGATGATGCCGGTTATGTGGTAGATCTTGGTGAGATGCTTATAACTGAGGTTCGGAACTCTGGTGATACCGGTATACTTCATGCCGACGGTCTTACGGGTACCGTAAATTCTATCTGGATGGATATTGAGACAAATGCTGACTCTGGAGGAGTGGTCACCGTTATCAGTGCTAACCAGGCTTTGTATAAGGATGCTAGCAATGAAATCCCAAGCGTTCCTTCGGGGTCAGAGTATCAGATTACTGGAACTGGAAGTGGATATTACGGTCTTAACCATCCCAGTGGATTTGTTAGTACTGCAACTTCTGGGTTCCTAAATATACACGGTGACTGTGACTGTACTTCAGGCGATGATTATTATTGTGATCTTCCTCAATCTGCTCCGGTAGAAATTCTTAACACGAATGGTAATCCAGTTCAGGGAGGACGTGTGCAGTGGGCAATTGGAGCAAGTCCCGATATAGAAGATGGGACTGGGACCTATACTGACCAACTTACCTTTATTGCAACATCAACCTTTTAGTTTAATTCATTAAATGGGCCTATATGTTTGATGGTATCCTTCTTGTCGATAAGGAGAAAGGTGTCACTTCGTACGATGTGATAAGAAAGTTGAAGAAAATTCTTCCAAAAGATCAGAAAATCGGACATTCAGGCACCCTTGACCCTTTTGCAACGGGTCTTCTAGTAATTCTGCTCGGCAAAGGAACAAAATTAAATGACTCACTGCAGAAGTTGAAAAAAGGGTATGAAGTCAGAGCTGAGTTCGGATACGAGACAGATACAATGGATTCAACTGGTGAAGTCATCGAGCGATGTGGCAAACTTCCTAAATTTACAAGTAAGGATATTGAAGGCCCTTTGGCTTTGTTTGTAGGGCCGATTGCACAGATCCCTCCAAAATATTCTGCAAAACGTGTTAAGGGAGAGAGGGCCTATTCTCTAGCTAGAAAAGGAATAAAATTCTTCCTCGAGCCTAAAAAGATAAACGTCTATAGTTTTGAAATAAAGAAATTTAACTGGCCTGTTGTTACTTTTGAAATCGTCTGTTCAAGCGGGACATACGTTCGAAAGCTTATAGCCGATCTTGGAAGGAAAATTGGTGTTTATGGCAATTCTGTTGACTTGAGGAGACTCTTTGTAGGTGATTTCAAAGTAGAGAATGCATTTTTGGTCAAAAGTATTACAGAAGATAATATCGGCTCAAAAATAATTGACCTTGAAAAGTTTACCTTCAGTAATTAAAAGCCTACCTTGAAAGTGGTCTTATGACCTGAGTGAAGCCAATTTCTACGTGCTCAGAGGTGTCTTCAATATTTTCTTCTTGTGTGATCTGAGATTTTATTTGACCAGATTTAAAATCTGCCTCAGCAGGTCGTGTAAATGGGCTTCTGCTTATGGCGATTAGCAAGAAAGCTATTCCTGGTATAAAAATTGAAATAGCTATAATAACTCTAGAAATGATGTAACTGCCCAATATTAACCGTTTAAATACGGCCATAATATAAATCTATAAATTTTTCTGGGCAGAAAATTTTTTGACTATACTGACAGAGATCCGAGAATGTTCTCCAGTTCAGTAAATTCAGAAGGAGTTGGAGAATTCATTATCTCTACATCATAACCTGAAGTATCTGATCCGTCAGCTTTGAACTTGAGATTATTAAACCACCAAAATTGGTAGTCTATCCCGCATGCTGTGTCAAAACTTGAGGCGGATGTTTTGTCGTAGTATAGATCAGAACCAATCCTTCTGGCTTTTAAGTCAAACAGGTTGAATTGTGAATAGGTAGATGCTGATAGATCGACGACGGTTGTTGTTACTCCGCTTGCTAAAGATCTAGTCTGTACATCAGAAATGTAGGATGCACTTGTATCGGAGAATGTATGGAGTTTTTCACATGCGTCTGTTCCTCCGATTCCACTTACAGCACTCATTTTAAAGACAAGCTTGTTTGATGGAGTATAAATTTCGAGACCGGTTAGTCCCTGGTAAGTAACTCCGGAGACAAGCATCGAAGATCCCGCGCCGTCTAGGTATTCTTTTATCTGCCATCCGGAAGCATATGTTCCAGAGACGACACTGCCGCTAAATGTAGATCTTGCAGGTGTACTTTCTTCCTCTTCATCGTCGTCATTCGTATCTTCGTCTTCATTAATTTCAGATTCTTCTTCATCGTCGTCTTCCTCATCGGTGCTTTCCTCTGTTATTTGGTCGATTATGTCAGATCCGAAACCCGAAACAACACAAATTAATGAACAGGTAAGCCCTAGGATAACAAGTACAAGAATTATTACAAGAACGATAAGAAGTCCTTTCGAAGATTTCTTTGCTGGAGCTTCAGGTGTGGTTGTAGTTGAAGAATCAACAGGGGACGATACTTCAACCTTTTTCTCTGTTTTCTTCTCGGCCATAAGATGAGGAAATAACAAATAAGATAAATAGGCTAGTGACCGAAACTTGAAACGCGCCCGATATTTGTTGGGAGAACTAAAGAATATCGATCAGTCCAGTATATCTGTTATTGTTCTCTCGAGCTCTTGCTCAGATCTCGGTCCTACTATTATACCCTGAACCTTATTACTCTCGTCAATCAGGAAAAATTCGGGCAAACTTATAATAAAATAATTGTCATAAAAAGAGTTTGAGGGTTTGTAAAATTCCAAGTCGTATCTTCCTCTATCAAGGTATGTAAGGTTTACGTTGTCGGGCTCCATGGTTGAAATCGGAATGAAGGAGTATTCATCGAGTGTATTTGATAGACTGACAAATTGTTTTACCTGCTCTTCAGCCAGTGTGTTCCAGCTGCTATATACCATTACTACTCGTGGTTTATCACTGTATGTTTCTAAAATGTTTACTAATTGTCCTTCTGAATTGTAGGCCGTAATTTCCGGTACACTGCTTCCTATTTCTAGTAGATAATGGTCTGGAAGAGGATGAATAGTGAGCGGAAAATTATATGTGTTTCCTTTTTTACTAAAGAAACGACCTATTTGAGCGAGAAAATTTCCTTTTGGTTCAAGTTCAATATTACCTGTAACCACACTGTGTTCCTCCAGTTCTGTTATCAAGGAAGTAGAGGGATTGTATCCTGACTTTGTTGCCTCAAGGTAGTAGACACCTTCCGGAAGAATTACACTAAATTCACCGTTTTTGTCTGTTTTCATAGGATTGCTTATGCTGTAAGTTTCGCTGTTCCATTTTGAAAATTCTTGTGTGTCCGGATCCTTGTTGTAGATCGTTATATTCACCTCTTCGAGTGGGTTTTTCGAGTCGGAATCAATAATTGTTGACTTCTCAGTTACAAAAGCGGTATTGATCTCTCTGAAATAACTGTGGCTTCCACCGGAGACTACTCCCTGAAGCTTGAACGTTCCCTCTTCTTTGAAGGTTAAATCTCCTGTCCACAGCTTCAAATATGGATCATAGGAAAGAGGGTAATATTCTGAGGTGTCCATATTTACGACTCCTGCTCTGGAGGCACATTTGGCCTCTAGATAAAAGATATGCGGCTCATTTTTTACAAGAGATATTATTCCACTTTCGGATATTGGTGAAGGCTGAGATTCGAGAACAAATTGGTTTGCTCCAAATATTAGGCACTCTGGATCGGCTTTTGTCTGATCTACAGTGAACGAACAGTATTCAGAATAGATTTCGGTGGCGTCCTTTAGGGTTGCCCTAACAACCAGATAGTATGTACCGTTATTTAAATTAAATGTGTCGAAAATGAAAGTACCTGATTTTGACAAGTCTATTTCTCTCCAGGAAGATCCTTCTTCAAGCGCAGTTATAAGAGAATATTCAAGGTTTTCTATAGTATCGGGATTTATAGATGTCTGCCCTGTGAATGTCAGATTAACGTTTCCGTATGTTACACCGCAAAGGTTTGTGTTAATACTAATTGATCCCTCATAGTCTGTTGGTGGAGGAGGTGGAGGTGGAGGCGGGGGAGGTGGTGGACATATCCATGGGAACCAGTAGTATTCTTCGAGTGCGTCTTCTGACAGTATAGGCTCATTTGTAACGGGATCAAGCAAGGTTGCAGTCACCTCTATTTTGATGATCCCCTCGTCCTCGTCTATTCCCGGCCATGGTATATCTTTCAAAAAAGAGTACCCATTGCTGACTATGCCGTAATTATAATATTCTATTTCTGTACGCTTTTCTTCTGGCTCGGCTATTCTCCAGGCTAAACGGAGCTTCGCATACTGACCTTGAGGCAGTACAACGACACCTTTTGCAGTTATTGTTACGTCCTCGTGATCACAAATGGCTGAGTCGTCGATCTCAAGGACTAGATGGGGATTGACTGTGGTACATGCCTTAACAGTGAGCGTGAGGGTTGTTGTGGAACAATCATTATTTGAGTTGCATACCCTGTAGCTCAGAAGGTCTGTTCCGATGAAATCTTTGTATGGAATATATGTAATTTTTCCGTTGGATTGATCAATTTCATATGTGCCATTTCCAGGTCCGGAGATAACAGCTACACTTGCTGGATCAAGAGAATTGTTTTGATCGTAGTCGTTTGCAAGAATGTCAACCTGCACTTTTGTATTAACGCAGAGCTGAGCTTGATCCGGGTTGACCTGTGGTAGTGGGGAGCATTCCTCTACAGTTATAAATACTGATGCCGAAGAGCATGCTCCGTCGTTATCGCATATTTGGTAAATTATTGTGTCATTTCCAACATAGTCCTGATCGGGAGTATAAGTAATTGAACCCTGGATCTTGTTTAGATCGTCTACTGTACCATGTAGTGGTCCTGATACAATCTCTAGAGTGTTACGGTCTATTTCTCCATTAGGATCAGAGTCATTTGAAAGAACATTAATAGTAGTTCTTTCATTTGTGCAAATTTTTGTGTAGTCGTTTTGTGGATCAGGTGGGTCATTTTGTGAACAGTCGTTAATAATTATTGTCACGGTAGCTGTTCCGCATGCATTATTTGTGTCACAGGCTTCGTATATAAAAGTATCTGTCCCCGTGTAATTTTTATTGGGTGTATAGTGTATTACTCCTGTTTGTGAATTAATATCAGTAGAGCCTTTAGAAGGATTAGAGATTATATCTACGGTTCCTGGTAGGATCTCGCCGTCTGGATCACTGTCGTTTGCCAGAACGTCAATGACGGCCATGGTGTTTGCACATATTGTTGCAGCATCATCTAGAATTAAAGGAGGATCATTTTCGTCGTCACATACATTACCGTTCCCGTCAATGTATGACAGAACAGAAATATTTTCAAAGGCTATACCAAAGATGGGTTCTGAGCATGAAGTATGAACCGTAATTGTTTTGATGCATTCTTCGTCAAATTCGTCTTCACAGATTCCAGAGATTTCAAAATCTGTTTCAGCACCAAGACGGGCAAATTCTAGATCCGAACCGTCAATTGTTATTATGTCTCCGTCTTGTACATTTATGAATGCTCCAACGTCTCCATATTTTCTTGTTGTAACATTGATAGTCACACCGTCAGGGCCGTTATATCTGACACTCATAATCGTTATTCCTCTGTCGCACAGACATCCTTCCTGCATAGTCTTATTATTGTCCTTGCTTAAGGAGGAATTGTCTGAAGCTCCAAGAACTGTCATCCAGTTCCGTTGCCTCTGTGTTAGCCGTGGTTCGCTCCCGTTGATTTCTAGCTCAAGTCTTAACAGCCTTGGACTTGTATTGCCATCGGACCTCAGTATAGTCTTTATTTTTACAAATCCTTCTTTGAAATCTATATCGTCAATATGTTCGTTAATTTCATTTGCACTGTTTTCACAGGTGGAACAGTCTTGTACAGGTTCCCATTTTTCTCCGTTAAAGTAGTACCAGTTGTCATAGTCGTCCGATATCTGATAAGTGATTGAAGATGAATCTGATGTAACGCTGTATTCTTTGAATCCCTGAATCTCTGATCCTCTTTCGAACTCCAAATGATCAAGTAATTCGATTTCTCCCTTTGTCTGGTCTTCTTTCATCTGTGCGCCGTGCTCATCGATGGTAATTTTTCCCAGGTCGTAAGTGAAATATATTTGATTTGTAAATGGAATGGACATTATGAATTTCGTGGAGGTGTTCTCTTTAATATTGCCTTCCCTAAATATTCTTACAAGAAAATTATTTTCAAATAGTGATGCAACAGGAAACATAACCGCTATAAGTAAGACTGAAACAGAAATTATTATTCCTAAAATGGGGCGTCTTCTTTTCAATTCTTCTTTGATCTTGTTCATTCTGTCTGAAAGGGTAGAACTTTAAATTTCCTTTACCATGGATTTAGAGCTTTGAAGGGCAAAATATCCTATCATTGCAGCCACAATTGATACGAGAGTCAAAATTAAAAATGCTGTCAGTAGCTGCTGTCTGGAACTTTCAAATAGCTCATATGTTGGAGATCCCACAGAAACCATTCCAATGATTTTGCCATTAAAGTCTCTTATCGGTACAAACGCACTATAGAAATCTATACCTAGCCGGTCTAGAGCTAGACTTTGGCTTTCTCCATCTTTGAGTACATTTTCTAGAACCACTTCATTGGTCTCATTGGATCCAACCCATCTTGAAACGCCATCTTCCTTGTAAAGAGTGGTTGCGGATCTGTTTTTATCAGTGTAGATTGTAACGTCGAGGTCTGTTAGATCTTTTGAAAAATCGACAAAGGCTGTATCCATCTTGTAGCCGACTTCTACAGCACCGACTAGGTTATTACCGCTCATGATGGGATATATTCCGCGTGCTATAAGTACCGGAGATAGTACGTGTGATTCAACGCCGAAGGTTTTGACGGGTTGATTGTTTTCAAGGACTTGTTGCAGGATTTGATCATCTTCGAACGATAAATTTTGATCCCGAATGTCACTTGGACTGACGACTACGTTTCCGTTTGCATCGAAAACTCTTAAAACATCTGTTCCCGTAGCAAGAAGCTGTGTTTCAGTTCTGTCATATATGGCAGAATAGTCATCGGCAATTTTCCCGTCAGAGATGTTTATGTCTGATGCAATTGACCTGGCAAGTATCAGTGCTGTTCTTGATCGGTCTTCCATAACAAGATATTGGGCCTGTGCTCCTTCGGTCATGAGTTCAAGATTATCTTGTTCTACTATTCTAAATATTAAAAGTGTGAAAATTAATGAACCCAAACTTGATACTATAGATGCTATAGCGAGAAAAGTGACATATGTTCTCAAAAAGAAACGAGGTTTGATGAATTCCCATACCCATAATCCGAGAAAAATAAAACCGAGAAGACTCATAAGTATCGAGATCTGCCAGGGGACGCTAAAGACAGTTTTCATCTTGTGAAGGAATAGGATATCTGTCTCAGGTAGTCTGTATAGTACCAGTAGTATTCCTCTTATTAGTAGAAACACATATGCGATAAGAGGCCATAAGTTCAAAAGCTTGGTTCTGATGTTTCCCCCTTCTGTGAAATACCTTTTAACCTGAAGAAATATTGTGCATGCAATGAAGATGGAGGATAGTGTTATCAATCCTGGCGCTAGGTAGGGACCGAAGCTGACCTTCTCGAGGATGAGGTCATTGAAGTAGATTAATGTTGCCATCGTCGCAATAATAAACAGTGCTGCGGACGAAATAAGAAAAATTTTTCTAATCTTCTCTTTTCGGCTCTTGCTGAAATCTTCGAGTTTTTTGGTAGAGTCTTCTTTCACCTGTCTTAGATGTGTAAGAGTAGGTTCAGAAAGTACTCCTCTGAAAATGCTTGCGAAACCTACGAGTTCAATAAGTAGTGCCGTTAAAGCCATGTCAGGAAATTTTCGTTCGAGAAGAGATAAAATGATAGCAAAGGAAAGCGCAGCAAATCCGAATGCGCGCCAGAATGTCTTCATTGAAGATTCGACGCGTTGTGTTATATAAAAGAGGATTGCAGACGATAATGAAACAAGTATTCCGAGAATAGATGCTATGTAGTTAAAGAATTCTAATCCGAACTGTGTCATGAACTTCGAGCAGTTAAGATAAGTGATGAGTTATTAACAATTTACCATTTGAAATGTCTTAACGCAAGGATTTAACTTTCGTTGCAAGGAAAGTTAAATATGCATATCTGTCACGACCCGACAACAAGTAGTTGACATGTTTTGGACATATATTTGCCAAATTTGACAGTAATATATTGAAAGCCTTCAGCTACGCGCAGTCACATTTTAGCTCGTAGAAGCTCTTTTCATGTGAACAGGAAGGGCATTCGGCTGGAGGTTCTGTTCCCTCATGTACATATCCGCATTCTCTGCAGACCCATTTTACTGGTTTTTCTTTTCTAAATAGTGTTCCTGTTTCAAGCTGTTGCAGATAGATGGAATATCTTTCTTCATGGTTTTTCTCTGCTTTGGCAATTGATCTGAGCCTGTCAGCTATTTTAGGAAAATCTTCTTTTTCGGCAATGTCAGCGAATTCCGGGTACATCGAAGTGTGCTCGTAGTTTTCTCCGGCCATTGCTGCTTTGAGGTTTTCTTCTGTGGTTCCGAGAACCGATGGAACCTCAGATTCAACCACTATTGGATCTGTCTTGTCTCCTGTTTTATCCTTTACCTCTTGGATCAGCTTAAAAAGCCAGTTTGCGTGTTCTTTCTCCTGATTTGCCGTAAGTAAAAATATTTCGCCGATTTTCTCGTATCCTTCTTTTTGGGCAATTTTTCCGTAGAAGGTGTAGCGATTTCTTGCCATGCTTTCGCCAATGAATGCTTTGGACAGTACCTCTAATAGTTTGTTCATAGTATTCAAATAAAAATTTATGTATTAATTTTACAGTTAAGAAATATATTTGCCAAATTTTATTCAAATTCCAGAGGATTTTCTGTTACAGAAACTATTCCGCAGTGTAGATATAGTCTGGGATTGTCGAGGATTGCTCCGTTAGGATGATAGATTTTGTCACCTATTATACCCAGGCCTATTGAAGAAAGATGAACCCGTATCTGGTGACGGATTGCCTTGGTAATTATGACATCTACAAGAACAAGATTGTCCTTTGCAGATAATATTCTGAAGGCTGTTGTCGCCGAGCGGGATTTTCCTCTTGTTTTGTAGTTTTTCCCTTTCACTGCTATCATTTTTCTAGAAGATTTTTTACTGTGACCTATTGGATAATTAATTATCTGGTAATCTGCTTTCTCTGTTTCGAATGGTTCAAGACCTACAATGTTAAAGAAATCCTGAGGTAAAGACATAAATGTAGGATACTTCTTGGAATTCTGAGTTTCGATGGTTTTCTGGTTTAGTGCAACGTTTTGGAATTTTCTGGTTTTCTCGCAGAGTGCAAAGTATCTCTTTATAAGCAAATTTTTGTCTTGTATTTCTTTTAAGTGGTCAAAAGTTTTTTGATTTCTTGCAATGAGAACTATTCCACTTGTCAGATTATCCAGTCTATATAGTAGACCACCTTCGTTGGGTTGAAATCCTTGAACAGTCAGTACGTCGGGGTAGTGCTGAGATACTCTTTTGATCAAGCAGTCGCTGTTATCTGAAGTGCTTCTATATGTTGTAGGGAGACCTATCGGCTTATCAAAAGCCAGAAGATCTTTGGACTCATAGATAGGTTTTATTTCTTCATGTACTGGCAAAAAATTACTCATAGGTAATTACCTTTAATGCAAAGGGTTTGATTTTAAGATATTTCTGTTTTACCAGGAAACAGAATAGCCGTCTCCGATTTTCAGAGAGGTGTCTGTTTCTGCTGTCGTATCTATAACGAAGATTTCACCGTCTGTTGTACTGTCTCCGTCGGACTCAACAAGAACATAAGCATACCAGTTTGTATGGTCAGGGTTCATCTGATAACTGAGTACCTGATAATCGTTTATTGATTTGTCTGTAAGTCCTAGTATTTTTTCTTCAACAGTTATGTCCGGATGGCCGACTTGAGTATTGTCTTCTCCGGAGGTACTCATTTCCCAGTATGTGGCCTGTAGGTCGTCCTGTGACCATTGGTTTTGACTGCTAGCAATAGTCTTTGAATAGAGTATATTTCCATCAGCAGTGACGTCGATTAGTTCGTACTCGACTAATGCCTCCGCGGTGAGTAATTGGTTTGTCTTTTGGGTCTGAGCCACTATTTCAGCAGATGATACTCCTGTTCCCATTCCGCTTTCCCATGGTCTGTCTGGGGTAACTTCCTGAGGCTCGTTAAAGATTATTCTGTCTTCGTTGATCCAAAACATAGCCTTTCCTGCCACTGAGTCGAATTCGTATATTTTTTCCTGTTCTGGATATGAGTAGACTGTATTGGTTGCTACAGAAGATGTTCCTGATATTACGACGAAATAATTACCGTCAGGTGACCATGTAACTTGTTGTATGTTTCCTCCATCTTGGGTCATCTCCAATGTTGATCTGTCTCCGATGCTATAGAAATAGATAGTATCTGCATCTTCAGTATTGCCACTGGTTTGCTCGGTGTATGCTACTGCTTTTTGATCAGGTGACATGGCTGGATACATGCCGTCTCCAATTTTTCTAGGTGTGTCGGATACGTTCCTCATTAGATATATCTCTCGATTGTCTGAATCTCCGGCTCCATAGGTTATAGCTTCTTCAGAAAGATCGCTGTAGCCTTCGGGTACTTCTGGGAGGTTTTCCTTTGATGTACATTCCTCATCGGAACATTCAGTGGTTCCGTTAGTGCAGGTGCACTTGGTACATCCGTCTGAGGCTGTGAAAGCCTGACCGTCGTTGTATGTGTTACCTTCATAGGTGCATGTTTTAGCATCCGAGGAGAGACCTAAATCTTTCAAAAAGTCGGAGTCTTTCAGCACAAAAAAATAAACAGCAGTTCCTATTGCTCCGAGTAATATAATTGAAAGTACAATTATTAGCCAGACGGGTATTTTTAATCTTCCGTTTGTAGGAGTTGGCTGTTTAGAACTGACTGCTTGTTGTGAAATTGCTGCTGATTTTGATGGTGTCGGTTGTTTGGATAGTGGCGGAAGAGAGTTTTCTTCTGGTTTGGGTGTTACTTTCTCGGGAGTTACTTGTTGCTGGGTTGGCTGTTTGCTGAGCGTTTTAGTCGGTTCGGCAGCTGTTGGTACCTGATTGGACGTTTGAGATCGCATAGATGTATCTGCTGCGGCTTTAGAAGTTCCTGATGTCGTATTCTGTGGTGAAGATGTCAATTGGACATTTGGTTGAACAGGATTGGTACCCTGGGGTGGCACGGCCGGTTGCGTAGCTGTTGTCGGTTGATTTGTTGTAGGTGTCGGTATTGAAGTCTGCTGAGACTGCTTTTGAGTTTGTTGAGACGTTATATCTGATTGGGTGGCTCCTGAACCAGGTGCTGCAGGTGCATTTGAAGTGTTCTGAGAAGATGGTGGGGGAGATCCAGTAGAATTCTTCTGTTTGTTGTTAGGATATTCTGTGGCAAACGACATAATGGGCTAGTAAAAATTTATCACGGATGTCGGTGGTTTCATTATAGCATGTTAAGCCTTGCAGGTATGTTGATAATTCTTGAGGATGTCAAAAATACCTATCTTACGTCAGAATTGCCCTTTCTCCAGATTCCTCTTCCAAAAAGAGAGAAGGATAAGGCGTTTATCAGTCTTAAAGGTATAGTCCATGGTTTTTTGATATACCTTCTTGCCGATGCCCTTACGATAAAATCATTTGAAGCAATGACCCTTCCAATTTTGGAGAGCTTGAGGGTTATATCTATGTCATCCATACCACTGGCTGTTTTTATTTCTGTGTCAAAACCGCCGACTTTTTCCCAGGCCCACTTTCTCACTGCAAGATTAGCTGTTGAAAGGGGTTGTCCGCTATAAATCTTGGTTAATTTGGTGAGAATATCTAAATCTGCAGCTTTTTTGTATATGAACTCGAAGATTGGGTTTCCGTATAATATCCAATATCCTCCAATTGCTACAGCGTCTTTGTTGTCTAGCATAAGATTCCATATTGAAGAAAGCCAGGTTCTTGGAACGATTACATCAGCATCGGTTGATACGATAATATCTGATTTTGCTGCCATAAAGCCCGTTTGTCTTGCCTGTGCGATACCTTTTATTTGTTCCTCTACTAGGATTACATTTTTATACTCTCTTACAATCTTTTCTGTATTATCGGTAGATGTATTGTTTACAACTATTACCTCATAATCTTGATCGAAGTCTTGGTTGAGAATAGACTCGAGGCACTCGTCTATGTATCCTTCCTCATTAAAGGCAGGAATAACAATAGAAATTTTGGGGTTACTTGTTTTGTTCATTAAGAAAATCTGTTATGCGTCTGGTTAGTACATCTATGTTGTCATTGATCATTGCGTGGTATTTGCCATGCATTTCAAGGTACTTCGAGTTTTTCAAGATTTTATGCAGCTCTTCTCCCGATTCTCCTACGAAATGGTCACCTTTTTTCCAGAGAATCAGTGTCTCATTGGTGATCTGTTTAATCTGCGGTCTTAGGTCTATGTATAAAAGGTTTATTAGAATATTTCTCATCATTTCTCTGACCCTTTCGTCATTCATTCTGTTAAGCCATATGTTGGTTGTTTTCTGGAGTACTTCAGAGGAATTTTGGTCTTGGAGGTCGGATGTCTTTTTCTCTACAACATCTGCGTAAATTTTGCAGACGATTCTGGCAATATGTTTCTGAAGTATGACGGGTTTGGTTATGTTTTTTATGAGTGATTTTGAAATGTCGTTGCTAATCATTTTCGGGATCTGGTTGCTGTCGTAGAGAGGAGCACGAAGAATTAGTTTGTTTGTTTTTTGAGGATATCTTGAGGCAAAATCTATTGCGATTGTGCCTCCAAACGACGTTCCAAGTATGTGTATGTGGGATAGTGAAAGCTCTTCAATAAAGTCTGATAGAAAGTCTGCAAATTCCTCGTGGGATTCACCTTCTAGAAATTGGTCTGATCCGCCGTAACCGGGTAAGTCAGGTACTATTATCCTGAAATTCTTGGATAGTATGTCCGCCGAAGGTTCTAGTCCCTCCTTAGCATTAAGAAGACCATGAATCATCAGTAGAGTATCTCCAATTCCCTGATCGTAGTATTCTATGGTTTGTCCATGTACTTTAGTTTGGTTTATTTTCATCCAGTTAGTAAAGACATTTCTTATATTCGGTTTATTATCGTAGTTTTGTTTAATCTACGTCAACAACCTCTAGAAAATTTTTGCGGAAAATATTTGTAAAGATACTATCGTGCTATACGAGTTTACCGCTGTCGATATTTACTATTCGCTGGGTTTTCTTTGCAATTTCCTCATCGTGGGTCACTACAACGAAAGTTTCATTGTACTTATCGTTGAGTTCGAGCATTAAATCGAAGACGCTGTGAGCTGTTTTACTGTCGAGATTTCCTGTAGGTTCGTCAGCCCAGACTATTGCCGGCCTGTGAACAAGAGATCTGGCGATTGTAACTCTTTGGACCTGACCTCCTGAAAGTTCAGATGGTTTGTGCTCTGCCCGATCCTCAAGTCCAACAATTTTTAGCATCTCTAGTGAACGCTCGCGTGCTTCTTTTGCCTTTACGCCTGTAACAAGAAGGGGCATTTCGACATTTTCTACTGCGGTTAGTACAGGTATAAGGTTGAAGGTCTGGAAAATAAAGCCCATATTTTTGGCTCTGTACCTTGTTTTTTCACCGTCTTTCATTTTCTGGAGGTCTTTTCCAGCAACGAAAATCTCACCGGATGTAGCCTCGTCGATACCTGAAATACAGTTGAGTAGTGTAGTTTTCCCGGAACCGGATGGACCCATTATTGTCATTGTTTCTCCTTTATCAACTGTAAGGTCGATACCCTTGAGAGCTTGCACTTCATTGGGATGACCTTGGTTGTAGATTTTTTTGAGGTTTTTTGCATCTACAATTTTCTCTTTTTTACTCATTTTTATTAAATCTAAATTTATAATTTTTATTCTGGATAGTCAGTTGCTTCAACCGGACTCAAACGAGCGGCTTTTATTGAAGGAAGGATAGCAAACAGCATGGATGCTATGTAAACAAACAGACAAATTAGTGCTATTTCCCGGATGGGAAATACCGGTGAAACGTCAGGTTGATCCTGGTATGCTACTTCGAAGGAGATGAGAGCACCGATAGTCCCTGTTGAAAGTCCTATCACTATTCCTAGCATTGTTATGAAGGTTGACTCAATAAAGAAACTTGCAAGTATCATCCACCTTTGGAACCCAAGACTACGCATCATTCCTATTTGCTGCCGTCTTTCGTGTACTGCTCTGGTTATTATTATTGCAAGTCCTGAAGTTCCTACTATCAGGCAGAATGCGAGGAATCCCTGGAGAAGTATCATCATTGAATTTATAAAAGAAATAGCTGTTTCTGTCATATCATCAATATTCATTATCATTGATATATTGTAACTAATTAGCTCTTTTTTTATAGAATTTGTCTTCTCGATAGTGTTATCTCCATTAAAAGCGGCTAGAAGACTTTTTGCAGAATATCGATTTAAATAATTCTCATCGAATTCTTCCTCTACGTGCTTGTTGGTAGTTATAATGTAAGGTGAGAAGCTAGCTGACGGACTTCCTCCTTCTTGAGCTTTTACTATTCCAATAACTTCCTTCTCAATATCTTTTTGCTCGAAAAGATCGGAAACAATTACCTTGTCTCCGACAGAGATTTTCGGCTGTTGTCCAAAGCCTTGCGTTGCCGCAAATGCATCTCCCAGGACAATCTTAGAGCTGTCTTCAATAACCTTATCCCAGACCTCTTCGTCGGTTTCATATCCTTTTGCCCGTTCAGATAACGAAATTCTTGCTTTCTTAATGAAATCTTCAGGAAGACTGCTATAGTAGGAGCGGAAACTATCTTCCTCCGAATGACTTGGTGTTTGTGAAGGATCTCCCCAATACTGTGCCTCCTCCAAGTCCTTATATTTGTACTGAGGTAAAACAACAACGGTTTGTCCCATCTTTGATACTCTGTCAACATCCTTTAAATCTTCTAGATCTTCGATAATCTGGTCTGTTTGTTGCATTGTTGTGTCAGGACCGGGAATTATTATCAGGTCGTATCCGCCAAGAGTGTTAAGTAGCATTTTTCTTGTCTCTTGATCCACCGTTGCCTTTACCATGCTTACATAGGCAATTAAGAAAATTATAAGGGCAAACATAACTAAAGTAATTCCCGTTCTCTTAATATTTTCAGCTGGATAACGAAACGCCATTCTCACAACCGATCTGAGACTGCCTATTCTCCGAAGAGGGTAGCCGAGAATTGTCGAAATGATATTCAGGTTATACGTAACAGCTAGGGCAAGTGATATCACCAGAGATACACTTAGAATGAAAAATAATGCTGTTCCGGCATCCTGCATAAAAGCTGATCTGAAGGAATCTAGGGTTATCATAGATGCTGTGATTGCTATGTTTGAAAGGGAAGCTATTGTTACTGTTACTCTGTCAATATCCTTTTTTAATAGCGCCTTTGCGATCCTGTTAATGAACATTACTCCCAGTGCAAGTGTTAACTGAATACCTATATAAAGGACGTGGGCCTGTATTAAATCTACCGTATCGTTATAGTTGCTGGTTGTCATTTCGGCAAGCGGATTTCCATCCTGATTTCTTCCTTCATCCATAAATGTTCTAATAACAAAGAAGGAAAGAGTAAAAAGCAGACTTGAAAATAGTCCTAGACCATAAACGAATGTTTTTGCAATCCATTTGCATCCGATTTGAAGATCTGCTTTTTCTTTGATGTCTTTTATTGCAGTTACAATACTTAATTTGCTTATTTTGTAGCTGGAGAGAATGGCAGTTACAATTGTAAAGAGAAAGCCCGCGCTGAAAGCGATAAGGAGACTTTGCCATTTGAAGCCGAATGAAAGTTTGAAGAGGTCTTCTCCTCCTGTCAATGACATCATTTTCGCAAACATCTGGTCGAGACTGTGTACCAATATATAGCCGATTCCAACTCCGAGGATTGATCCTATTGCGGACGAAATAAGAGTGTAGAGAAACCCTTCATATATAAATGTTTTCGTCAGTTGAAGTCTTGTGAGGGCTATGGCTCTCAGGATCCCCATTTCGCGTTTACGTTCTTCGGCAAGCATTGAGTAAAGATTAACTATGAGCAAAATACCGGAAAATACTCCGAAAAAGCTAAGCACAATAAACATTATTACGAAGGTTTTCATTCCATAGCCTTCAAGGGCTTCTTTTTTCCACTCCATAACTGAGAGTTCGTAGGTATCTGAGTCGAAATCCTCAAGGGCCTTTTCCAAAGTTTTTTCAAATTCTGGTCCATCGTAGTTCTCCGGTTCGATTCCACCTTTAGCGGAAATAACAATTGTATTGTAGGAGTCTTTTGGAATTCCAAGCTGAGAGGTTAGATATTTGTTGGTGGTTATTATTCTCCAACCATCAATAAGTCCGTTTTCTTCATATATTTTCTTTACTTTGAAGTCGATACTAAGCGGACCATAAGGTGCACGGATTGTGTCTCCGACAGAAAGCTCAAGTTTCTTGGCAAGAGGTTTTGAAATAAGAACTTCATTGTCCTTGATATCGACTAATTCGACCGGGGACTCCCCAAACTTCTTTAGAGATTCCATGTCAACTCCGTCTATACGTATTTGATAGGTGTTGATAACTGGTTCTCCCTCGTCGTTAATTTTCTGTGGCGAGGTTCTAATAGCAAGCGAAGTGAAAACTCCATCAACTTCATCGATATCCAGCATATCCTTTATCTCTTCGGTCTCTTCTTCAGCTAAGTAGGGTAGTGGTTTGTTGCTGTAGGCTTTCTCGCTGAGGGTAATCTCTGCATCCTGTTCTCCGATCATTCTGTGAACAATATCTACAAACGTTTTGTCTAGAGAGTCCGATAGAACAAGTGATCCAGAAATTAGAGCGGCACCAACAAGTGAGCCAATAACAACAAGAACAGTATTACCGAAACGTCGCCTAATATTTCTGAAGCCTATTTTTCTTGGAATTGGACTGAAATAGGCCGTCACAAGAATAATGGCGCTTATTATGAAGAATATTGCGAACGATATTAATGCTAGAGTCAAGTTTGTGTAGTAAAAAATTCAAGTTTTTCGTGTAAAGTCATTATTCTTGTCCGAAAATGACCCTGGGCATGTTACCACAATAATGGTTGAGCGTAAATGTCAGGAGTTTGACGAGTAGGTGACTTTTGGTGTGTTCGAGGGCGTATGTACTGAGGAGTTGGTTGCTTTTGGGGTCGGTTCACGTATCTATATGAGTAATCGTTCAATTCCGATGATAAATTTATACAGCAGAAATATGAAAGGAGATATTTATAAAATACCCTTGGCCCTTGGAGTATTAATAATGGTCACTAATGCTTTATTTTCACTTGTGTGTAGATACTTGCTTGTCGGCTAAGGAGAGTAAAAAATTGCGTAAGTACTATTCTCCTCTATTTCTTTTCTTCTTCCTTCGGGGTCATAAGCCTTACGAGTTCTGCAAAAGTACCGAAAATTGATGCTACGGTAACAATTACCATTAAAACCCTGAACACCGTGTCCCATGTTTTGGGATTGCCTATTACTGAGGTATCAAAGGGAAAAATATTCCAGACATGATAATTGACGTAAAGGAAAATAAGATTACTTGCGATAGTTGTTATCCTTTTGTACTTATCATTCCAGAAAAATAGTCGAGTGAAGCTTAACACGAAACCCGCGAGGAAGGAGAAATTAATAAGGGGAAGAATATCTCTGAAGTTCTCGTTAAATAGTTTTATGTCTCTGTAGTATTTATTTAAAAGCAGGTATACGATGGGAAAAAGAATCGTGGGTATTAGCGCGTCTAGAATTTTGGGAGCATTCCGGGTTATTGCCTCTGAAATTTTCTTTTCAATTTTGTCTTCTGTTTTTGAGGAGGATTTCTTTTTGGATTTAGGCATGATGATTTGATATTAAAATATATTCGAGGTCTTATACATTATTGCATACGAATTGTTATAGGAAAAGTGATCTAACTGATGTGGTGTGAGATCATGAAAACAGAATTTGTAGAAAATTTTGATGTCTGTTCTTGACGATTTTCCTTTTGTTAATGGGTTTTACTTCATTGTGGACTGTGGGCTATAATATGACTGAAGAGTGCCCTCTATGGGCCTCAAGTTCATTAAAAAACCGAAAGGAAGGGAAAAAATTGTGTTGGGGGAATGATAAAAATGTCAAAGAAGACAAGGAAGAAAAGAAACTTGCGCGTTTTGGGAATACTCGTGGTTGTTATCTTGCTAGTCGCGGCTGGGTTTGTTACAGCCGGGTCATCGAGACCCGAGACTGTGACAATCGAGCCGACTGTTGTCTTTAGCCCGACGGACACTTCTGTACCATCTGAGGAGGTAGTTGCGTCATCTGTTCCTGTGGGCGAAATGAAGGAGCAATTCTTAGAGCTCCTCGAAAAGACGGCCAAGAGGGAAGATATCCCACGCTTGGCTTCATTGGCCTCAGAGGAATTTCTTCAACAGGCTCGTGATCAGGATCATCAAAGCGTCATGAGCCTTGGCGATGAAGGATTCTGGAAAGCACAGATGATGACAGTTGTATATCAGCCTGTGCCTAAGAGAGCAGTTCAAGTAGAGATCGACCCCATAGAGATTGTTATTGTGGGGAGCTATAAAGTTCTCCGCTTCGATTTGAATGTCTATCCGGCTCTCTTGGAGAGCCCAAACTCCTGGTCGTGTTTGACCCAGGAGTACATCCATCTACGGCAAATTTCTCAGATCTATTCAGATCTGGAGCAGGAGGTCGGAGGCATTGGATCTCAAGAGTTTGGTGATCGTGCGATCTCCACTCTCAAGAAAAAACTTCCAGAGATGGAAGCAGAGGCCCAGTGGATTCAGATGTTCTGGTATTTCAAAGGTTACGGAGAACCAGAACAGGATGCTATGTGGGTCTCTGTGCAAAAAGAGTGGACTCAGCTCTTCGGAGAGTTTGCTCAAGAGGCTGAAGTAGATGAGTACGGGATTCCCATAGGATTCAAGGAACACGATTCCTATGGAATCTGGCAAGAAACAGTGAGGGAGCAGTATCCAGCTCTGCAGAATCAATGAAGCTGAAAGCTGTCTCTCCGACATAAAAACGCAATACCATCCCCCTAATATGGTATTCATATCCGCTCCACGGATATGCCCGTCCTTTCGGTGGCGTTTTTCAGTGTGAACTTAAAAAATCTACAGTTCGAACGTTACTTGTTCATCAATCTGTCAACCAGGACTACCGTTCCATGAATTGCCAATCCTAGTCCCCAGCCAATCGATCCATAAAGCATTGGCCCTCTATCCTCGAACGTAAAGTCGAAATTTCCGTCATAAAATACCGGAATTATCATGATAATGAGATTTACCACGACAAAAATTATAAGATGTAAAAGAAAAGATCTAAGCGCTTTTTTCTGTGCTTGCGATCTTGATGAATTATTATCATCCGCCATTTATTTGGAGATAAAAAGTTAAGGGGTTTAGTTTCATAATACAGATTTTTATTTTAGCTGACAAATTGGAAATGAGTTTCTCGAAAGGTGTCAGTTTTCAGACCCGTTTTTGGTAATTATTTTTGCGTATTTTTTGGGATTTAGGGTGCAGTCAAAGTGACCTCCGGGCAGGCGAATTAGCCTGGCATTTTGAAATGAATTTTTTAAAATGAAGGGATATTCGGGTTTGAAGATTACATCATTGATAGACCAGATAACTGTAATCTTCTCATCAACTTTGGAAATGGATGGATGGCCTGTGTATAGAATTTGATTCTGGAAGCTCCGGAAATCTCTCCTCCATACGTTTGAAAGGAAGTTTCTGAACCAGTGGTAGAGTATCTTTGTCATATGTACTGGTGAAGACCCGATTTCAAGGATAGTATTTGCTAGAATAGAAATAAAAAGAAATAGCTTCGGTTTCATATCAGGTGCCCCCAGTGAGTTTATTAAGAATACTGATTTCAGATCTGTTTTATAGGCAAGATCAACAGCGATTATCCCACCGAATGAAAAACCTACAATGGTAGGGTTTTTGATTTTGAGCGTTTCAATGAAGCCGGTAAGAAATTTCGAATATGTATCAAAACAAAATTTTTCCTTTGTTCTGGATTTTCCAAAATTGGGGAGATCAGGGACATAAACTTTGAAGTTCTTGGATAGTTCTTTGATCAGTCCAAGATAGTCGTCTGATTGATCGCACCATCCGGGAATAAAAATGAGTGGTTGTTGCTCCCCAAGGGTTAGGTAGGTGTAGCGGCGACCATTTATCTTAACTGTTCTGGGACGTGTTTCGTGTGTCATTTTTAGGTTGATGCCATTAGGCACAATCATTGTAGCATTGTTTCTGTGAATGTTGAAAATAGTGTTGATGAATCTGGTGTTTTACTAGGGCTTTGAAAGTGACGTAACTATGGATTCAAGTTCTATACGGTTGCGTTGTTCTGTCGATGTTAACAAAGGAGGTGAGGTATGGTCTGGATCTAAGGGATATATCGCCTCACTTAGAATTCTTGACATGAGTCTTAGCATTTTACGTTTGGGGGTAGGGTAAAAGTCCGCTAGCATAGGTCTGTGTGGGTTCTGGATTTCTGCTATTGCACTATGTATAAAGTCGAGTTCATGACGGGATGGGTGTCTGATTCCATCAGTTTTCTTGGCAAATGATTTCACATAGATTTGATATAGCTTCATGAGTATATTTTCTTCGGGGATAAACTTTAGAAATGGACCTGATGGACCGTAAGTGATCAATGAACCTGATTCATCGAAGATACTAACTGTTACCTGGGGAATTAAGCCGTTACCTAATGAGCTACGTCGCAGTACTCTGTAGAAAATACTTCCGTCTGGTGTTGTAAATCTTATAGGGTAGGTTCTTACTCCGTGGCGTCTTTGTCTTGTCAGAGGGCTCATTTCGATAATATTGCAGATTGTGGCGTCGTGAAGTACGGCAGATCCTACTACAGGTGATCCAGCTATTCCGGCAATACCGGTAAGTTTGAAGAATCGATCGTCCTTAACTTTTCGTATTCTTCGACCTGCCAGTCTCCCTTCTTGATCAAACTGATCAAGGCTCAATGTGGCATTGGGGAATCTAAGAATTTCCGTGGAACCTCCTATCAGAGGCTCGTCTAGTGGTTCAAGCAGGCCTCCCATAACACCGATTATTTCAGGCGCGACAGAGGAAAGTCCATCGTCAGATTTTGTGGCAAGTCTTCTATTTCTCAGTATCAATGCTGTGGATCCTGAAGGAGTTATTCCATCTCGGCCGATGATGCCTTCAGAAAGCAGGGAATCAACTATTCCTGCTATTCTTACAGCATTGTGGTTTGTGAGTGAGATAGCAAATTTAAATGCGGGATAATCATACCCTTTGTTGCGTAGAGAACTAAGAAGACCGTCACACAGCCTAAGAATATCTCCCACAAGATATTCCGTTCCTTCGGGGACTCTTGTCGATATGTATTTATAAGCCAGTGCTTCAGGTCCGTATATATCGTGTATTAGTTTTAGTATGTCGAGATATGTTAACTGGCGGTCTTTCCACTCCAGTACATCACTTCCAAGAAAGAAGCTTGGAAGATATATTCCCGTTTCATGATCTATAGTGGCCAATTCTCTTATTGCTGTATCTATTTCATGGAAGCGAAGATATTCGGCTGCAATGGGTGAACTTGCAGGATATGGGGTGTCTTCACAGCAACAAAATGGACAATTACCATGACATTGAGGACCAATTTCAAGTTCTCTTAATTGTCTGAAAAATTCTATCCGTACTGTCTCGGGAAGTTGTTCGAGATTTTCTTGAAGAGTTGGCCTTTCTAGGGGTTGAGTTTCTGTTGCAATAACAAAGACAGGGGCTTCAGGTCGAATATCTATCTGTTGTGCGATTACATATTCTGCCACTTTGATTTGTATCTATGAAATAATTGAAAAGGTCTGCTATTATAGCATTCTTGGGGCTCAGTGTACACTATGGGATGGCTGGCGTTTTGGCAGCAAGAGGGGTCAAAAACGTTGTTTTGGTGTACAATTCCTTATCTTTATGAAATAATCTGGCATTAACGTTGTTATATAGCTATGAATAAGACCAATAAATCTAAAAAATACTCAGACAGACTCGGAGAAATATCGGATTCCCAGCTTCAAAAAGCGCTTGATAAGTTTGATCTTGGCAAATTGAGAGATACTGCTGAGACTGAAGCAGGGCTGTTTGGACAGAATATGTTTTTGACAAGTAGCAAGGGGGAATATGTACTTCGTGGTGTTCCGCATTATCCTTGGCAATTCAAAACTGAAAAATTTTTTGCCGATCTTCTTCACGAACAAACGAAGGTTCCGGTCCCTTGGCCGTATCTTCTTGATGAAGATGAGTCTATATTTGGCTGGTCTTATGTCATCATGCCTAGAATGTCCGGTCATCACTTGTCTGACAGTATAGATGATGCCGATTTTTCAAAGGAGGATAGACTCGAGATAGCAAAAGCACAGGGGCGGATGCTTGCCGAAGCTCAAAAACTTACATGGGATTTTCCCGGTAAATACGATATTGAGACGAGCAACGTTATTCCATTCAAACCTGATTATGTCACATGGTACGAAGGAGAAATTATGGATCGCCTAGAAAAATCACGTGGATATAATAAGATGACACCCGATTCTGAAGTTGAGTGGGCTCAAGATATCCTGGATAAAGCGAGGCCCTCTATGAAAATGCCATTTGAGGTTGCCTTTGTTATGCAGGATTACAAACCTGGAAATATGGTTGTTGATAAGGTTGATGATTCCTGGGAGGTAACGGGTTTGTTTGATCTTATGGAATCAAGTTTTGGAAACGGGGAGGCCGATTTGTCGCGAATGTTTAGCGTATATTTTGATACGGAAAATGTTGATTTGGCATATGCATTTGTGAATGCTTATCTTGAGGCTCAAGGAAAACAGGAGGAATTTGAAGAGAGGTGGAAAGTTTTTATGTTGCACGATAGAACCATTATTTGGGAATGGGTCCAGCGGACAGACAGGGTGTGGTGGAATAAAGAATGGACTTTTAAAGAGTGGGTGAGCAGATATATGGATTTTGATGGGAGTCGGAATTGAAGCAAATCTAATATTTTCGCGGTTTATTTATCCTTATTGTGCATCTGGGTTTCCGTGGTTGTGTTGATGACATAGGTCAACAAATGGTACAATACTATAGGTCTGGTAAAACAGACGATCTTTAAAAACCGAATGACACGGAAGTTGAACCAGAATAAAGCCAGCATGTTTTTGTGGGTTTTGTTCTGGTTCAACATAAAAACGAAAAAGGAGGCCGACGATGAGGAACGAATTTCTTTTGGCTATTCTTATAGTCGTTTTATTGGTGGTTTTGGTTATTGTTGCTGATCAATTGAACAAGCAACAATACATGACTCTCGGCGAGGCAAATGCCGAGGTTGAGGAAATTCAGCAGACTGGTGAGTTTGAAGAATGTGGGTTTGAAAATCTCCCGGAAGAGGCCAAGAATCTTCCGAGAAAAGTTGTAAATCCTCAGACCGGTCAACAGGTGCGTTGGACCGGTTGTTTTGAGTATTACGACCATTCCGGCGGCATGGCCGTATTTGGGTACGACTTCGACGAAGTCGTACTCATTAAGGTCTGGATAGGCACTGTTGGACCTAAGAAACGAGCAGTTATTTGGAAAAAGGAAGTCACAGGGAATATGTATGCGTACGTGTTCTCTCCTGAAGGCCTTCCGGCTAGCGAAGAAACCGTCGTAAAGGACGGACTCGCTAGTCTGTATCTAAAGGAAGACGAACAATGTCTTCTGGGAGCGGAATATGCGAGGAGCTGGTTGATCATGTGTAAACCGGTTCGCTGGATTCCTGGGGAGACGGTTACTTGCGAGCACTTCGAGGCTATCCATCAGCGATCTCTCGACGGAGAGATCTCGGGTGAGGGAATACCCCTTACCCTAGAGAAGTTTTGCAGTGGTGGGGAAGGAGGTCAAGATGGCTAAAAGAAGGGCCTTCCGACCCTACATAGGATTTCTTGTCAAATGTCATAGAGGCTGCGGAAATAATGCAGTCATTAAATGTGACGGTTGCAAGAAGTGGTTTTGCGACCATCACATAAAAAGTTTTGGCTTGACGAGAATTTCGCATTTGTGCGAAAAGTGCGAAAACGAGCTTCGAGCTCGTCAAACCACCCTTATACAAGGAGGTGAAACCAGAGACGAAGAGTAGCCGAATTTTCTTGCCAATTTCTCCTTTTTTACCCGTGTCATTCGGTTACTCTTTCAGCTTGTAGGTCGTAAATTGTCTATATCATCCCTGGGATATAGGTTCTTCTCTCCATAAAACTTCATTACCTGCCCATCATACGAAAAAGCCTCACCATCTTTTAGTAGTAAGTAATTGAGCCCATGGTTTCTCTTTTTTAATATTTCCGGAAGAAATTTTTCTTCAAAGTGAGGATAAACTTGGAAGGAAAGATACCCAAGTCCCTGAATTTCTTTTGTTCCCCGTTCCTCTTCTCCGATGTACCAGTCTGACGAATCCAAAGATGATGATAGTATCATACCTGACGCACTGGAGCCGATATATGTTATTCCTTTTTCGAAAGCTTGATTAAGGAAGACATCGAAACGGGTTTTTCGGTAAAGATCTATTAATTTTCAACTTGATCCACCTGCTACTAAAATAGCATCGAAAGCAAGAAGTGATGAATGATTTTTATCTTGTACTTTTCCCAGGTGGTATTCTGTTAACTTGAATCCGATTTTTTTGAGACTGTTTTGAAACTCGTTGATCCATTTTTCGCTGCCTTCTTCGGCTAATGCGCCATCGGGTATAAAAGCCACCTTCATTCCATCGGCTTTCCGTCCAACAAAGTCTTCAAACTTTGGAAGAAGCCGAGATGTAATTGTTGTTGAGCAAACAAAAAGCTTTAGTTTTTTTACGTCAATGTTGTTCATGATCCTATTTTAGCAGATGTTATGAACTCTCACGAACACTAGCTAACACCTAACTGGACGATAATTTTGCAGAATGGTATATTTTAGATTCTACAAAGAAGGCGATTTATTTAACATTATTTATCGATTTTAATGGCGAAGAAGCATGTTTCCTATGCTGCCCCTGCGGGTGCAATATATGGCCTGGGTTTTATTGGAGCCGTTATCTACTTCATTTCGACTGCGAGTGGATTTTGGGTCGGAGTGCTAGGTATTCTTAAGGCTATTGTATGGCCGGCATTTATGGTCTACGAGTTGATGAGTTATCTGAATCTGTAGAACCGATCATCGGACTATTCAAATTTTTATAAAAACAGCAATGAAGCTTAAATATAGCGCTTTTACTTTACTAACTTTTTCTCTTGGTGTAGCAGTATTTGTGGTACTTTTCTTCTCAAACTTTGAGTCAGCAAATGCGCAGTATACGAACATCTGTAATGATCCTGATGTAAGTGAGTCTGAATCACAAGAATGTGAGGATGAGTACAATGAATGCCAGCAGAATCGAGCGACTTTGCCGGAGAGTAATCTAGATGCATATAACGAATGTGTTGGAAATTCAGGCTGTAACTCGATTGTGAGGTATACTTCCTTTGATAGTCCGGGGACCTGTGTTGGTTGGGAGGATAGAGTAACGCCTGGGACTTACGCATACGATTGGTATGATGAGATAAAAGCATATTGTGACTGCGTTGATAACTGTAACAGCCAGTATTATGTACAACGAGATTGTGAAGAAGTATTAAGCGACTGTTGCACGGAAGCATCTATGGGGAGTGATAAAATTACATTTTCAGAAGATCTTGAGGTTGTAATTAAGAGGATCGAGGGTGATGTGGAAGTTCAAATACGTGGGAATGATTCCTATAGGGAAGCAAAGGTTGGAGATAAGCTTCATATGGGTGATTATATTGCTACCGGATTTGAGTCACGTTGTACTGTTGTTTTCGAGAAGGTAGCCGAGATGGACATTAAGGAAATGACGAATTTTGCCATCGCTCAGTTTTTTGTTCAGGGAAATCTTGCAAAGACTGCTATCAGCTTAAGAATGGGTGAGGTGACAACGAATGTTCATACTCCGAAGGGAGTTCGTGCCAAGTTCGAGATTGAGACTCCAACCTCGACTGTTGGAGTTAGGGGTACGACGTTTAAGGTTCGATATGATGATCAGATAGGTATATCGGAATACTTTACTTATGAAGGAACATTGGAAATTACTGATTCAATCAATGGAGAGGTGACCGAACTGGGCGAAGGGGGTTACCTCTATATTGATGATACTGGGTATGTCTCGGAAGTGATGGATATTCCAGATTATGAAAAACTTACCGAAGAGGAGAAGGAAATATTTATAGAGTATGAGCAGGATGAGTATGGCTTTGATGAGAAAGAGGAGGAGGTTGATGAAGATGATGATTTGGTGAGTTACACGTGGGTGTTCTTGGTTTGTGGCGGTCTAGTCTGCTTTGTTTTCGGTGTTGTTGTAGTAATTATTGTGATCTTTGTAGTTAGGCGGAGGTCAAAAACTAAGGAATCATAGATCTCGGTTAAGTCTGATTTAGCGTAGGGGTACAGACAGGACTACTCGATCTGGTGGATTTTTGCTGTAAAGGTGAAATTCCGATCTACATCCTTAAAAATATGACAGCCTGAGTTGGTGAGCCGTGCGATAAGTTTCGATGAAAGTGATGTTTGAGATTAAAAAATTCTCTTATGGATTTTGTTGACTTACTTTTTTTGCGTGTAATGAGAGTTCCTGAATAGACCAAGTTCCCTCGTCGTGTCCTCTTCCTGTCGGTATCTCCTCATATACCGGTTCTTCTCTTGGTATGATGGTGATGGGAGTTCTTCTATTGAATTTGTTATGCACGAGGACGAAACTTTGCGCTTCTATACGGTCTATACCATTTGGCATTCCTCGCCATTGCCAGTTTGTACATAGTGTTCCTGCCGCGACCAAACCCAATCTTGGGTCGTATTTTCTTGATGCGATCCCTTCGTCAATTTGCTGAAGACCTACAGCGTAAGCCTCAATAATTTGTTCTCGTGATTCGGTGAGTTCGAGCCGTACCATTGCTTCTTGGAAGACATCGAGGAGTTTACGTATAGGACCGAGCCTTTCAGTTTCTTGTACAGGAGTTGCTTCGGGTTGTGCCATTTCATCATGTTCTTCTGCTGGTCCTAGTGTGTCTTCGCCAGGCGATTCTGTTGGAGGTGAAATAGTAGCTGTCATACTTTTTCATGTTAGTCTACAGAAAATATGTTGTCAATGGGAGGTTCTAGATGGGGTAGGAATTAAGGATTGTGTTTGGTCATCAGAGAGGCTATTATCTTGTTAATAAATTGGTTACTCTAATCATGGGCTACTTCAGCAATCTTTTTGCGTCATTGGGTACTACCTTTAAGGCATTTTTCGGAGATTCTGAACAGAAAAGAGTTTTGGAGACAGGTAAAAGTGCTGTGGCAAAAGTTATCAAACTATCGGAGAGTGGTGCCGGATATATGACTGTAAATGATCAGCCCTTAGTAGTTGTAGAGCTTGAGGTTTATCCTGAAGGAGAAGAGCCATTTAAGGCCTCAATTAGAACGATTATATCGAGATTGGAGACTTCGTTGTTTCAGCCCGGGAACATGTTCTACGTTAAGTACGATCCGCAAGATAAAACAAAAGTTTTTTTTGATAATACCGATGATCCGAAGCCCAAAAATGTAGTGGGCAATGTCACAGAAGATTTTACACCTGGTAAATCTGGAGTTGCAGAAATTCTTGGGATTGAGAAGACAGATCGCAAGAAGGACGGAAATCAGTTGTACAAGTTCATCTTGGAGATATCAGGAGATGAGATTGAAAAGTATTCCTTCTCTAAGGAGATACCTCTTCCAGAGTATAGTCTGTCTTATTTCCAGGTAGGCAAAAAGTATAATTGCGTGGTTGATAAAAATGATAAAACTAAGGTGAAATGGACGAGTCTGTCTCCTGATTCAGAAATGTAGAATTTCAACTAAGAAGTGCTTGAAATCGTGGTGAAAAATTGCCGTTAGAGGCAAGAATAGTCATTACAAACCTAAATTATCGTCAAAGTCTTTCGCTAAATTACCTGTCCTTTTTCCTTCTGATCCGAGAAGCCAAAGTGCTTTATCAAATTTTATCCAGCTTACTTTTGACTCAATACAGGCTCTATTCCAGATTTTCTTTACGGTGTTGATGTTTTTGTTTGTCATGCTCTTGTCATTAATTAAGCCCCATTCGTAAGTTTGTCTCACATCATGTATATCTACAGGAGGCATTATTGAGTCTAGGTCATTATATTTTAGATCCAGAATGTCTATATAGGTCCGTGTGAGTAAGTTACCGAGCTTGGGGCCGAATCCTCTAAAGTCCCTGATTCTTTTAAGTAACTCATTTGCAGAGTCAGAATTTTTGACGATGTTAATTGCTTTAGAAGAATAATCGGACTTCAGCTTATCAGCATTTGTTTTGAATCGAATGTATATCTCTTTTGGATATCTGGGGTGTAGTTTTGTGAGAATCATATTCATTAACTCCTTGTCTGGTATAGATTGCAAGTAATCTACGCTAACCCATTGATTATTATCTTCCCATAGGTTATGGGCATTTTTATAAAGTAACGATGATTTTGTTGCGTAATCCAACTGGATTACCCAAAATAAATATTGAATTTTGTTGTCAATGGTTGTTACTGGTGTTAAATCCTCTGCGTTGATCTTATTTGAGAAAATTCCACTTGAAGAATTATAAGCAGCAACAATTTCCTGAGCTATTTCTTGAGTAGTTTTTTGTAAAACTTGTGAAAACATAATCACTTTTTTATCTATTTTCGAGGTTTGGCATCTGCTGCATGGTGTCTCGTAGATACGTATAAACCATATCTTCAATGATACATTACGAGGAGGTGTTTTGAAAGAATAGGACGTCTTTGAGACAAGATGGGATAGGTAATGAAACAAACGTGGGAACTGTTGGTTATAACGCAATACTTTTTGAAAATCAGATCAGGCAATATTAACCGGATTGACGTCCATTGTCACTATTCCAATTATTGTATCTCTGGTTTCTGTCTGTTTTTTATATTCGAAGTGAGCAAGATGTGTCGCGAAAATCTCTATTTCTTTAATGTCTGTTTCAAAGAAAGAACTCTCTCTAGCTGGCGCTGTATCAAGCTCGGTATGAAAAATCTGTAGAATACGTTTTTTCGTTGGATGACCAAAAAGAGAAGATACATGTGTACCTTCTCTTTCATTTACAATAAGAATGCGCTCGAGGAATTATTCTTCTGCGAGTGCAATATTTACTGCCCTTGGTCCTTTTTCGGCTTGTTCAACCTCAAAGCTGACCTTGTCACCGACTTTCAATTTCCTCTCGGCAAGATCGCCTTCTAGAGAGGACTCATGATAGAAGATTTCGTTTTCTGAATCGTCTTGCTTTATGAAGCCGAAACCTCTGTCGGTAACTGTTTTAACTGTACCAGTTGCCATAATATAAGGTAATTAAAAATTAATACTGGAAATTACTAGAGATAATGGTTTTAAGATTACTGTGTTCATTTCTTAAGTTACATATTATAGCGTAATTTCGTTATAAAAGCAGTAGGGTAAATTTTGGGACGGATTTTGGAGCGATAATGTCAACTTCCAAGATATTTTCGGAGAAGTTTCTATGGCAGTGGTATCAACAAGCTTGTTGAGTTTTTGTACTCCTGATAATCTCTGTTGTTCTTGTAGCGTTCGTTATATCTTTTTTCCAATATTGGGATTCCTGATACAAAAAGTAATAATGTTGTGATATATAACGGGCTTATTACTGTTAAAAATTCCCAGTTTCGTAATATCGGCGTAATGAATGTAAAAACTCCTACCCAGCAAAGAATTTCACCGAAATAATTTGGATGACGGGAATATTTCCATAGACCCGATTCGATCCATAGGCCTTTATTCTCAGGTTTGCTTTTAAACATAAACTTTTGAATGTCAGCGATTGTTTCAATCAATAGTCCAGTAAACCAAATGATAATTCCTAATACCGAGACTATAGAGAAACTGTGAGACTTTAGTTGGGAAAAATATATTAATGACGGGAGCATTATTATCCATACTGAAATTCCCTGAAAGATCCAGAACCGTGCGAATTTGAGGAAATCAGTTCTCATCTCATCAAACCGTGTATCCTTTTTCATTTTGTTGATTCTATAGAACAGGTAGGAAATTAATCTTAGGGCCCATAAACAGATCATTGCTAATAAGATTATTTTGTTGACTGTAATCATAGGAGACAGGGTAATCGCGAAAAAAACTAGAATTATGAAGGTCAACCCGTATGTAAGGTCAGTAAGTTTGTCCGTCTTTAAAAGGAAAGCAAAAATAAAAAATAGAATCTGAATTCCTAATGATAAGAGGAGTGAATATAGAAGGATTTCCATAGACGGACTGTTTAATAAAGTATTATTTAAGTTTATAGCACTTATTATGGAAAAACAATATTTCTTCTGGGTTAGGCCACTTAAAGGTTTTTAGGTGCTAAGTAAGTCGGGTTTTAGAAAGATTGGTGAGTTAATGAGATAGAATGTAAATCATTTTTGATATAAGTTGGTTGAGTGATGTAAATATTGGGAATGGATTATGTAAATTCAATAATAATTGTTCGTGCGATAAGGCCTAACTTGGAGTATAATTTATTAGGCTAAATAATCTAAGATCAAAACACTTGACATATTGTTTATAACTGAACGATACGATGACCCAAAAACTTTGAAACCCGATACTAGAGAGAATGTGCTCTATTTCCTTGGCGTTAGTACAATTAATTCTGCTAGAAGAGCTCTCGGAGAACGTGTTGGAACATTATCGGACGAGTTTTTCCCTCTTCCATGTGTTGTTGATCCTGTTTTCGATCCATCATTTTTTCCTGAAGGTGCTATCCGTTTTAGTCTTAATCAGCAGACTGTGACTATATTCGGGGCTTCTATACAATTTGGACATGCTTTAGGTAAGAGACATTTCTTAGTGTGTAAGGCCGATATGCTACCTCACCGGCTTACAAGCTATGATGATTTAAGGCCTGATTTGTACGGTTTAGGCTTCACCGTTACCCCATATTATGATAATGCCATTATGACCCATGACCAGCAAAAAGCATTAGGATCGGATAGCCCGCTATTTACACCGCAAATAAAAGGTATGGGTGGTTACATAGATAGTATGGCAGAAATTGTTGAAAGTGGTGAGGTTAATCTTGTCACGGTATAGATTTATCTTACTCGATTGAGAGAATTTTCATTTGGTGTGAAGTAAAAATGAGGAAGGATCGAGTTCAGGTCCTGGATGGTTAGGTGGGAAGACGTTTTTAATGCTTTTTTAGACTTGTGACTTATTTCGGAGAGACATACTAATTAGTCAGAAGAAATTTCCTTCGTAATCCTGAGTAGTTTGTCATTCTCAATATAAATAAAGTGTATTTCTCCGTTAAACATCAATACACAAATCATTACGGTTAGACTGAAGTCATGTCTTTCTTCCAGGGTACTTCTGAATGAGACAAGTTGGTATATGTCATTCAGAGATATGTTTAATCCGACATCTCTTATCCCATATTTTGTTTTTGTTTCTGCGCTGAGCTTTGCTGCGACAGATTCTTCCTTTGTCTCATTAGAGGGCTCTGGATGGGTGTGTCCTAAGACGTGAACATTACCTCCTTTTTCTACATTGTCTGAAACCGCTTTTCCTAGAAGATCTTTGTCGGGAAGCGTACTATTGGTATGAAATGTTGTCCCTTCAGGGTATAGAAGCGCAAGTGATTCTAATGACAATATATTTTGCGATGAAGTAAATCCACCTATAAAAAAGGGATATTCAAACGCGTGTTGTGGCTCTTCCATGATGTTTAGTAACTCTCTGCAGGTATCACTTACGTCTGACCCAAGGTCAAGTTCTGTCTCTGATTGTGGGATAAGAGACAATGGAATTGGAATTTCAGATCTTTCTTCGAATGAAACGAGGTTGAGTTCATGCGCACATGCTTCGACTAACTCTCCGAGTCCGTTACTACGCAACAGAGCTAGTGTATCTTGCTGCTGTTGCGTCTCCCTAGAAATGATTTGAGCGTCTTTATCTGGTATCATATTCTTGCTAATAGGTGTGATTACATTTCTTCCATTTAATCACATTGGAAATATTGGGGCAATTGAAAGTAGGGTAGTTGTTGTCGTGGTAGGTTTTGGGGTAAGTGGAGGGATGGATTTTGGAACTTTTTTCTTAATACATCTATAATCAGCATTGAACATGGTTGAAACATTCAAAATACCACAAGGAGAGATAACTGTACTTCACTCAGACCAAGAATCGAGCATAGGACTTCTTTACCTAGCTCCTGGAGAATCTCTTGATAAGCATAACAGAACTGTTGAAGAAGAACTGTTTCAAATTCAGGGGCAGTCGGTTTATACAGTATTTGATGGTGATAATACAAAGAAGATTATTCTGAACAAGGGGGAAAGCCTGATTCTTCCTTCTGGTCAATTTCATGTACATGGCAACGAATCTAGGGAAGAAAGTATTACATTCTGGCGTTTCGTTGGTGATGTAACAGATGTAATTCAGGCTATTCGTGATAATTTTGGGAAATAAATTAGTTAAGTAATGCGTCATATGGCTAAGCCCGGTGACTATGATATTTACTGTGACAAGATTCTGAAAGGTAAAATGAAGGTCGAGAAAATATACGAATCGGACAACGTATTAGCCTTTTACCACACAAATCCACTTTTCGAATTTCACGCAGTGATTATTCCAAAGGAACATATTCATGACATGCGGGATTTAGAGGATAAGCATAAAGAATTGATGTGGGAAATAGTGAAGGTTGCACAGGACATATTAGAGACAATTGACGTGGAAAGAATTGGAGCACAGTTTAGGACCGGCTTTGGGAAATCGCAGAGCACTCCACATCTTCATTTTCATGTGATCGGCGGGAAGAAGATTAGAGAATAATTCTGCTCTTGATGCTTAATATTAAGTATCTTATTTTTTAGTAAGGCTCATGGCAGGTCTAACACCTTCAGGCAAAGAGATGAATCAACAAGGTGAGCAGTTAGAAGATCATTCCATTTTCAGTACAGAGGCTAGAGTTTCGCTTGAGCGATTTCCTGATGTAGATGTCAGAGGTACTTCTTCAAAAAGAATCTCTATTGTCGGTGCTGATGGTATTAGTGTTTTGTATGAGATTGACCCGAAAGAAGGGGCAATAAAACCCAATATTGGAAATCAATTACTGCATATATCATCAGAAACGGTGTTAGAGCAGTTGCCTCTGTCTGTAGATACATTTAAGATAGTTAATGATATTTCTCGAGATGTTCTTTTCGGTGTTGAGGGGAAATCACCTTTGGAACGAATCTGTGAATTTAAGTGGGGAACTGGCTATATAGGAGGTGAGTGGAATGGAGCGAGGGTTAGGCTTATGCTTGGGTCTGATTTGACGGCTGGTGTTACTGGGGTTCGTATGTTTGTTGACAACCCCAATAATTTAAAGAAAAGTTTACCGAGATTTCAGAGTGTGTTGCAGATTTTGGATCATAGAGGCACACTCGCAGTTATTGATTATCCTGTAGCTTACCGTACTGTATCCAGCGCGGCTGTTATAATGGAGCATCTTTTGGAACAAGGAGCACCCTTTAGTGTTGGTATCCTTGGGTTTGGAAAGACTGCCAAAAATTTGCTCTTTGCGATTGCCGCATTGCCAAGATTGCCAGATCGAATATTTATTACAGCAAAGGGGAATAATGGCTATAAGTCACCCGGCGATCGTATTGAGGCTGAGTTACCAGAACTTCCCTCAGACATTTTAGGTAGGATTACGCCTGAAAGTGATATTGATTCTGCATCAAATGTTGATGTGGTATATGATTTAGCTGGAGGCTATCACGCATTAAAACAACCGGGTGACAAAGTTAAATTGTTTTTGTTAATTGCTAAAACCGGGGCACCAAAGTATGGCTTTGTCCGGGCTTTTGGTTCGCATTTTTTCGATGCATATCGAGGAAATAAAGACGTATTTGGTACGAGTGATTTTCATCCATTTTTTACCAAAGAGTATACTCGTGAGGCTCCTAGTTTATCGCATGTAAGTACAGCTCCAAGAGGTATGCTTGGACTGCAGAATAAAGCTGTCATATGTACGGTGATGGGTAGTCCAGTTATTGACGCGAAAATTGGCATTGAACTTATCAGGAGGACAGGGCTGGTTAGGTGAGGGTTACTAAGGTTTTGGGGTGGGTGGTGGGAAGGATTTTGGAACTTGGATTCCAGAATTTTGTTAATCTGAAACTGGTACTGGTACTGTATCAAGCAACATTGGAATATTGTCTTTCGAGTCTTTAACAATTTTTTTGGCACACTTATAAAGCGCAATCCCAATAATTGTTTGACCATACTCGTCGGTTGCAGGAATCTCATCCCATTTTTCTATTAAAGCTCTGTCGTTAGCACGATGTGTTTCGGGGTCTTTGTGTTGAAGTACGGTGAATCCTTTTCTTTGACCAAGGTCAGGATAATCTTTGTCTAGCCATTGGACACAATAAACACGAGCTTCCGGGCCAGAATTGTCACGAACTGTCATTTCGAGTTCGACATATAAAGGTTCCTGAAATGCTACAAAGCATGCTTTGCCCACTGTAACGTCATAGTTTTCAGGATCATGCTCTGCTAATTGAGGAAATCTTTCTTGGATTGTTTCTCTGGCCTTAAGTGTCATTCTATATTGTTCTGCAAGTCGATGCAGCTCAGATGAAAATTCATCCGTAAAGCCTTGCAGCTGATCAGGATCTAGGTCGAGCTGTTCATTTAAAGCTGTTATGGGGTCTACATCAGGTTTTGCCATTGAATCCTTTTCTCAATTAAGAATAGAACAATGCGATTATACAAAGTAGATGAGAAAAAGTAAATACTATGGGGTTTGGGGTAAGTGGTGGGAAGGGTTTTGGAACTATGTGGTAAATAATGATAAAACTACTCTCTGGATCGCAGGGTCATTTTATGAAATCGATTAGACTCGTGATATACTGAAGTTATTATATTGGCCAGAAAATAAACATATGAGTGAGATATCTCCAACGGTAGAGGCCTTCGCTGAAAGTGGATCTGCTTCTCCGACTGTAAAGGTAGAATATGAAAATATGGAAGAATGTGACGCCTTATTCCAAGTGGATGGAGACGCTCTTGGGCAGGCTTTATCAGAAATCGGATATTCAGATTCTGTTTTGAAGCCATTGGTTATTACCGATGGTGAATTATCTGGTCCGGAGTTAGCCTCATATGATGTTACTAGACAGGCGATTGTTATTAATCAAAGAAGACTAGTGAACAATATTAGGGGTATTTACGTAGACCTTCTAGAACGAATGGGTGAGGAGATTCCAAGTACTCCAAGAGAAGAAAAAGATTTTTGGCAGAAATTTATGAATACTAAGTTTTTTCAGACATTTTTTCCTGCTTTCTGGCCATATCAATTGTTGAAGAAAAAAGATGTAGAGGTTTTTGCCGGTGATCCCGAGAGAAAAAGACGCTATTTACGGGCAGCAAAAGAGGGGGAACTCATGCCTGGTAGACCAATCGAAGAACAACGAGATAGAGCCAAGAGATTCATGGGTAAACTACTAGAGACAGCAATGAAAAGACCTTCAGCATGGGTATTAGCACATGAATATGAACATATTCATCATGCAGGTAGGAAAGCTGCCGTCAAGTATGGTCTTGCTATAGCCCCCGCTGTTGCTGGATATTTTGTACTAGACGCAATAGGTAAATACATGCATCAAATGGATGCATCTTCCACAGCTATTGAAAATGTTATGGTTTTGGGACTATTGGGTATTGGGGCTGCTTCTATTTTTGGTATGGCAAAAGGACGAGCAATTGAAGAACAAGCTTCTTATGATGCTGGATATGAGAATTTTAGAAGGATTGCTAGTTGTTTCACCATAAATCATGATGTTTTTGCCAGAGATGTTTTAGGCTTGCCACAAGAGGATGATAGATAGTACGAAATTATCAGATTATGATTATAGATGATTGAGGAAATATTGTTTTGCTGTAAAGAATTTTTATAATTTTGGGGTAGGTGGTGGGACGGATTTTGGAACTATTTTGCAATTGACAATATGATTCCTAAAATTTTCTATGCTTCTGGTAAAGAGCTTAATTTGTTTTCTATTATATGAGAGAATTTGAATAGACTTTATATGTGGCAATAAACTTTGTCTAGACATATATGAACCAAGAAAATATTTCTGTTTTTTTTCGGAAGAATAAGAAAATAGTAAATGTTTTCGGATTAATTGCTCTATTTGGGCTATGTGTTTCTGTTATGATTGTTTTCCTCATTGTGATTCCTGGTTTCAGAGAGGGCGATTCCCAAGTTGACAAAGAACCATCTTCTGCTGAATCGGACAGTGTAAGGAATGATAATAGAGATAATAATAATGATGATAATCGTGTAACTGAGGACGAGCTCATCTTTAATTCCGATGAGGACCCGTTTGCAGGTGAAACCTATGAGCTTGATATTGATAGTATCACTGATTATGTGAGTATCATGGTCGAGTCTAACCCTTTATATTCTAGTAATGAGTTAATTAGCATAAAACTTAGTGGAAATGTTCTTGTTATTACAGTTGTTTATCAGAGTGATTATCCTATGGATAGTGTAAAGTATGAAAGTACAGATTTTGCTGCTTATGTATACAGCAGCAACTTTGAAGGGGTGGATGAAGTAAAGATAACAAGCAATCTTTTCACGTTGAATACAACTAAGGATACATACAGAAGGTGTTATAAAGAGACATTATCGAATCCTGAAGGTATGAATACTGAAAAGGCGATAGAGCTATTATCTAAATGATTTTATGTCTAGCGTAGGTGGTGGGACGGATTTTGGAACTATTTTAATTTGCTAATATTTAGTGAAAGCATTAATTTTGATATAGCCTGAAGTATTTCGTATAATTGAACTAACTAAGCTCTTAGAGGTCCTCATATGCCTAAAAGTACTAGTTCTTCACCTGATTCAGCAAAACCTACCGAGAAAAAGAGCAAAATTCCTCTTGTTATTGTGATTTTGACTATTGTTATAATTCTAATAGTTTCGTGTTGTGCGTGTTTCTCCTTGGGGTCCAATTGGAATAGTTCTAATGACTCAGAGAATACGGAAAGTAAGAAAAGTGAAGAAGGCAATAAGAATGCCTCGGAGGATGATGACAACGAGGAAGAGGAGGATCAAGGATATCAGAATCTTTCAGTAAGGCTTGAGGATTTCAATAAGAAGAAAATTTCAGATTTAAGAGACCTCCTTGGTGATCCAAGCGAAACTGAGGATAATGAGCTACCTTTGTTTTCAAGCATTTTCTGGGATAAGGGAGATTATGATGTCCTTATTGAGTTCAAAAAGGGCGAGGATCTTGTATATGGTGGAATGATTACATTTACTGATATGGGATGTGAAGGTGAAGAATTATCAAAGGAGGACGTAGAGACTGTGATGAATCGGATGTCTGCAAAATATGCTTCGGGTGAGTGGAAAAGGGAAAATCAGGGGTATAGGTATGTATATCGAAATAGAGATTTTGAGGACTGGGAGAGTCTTATGGTTGCTTGTGATGAAGGGGTGTATATTCTTGCACAGCCTGATGGATATTCAGATTGGGCTGCTCTATAAAAGGGATCCAAATTTTAATACACATTTATCAGTCAAGGTCTTAACTTGCTAATGATATTTAATGTACAATGTCCATATAAGTTTGTTTCTGGGAGCTATGATGCGATTGATAAAATTCGTTTCGGCAGTCGATCTTGAAGAAAAGTCTGTAGATCATGTAGATGCAGAGTCTGTTTTCGGAGCTAAGATTACCTCCAATGATGAACAGAAGGCATTTACGTATGTTCAGAGAAAGAATTTTTTATTAAGATATATAAGTCCAAAGAAGGTTGCGCTTGAGGTTAACCAGCCGAAGAACACAATTTCTGCAAAGACTATCTGTGAAAATTTCTATAAAAAAGCCTTTGACAGAGTCGGGTGGGAGACAATAAATCGTTTTGGTGTAAAACTAATCTGGATATGGCCTGTGGAGAAAACAATGTCGGAGATGGTATCAGCAGTGAGGAAGGCTTTTTATAAAGACAATAGTATTACTAATAAGTCAACCGATGTTGCTGTAGATTTTTCGTTTAATGACGGTGACAGAAAGGCACATTATATTCTAGGTCCAATGGAAAAGAAGCAACTTGCAGAGATGTTTTTACCTCCTACACCGTTTGATTCTCGATTATTGCCCGATAGATTCTTTTTTCTTCTGCACGACTACTATCAAGAAAATGATCAATTGAAATATACAAAGGATCTAATGAGTTCTTTTTTGGATGAGGCAGTTGATGTAAGTCAAAAACTGGCTGAGGAGTCATTCTCTTTAATTTAATTCTTAGTTTGTCATGTCTGGATTGGTATCTCTTTCTGCTTGCAAATATGATGGAACATTTGTTGGGTCAAAACAAGGCTTTTGTCGATATCTTACTAAAGAAGAAATAGTAGTAGGTATGGTCTTGATCGATAAAGCAGTTACTTTGGGAGGTGTTCTTGCCGAAGCCTTTGGTCTTCAACCTCTGGTTTTTACGTTTTCGACTCTTCTTTCTTTTTGGGGTGTTTGTGATGCTATACTTTTCTTCAGTAGATCAAATTATATTCTTCATCCATTTTTGAATATTGGTTTTATATTATTTGGCATTGGAATGCTATTAACCATGATAGTTGCGGGTTTTGAAATCTGCAAATCTAGAACTGATACATATGAAGATTATTCGAAATATTCAAGATTTGATTAATGTGTATAAATCTAGACATGAAAGAGTTCTGGAGCCTTTTGAAGAGTATCATTCAAACCGAACTAAGGTCTGAATATGGCAAGATTAATCTCATATTTGGGGTTTTGCTTACTCTTTTCATTAGTCTAATAGTTATTCCTGATGTGCTCTTCAGTTATTTAAACCCAATACTAGAAAAATTGAGTGGTCTTGTTTTTCCTGACCTTCCTAATTGGATGTTGTTTGTCCTTGCAATGCTTGTCCCAATTTTTTTTATTGTGTGTATTTTGGTTTCAGCTTTTGCAGACAAGAGAATGTCATCGTGAAGTTGTATAATCCTTAATGATTTCGGTTATTTTATTTCTTACAAAATGAGCAGATATTCCTATTCTGATAGGTATACAGTAGAAGATTCTCGGAAAATCAGTGTGTCGGATTTAAAAAGACTCGGATTCTTTAAGGGGTCCAAATGGGATACAGTTATTTGGAAGCTGTACGAAGAAGAAACGGCTAGAGTGAGTATTCATGTGGATGTTTTCAATTATGCAAAATCAATAAGGTTTGTTTATACTGTTACTGATCATAGTACTGGTGAGAAAAAGGACTATGATTATTCTTTTCCGATAGTAACTACACCGTGTAGTTTTGGTGGACATAGATATTGGATAGAGTGTGGACTGGTGAAGGATGGGGATTATTGTGGAAACAGAGTTTCGACCTTATATATGGCACCAAATAGCCATTATTTTGGTTGTAGGAAGTGTATGGATCTTAACTATAAGAGTCAGAGAATTAGCTATAATGGTTCCTTCGGGTATTTTAAGAAGATGCTAGACTTGTATGAGAAACGTGATAAATTGAAAGGAGAGATTAAAAGGACGTTATATAACGGTGAATTTACGAAGAAGTTTCAGAAGTTATTAGAGCTAGAGAAAATGATCGCTGGTGTAAGTAAATCAGATTTGTATAGGATGTTTCTAAAATAGTTTCAATTGTTTAATCCTGCGAATATTCTTCCCCTTTATGAAAAAACGTTGAAAACGTATAATTTGTGTAATTTAAATAAATTCACGGCTATAGATTCCTACGCTTTCGTAGCCGTGAGCGTAGGAATTTTTGATTTTATGACTGATTCAAGGTATCCGGATGCATGTATTGAAGAGGCCAATAAGATTATTGATCTGATACGTTCCGAGTTTACTGAGGATTCTGAGAAGAGCAGGATTTTCCCTGCGCTTATTTTTTCTGGTAATTTTCCTAAAAGTGATACTTTACCACCAAATAACACATTACTGAATGTCTATACAAAATCATTCTATTGTCCGAGGAAGGAGGATCAATTTCCCAACAGGGGATCTCAATCATATGATAGTCAATTTGGTTATGTTAGCCTTCGGTTAATACACTATAAAAGGGCTCATACCCTAGGTTTTCTTTATACGAGGGAAGTACTAAGGCCTCTGCCTCCTTTTACTAGAGATGACCTGTCGCCTAAAAAGCTTCTGTCGTCAACAGGTATTGTATATGTGTACCGTAATGACCACTTTTCCTTTCTTTCTAGGCTTCCAAATAGGTTTGCCTCGAGATATGGTAAGTTTCTTGGTGGGAAAGTTCTACCTATACCGACTCGAACAATTGATACGGTATATGTTATGAGAATCAACTGGGATAGAATAAAAGCTGCACAAAGCGATCTTGTAGCTAAGGAAGTCAAGAAGGTCCTTGTCGAAAAAGAACTCTCGTTTTATCCAGGCAGAGCAATTATAAAATTCCAAAATGGTAAAGAGATTGACATTGGTAATCAGTCAAGATGCTACTTTTTTCTTCTTTATCTATTCCAAAATAGGGGTGAATATAAAGATTACGGTGAGATTGGTGACTTTATTATTGATAAGCTTAAGAAATCCAAGGTGTGTACTTCTAAAGGTAAGAAAGACAATATATATATTTATCAAGACCTATATGGGGTGAAGTATGGGCTAAAAACCTTCTGTCGACAGGCGGGAATGGGTGAAAAAGAGTTTGATAGGTATATTCATACAAAAAAGGGCTATAAGTTAGAGTATATTCCAGCAGAAGAATAGTCAGTCGAGATTTTTCTAAGAACTTTTTAAGAAGTTATTTAGTAGTTTTCATTTTCATTCGTGGTATTTAGATGTTTATATCTAAGATTAGGTTGAACATCAGTGCAATACCAAACGGCTACAAGTCTTCAGGATGTACTTGAGCGACTTCTTTCATCCAACCCCAACCGTTCATTCTCTGGAGTTTTTAAAGCCCTCAGAAAAGAAAAACGCATATCTCTGATAGGCGACTACGCACTTCTCTACTTTATTCTTCATTACGGCTATCACAGAACTCCTCGATACACCTGGAATAGGAATCAGGTCATGAGGGGTATTCGTATTTCCGGCTTCTATAAAGATATCCCAAGAAAGACAGCCTATATACCGCCAGAATGGAAGGAGTTTATTGATGGAATATGACCTCACTCCTGAACAAATCGAAGACATTGAAACCATAGCAAAAATAATTTGTAACCAAATAAAGCGGGGCTTGTATCTAAATTTAGCAGTGAAAGGAAATGATATGCATAATAACAAGGCGGCCTCAGCACCGGCGAAGATGTAGAGGACCGCCTCTGTAATGGAGTGATATTGTCGAAACAATATCTCTCGTTTGTATTATACCTAATTTAGTTAAGTTCAAATAATAATGGAAGAAAAGTTTGATATTAAAAAGGCTAAAATCAAGATAATTCTGAATCAAAAAGGTGATATGTTAGCTCAGGTAGAGTTGAGATATTCAGGACTTATCATTATTGGTTTTCGTGTTATGAGGTCTTCATTATCTGAAGATTCCCTTAGAGTTGTACCTCCGTCCGTTCGTTGCGGAAGTAAGTATCTGAATATCGTCAGGATCGAAGACAAAGACGAATGGCGAAATTACGAAAATTCAGTGAAAAACGCATATCTGAAAGAAGTGAAGAAGTACAACGAATCCCTTACTGGCGACATAGAGAGAGGAATTGTATCTGAAGAAGAGAAAGAGATCACTTTAGAGGAAGTTCTCGGAGATGAGCATGACAAGAGTGATAAGTAACATAATATTGATATTCTTATATGGAAAATATATTGGCAATATATACTGGATATTATATGGGAATATTATATAATGAATATATATAAATAGTATTGTAATGGAGTATTTTTGTTATTGTCGAAAATCTAGTGAAAGTTCAGAGAAGCAGGCACTGTCCTTACCGGCTCAGGAGAGGGAGTTAAAGGAATATGCCGCTGAGAACAGCCTCAAAATAGCCAGAATCATCAAGGAATCGAAGTCTGCTAGAAAGCCAGGACAACGTGATGGTTTCAATGAATTGATCGAGAATATCAAGAAGGGGCATTGTAAAAGGGTTCTAATCTGGCATACAAACCGTCTAAGCCGCAATCCGCAAGAGTCAGGCATTATTATGCAGTTGCTAACTGACGGGAAACTTCTTGAAATTCGTACCCGATATAGAAGCATTACCAACGAGAACGCCAACGATATCCTTTTAGGAGTCGAATTTGGTTCAAATGCTCAATACTCAAGAGAGCTTAGTATTAATACCAAAAGGGGACTCAGAGAGAAGAGAAAACGAGGGGAATGGTGCTCTTATGCTCCAGCGTTTTACATAAATATGGGAACAGAGAAAGGGAAGAAGAACATAGCTCCAAATCCCAAAACCTCTAAGTTCTATGTCCGTCTTGTTGATGAGATTATTTCGAATAGATTAAACCTTGTTCAAGCTGTAAATCTGTTGTATGAATGGGACGTAAAGACCCGCCGAGGGAAGCATTTCGTTAAATCAGAATTACATAGACTCCTACGAAAACCGTCATACTGTGGCTATTTTGAAGATGTAAATGATGAAAGCGATAAAGGTAAATGGGAGCCGCTAATTACAAAACAGAAGTGGCTTGAATTACAAGAAGTCCTGGACGACGACTCTAAGCCATATCAAAGCAGGCATTACCATCCTTTCAAAGGAATAATGAAGTGTCCAAGGTGTGGTTGTGCAATAACTGCATATACAAAATATAAGAACGACAAGCCCTATACATATTACTGTTGCACGAAGCGAAGAGGTAAGTGTGACAACAAACCAATTAGAGCAGAAGATTTGGAAGATCAGTTTGTTGGGCATATTTCTAAGATTTCACTTTCAAAAAAGTATCTGGAGATTCTAAAGGAAAAGACTAGAAAACAGCTTGAGGTCGATTTTTCACAGGAATGTGATCGGCGTGAGGAGATAGAAAATCAACTATCTGATACCCTACAAAAACTAGACAAAATTCTGAGTATGAGAATTGAGGGCGAGCTGACAAAAGATGAGTATCTGGACCAGAAAGAAATATTAAACAAGAGAGTCAGTGAACTCGAAGAACTCAGAGGTGATGTGAAGTACAACAGAGACGATGTGCGTGAGTCGTTGGAACTTTTTTACGAACAATGCTTCGGTCTACAGGAAGTCTTTAGTAACGGCACTCTTGAAGAGAAGAGGAAAATAGTGATGTCTATAAGCGAAGGTTTAACGCTAGACGATAAAGAAGTTGGTTGGAACTTCAAAGAACCTTGGTCTCATATGGTTTCTGTGGAATCTGCTATCGAAAATGAAAACTGGGGTGGAAGAAGGGACTCGAACCCTCAACCTCCTGTGCCACAAACAGGCGCTCTAACCAATTGAGCTACATCCACCACGATCAAAATCCAGCCTAATTTTCAAAAACAACAAAGATACTTTACACGTATCTATATATGTTTGCAATAATTATACACAATTAATTTCAAAGAAGCCTAAAGTTACGCATACATATAATGCCCATGCAACTTGAATCATCTTTTGGTAAAAATAAGCCTTCTCATCCGCTTTAGTTCTCAGTATAATATCCGCTAGTATGAAACTTTACCGTAGGCCGTCAGTATCTCACAAGAATATCTTTTCAAAAGAGACTTTGTTTCAGGTTGCGCGGGATCTCAGACGTCAGGGTGTTCAAGTAGGGCTTACACACGGAGCTTTCGACCTTTTCCATATCTCTCATCTGTGTCTTCTTCAGGAGTCGGCACGCATGTGTGACTATTTCATAGTAGGTATTGATTCAGATGAAAATGTTGCAAAATATAAATCCTATAAAAGGCCAATAAATGGTGAGAAGGAAAGGATGGAGATAATTAGTGAGGTGAAAGGTGTTGATGCGGTTTTTCTTAATGATACGGGTTTTAGTGCAAGTGAGTATAGAAAATTGTATGTGGATCTCGGGGTCGATCTTATAACTATTGGCCGGGGTTTTAATTTTGTCGATGAGGTTAAAGAGGAGGCTATTGAAATTGGCGCAAGTCTGATTTCTATTGATACTCCTCAGTATCCATCTACGAGTGCGATTGTTGAGAGTATTATTAAGAAATATCGGGATGTGCCGGCTGATTAGGTTGTTTGTGATGAGTTTTAATTGAGAAGATGTAATTGGTTGGCGGACCCGGTGTTTTTTGAGCCACTGGGCCCGCCAATCCAAAGAGTTTAGTTGCTAGTTGTTTAGTGTGATGGGAAGGTAAGTACGCCATAGAGCGAAAATCTGAATGCTGTCGCCGATGATGTACTTGTAATCCTGCATGTCGTTCCAGATTGCCTTCGTACTGCATGAATTATGAATCAGGCCTGGTTCGGCCTCACTGTAGAGCGTTACCTGTAGGGTATATGTAGTTGATTCCCCTGAGGTAAGGTCTCCTACGTACTGATTCCACGAAGTGGTATCGCAGTGACCGCTAGCGTCCGGAACACATACAATGCCGTGAGGCCCGCCTTTCAGAATTTCTGGACAGAATTCCTCCAGTGTTGCGACATCGGTCAACGTTTCTGTCCCGACGTTCTCGACTATGGCAGTGACAGTTACAACCTCTCCGGGTGTTGCCTCGGTAATTGCCGATGTATAGCTTACGCGAATCGGCTGCTCGACCAGGCCAACCACCCAGTCCCCGGATTTGTTGAAGGTCAACTCTCCATTTTCGGGGATAACACTCTCTAGATTGCCGGTGAACGGTCCTGTGACAATAACAACATCTAGAGGCATTTCAAGCACTGCCGTTGTGGCTTCTGATACTCGGAAAATGTAGGTGCCGCTTGAGTTGTTCACTGTTGTGCTTGGGACTGCCGTGATTTGAACGAGTCCATTGCTTACCTGGATCCTTCCGTATCTTGGTCCGAGGGGGATATCACTAGATCTCGTTCCCTCCCCAAACCATAGTTGACTTTCGGATCCTCCCTCCAGCATTCTGTAGCTATAGCCTTGCATTTTCTGCCAGTGCTCCAGCTGATAGAATGCGCCGTACCAGGGGCCATCATGTGGATGGCTGTCTGGATCGGTGATCTCCCAGCACGTCTGTCCTTGACTATCGAATGTCTGGGAGAAAGGATTTGTCGGCAATAACCAGTTGGAGATCCATGGCGAAACAGATGCCCATCCTCCAACGCCGATTATCGGGTCCATCGTTCGAACGCAGAATTGGGTCCCAGAGACGAACGAGGACACATATGAAGCACCTCCCGCGGCAGGGGCCGCCGGAGCAGCGGTCACATCTTGGCCTCCGGGGAGAACCAAAACAACCAATAACAGGCCCAAGCCTAAGGCTAGGGCAATAAAGAATCTCGTTTTCTTGTTCATCTTATATCCTTTCTCTAGAGTATTTTCGACTTTCTCTTGCTTCGTTCCCGCTGGTGTTATTCTTCCTTTCTACCCCCCAGTTTCCACCTCCTTCCTATGATTAACAGTCCATTACCGGACATAAGTTTTTCTGGGGAGGAACCTATGACAGTCAGAAACAAACCAAGAGCAAGCCTAAAAAATCACAGACCTAGCGGTCGGCGGCTTTTTAGGCTTACCCATAGGATTTGTTTTTTGTCAGGGGATAGATTTAACTAGCTAACTCTTTGGATGTTAAAGAACGGTAATCTGCGCTTTTTATAAAAAAATGCAAATATACCCCGCCTTTTAACAAAATGTTAAATAGGCAATAAAAGCCTGTTGCTGAGGCCTTTACTGCATATTAAACGTCTGAAAGAGCAGTTTTGTAACAATTTGTAACCCTATAGTATTATTGTACTCTTCTGTATGAATGGTGTCAACTGAAAACAACTTTAGTTATGGTTGTGCTTATATTTCAATATGAACCTCTGTTATGCTATCATTCCATTACTATGGCAGTACTTGATATAGCTCTAATGGGAAACCCAATACTTCGGCAAAAAGCACAACCGGTTCCCACAGATGACATTAAATCAAAGCAATTCCAGCAGTTTCTTGATGATATGATTGAAACTGCCTGTCAAAAACCTGAGGCTGGTTACTTAACAGCAGGGCTTGCGGCTCCTCAGGTTAATAAATCTACGAGAGTTTTTCTCATAATGAAGCCCGGTGCAACTTCTGCAAATCCCGGCTTCAATGTTTATATAAATCCAGAAATTGAAATCACTACTAATGAACTTGTCACAGGTTTTGAAAGTTGTCTCAGTACTCCCAGCATTGGAGGCGAGGTAAAAAGGTATTCAGAGATTGAACTTAAATACCAAGATCGGAAGGAAATATCACATAAGGAAATATTCTCGGGTGAATTTGCTGTTTATATCCAGCACGAGTATGATCACTTGGAAGGTATTCTTTGGATAGATAAGGTTACCGATACAAAGACTATTACTTATTGCTAGAATGTTCCGCTTCAAGATTAGCTTTTAGTATCCGAAAGTGGCAATTACAAGAGACCTTAAAGTAAAACTTCCGAAAGAGAATAGGAGGAATATTCCCAGAGGCGTGATTTTTGCAACGCTGGGAGTTCTTCTTATCGTGGTAATAGGATTTTTTTATGTAAAAAAATATGGAATTCCATTTGAGGGCCAGCTGAAAGCTCTTTCTGATCGGCTATCATTTGGATCCAAGGAGGAAAGAAAGGAAGTTCATCTTTGTATTGATAAGACACTGTCTTCTGGGTTTACAGATGAGCTTGAGGCTTGGGTGGATTCATATGAACCGGAGGATTCCGACAAGGAAATAATAATAAGCACGAGGCAGTTCGATAAGGAACCTGGTAAAGATTGTGATCTTGTTGTTTCCTCGAGTGATGAAGGGAAAATGGAGTTGGCCTGGGAGAGATTTTATTTTATCGTTGTTAACGTCAAGTCTGGACTATCAAATCTTTCGATGGGCCAGCTAGAACAGCTTCTTGGGGGAACACCGAATGATTTGACGAATAAGGGATATTCGGTTGTGATTGACAGTGACGCTGAGAGTTACATGGAGCGTGAGTTCGGAATAGGGGTGACGGTGAAAGTTGTCAGTAGTGGTATAGCTGAGGTGAAAAGTAATCCTAAAGTAATAGCAATTCTTCCTTTTGGAGACTTTTCGGCGAGGACAAAATTGGTTTCTGTCGAAAATGTTTCGCTTTTGAATATGGCTGAGGAGGATGACTATGCCTTAGTAGATAGGATTTGGGTCAAAGAAGACAATGATCACAAGGATATCAGGCTTTTCTCCGAGGTACAGGATATGCTTGGAAGTGTTAATTATGATTCGGAAAAGGTTACATCTGTTGTACTAACAGGTACTTCCGTTATGGGGGCCCGCGGTCTGTACCAGAAAATTGTAGCTACGGGAGACAACCTATATCCGGTCAGGGAGGTTGCCAGTATTCTTGAGCAGGCAGATATTGCTCATGTAAGCAATGAGGCCTCTTTTACTGAGAATTGTGTGCAATATCAGGGGACTTTGGTTTTCTGCGGTACTGTCGGGTCGTTCGAGGCATTTAAATATGCCGGGATCGACGTGATTGGGCTTACCGGCAACCATATTCTCGATTATGGAAGCGAGAATTTTATTAAAACGCTTGATATGTATGACGGGGCTGGGATCAAATATTTCGGAGGTGGAAGAAATGAGACGGAGGCCTTTACGCCAGCTGTTATCGAGATCAATGGATTGAAGTTCGCATTCCTCGGGTTTAATGCTATACCTCCTGCCGATTATTATGCTACTAGTACTACGCCTGGATCGGCCGAAATGAATAAGACTAAGATGGTATCCGCGATTACCTCAGCAAAAGAGAAGGCGGATTTTGTTTTTGTTGACATGCAGTGGGGAGCGGAATACCAGCATGAGCCTATTGGATATCAATATGAATATGGACGAGCGGCCATTGATGCCGGGGCTGATATTGTTACTGGTGTTCATCCTCATTGGGTTCAACCTGTCGAGTATTACAATAACGGACTGGTTTTCTACAGTCTGGGTAACTTTCTTTTCGATCAGATGTGGTCTCAGGAAACTCGTGAAGGAGTTATGGTTAGACATTATTTCTATGAAGATCGGTATGTAGGATATGAATTGATCCCGACGATGACATTTGAGGGTGCTCAGCCTAGGGTTGTGACTGGTGCAGACGCTGATAGAATTGAGGGCTATGTCGTTTCGGGTATTTGAATTTCTAGATTTACCGGGTTGTTCAATGAGATATATATTTCGTTGACTATATAACATAATTGTGTTACTTTAATACCAATGAAAAAAGGGAAAAACAAGGAAAAGAAAAGTAAAAAGAAGGAGCTTAAGCCTCTTGCGGTTGAGGAAACTTTAAATCCAAATAATAATTTAAGTGATAAGGCAGCAATTCTCTATTGGGTAACCCTGATTTGTTTTACCAGTGCAGCGGGATTGTTTTTCTATACAAGATTTAGTGAGGTAAATAAGCTTATGGATAAAGCTGAAGATATTTTGCATACGGAAATGAGTGTATACGATGATACCGAAAGGGTTCTAGGGGTTTTTTCCGAAGTAGACCTTGGTTCGGATTCTACTGGTAGCTCTAGAGAAGATCAGGATTCATCTGAATCTAGTGATACAGATGAATCTGAGAATCAAGTTGTGGCTGAAGCAGATGATAACTCAGATGAAGTAGATAGTGTAGTAGATGATGTCGAGGAGGAGAGAAGGCAGAAGATTCGCGACCTTCTGAAATTGCAGCTTCCGGAGGAGACCGATAATCCCAACTATGCAATTACTTTTGTTGAACCCACAGAAGATGGTGTCGAAATCCAAGTTGATGGAGAAGGGATGAGTAAAAAGAAAAGCCCATTCATTCTTCCATCGCTTTCCATAGGCAAGCACACTATTAACTTCAAGTTTAAAGACGAGGAAGAGGTTACGCAGTATTTAGAGGAGACAATTATTGTTATACCGAGACCTCCAGCATTCAGTGATGAACAGAAAAAGGACTTTAAGAGCAATGAAGAGGTTGAATTGTCTGGTACGGCTTTACCGAATTCAAAGGTTGTGCTTATGGTTAGCAGTGATGTCATTACAACTGTGATTGATGTAGATAAGGATGGCAATTGGGAGACTGTTATTGATGATGAGGTGTCTTCAGGTGATCACTCAGCTGTAGCTTTGGTAAGAAAGGACGGTTACGCAAGTAATTTCTCAGATGTGTTTGAGTTTTCAGTTGGGAAAAAATCTGGAGGGGACTCAGATTCTGATGGAAATGACGAGGGGTTTTCTATACAAAATATTATAACCGAGGATAACATCTATCTTGTTCTTGCAGGTTTTGCTGTGTTAGCAGGGCTTTTGCTTGTTCTTATAGGAAGAATGACTGTAAGTGTCTTTAAGAAGAGGGACTCGGGAGAGATTTCTGAGAAATTATTTAAGAAATCAGAAGAACTTATGGAGAAAAAGAATAACGGTCAAACTCCTTCATTAAGGGAGAAATTTGCAAGTCTTGGAGTGGGGGTGGGAGATAAGAAGGTTGAGAGCAGCAAGGATTCTGGAAAGAAGAAAGAGAAAAGTAAAAAGAAAGATTCTAAACGTGATGAAAAAGAAAAGTCTGAATGTGTCAACCCTGAGGATTCTGGCTCAGACGCAGAAAAATCTAAGACGAAAAATGATAAAGAAAAAAATACAAGCAAGGGAGACGAGAAGTCACCCAAAGAAAAGAGTGGTGATGATAAAAAAGATCAGTCAGAAAATACAAAAGAAAAAGACAGATCTGATAAAGATGAAGGAAATGATAAACCTGAGAAAGGAAAGGTCTATTCAAAAGAGCAGTTTTTGAAGAAGTTTAAGGAAGAAGGAGATAAGGATACCAACAATATAAAAATTACTCTTACTTCGGGTAAATAGATTTCACAATTTTTACTGAGTACGGTTATGCAATCTGACCTTCTCGTAATGGTTATGAGTCATTCTTCATGCCGCTGGAGGGAGTTGAACCCTCACCCTCCGAAAAGGACTACGTCCTGAACGTAGCGCGTCTGCCATTCCGCCACAGCGGCACAACTATAAGAAAAAACACATCATATTTTACCTTTCAATGTACCATTTCTCAACATTGTGATATCGTTCATGGGGTAATCCTATATCTTCGAGCTCTAGACCTCTTACGCTTTCGTGAGCAATGAAGCTGTAGGTCGGGTGAAATAGGTATAGAGCCGGCATATCATCAAGAAAATATTTTTGAAAGAGCGAATAGTCTTCTTTTCTCTCTTCCTGACTTGTTTTCTTCCGTGCTCTTTCAAGGAGAATATCAACACGGTCGTATGAGTATCCAGAGAGATTTAGTCCGGGATAGTCACTGTTTAGTGAGTGCCAAAGATTGTACTTGTCGGGGTCTGGTGTGTTTTCAACCTCAAAAAGTAGAGCCTCGAAGTCTCTCCGGGGAATAGTCTCGCTTACGAGCTTTTCATAGCTTTGTGTGTCGATAACAAGTTTTATGCCAAGCTTCTTCCACTGTTTTTGCAAATTATTTGCGATTGTATTGTTAGCTTCTGAATCGAGAAGTGAAAGTTTAATTGATAGTTGTGCACCGTTTTTCTCTCTGTATTGTGTGTCCTCGTCATTATCTGATGAGGGAAGCTTCCAACCATCGTCTTCGAGAAATTTTATGGCTCTTTTCTCGTCGTAGCCATATCTATCAAGAGAATCGTCATAGGCCCACGATTTCTTGGAGATGGGGCCTCCGGCCGGCTCTGCATGGTATCCTACGGTATCTACAAGTTCTTGTTTGTCAGTAGCAGTTGAAAGGGCGTGTCTTACTTTTTCTGATTGCAGGGGACCTTGATCACGTAAATTGAAAAAAATAAGTTTTGTGCGGAGATTCATTGTAAAGGTTTTGTTTTTGAAGACGCTGTACTCCTTAATGTTTTCTACTTCTTTGTATGGCGGATTATTGTAGGTATGGATTTCGAACTGTTTTAATTCCAGATCGACAGCGTTGGAGTCGGGATAGAATTTATACACAATACGTTGAAGTTTTGGTGTCCCAAGAAAGTAATCCTTGTTTCGATCTAGAATAACTTCTGTATCGTTATTCTCGACAATTTTGAAGGGACCTGTTCCAATAGGGTATGAATTGAAGGGATCAACTCTTATGTCAGCTGTACGTGTGTTTTCGAGTACGTGTTTGGGAACTATTCCAATGGCAAGAGATTCTGTGAAGGTAACGTTTGGATCTTTAAGTTGAAATCCGACGGTGTAGTCATCCAGTTTATTGATTTGAACTTCCTCAAGTGCACTTGCAAAGCTGTCTTCATCTATGAGTTTTTGGATAGACTCGAATGTAAAGACAACATCATCCGCAGTGAATCTCTCTCCGTCATGCCATTTAACATCTTTTCTTAGAAATACTGTATACGCCCTACCATCATTGGAAATAGCCCAGCTTTCGGCAAGTTCAGGTACTGCTGAACCATCAGGTGCAATACTTACCAGCTGATTGAAAACTAGTTCTTGAAGATCTCTTTCGGTCTGGTTGTGGGTTATGAACATTGGATTGATTGAGTTTACGTGTCCGACGACGCCCTCAACAAGAACCTGTTCTTCGGGAAGATTGAAGATATTGCCTTGTTTTTGGTAAGCAAATGTAACGGATTGCCATAGGATAAGTGCCAATGCACTATAAATAAGGATGAAGCTGAATGGTCTTGTCTCATATATGAAGCCAAGAAGATAATCAGGAAAGAACCAGATCCTTGTTCTTAGCTTTTGAATAATGGACATTTTCTCGGAGCCTTTGGATTCCCAAAAGATTGGGTTTGCTTGCTCCTGGATTTTTCTGTATTTGTCAGATTCCTCCTGTTCGAGACGAAGCTTCACTTCTTCCCTTGGGTTCAGAGTGCTTCTTAAAGAGGATGAGGTTTTTGTCATGATAGTTTTACGTTTACTATTGACAGTACTACTAAAGCTATGGATAAAGAAATTGTAAGATAGTATAGAATCTTCTCGATACCTCTTCTTGTTCTAAACACTTCACCTCCGCCGCCAAACATAGAACCGAGTCCTTCCCCGCGGTTCTGAAGAAGGATGACTCCTGTTACCAGGACTGATGTCACGATTTGTGCGATTTTAATTATTGTCTCGGGTTTCATAAGTAATGCCTGAAATTTTAACCTTTTTTCAATTCATAAAATGATGCGCTTAGTAGTGCTGAGAATGCACTTGCGGCAATCATTGTGAAAACTGGACTAAGTGTATAGCTGTTTATAGAAATAAACTCCAACGATTTCTGTTTTATTAATGTTTCTCCTATCTGAATTCCCGGTAGGAACATAGACATTGCAAAGATGGCACCAAAACCAATTAGAGCTGAAGCAAGAAAATATGTGAAGAAGTTTGAAGGTAATGTAAAGAACTTCAGTGTCTGCTTTACAAGAAAGCCAGCAACTCCAAAAAGTGCAAATGCCAAAAGCCAATGTATAATCTCTCCTGATGTCTGTATACCGGAGAAAACGTTAAAAGTAACATACAATATTAATGAGGATAACAGTATTTGATAAAGGAGGCTTTTTATTGAGGACGAGTTCATTAATCAAATCAGATAAGTTATTTGTACTTCTTCATTATAAGACCGTCTTCAGTCATGTAAATACCCCAAGTAGCTTCTTCCTTTCGTGCGGATTGTGATACGCCAGAGACGTAGACTCCGTCAATTAGAAAATCAAGAATTTCCTGATTATATTCCATCGTTTCCCACACGGGATCCATACCGCCATTCATATCGTAGACACTTCTTTTCCCTGACCGCTCCTTTTCTGTGCTGTTATACTCCCCCCGAATCCTCGATACTTTATATATTGTTTTGAATCCGAGAAGATTTGCCCAATCCTCGAAGTTGACCACATGTGCCTCAACCATGAACCTGTCGCCGTGAATAAAGAATTCTTCGCGCTCTGTAAGCATTTTTTTATCCTCGTCTTCTTCGTCTCTTACAAATATCCGGGTGAAAGCAGATGGTCTTTCAATCGGAGTGTAGGTTATCTTGAAATAAGGGTTATCATCATTGTCATACTTAATTTCCTCAGCTTCTACTATTGCAACAAGATTTTCAGTTGTGAAAGTATTGTAGGTATGAAGCCATATTCCTGAGGCACCTGCGATCACTGCTACAAGGATAACAATCAATATAAAGCATATGACGAGTAATCTAGCTATTGTTGTAAGAAGGGATGATACTAGGCTTTCTCTTGGTGTTTTTTTATTAGTTGTCTCTGTTTTTTGGTTGCTCATTGCTTAGTTCTGGAGTATACTAGATCTAAACTCTTTTGAAAAGATTGATTTTAAGGCTCAAATGCAAAAATCCTCACTGCCAGAGAGGCTTCCTAAAACAAAAATAATTGCGACCATAGGACCAGCAACCTGGGACGATGACGTTTTGAAAAAGATGATTGAAAGAGGAATGACTGTTGCAAGAATTAACACTTCTTTTGCAGATCATGACGAGCTTTCTCGAGTAGCAAAGCAGATACGGAATCTCTCAGAGAATGTTGCTTTAATGCTTGATACTCAGGGCCATAAGATCTGTATAAACAAGCTTGATGCTCCAATAAACATTCAAGAAGGCGATTTTTTTGAGATAGGTGTTAGTGAAGGAAATGGGGATGTTTGGGTTGATTACCTTCATTTATTGGAGAGTGTAAGTCCTGGTGATTCAGTTCTGATTGACGATGGAAATATAGAGCTTGAGGTCGTTGAGGTCTTGGGACAAACTGTTCGATGTGAGGTTAAGTTTGGAGGACAGGTAAAATCGCAGAAGACGGTTACTTTACCTGGGAAGAAGTTGACATTTCCTCCATTAACTCAAAAAGATCGTGAAGACATTGAATATGCAGTTGAAAACAAGTTTGATTTTGTTTCCGCTTCTTTCATTAGGAACCTTGAGGATGTTGCAGCAATAAAGAAGATTGTTGGAACATCTGAGACAAAAGTTATTGCGAAAATCGAGAACAGCGAAGGGATTGAGAATTTCGACAGGATTCTGGAAGAAGTCGATGGGATTATGGTTGCTCGAGGAGATCTTGGTGTGGAGATGGAAATCGAGAAAGTTCCAATAATGCAAAAGATGATGGTCTATAAGTGCCGAAAGAAAGGAAAACCGGTAGTTGTGGCTACACAGATGCTTGAGTCCATGAGAGAGAGTCCACGACCGACAAGGGCAGAGATGAGTGACGTTGCAAACGCTGTTTTCGATGGTGCCGATGCTGTCATGCTTTCTGCAGAGACATCTGTGGGAGAGTTTCCTGTAAAGGCTGTTGAGTATATGGCAAAGTCATGCATTGCGGCTGAAGATGTTTGTCATTCAGATCTAATGGAAGGGAGAACCTCCTCTGCTGTTGAGACGGATGCAATTGGTAGAACTGTAATAGAACTGGCATGTGAGCTTCCGATTAGCAAGATCGTTGTAGGGTCGAAAACTGGAAACTCTGTTCTTTCCATAGCTCGTCATCGCCCGATTCCAGAAATAGTAGCTTTTGTCGGTTCTCCTATGCTAATGAGGCAATTGAACATTGTTAGGGGAGTAAGACCGATCTATGTCGAAGATAAGCTTCCTGCTGATAGAGACTGGATTGTAAGAGTGCTTGCTGAATATGGATTAAGACGGGGGTATTTGAGTGAGGAAGATATGGTGATAATGGTTACCGGATCTGGTATTGTCGGTAAAACAAGAAACTCTATTATTGAAGTTGCGAAGGTTTTTGACATTTGCCGTATGTGATAAAATTTCCAGTAGCTTGCAGTTTATTACAAGATCCGAGCAGGTGACGTAGCCAAGTGGCAAGGCAGCGGTCTGCAAAACCGCTATTCGTGGGTTCGAATCCCACCGTCACCTTTTTTCTTAACAGTAATTCCCCGCGTTTTGGCAAATCTTTTAATTGTTGGCTTTCTTTGGTATATTTCCTATGATTAGAGAAACGCCGGGATGGTGGAATGGCAGACACCCAGGACTTAAAATCCTGTGCTCCTTGGAGCGTGCGGGTTCAAGTCCCGCTCCCGGCACTTTCTTTCCAGATGAAATGTTGGGAATTTTAGTCTGATTCTATAAATAGGTCTGCTCCCTCTTTTCCGCATTTCGGGCATTTAGTTGGAACCTTCATACCTTCATACAGAAATCCGCAATTTGAGCATTTTGATCTTCTCCACGTAGATCCTAAATCCTCGGGGTTTTGCTTTTCTGTTAAATAAGCATTAGGATCCGGTACCGCTGGGGGATTTGATGGAGGGTTGGTGGTGGTGTTTCCAGAGTTGTTGCTGATCGGTGGCGTATTCATTATATTGATTTAATATCTTAGTTGCTCTGGCTTAAATCTGAGAGCTAGCCTTTCGTCATTTTTTATTGCATCTATTGTTGCCTTAATTGTTCTTGAAATATTGAGCTTAGATGAATCGATAATGATGTCGTTGAATTTATCTGGTTTTGATAAGTCCAGGTGATATAGAGCCTGACATCTCTTTATGTCGCTTGTTTGTCTTCTCATAAGCACAGCTCTTGTTTTCTTGAATACTTCGTGTTTTGGTGAGATGTCGGGGTATTGAGTCGCGTAACTTTCTCTTTTCAAGATTCGCATTACTCTTACCGAGAGGGAGGCGGTTATCCAGATTTTCACTGTTGTCGGTATACCCATAGATGTCGCTATTGCAGCGAAGAACTTGCCTTCGATGAGCATATCGGGGTAGTAACTCATTTTTACCAGAAATCTGTCGACATTTTTATCTATCTCGGGATGTGTTTCGACACGTCTTTCCAGAAATTTTTCGAAATCTTTTGACATGTCGGTATTTCTCATTATTTCTCCGGCATATACCCTGTGAAGTCCCCATTTTCTGGCCAAGAGATTGGCAATTGTTGACGAGCCACTCCCACCAGGGCCGCCTATAACGACAAGCAAACCTAAGTCTGTTGGTCTTTCTAAGTCGTACTGTTGCACTTCAAAATAGATCTTATGTATGTTAACTTAGTATCATAATAGTATTTAAATCGTGCCGATTGCAAGTTGACGCCAAGACATAATAAATCTCACAAGAGAAATAGTTCGAAGTTTACTGCCACAAAAGGTAAGCCGGATTATGTTTTGCTTGCTTTGACTGTAATATTTCTGGTTCTTGGTCTGATAATGATATTTGAAGCAAGTATCTACAATGCAGATACTTATTTCGATGACCGGTTTTACTTTGTAAAACAGCAGGCCGTTTGGATAATCCTAGGAAGTGCTGGAGCGGCGATTTTTTACTTTTGGGACTATCATAAATTTAGTAAGCTTGCAGTACCAGGGATGATTGTAACGTTTGTTCTTTTGATCGTTGTTCTGGTCATAGGTGAAGAAATAAATGGATCTAAGAGGTGGTTCTATGCAGGGCCCATTCCTGTTCAACCTGCCGAGTTGGCAAAACCTGTCTTCATCCTTTATCTGAGTACCTGGCTTGCCAGGGATAGAAAAGGTTTCAAAAACCTTAAAGAGGCAGTACGGTTTCATTTTGTTTATGAACTTGGATCCTTTCTTGTTTTGCTGGGAGTAATTGGAGGTTTAATAATTTTTGAACCTGATTTGGGAACGACCGTTGTGATCTGTGTGGTTGCTTTTTCTATATATTTTGTTTCGGGGAGTGACTTTATTCATACGCTTGGTTCAATCCTTATTGTAATCGTCGGTATGCTTCTTGGCGTTCTTGCTGCCACTTTAGAGAACTACCGCCTTAATAGGATAAAAACATATCTTGAACTGCTCATGACAGGTGAAGTGGCTAAACCTAGGGGAACAGGATATCAGATGCAGCAGATCATTATTGGAATTGGTTCCGGGGGCCCATGGGGTATAGGATTTGGTCAATCTCGTCAACGGTATGGTTTCCTTGTAGAAAATACTGCATTTACGGATTCGATTTTTGCAATAATTCTTGAGGAAATGGGAATGGCCGGTGGTGTAATATTAATCTTTCTTTACGTTGTATTCTTTACACGAGCATACCGTATTGCCGTAAATGCTCCGGATAAGCTGGGAAAGCTTCTGGCCGGTGGAATAGGCCTCTGGCTTGTTTTCCAGGCTTTTATGCATATGGGGGCAAATCTTGGGTTATTGCCGCTTACTGGTGTTCCGTTAACATTTTTGACGTATGGAGGATCATCTACCGTTGTTGCCCTTGTGGGTGTTGGCATGTTATTAAATATTAGTAGATATATTGAAACTAAGTAATAATGACAAGTAATAACTCTAAAATCGTGGTTACCGGGGGAGGCTCAGGAGGACATATAACTACGGCGTTAGATACTATTGAGACTCTGAAACATCTTTATCCTGGAACAGGCGATAGAATCGTATATGTTGGTGGATCTCTTGCCATGGAGGGAGAAAAAGAAAAAGAGAGCCTTGAAGAGAAACTTTGCTGGGAAAAGAAGATTAAGTTTGTGAAAATAAGGAGCGGAAAGCTTCAGAGAAGATTCTCCTGGCGGTCGCTGCTGCTTCTGACCGGAGTTTTGGGTGGAATATGGGATGCGTGGAAATATCTCAGTCGGGAGGATGTATCTGTTGTATTCTCTACGGGAGGGTATGTAACTGTTCCTGTTTGTTTTGTTGCATGGCTGAAGACTATACCTGTAATTATTCACGAGCAAACGACAAGGGTAGGTCTTGCGAACAAAATATCATCTTTTTTTGCCAAAAAAATTCTGCTGGGATTTAATTCAGCGTCCAGGTACTTTAATGTTAAAAAAGTCAGGTTTGTTGGTAATCCTGTACGGGATATATTTCTCAATCCATGGAAACCGGAGTATGTCCCGCATAAAATCAAAGAGCGTCTTGATAGTTTTAAAGAAAATTCCTCGAAATATCCTGTTATTCTGATATACGGCGGTAGTCAGGGATCGAATATAATTAATAAGACTGTACAAATTGCACTAAAGAGCCTTCTCAGTAGATATCAATTGATTGTAATAACGGGAGATAATCTTGTGTATAAGGATTTTGATAGGCTCAATCGTGAGATTCAGAAGCTTTCGAATGAAAATCAAAGCCGCATTATTACAACTAAATATGCAAGAAGCGAATTTGGGGCGTATCTTGATACGGCTGATTTATGCTGTGCAAGGAGTGGCGCGCTTTTCATTTCTGAACTTGGGGTAACTAAGACTCCAGCTTTATTGATACCTATACCATGGGTTACGAAAAACGAGCAGTATCATAATGCGAAAGTGCTTGTAGATCTAGGGCTTGCCGAGATCCTGCCTCAGGGAGAGCTAAGCCCTGAGATTTTGGTCAGAAGAATTGGAAAAATGATGGAAAAGATAGAAAATCATACAATCGACCCAGGAAAAGTCGATGTTAGCAAACTTTTTGTTGAAGATGCAGCCAAAAGGATAGTAAAGGAAATTGTCCCATTCATAGATTTGTGATATCATGAACTAATTAGCAGTCGACAATGCTGGTCTGCTAGTGTTTAAGTTTTTTACTCAAAAACTGGTTATGATATGTGAAAATTGCGGGCAAAGGCCTGCTACAACAACAATTACAAGAATTTCAGGAGGCAAAAAGACCACAGAACATATATGTGGTCAGTGTGCAGCTGAATATTCTTCTGGGTTTTCTTCGCCATCGGAGGGATTTTTCTCAAGTGGTGGTTATGACGAACCTGTTTCGCAGCAGAAAACAGATATTACCGAGTATTTCTCTGAAAGAGTTAAAAAATCGATACAGGAAGCTGCCAGTGAAGCGATTTCTCACAAAGTACAGAATATAGATACTGAGCACCTCCTCCTCGGTATTCTTAAGGAGGATGAGGTTGTAGAGAGAATTCTCAAAGAGCTTGGTCTTGATAAGACAGGAGTCGTTGAATATATAAATGAGCAGATAGTGGATGGTAGCTCTGAAGTCGAAACTCCAGGACTAACTCCTCGTGCTAAACAGGTTTTGCAGTTAGCATTTCAGGAAGCCCTGGATCTTGGTCACAGCTATGTAGGTTCAGAACATATCCTTCTAGGGCTGATAAAAGAAGGTGAAGGTCTTGCTGCGCAGGCTTTCAAAAAGTATGGAATTTCATATACAAGAGCAAGACAGGCGGTGGTAAATATTGTTGGCGAAGGTGATGAGGCTGGCGAAAAGGTGAAGAAAAAATCTGAAACCCCAAACCTGGATAAATTTTCTCGTGACCTGACCGAACTTGCCAGGAACGGGAAAATCGATCCGGTCATAGGAAGAATGGATGAAATAGCTCGTGTTGTTCAAATACTTGCAAGGCGGAAAAAGAACAACCCGGTGCTTATTGGTGAGCCTGGAGTTGGTAAGACAGCTATTGCAGAAGGCCTGGCACATAGGATAGTTACTGAGGATGTTCCTGATGTTCTCAAAGGTAAGAAAGTTAAAGAGCTTGATGTAGCAGGACTTCTTGCTGGTTCTAAATTTAGAGGAGAATTTGAGGAAAGGGCGAAGAAGATTCTCAATGAGTTAGAAAAGTCATCTAGAGATGTGATTCTTTTTATCGATGAGCTGCATACCGTTGTTGGTTCCGGTGCTCAGGAGGGACAGATGGATTTATCTAACATGATTAAACCGGCTCTTGCACGTGGTGATCTTCAGGCTATTGGAGCTACAACGCTTTCTGAATATAAAAAATATATAGAAAAAGATGCTGCTTTGGAGAGAAGGTTTCAACCTGTTCTTGTGGACGAGCCTACTGTTGACCAGACGATAGATATACTTCGGGGGGTGAGGGATCGATATGAGGCGCATCACAAGGTTAAAATTTCTGATGACGCAATTGTAGCTGCTGCTAATCTTTCAGATAGGTATATTAAGGACCGATTTCTTCCAGACAAAGCAATAGATATAATCGACGAGTCGTGCAGTAAGCTCAAGCTGGAGACTACTTCCGAACCGTCGGAACTTCATGAGGTCAAAGAGAAAGTGAAACAGATGGAGAAGGAAAGAGAGTCACTAAGTAGAGCAGGGAAACATGAAGATAGCGCAAATGTGAAGCAGGATCTTGAGAAAGTTAAGAAGGAAGAGCTTGAACCACTTGAAGACGAATGGAATAAGAAAAAAGGTACTGGTACCTGTACTGTCGGGGTTGAAGATGTAGCCGAGGTTATCTCGAGGATTACCGGAGTGCCTGTAACTGAGCTGAAAGAGGAAGAAAAAGATAGACTCCTCAAACTTGAAGATTCTCTACATGAAAGAGTTGTTGGCCAGGATCAAGCTGTTAAAGCTGTTTCGGAAGCTGTAAGGAGGGCAAGAGTAGGCTTGAAAGATCCAAACAGGCCAATCGCATCTTTCTTGTTTATGGGACCAACAGGTGTTGGGAAGACAGAGCTGGCAAAAGCGTTAGCGGAATTTATATTTGGTGATGAGGATTCTATTGTCAGGCTTGATATGAGTGAGTATATGGAACGACATGCTGTGTCTAAGCTAATTGGCTCTCCACCGGGGTATGTCGGATATGAAGAGGGAGGCCAACTTACTGAGCGAGTCAGGAGACAGCCATATTCTGTCATTCTTCTTGATGAGATTGAAAAGGCTCATAACGATGTCTTCAATATTCTCCTCCAGATCTTGGATGATGGGAGGCTCACTGATGCAAAAGGTAAAACTGTTGATTTTAAGAATACCGTGATTATTGCGACCAGTAACTTTGGGGCTGATATGATTCTTGATTACATTAATAAAAAGGTTAAGAAGGTTGGTGAATGGGAGGAACTTGAAGTTAAATTGATGGAAGATCTGAAAAAGCAGTTTAGACCTGAATTTCTTAATAGGCTTGATGATATTATCGTTTTTCATGCCCTCGACCGAAAGCAGCTTGAGGAAATATCAAAGCTCCTTCTAGGTCATGTTCGTCAGCTGGTAAAAGCCCAGGGTATGGAAATCGAGTTTGGAGATGATGTGGTGAATAAAATTGCTGAGATTGGCTATGAGCCGGAGTTTGGGGCACGTCCTATGAAGAGGGCTATACAACGTGAGATAGAGAACGAGCTGAGTTCGCTCATGCTCCAGGGAAAATTCAAGGAAAGCGATAAGATAAAGGTTTCTGTTGATAAAGGCAAGATAAAATTTACTTCTACCAAATAACCATTAACTTCCGGCTGATGATTGTGTCCTCTGTGGTATTGTGTTTTTTATTGACACCGCTGCTTTTTTCAAGTAGATTGATAGTATAGAAATGTAAATCTGCCCGATATTTATGATGTATGGTCTATGAAGATTTTGGTCAGCAAGCTGTATTTATCCCTTAAGATTTCACAAGTATAGTTATATAACTAATTTTTTATTTAATATTTATAATGAAGCGAGCAAAAAAAGTAATGTTGCTCTCAATGGTTTTTGGTATGTTGGCTATGCTAATGCCTTTCTCAGCATATGCTGCTGACATTCGTACCGAGGATGGAACTATTGGAGAGGATGAGACTATAGACGACGATCTCTACATATTCAGTGACGAGGTCGAAGTAGAAGGTATCGTTGTTGGTGATCTCATAGCTTCCGGTGGTAACGTTGAAGTATCCGGTAATGTTATGGGAGATCTCTATGTGACCGGGGGAATGGTTTCAGTCTCTGGAAATATTGATGGGTCAATATATGCTGCTGGAGGGCAAGTCGAAATATCCGGTATAGTCGGAAGGAGCATTATTTCGTTTGGAGGTCAGGTAAGAATTCTTTCTGACGCAAGCGTGTTTGAGGATGTTGTAGCCTGCGGGGGACAGGTCTCGGTTGATGGTTTTGTTGGGGATGATCTTCGAGCTGCAGGTGGGAGTTTGGATATAAAGTCTGAGGTTAGAGGCGATGCTATTGTTTCTGGTGGAGATGTGAAGATCGATGAAGACAAAGTCGCAGGCGATGTTGAGAAGAACGTTGATATGGAAAAGACCACCAAGAGTACAAAGAGGGAGGTGGAGGGATTTGGTAGAGCGTCTTCTACCTTCAACATTATTGCTAACGCAGCAGTCTGGGTAGGAATGTTCGTTGTGGGCGCTGTTCTTATATGGTTGGCTCCTGTTAAAACTAAGATTATGGTCGAGAAGATTTCTGCAAGCTGGAGCGAGTTCTTCATGAGTCTTTTGTACGGATTCCTTGGTTCAATAGTGCTCGGAGTCGGTTCGATAGTATTGATTATTACGCTTATTGGGATGCCGTTAGGTGGTCTTATCATAGGATTTCTAGCTTTTGTTGCATGGATTGGAGTACTCTGGGCTGATATGGCCGTAGGTAGAAGTATAGTAAAGCTTGTTGGTGTTAAAGATGACAGCTACTATATTTCCTTGCTTGCAGGTCGTGTTCTGAGCTTGGTAATAGGATGGATTCCCTGTGTTAACCTTCTTTACGGATATATATTGTTCCTTGTAGTTCTTGGTGCAGTGATAAGAAATAAGATGGATTTGTTGAAAAAGGGTAGGAGATCGACTGCAAAGAAGGCTGCGCCGAAATCTAAGAAGAAGTAGGCTGGATTCTATAGTTAAATATGTTTGGAAAGGGACTCGTGTGAGAGGAGATCATAATATTTCCTTTAGCGCGAGTCCTATAGTATAATTATTGGTATGGGGGAAAATTGTAGTCCAGAACAAATGGTTGGAGTAGCCGAACACGAAAAAGAAAGCCCTCCAGGTGTCAATGTGGTTTATTATGTAGAACTTCCTGTTGAGATTGTACGGCCTGATCAACGTGGAAAAATGCTGACAAGTCTCATTACTCAGCCTATGACAAGTGAGGAGTTTTCTCCTAGGCTTGTAGACCATCTTGCAAATGGAGGGAATGGAATATCCCTTGCGCTATCCGATATCGATGAGGATACTGCTGCTGCAATTCGAATACTTAATGAATCCAATGTTCCTGTCATTGGATGGGTCGTTTTACCAGATAACCTTGGTTATTGGACTAACGCTGCAAACGTGGAAGAAACGCGTCGAGTGGTAGAAAATATTTTTCGTAAGACGGAGAGATATAATATCCGGCTGGCAGGATTAGGTTTTGATTCAGAAATTCCAATTAGTCTCAGTCGCGCATTTAACCAGATAAATCCGAGGTGTCCGTCTACTATCTGGGATTATTTCATCGCACTTGAGGCATATAGAAAGGCGAAAATAAATGAAAGACAAAAATACGGAGATCCTCAACGCAATATGGATACCCTATTATGGCTTTTACGTGAAAGAGGAATTACTACTGAGACCTATGTTATGACTGGAGTAGGGGAGTTTCTCTTTAATCAACTAAGAATAGAATCTGATAGGACCGTGGAAATGCTCTATACATCCACTGCCCCAAGAATATTACAGCCGCTTATTTTGGGACTGATGAGAAATAGGAGAACAATTCCTGCGTTGGGTATTTATAGTGGTATTAAGAATCAAGAACCTGGTCGTGATCTGTGCGCTGGAAAGATGCCCGGTCATCTATCTTATACGGATTTATTGGAAGATCTTCGTGTCTTGATGAGGCAGGGTGTTATTAGCCCCAGAGGAGAGAAACTTGGTTTAAGACAGACGTATCTTTTCGCACTGAATCATCCAAGTGTCGTGACAGATATGGAAAGAGCCTTAGCTTGCGCAGCGGAGGCTACTAAGAGAAGTCTCTAGCATTCTTTTTTGACAAAAATGGCCTAAAATGGTATAATATAGCTGTTATGAAAGGAAAAATGGAAAGTATGAAAGTTAAGGCCCATCACAGTCACAACCGCTATTTTGCTGGTCTGTGACGATTTTATTCCCATTTTAATAAGATTTCATAGGTCAGTAACATGGCCTTTTTGCTTGTATAGGCGACTGCAATTTATTGTGGTCAGCTAGATCGGCTGCTAAAAGCATTTTGACTTTATAGAGCAGATGTTGGATCAGTTAAAAAACCTATCCAAGCAAAGAAAAATAAATAGTAGAAATTGTGAAGAATCGCGTTGCAGGAGCGTAGGCCTGTTGGTTGAAGACAGCTGTTTTCTGCAGCGATGTGGTGGAAGTAGCTTAATTGGCAGAGCGCCTGTTTGTGGTACAGGTTGTTGTGGGTTCAACTCCCACCTTCCACCCCATGGCTCTTTGATCAAGTTTGGAGGATGAGAGTCCCTTAGTGGATGCAAAATCGTGTTTCCATTAAGTGGCTCTCACTGTAACTTTGAGAAGCCCAAAATATATTGAGGGGAGGTGTTGAGAATGTTCCGTATCGGCGATCATACCTAATCGGAGCCTTGCTCACAAAGAAAAAGGGAGCCCCTTCGGGGGTTCCCACCTCTACAATAACGAAGCTCGCAGCCGCTTAAGTGAGAAATAGAAAAACTACTTACGTATTTTTTCCTTATCTACTCGAATGTACCGGCTGCGAGCTTAACCCGATTTTAGAGTATTTCGGAAATAAATTAAAGCACAACACAAAAATGTCTAAAGACAGCACTTTTAAAAGATTGCATACCTGTGATCATATACTTTCAGGTATTCTTGAAAAGAACTGTGGAAGGATTTCTATATATGGATTGAAAATTTCTGATGATAAAGTGAGATTTCCTTTCAAAGTTGAAAAAATGCCTAGCTATATGACGAAGGAATATATTGAGGATAAGGTAAATGCTATTACCGCTAGAAATATACCTGTAGAATTTGTTAAGATAGATAGGGAGGAAGCCAAAAGAAGGAAAATAGATATCTCGCTTGTGCCTGAAAGCGCAAATGAGATAACTCTTACCATTATTGGGGATGTGAATACACAGGCTTGCATTGGTCCACATGTTGAGAATACAAGGGAAATTGCAGAATATGGGACTTTTAGTATTATAAAATTTGAGAAAAAGGGCAAGAACACATTTCAGATTACAGCTGAATTAATGCCAAAAAATGCTATGGAGAAAAATAACAAGACAAAAGTTAAAAAACCTAGATTACTTAAGGGCTTTCAAGATTTCTTTGGTCCTGATATGAGGCTTCGGAAGTTTGTAATTGGAACTTTTGAGGATGTCTTTGAAAGGTATGGCTATGAACCTCTTGAAACGCCTGCTGTCGAATATGCTGATCTGATGTTGGGACAAAGCGGTGAAGAGGCGGAAAAGCAGTTCTATATGTTTAAAGATCCTGGTGACCGTGATGTTATGCTTAAGTTTGAAGTTATGATCTCTATGTGCCGAGCTGTGGCCCAAAATCTTGGCGATATCAAGCTTCCTTATAAGAGATACCAGATACAGCGAACATGGAGGGCCGAAAATACCCAGCGAGGGCGGTACAGAGAATTTACTCAGTGTGATGCGGATACTGTTGGAAGTTCGTCAATGATCTGTGATGCTGAACACATGCAAATGGGGCTCGACGTTGTTAACCGTTTAGGATTTAAGGAGTACAAAGTGAGAATAAGTAACCGGAAATTTCTTGAAGGCTTGGCTGATTCTATTGGTGTCGATAAGAACAAATTCTATGGATTTTGTGTCTCTCTGGATAAGTTACAGAAGATTGGAGCAAAAGAAGTTATTGACGAAATGGTAGAGGTTCGTGGAATTAGTAGGGATGTGGCTGAAGAAACCCTTGATATAACAAATATTGAAAGGTACAAGAACAAGAGTTACAGGGAGACAATCGAAGAAATGAGAAAGGCTGTAGGAGATTCTAAGATCGGAAATGAAGGTCTAAATGAGATTCTCCAGATAGCAGATTATCTTGAGGCCGTAGATATAGATGAAAGCAAATATGAATTCGATCCATCTCTTGCACGTGGGTTGGCTTCTTATACCGGACCTGTCTGGGAATTCGAAATTATTGATGGAAATGTCGGATCAATAGCTGGATGTGGACGATATGATGAAGCGATCAGCCGATATATCGGGCGTGATATTCCTGCAACAGGGGGTTCGTTTGGTATTGAGAGAATTTGCGACATAATGCGAGATAGAAAGATGAAAGACTTCAGTAAACCCGAGGCTGAAGTCTTGGTGACTATTTTTGATAAAAATTTATGGAAGGACTCTCTGAGGATTGCTGATTATCTTAGGAAACAGAATATCTCAGCCATGCTTTACCCTGATGTAACTTCATTAAAAAGCCAGTTTGGATATGCGAATAAGACCGGTATACCTTGGGTAGTAGTTGTGGGACCGGATGAGCTGAAGGAGAACAAAGTTCAGTTGAAGGATATGAAAAAAGGTTCTCAAAGTCTTATTGCGTTGGAGGATGTAAAAGATCAGATTAAGACTGACGAGTAAGTCTCCGTTTCCATTTCTCAAGAAGTCTAAGTGCTTCAACCGGGGTAATGTGGTTGATATCAATATCTTCCAGATCACTAAAAAGATTTGGAATTGAGTTTGAGCTGTCCATAAAGTTTAGCTGGTCTTGGTGATCATCTTCAATCGGTTGCTGTTCAGTGACCTTTTCTTTTTTACTTTTTCTTACGGGTTCACTTCTTACTCCGAACATGTTTTCTTGTTCAAAGCCGTTAAGGATTTCTTTGGCTCTCTGGATCAATGAATCTGGAAGTCCGGCCATTTTGGCAACGTAAATTCCGTAACTCTTATCTGTTCCGCCTTTCTCAATTTTCCTTAGGAATGTAATATTGTCGTCTTTTTCTAGTACGGCAATGTTGTAGTTTTTTACTCCGTCTAGTTCTGATTCGAGTTTAAGAAGCTCGTGGTAGTGTGTAGCAAATACACATCTTGCTCTAACACTGTTGTGGATATATTCGGCAATTGCCCAGGCTATTGATACACCGTCATAGGTGCTTGTTCCTCGTCCAATCTCGTCTAGTACAATGAAGCTATTATGAGTGGCGTTGTTGATTATATTTGCCGCCTCGTCCATTTCTACCAGGAAGGTGCTTCTTCCAGCAGAGAGATCGTCAGACGCACCGACTCTTGTGAAAATTCTGTCGGTAATTGAAATTCGTGCTGAACTTGCCGGTATAAAACTTCCTATCTGAGCCATTAGAAGAATGAGCGCAGTCTGACGTATGTATGTGGATTTTCCAGACATATTTGGACCGGTTAGAATTAGTAGACGATTCTCCTTTGAATCCATTGTAATATCATTGCTTATAAATTCCTCGTCGATTGTCTTTTCAACTATTGGATGTCTGGCATTCTTGATATCGATTAAGCCATCTTTTTCGCCAAGATCAAAAATTTCTGGCCTGCTGTAGTCATTGACTCTCGCGGACTCAGCTAAGGATGATATTGCATCAATTTGCGCTATGATTTGGGAAATTCTCTGAATAGTATCAATCTCTTTAAGAACTTTGGTTCTAATCTCTTGAAAGCACTCGTATTCTAATTCCGCGAGTTTTTCCTGGGCGTTGAAAACAATTTCTTCTTTTTCTTTTAGTTCGGGGGTTATATATCTTTCGCAGTTCACAAGAGTTTGTTTTCGAATATAGTCTTCGGGGATTTTATCTTTGTGAGTATTTGTGACCTCAATATAGTAGCCGAAGACTTTGTTTGATTTGACTTTAAGAGATGGTATACCCGTTCTCTCTCGTTCCTTGTTTTCGAGTTCTGATATCCATTTTCTGCTGCCTCCTGATTTGCTTCTTATGTCATCTACTTCTTTACTATATCCTTCTTTTATTATGTTACCTTCAGTTATTGTTATAGGAGGGTTCTTCACAATTGAATTATCGATGAGCTTTTTCATTTCGATTATTCTATGTCTGGATTTTGTAAATTCTTTTAGTAATGAGGTAAATGTCTGTTCGTCTTTCAGAGCTTTTTGAAGCTCAAAACAGTGCTCTATCGATTCAGATATTCCGTTTAGGTCTCTTCCGTTTGCTCTGTTAAGGCCGAGTTTTCCGCACAGTCTTTCAAGATCAGAAATATTTCGAAGTATTTCTTGAACGTTAGTTAACAGAGAAGGGTTTTGAAATAATGTATCAACTAGATTGAGTCGGTCAGATATTTCTATTGCGTTTATCAACGGGTGTAGAATCCATTGTCTAAGAACCCTTCCGCCGTGGGATGTTTTCGTTCTGTCAATAACGGATATTAAGGTACTCTTTTTTCCATGTTCCCCTTCAGAATATAGAAGGTCGAGGTTCCTGATGGTGGCCGAATCTAAAATCATATTTCCGTTTAAGTCGTAGTATTGAATAGTCTGAAGGTGAGAAACTTCTGTCTTCTGAGTTTCTTCGAGATAAAAGATAATGGCCCCTGCTGCAGCAATAGCAGATTTGTAATTATTTATTCCAAATGAGGCAAGACTTTTTATGTTGTAGTGGTTGGTTAGAATTTCCTTGGCATCTTTTTCGTCGAAACTATAGTCTTCAATGGGTTGGATGGAATAATCTGAGAGGTCTGAAAAATCGGAATGAGGAGCGATGAGGATCTCCGAGGGATTAATTCTTGCAATCTCATCTCTCATTCTTGATCTATCCTTTGTCTCTGTAACCCGAAATTCTCCCGTTGAAAGGTCGCAGAGGGCTATGCCGTATACTTTGTTGGAAAAATATACGGAGGCAAGAAAATTATTCTGATTTTCGTCGAGTGATTTGTCTTCTGTTACCGTACCGGGCGTTACAACTCTTATTACTTCCCGTCTGACGATGCCTTTGGCTTGACTTGGGTCTTCAACTTGATCCGCTATTGCGACCTTATACCCTGCCTGAACAAATTTATGAAGATATTGATCTATTGCATGATGAGGAAATCCGGCAAGAGGAGTAGGGTCATCATTCTTATCTCTCGTTGTTAAAGCAATATTAAGGACCTTGGCTGTAATCTTTGCATCTTCTCCAAAGGTCTCATAAAAATCTCCCATGCGAAAAAGAAGTATTTTATCCTTGTACTGTTGTTTAAGATTGTTGTACTGACGCATCATAGGCGTCATTTTGTTGGTCATATGCAGGGATTATACAGTATTAGTTGTCATGCGTTTATCGATGGGTTCTAAGATTATTTTTGTGGGCAATTTAGCCTATGATAAGGCAATTTTGGCTTCTGTTTGTGAGACTGACAGTCTGGCTTCTGTGAGTTCATTTGGTTGTACAGCAAGACCGTAGGAACCAACTCTAACAGCGCGTTCGATCAATTTCTCTGAATCTTTGGAGGTTTGAATTATCACTGTGGATCCTCTCCAGCTCTGTGATATTTTGTCTATAATCTTTAAAACACTCTCGTCATCTAGAGCTGGTGCCATCATTAGTTTGGCTAGGCTGTTTACATTGATTACTGCTCCATCTATGCCTATCTCAACGAACTCTTCGGACGTCATAGCCTCAGAGGGGGTGTCGATTACATGAAATACTTTGAATGTTGAGGATCTTCTGAGTTTTGCTGCGCTGAGAAGCTTCTTGAATTCGATGAAGTTCTTTGTTGTCGTAGGAAAGTTAACGCCAATGGAGATGTTTCTCCAGCCGTGCTTATTTCTAACAGTCCTTATAGCTTTAAAAAATAGATCCAATTCTTTTGGTCTTTGTAAGAGGCGGGGAAGTCCAGCTGAGTGATCTTTTATACCGCTTTCGTCTGTCCATTTTTCGTAAGATGATCCTTTGACAAGTTTTTGATACTCGTCGACGGTCATGCTGCCGATTGTTGCGATGACAGTGTTTCCTTCTGAGCGTTCGCATACCGCTGAAAGCTCATTAGCTATATTATCTATAAGTTCTTTGGATTTTCCTTCTTCGATGTAGGCTTCGGGGTGTCGCTTGAACTTTTTATAGATGTCCTCGACCTGAATTGTTGCTACACCGTCAGATTCCGGTATCATTTCTTCCCATTTCTCTCCCTTGAGATAGGAGTCTGATAGGTCTATAAATACTTTTGTAGCGGTCCGTATTTTTGCGGTGACAGGTTCTGGCTCTTGTTCTTGGGCCTTAACCTCTGCAGGTTCGGCTTTAATCTCTATGTCTTGAGGCTTCTCATTTTGAGATTGTGGCAGATCTTCACTCTTACTTGGAGGGGCGACTTCTCTTACACCATAAACGGCACCAACATTTCCATCGATAAGAATAGGTTCTCCCTGTTTGATCATATGACTAGCAATGTGGCTTCCCATTATGCAGGGAATTCCTTGCTCGCGACACCTGATAGCTATATCGCTTGTAATTCCACCCTGGTCGGAAACAATAGCCCCGGCCTTAGTAATGTATTTTTCCAGCTCCGGAAAGAAATCTGGAAATACTAAAACGAAGTCTTTCTTGAGGCGTGGTTCATTCTCTTTAATTTCGTCTGCGTTCTGGATAATGACGGCTTCGCCCCTATATGATCCATTGCTTGCACCAATTCCGGTAAGTACCAGCCGTTCTCCTTTGTGAGGTGGAATATTTTGAATTTCTCTTCTTTCAACCTTAGATTTTTCCTTTCTTGGGGCTTGGACAACCTGTCTGTTGAATGGCTTTGCCGCAAATACCTCTTCCTCGTTCTTATGATTTTCTTTTGGTTTTATTGTTTCTTTTGATGGATGCTCTTCTCTCTCTTTGGCAAGTTCTTCCATAATCTTCTTTTTTGATTGTTCTCGTTCTGCTATGGCTTTTGCAGAGTCTATTATGTCTTTGTCGATCTTGAGGGTAGGGTCGGGTTCAGTTTTCTCGATCGATACGGGCTTGACGTCTTGTGTTTGTAAAATCCATAGCCGGCCACCTTCAAAAACCCATTCTATATCCTGAGGACCAGAGGCTTTCTGCTCTATTGTCATCGAAATCTTTGCCAGTTCCTCTAAGTATCTGTTATCCAGCTTTTGTTGGTGTTGCCAAGCCTTGGAAATTCGGACCTTTTGTGTGGCACCTTCTCCATCTTTGTGTTTTACCTTTCTGACCATCATCCATTCCTGGGGAACAATACGCTTCTCTTTGAAGTCTAGGGTTTTTTTGTTGATTATGTACTGATCCGGTGTTAATTCACCCGCTGCAATAACATCGCCTAATCCAAATACAGACTCAACAGTTAGGTACTCACTATTCTGTGAAATAGGATCAATAGTGAAAACAATTCCTGAAGCTTCTGCTTGGATCATTTTTTGAACGACTATTGATACCTTTATTTCAGCTATTGATGAATTTGTTGCTCTTAGATAAGAGGCGACTCTCTCTGTAAATGCACTTGCGTATACTTTTTTAATAGCAGCAAGTAGATCATCAACACCCTTCACGTTGAGTACAGTGTCGAGTAGTCCTGAAAATGCCAGTTCTTTTTGATTTATTGGTGGAACAATGGATGACCGTACGGCAACCCAGGAATCGGTGAAACCTGATAGCCTTGAGTAACCTCTTTGGATCTCCTCTTTAAGTGGATCGGGAAAGTTGCCTTCGAGAATTTTTTTGTTGATCTCTGAAATTGATGCGCTTGATGTAAGCGATCCTAAAGATGAAGCGATGTACTCTGAGAAAAGACCTGATGATATACACATAAACGAGGGGACCGGTACATCCATATCTCTAAGCCGAAATAGGGAATACCCTTTCCTGCCAACCAATTCTTCTTTTACGTCGTTGGCAGTAAAATCCTCGTCCACAAATATTCTTACTTCATTTTTTGGGTTTATAAGACTCATAGGGCAGTCCTAATAATGTGTTATTACTCGACTACTATTGTAGTTTTATGTTCTAAGTGTGTCAATCTTGAGAGTTAGTCTGGGATATGAAATCAAGTATCAATTTCAAAATAGTCGCGATAGGTATTGCAAGTAGTACGCCCATAAAGCCGAAAAGCTTTGCGCCCACTAATAGGGTTAGAATAACAACTACTGGAGGCAGTCCTATTGCTGAAGACATGACCCTTGGGATCACGATGTTGTTTTCGAATTGCTGAATGAGTATGTATCCTACAATGACTACGATAAGTTGAACTGGGGTACCACTTGCAAGCAAGATCAATACGGTTGGTACTGTTGCTAGGGTGGCACCGATTGTTGGTATAGAGTCAACAAGGAATCCAAAGAGAGCAAGAGGTAGAGCGTAGGGAACGCCTGCTATTGTTAGCATGAGCCAGATAATAAACCCGGTAATTGAGCTTACGGTAAATTGGCCGACGATCCAGTTCCCAAGTTTTGTCTCGATATCTGAAAGAAGCTTGTCGATTTTTTTACTAAGGTCTCGGTTCGGAATGGCTTTAAGTAGGGCATCGAGAAAATTATCGTGGTCAAGTGCTATGTAGAAAGAGATAGTGAAAACAGAAAAAACGTTTAGCATACCTCCGAAGAGTGAAACAAGAAGTCTTACTATTCCAGGAAATCCTCCTGCGCTTGCTGATAGTAAATCCTTTAGACCTTCAGAGATTTTCTCTTCGATAGGTGTGAAAGAACTGTCTATTGATGAAGTCTCAATGATGTCCTTATTTAAACCTATTAGTTCGCCGATTTTGTTAATTATTCCAACTATTCGCTTGGATATTGTTGGTAGATTATCGGATAAATTTACGACCTCCTTGGCCAACGGAACAGAAATGGCGGAAAAAAGGCCTATTGCAAGAATTGATATCCCAAGATATACAAGAACTACTGCAGCCCATCTTGGTATTTTAAGCTTTGTAAGCCTTTTAACAATTGGAATTGCTGCTGATCCGAAGACAAATGACCAGAAGAAGATGATTAATACGTCTCGTATAGTCAAAAGAAATGCTATCCCTGCAATAATTCCAAGTATTAGGAATATTGTCTTTGGAGATATCTCGATTCGTAGTGTTTGGGTTTGAGATTTTGACATTATGTAAGATTATATCATGATGTTAGGCTTCAGCGAAGCAGGGATACGAAACTCTGGGCTAGTAGTCTTCCCTTGTGGCTGTTTTAAGCTCGGGAAAAATAACCAGACCTATTCCGGTACCAAATAGTCCTCCTGTTATAGCTCGATTTAGGTTATTACTTAGGTAGAAAGGATGCTGTACCGTGAGATTAAATGTGTCCTGCCCCAGGTATAAGAATTCAGAAATAAATTGGATTGTACCGTCAAGAATCATCGGAAGGACAAGCAAAATTACAACCCAGTATTTGACAGAAATCTTTTTCTTGGAAAGATTGGTTATGAATCCGGTAATTGTCATCAATCCATAAATAAAGGTGTCTCTTGTACAAAAGGCAATTTTGTAACCGATGTATTCGTTTCCGACAAATGGGTAACCGGTTACTTTTGTATTGTATCCAAGTTTTTCGAGTTCATTCAAAGAATAGCTGATCTTCTCGCCGAACAGAAAAAGCGAGCGTTCAGGTCTTTGATGACATAGAAACCGGTATATTGTCTGTATCCACCAGGCGCTTCTATAGTAGCCAAAGTGAAATAGTACCGGAGAAAGTATCGGGATTAAGGTATAAAGGAATAGAAATATAACTATAATCCAGTGCAAGTTTCTATATAATTTCTTGAATATTGTCTTCATTTTTGGGATACTGAGTAAGTATTCTTGGCCGATTATATCAAAATAATTCAATGAGCAACTTTTGGGATAATATTATTAACATATTTAGACCTTCGAACAAGATTTCTTCTGTTCATTTCAATTCTCTTAGAGGACAGATTGTTCATTGGAATGATAGTGGAAATTATCAGACTTACAATCTCCTTCCTAATGCCATTTCGTTTCCTTCAGACTTTTGGCAAAAGGTTACAGAAATACATAGGCATACCTCAGGGGATAAGCATGAAAGAGCTATTAATGTGTGGTGGGCTGATGGCGATGTCGTCGTCACACATAGTGTGAGGGGAGAGGCTTCCAAAGTAAATATACCCAAGCAAAGCATTAAAGTCTCCTATAAACAAGTATCTGCCACATCCCAATATGCCGAGAAAATAGTAAAGGTCGATGCAAATGTTTATTCTAAGAAAACAGTACCGCTGCGTGAACTTAAGAATAAAAAGAGGGTAGTTGTTCAGTTTCTATTCAATATGCATACCCATCCGCCGCACACAGATTCGAATTCGCAAGATGGGAGATCTGGATCATGGTATTCTTTTTTCTCAGAAACAGATATTAGATCATTTTTATCCAGCAATGCCAGTGTAACTGGATTGGTGACAGATAAATTGTGGATATTGATCAAGACTGATCTTACGCCGAAAGTTTTTCCTGAAATAAGTGAGTCGGATTTATCTCCTGATACACTTACAACGGTCTTTAATTTCAAAGTATATTCCGGTGATCTGGGGAGAATGGTTATTGTACATCGACCTGAGATCTCTGGATCCCAGGCCGACAAGTAAGTTTCTGTTTTACTTTTTCTGTCTGATGCTGTAGATATAAGCTGCTGTTCCGCTCGCGCTGAAGGCCAGTACCACTAGCATTCCTAATATGAACATGAGTCTGTTTCCGAGTATCTCTGTTAAAGCTTCTTCGAGACTACCTGCAGACTCGGGTAATTGCTCTGATTTACCGGTATCTTCTTTGCTGTCAGTGGCTCCGTTTCCATTTATGTCTCCTGCTTCATAGGTGATCTTTACTTCTGATGAGGACAGGACCTCGTTACCAGCTTCGTCGCGGACACTGACATCGTATGTGTTCTCACCTTTGGAAAGTTGAACATCTTTGAACTCGAAGTTACCGTCTTTATCTGTTTTGGTCTCGTATTCATTATCCTCGTTTTCAAGAATTACATATGAGTTTTTTTCGGCTTTTCCTTTCACAGTAGCTTTGTCGCCAGTACTTTCTTCATCATAATCCAATGAGACTTTGCTGGATGGGGCGGTCCAGTCGACGTCCATTGTGACTTTATTCGACTTCTCGCTTCTCTTTTTAAATACCGAGCCTCTTACGGTGACTGCCTCGAAGTCAGTATCTCCTTCTTCATCAAGTTCGACCTTTTCAAATTCGAAGTTGCCGTCATTATCAGCTTTCTCCTTTTGGTCGAGCATTTCCCCATCCTTGAAAAGCATGACTGTCTCTCCTGGGATAGTTTCCCCCTTAATATCTACTTCATCTTCTCTTGTTTCTTCGTCAAGTTTTTCAAGAGTTGGAATCGGTAGACTTGAATCTTTCCTGTATGGAAGTCTTGATATAACGAAGATTATGATCAACAGTCCGACTAGAGCAAGGCCTACTATAACAAAAAGGCCTCCGAGGACTTTTCCGACAGAGGATTTGTTCTCTGGAGATTCAGAACCAGCAGATTTGCTTGATTTTTCGGACTTGCTGGTCTTTGTTGAAGAGGTCGGGTTGGATAGAGTAATAACACCTTTGTTATCACTAGAAGGTGTATCTGGTTGAACTTTTTTTGGTGACATCTATTGATGGGCTGTCAAATTTAGATGGTATATAATATCATTATACATAAATAGTATATGACGTGCAAAATCTCGGTTTATGTTGTTAGAAAACTGTAAAATAGGTTTCCATTTATGACTGATAGTAGAAACAACAATGTGATATACAGAATTATTACAGGTTTGATCTTGACAGGCTTCACTGTCGCTGTAGTGTTATTTATCGGTTATCCCTTACTCTCGGAATATAAAGGGTCATTTTTGGAGTTAAAGCAGTTATCTCCGTATAATCTCGGGTATCACAGTGGTGTATTGCTTATGATTCGTCTCTCTCCTCCGAACTATAATGTTAGTGAAATTATCGAATCTGATGCTGGTGATGATACATTAGGAAATGGAAATGAAAGCATGGAGTATATCTCAGATTCACAGGAAGTATCATTGGCAGATCTTGAAGCGAAAAACACTGTATTGAAAGTGTCTTCGGTCTCCATTGAAGGTAAGGTTGTAGATGGGATTTCTCAGGAAAGCATGTTGAAAGGATTCTGGCATTACCCCCTGTCCTCTGAGCCCGGTAAAAGGGGAAATACTGTGATATTTGGTCATCGGTTTGACAAGTTGCCTCCAAGTACAGATACGTTTTTTTATTTGGACAAGATTAAGGTAGGAGATAAAATTGAGATTATTCAGACCGATGGTGATTTTTCATATACTGTTGTTGAGACTAAAATAGTGGAGAAAAGCAATTCCGAAGTTCTGGACAACTCAAGTGATTACAGGATAACTCTTGTTACTTGTACACCGTTGTGGACTTCAGAGAAAAGACTAGTTGTTGTAGCTATTCAGGACAAAGTGGGTAGTGTAATTTGATTTTATGGTATACTCACCTCATTATGAAAGATGAAAAACAAACCCCTGAGTATTCTCGAAAGGATATTTCTTCTACTGAAGTAGAACTTGAAATTACTATTCCGAAAGACGTACTCGATAAGACCTACAAGACAGAATTGGAAAACGCCTCCAAGGATTTCAATGCAAAAGGGTTTAGACCGGGAAAAGCACCCAAGGAGATGACAGAAAAAGCATATGGAACAAAGGCGTTAGAGTCTGCGCTGTCAAAGGTGATGCCGAGTATGGCGGTAATGGTTCTGAGAAAAGAGGAGATTCTTCCTGTCGCTCCTTTGGAGTATAAGATAGAAAATCTTGATCCGTCGAAGCCGGTGAAATTCAAGGCAGTGGCTTCTGTCATTCCAAGTTTCAAAATTCCAAGTCTGAAAAGCCTTAATGTAAAAAGAGAAAATGCTGAGGTAGAAGATAAAGAGATCGATTCATTCATGAAGAAATTGTGGCAGGAACATAAGGGTAAGGCAAAGAACATGGATGATAAGTGGGTAAAAGAAACTGCCAAGAAATTAGGATTTAAGTCTGAGACCAAGAAGGATTTTGAAGAGGAAATAAAAGAGGCCATGAAGATTCAGAAGCAGAATATTGTAAATCAACAGTATAGTTCTGCTATCTTAGCTGCGGCAATAAAGGCAGCTAAGATAGATGTTCCCGATAAAGCCGTTGAATTTGAAGCCGAGGAAAGAGAACGATCTTTTCAGGAGCAACTCAAACAAATGAAAGTGAGTGAAGAACAGTTTTGCCAGATCCGCGGGGTTACCATGGAGCAGCTCAAAGAACAGTGGAAAAAAGATTCACTTGAGGCACTGCAGAATGACATTTTTCTTTCTCAGTACTCCAAAGATAGAAAAGTCGAGGTAACTGACGATGAACTTAAAGCCGAGATTGATATGATTCGAGCCCAATCAAAAGATAGTGAGAAATCTGAAGAATTGTTTGACAATGAACAATGGAAAAGTTATATTCAAAGAGTATTATTAAAGCGAAAATCATTTGCTTCTTTCTTACGAGAAGCTGATCCGAAAGTCTTTGCCGAGAGACCTGCCCCGGGAAATAAGATTGATAAAAAATCTGAAACCTCAACCGGCAAAGGTAAATAATTTATTATTTCTCCTAGATGAGAAAAGTAGTTACAAAGCTAGGCGGAGCAATCGCCGGAGCAACATTATTTCTATCAAGCGCAACTGCTGCACTTGCACAGTGGGATTATGAATATTCAACCACATCATCCTCATCGGATGAAGCTGCGGCTGGATTATTCGGCGCATTTTGGTTGGTCTGGTGCTGCATAATGCTTCTTTCTCTCGGTTTACTTGCATTCAGAATCTGGATGCTTGTGCATGTTATAAAAAATGCACCCGAAGACAAGAAGACTATGTGGATTCTCCTGGTTCTATTTGTTCCTTTGGCTGACTGGGTCTACTTCTTCACAAAGAAGAAAGAGTGGACAGCTGCAGCACCAAAGAAGAGCACAGAGAGCTAAGCTGAAATTAGTATTAAGAAGTCCTGTGAGGTTGGTTTTCCAGCCTCCTGGGCTTTAAATGATTTCTTTGGGCTGGATTTTCTAGCCTTTTTAACTTTTAAAAAAAGTTGACTTCTATGAAGAAAACACTTATTGCGATTGCTGGATGTTTCGGGGTCCTTGTCGTTGCGGGAATAATCATCGCGGCAGCTGTTATAGGACTTAGTAACAATTTGGTTCAGATGGAAGAGGATGTTGATAACTCCTGGGCCAAAGTTGAGACTCAATACCAGCGTAGATTTGATTTGATCCCGAATCTTGTTGCTTCTGTTAAAGGATATATGGAACAGGAGCAGAAGGTCTTTGGTGATATTGCTGACGCCAGGACAAAGTATTCTGGTGCAGAGTCGGGGAGTGCTGAAAAAGTTGAAGCCGCCAACGAAGTTGAGTCTGCACTTGGGCGTCTTCTTGTAATAATGGAGAACTATCCGGAATTGAAGAGTGATGAAACAGTAAGAGATCTTATGGTGGAGCTTGAGGGTACTGAGAATAGGATAGCGGTTGAAAGAAATAGATATAACGATGAGGTTACAGACTTTAACAAGAAGATTAGGGTATTTCCCAACAGCTTAATCAATAGTATTTTCCTTCACTTTGATGAGAAGGAAAGATTTGAGTCTGCAGAAGGAGCAGATATAGCTCCAACTGTTGATCTTCAGGATGATGAAGAAGAAACTGAGGATACAGATACAAGCACGGAGGGCTTGGAAGACTCTGATTCAGAATAAATGGAATTATTAATTGAATACTCTCTCGAAAAGAATGCTTAAGAAAGTTCTATCTTCGCTTGCCATATCGTTAATATTTACAGTTGTTCTAGTCGGTATAAATGTGGCTGAAGTATCGGCTGCAGACCCCATTGATTTTCCAGACCCTGAAGGCAAATACGTCAATGACTTTGCTAATGTCATTAATAACGATGAGCAGCTTGATTCTAAATTAGAGCAATTTGACGAGAAAGAATCGACTCAAATACTTGTAATTACGGTAAATAAGCTTCCCGAAGACTTCCTAATCGACGAATTCATTCCCGCACTGACAGATAGAAACCCGGAATGGGCGGCAGGGCAGGAAGAATATGATAATGGCGTTATATTTACCATTGTAATCGATGATCGCGAGATGAGGATTGATGTAGGATACGGACTTGAGGGAGCACTTACCGATCTGGAAACGCAGGAAATTCAGGAGGATGTTGTAAAGCCGTACTTTAAAGAAGGAGACTACAGTACGGGTATTGAAAAAGGAGTAGAAGCGATTATGGAGGCTGTTACCGGGGAGTATAGCAGTGCTGATCTGAAAAAAGAAAATGGAGGATCGTTTGGTGTTCAGGCCATGATCTGTGGAGCTGTTTTCTTGTTTATAGTATTGCCATATATGTCAGCGTTTCTTGGTCGAACGAGAAGCTGGTGGATGGGAGGAGTCGTTGGCTTTGGACTATCTGTAGCAGCTTCGGTTTGGCTGGGATTATCGGGAGCATTGGGGGCATGGGGTTTCCTGAGTTTCTTTGGGTTGGCTCCTGTTTTAACAGTGCTCGGATTGGTTTTCGACTATATTCTCTCCAAAAACTACAAGGTTAGAAAGAAAAGAGGCATTGGAACGGGTTTTGTAAGGAGTCTGGGAGGATTTTCTTCTAGAAGTTTTTCTAGCTCCGGGTTTAGCAGTTCTTCTGGTGGATCTTCTGGAGGATTTAGTAGCGGAGGGGGTTCATTTGGTGGAGGCGGAAGCAGCTCAAAATGGTAGGTTTCTGTGGTTATTTTTTCTGAGGAAAAGCGACTTCGTGATATAATTATTTCATTAATCTGTAATAGTAATTCGAATGAGTATGTTAATTCCAACAGTTGTAGAAAAGAGAAAAGGCCGTGAAGTTGCCTATGACATTTTCTCAAGACTTCTTGAAGACAGGATTATATTTATCGGTTCGGCTATTGATCTGAAAGTTGCAAATCTTGTTGTTGCGCAGCTTCTTTTCCTGGAGAAAGAAAATCCTGGAGAGGATATCAAGATCTATATTAACAGTCCTGGAGGTGAGGTTGTGGCTGGTATGTCCATTATCGACACAATGGGCCATATTAAACCGGATGTTTCTACTATTAATGTTGGCTTGGCAGCTAGTATGGCGGCCGCAATTCTTGCATGTGGAGAAAAAGGAAAGAGATTTGTTTTACCAAACTCAGAAACAATGATTCATCAGCCAATCGGTGGAATTGAGGGCCAGGTAACTGATATTGATATTGAAGCGAAGCATGCTATACAAGTTAGAAATAGGTTGTACGAGATACTGGCTAAGAGAACCGGAAAGACTAAAGGTGTAATTGAAAAGGATGCCGATAGAAACAGGTGGATGTCGGCGAAAGAGGCTATGGATTATGGCCTTGTAGACAAAATTCTGAAGTAGAGTGATGTTTGGCAATTGACAAGGAGGAAATACTCTTTTAGAATTTTGCAGTTCGTTTTGATTGATATCATTTTGGGGCGGTTAGCTCAGCTGGCTAGAGCACTGCAATGACACTGCAGAGGCCATAGGTTCAAGTCCTATACCGCCCATTTCCGGAGAATGCTTTTGTGAAAGGCTCTAAAATAGAGTGAGTATTGGTTGGTTGGAACTGGTGTACAACTTCCTGTGCTATGGTAATTCAAATTCGGAGATTAATGCATAGTGATCAGATAGAAATTTCTCTGTTTTTGCGGTTTTAAGTTTGATTAGCTTGTGTGTATAAAGTATGTGGTCAAGTTGGTCAGTACCGTCACAGATTGTCGTCTCGACTTCGATGGCTTCTTTTAATATGTTCCCTTCGAATAGTTCAGGAAAAACATCTTTTAACTTGGCCCCTTTATCATTAAAATCTCCGACTATCACTGTTGGGGTATCAAAACCCTTCGAAGTGAAATATTCTGATAAAGCTTTGCGGTACGGCTTCATTTCTTTGCTCTGTATTGACTTTTTGAAATGGTGAACTGGAAAGTAGTGGAGGGTGAATAGATTTAAATCCTGTCCGTTGATGTTGAGCCTTAAATATTGTGCATACTTGTCATGAAGAACCCAGTGATCTCCGTTTGGTCTTATGGTTTCGAAGTTTGGATTGGGCAATTTGAATGTTTCATATTCTTCAATTGGATATCTGGAAAGTACTGCCATGCCATAGTGCTTCCCTACATAAAGCCAGGAATCTTCTGAACGTAGAATTTTTACGTTTTTTAATCCCGTTGCCTTAGAAACTTCGTTGACAAATAGGCTATCACCCTTTTTATTGTCTATTAGAGCTTCTGAAAGACATAGAATATCTGGTTTCTGATTTTTAAAATAATCGGCATATCCTGGAATTGAGAACTTTTTGAACACCATACTTTCATGCTTCTCCAAGTCATGAGCATATACAAATCCGTGGCTTACGTTTGCGAATATTAGCTTCATATTTAGAGAGTACTGATATTTTAGGATTTGTGTAGATTGATTATAGCAGCAGATGTCTTTTTTTCCCACGACCTATACCCTGTTCCGATTTACAATACTGCTGTCTCGAAATCAATTGTACCTTTGCTAAACATTGGTATAATTCAGATGAGGCCTCTTTATTTGAAATACTTGATAAGATGAATCTCAAAACGATTGGAGTTCTTGGAGGAATGGGACCTGTTGTTACAGCAGAGTTTATGAGATATTTGGTGAAATTTTCTCAGATTAAGTCTGGTGCAGTTCAAGATAACGAATATCCACCATCTATAGTATATTCGATAGGTTTAGAGGGTTTTGGAGAGAAAGGCATCACAGACAGAAGAATCGTGAAAGAACAACTTTTGAACTATGTGAAAAAGATTGAGTCCGATGGAGCTGATTTTATTGTTATTCCTTGTAACTCTGTCCATGAGTTTATTGATGATATGAGGAATGAAGTTGGAATACCAATAATAAGTATTATTGAGGAAGTTTGTAAGAAAGCGAAAGCGATTGGTTCTCGTAATGTCGGTGTTTTATCTGGAATTAGTACTTACGAAACTAAACTTTATATAAAGTTCCTCGAAAGTTTGGGTTTACACGGAATAAATGTAACACAAAGTCAAAATATTGAACTCAAGAATGTAATTAGAAATGTAATGGGAGGGGCAAATAATAAGGACGACACTAAAGTCCTGAAGAGGATTGTTTGTGATTTGAATGTCCGAGGTGCAGAAATAATCATTGTTGGATGTACAGAATTATCTCTAGCGGTTTCTCAAAATGATATAGATGTAAAATTGGTTGATTCATTGGAAGTGCTAGCACATGTTGCTGTTGATCTTGCTTATGGGAATTAGTTTTGAGCTATTTTTCCCACGTCCAATATCCTGTTCTGGATTACACTACCGAAGTCTCGAGATCAATTGTACCTGTATAAAATACCGGTATAACAATCTCCATATGGCATTTCAAAAAATTTCCGACATCGTATAGCAAGGCCCATTTCTACAGTTTTACTTCACCTGTAAACTTTTTGTACTCGATCCAAGCTATTCTGAAACCACCCGATAGCTTTTCAATAGCATTATTAAACATTTCGTCAATTTCGTCCCTAGAAAACCAGACGAGATTCTCGACTTCTGTTTTATCAGAGTTTAAATCCAGAGCTTCACTCTTAAGTAAAAAAAGTTTATTGAACATACGAATGAACACGTCGTTCCAGACCTCTTCTGAGTAGAAGTGTGCAATTACATCTAGATCTTGTTCTCGAATATTGAGCCCTATTTCTTCTTTGGTTTCTCTTACTGCAGCGTCAATATAATCTTCACCTTCGTCAACATGACCTCCCACTGTCTGGTCATATGCAGAAGGAAAAATGTTCTTTGTTGCACTTCTTTTCTGAAGAAGGAACTGACCGTTTGAATTCATTAATAGTACTCTCACTATTCTTCTAATCTTTTTTTGAGAAGTAGCATCTTCTCTACTCATTGGACCAATTACTTTGTCGTTTGAATCAACAATTTGAATTCTGCCCATTGGTTTAGGTGTGTAAGGTTATATTTGGATTATAGCACTTTATATATTTTGGTCTGTTTGTGGACGAACACGGGTTCGCTTTTGGTTACACTATATTTTATGTAAAATAAAAGTAATAAAATCCTTAACATTCTTTATGAACAATAGCCCTTCACATATTTTTAACCAAAAGAAAATTCTTATAACAGGTGCTAGTGGTGGAATCGGAAGTGTCCTCGCTGAAAAACTTGCCGAGCTTGGTGCAGAATTGATTCTTATTGGGAGGAATAAAAGTAAACTTGAGCAAATGGCCGATAAACACAAAGGGGGGCAGTATTACATTTGTGATTTCACTGAACCTGGAGCTGTTGAAAAGTTAGTGAAGAAGATTTCTTGTGAGAACAGAACTCTTGATATGCTGTTCAACGTGGCCGGGGTTGCTGTATACAAAGATGTCAATGAGGCTACCATTCAGGACTGGGAAGATTCTTTTGATGTGAATGTAACAGCACCTTTTATTCTTATTAAGCAATTTCTTGATAGTCTTCAAAAATCTGAGAGGCCGATCGTTATCAATGTTGGATCGGGAGCTGGAACAATGGGTATGAAGGGTCGTAGTGTATATGTTGCAACGAAGTTTGCTCTTCGAGGCTTATCATTGAGCCTTACTGAGGAGCTTAAAGATAATGGACTTAAAGTTGTTCTGATAACCCTTGGTAGTACTCTGACCGGTCTTGGCCCATTAACTGTTGAGGAGAAGATTAAACTTAGTAAAGAGGGTAGAGCGTATTTCACACCTGAATGGGTTGCTGACAAATTGATAGAAATTGTCTCAAGTGAAAATTTGAAGGAGGAATATGTTCTTTATCCTACTGATTTTGGTATGGGTGAGTGGAAAAAGCCCTGAGTGCTAGTCTTAATTGTCCCACCCTGCGATTCTCCAAGTACAATTTCTCCAGCGAAAACTTTCTGAAAACCATACTTTCAGGTTTTTCTAGGAGATTAAACTTAGGCCAATATATTTAGGGTCTGAAATGTGCAATAATAAAAACTATGGTAATGCAAATTATGACAGGGGACTCCGATTTTCCAAATGAAGCCCGTATGGCAGATCATGAAGGTTCTCTGAGAGTCAGTTCAATTGGTACGAATTTTGAGCACTACTCTTCTGGATTACTTGCTTCAGGGGAAGTTCCAGTAAGGGTATTAGAAAGAGGTGATATACCTCCTGCACTTTTGGCAACAAATGAGTATATGGATACGGGCAAAGTTCTTCCTGATGGCTGTAATCCAGATGGATTTGTGTATGGTACCGGTGCTGGAAATGTACTGGGGACCTTAATGCTCTTTGATGATGTGTTGCCGAAAGCAATTCTTTCTGTTGACATCCTTCCTGATGCAGTGCTGTTGGGTAGAGCCACTATTGCTTTGATTCGTGCATCAGATGGATATGATGATTTCATAGGGAAGATATCCTCACCTTCGATCTTCGGCACAGCAGTTGAGTCGGTTATTGATGAGGAGACTTCAGAGAAATTAAAAAAGTTATTTTCCGAGGTTGATGTTGGAAGTTTATCATCTGACGTCAGTTTTGCTATTGAACATGTTCCTGATACAGGAGTGGTAGGTAGACAGAGAGGAAGAGATGTAATTTCGGTGTTTGCCGTTATTCGCGAGAAATGGGCACAGATTAAGCAATTGTCCGATGAACAAAATATAGGGTTTGGGTTTTCTGATTTTTTCGAGCAGAAGGTTTTGAGCTATGTTGCTTCATTGACGGATTTCTCTATGCGTACAAATATTATTTACACCTCAAATCTTGCCGACTATTTAGCATGGAAGAAGTTCAAAGATTCACTGGAGCAATTAAATCGAGAGGGGAATGTTTTCCTTTTGGCTTCAAGGGAGAATGATTTTAATTTGGTTGCGACTCAGGGTGTTTCTTCGAATCCTCCTCAGGGTTTGTTTCTGGAATAGCGGAATCGGAAGTACCGCGTCTGGTACCCTATCATGATTTACGACATAAAAAATCATGATGTAGTCTGATCTTTTTCGTGCTCGTAAAAAGGTGAGTATCTAAGCGAATATGTATTACTATTCAGATTCTATTTTCCTTAATCTATCCAAAGGTTTATAATCCTAAAGGAATAAAATTTGCATGTACCACATATGAAATTCAAAAAAATCGTTATTACCGGTATGACCGAACCTGAACTTTCAGACGAGTATTGGAATCGTATCTATGAAGTAGCGGAGAGTAAGGTTTTCCTGTCTGCGGATTCACCTGAACTAAAAGAGCATTTGAAAGATACTGATGCTCTGTTTGTGAAATTTAATCCAGTCGATAGAGATATGATGGGTGCTGCTCCAAATCTAAAGTATATTGGAGTTTTTGCGACGGGTTATGGAAAGATTGATATTGAATATGCTAAAGAAAAAGGTATTACTGTTTGCAATGTTCCCGGATACAGCACCGAGTCGGTTGCGGAGCTCGTTTTTGCAGTTATATTGGAATATATCAGGGATTTAGAGAGAGCTAAGGTACAGGCTAGAGAGGGTAATTATTCTGAGGATGGTTTTTCTGCTACTGAGATTAAGGATAAAAACTTCGGAGTGGTTGGTCTTGGTAGAATAGGTCAGAGGGTTGCAAAAATCGCCGCAGGGTTTGGAGCAAATGTTAAATACTGGTCCAGGAATCAAAAGGATATCGAGAATAAAAGTGTAGAGTATTCTGAGGTGGATGATTTGTTAGCTTCGTGTGATTTTATTTCATTGCATCTGGCTCTTAACGATGAAACTGAGAACTTTCTGAATGCTGACAGAATAGAAAAGATTAAGGATGGAGCTGTCATTGTTAATACTGCTCCTATGGAACTTGTTGACCTTGAAGCACTAATCGGTCGGCTGGAAAAGGGTGACATTACTTTTATTCTCGATCACTCTGATGAGATGGAGGAGGAAGATCTAAAGAGACTATCAAAATATGAGAATTGCATTATTTATCCACCAATTGGATATATCTCTGACGAGGCGGGTGAGGCAAAGAGAGAGATCTTTGTAAGCAATTTGGAGAGTTATGCTAGCGGAAATCCGACAAATGTAGCGTCTTAGTATGTTAAGGTTGATAAATATATGAACTCTTTCCTCTTTCTTTTAAATATCCTATAATCTTCTAAATAACGCCCCGAATCATATTATTAAGTCTAACCAGATTGTCAGCAGATTTTCGTGGAAAAGAAGATGTCCCTTCAGGTGAAGATTATGCCTATCTCCCCGTGGGTACCTTTGAAAGGCTTCTTGAGAGTGAAAGGCCTCATATTTTCGCTGTAGAAGATACGTTGAATCCGGATACTTCTGTTAGCTTTGCTTTGTCGGATGGTCTGTGTGAACATGTTTGTCAGGAGATTATTTATGACTGTAGTAGACCGGAGGGAGCTCTAGGTCGGGAACAGAGACAAGTTGTTACCTGCTCGCCTCTTGTTGTGAGAAGGTATGCAGGTAGAGATTCTATTGAAGAATATTTAATTGGTGCTCCTTATTTTTCTCCATTTCTTTTACGGCGGGCTGGAGAGGAAGATTTTCAAAGTTGGACAGTTACGGAAAAGATTGAGAGACCCAAGATGAGAGCCTTGAGTGAAAAACTTATTCAGATGAGATCTTCTACGATTCTTGCATGTCAGGGCTTTATGGAGGAATTAGTGGTAATGCCGGACAGCTGTATAGTTCAAGTACCGAGGCCGGTGGGTCCTCCTGTTGATGTTCTCATGGAGGATTTCTACGTCGACTATATTCCTGTGGGAGTTTTGTATAACTTTGAACGGGAGAAAGCACCCATTGTTCCTGTTGTATTAATTATTACCAACGGTCTTGTAACTTCAGTGGAATTTCTTTCAGGGTCATGTACGTCTACTTCTGCGTGTCTTCCTGTGCTGCTGGGAAAGATGATGCGCGATGAAAGGGTCGACTCTTGGTCCAGAATTATTGCGAGAGCATGTTTGGATAATCACTTGTATTTGCAAAGAATAGAGGCGGAACGGATGGATAAAGCAAGGTATGCTGTAATGCGAAGGGTTTATCTTGAAAGTATAGGCGTTAGTATCTAGGTTTCTACGCCGAGGTTACTAAGTTCTTTTTTGAATTGCTCGAAATTCTTGAATACAAACGTTTTTATTCCGATTTCTTTAGCACCGGCCAGTTTTGCCTCATTATCATCGGAGTATACGATTTCTTCAGGTTTTACTTTTGCTCTCGAAACTAACTCTTCAAAAATCTTCTTGTCTGGTTTCAAAGCCCCTATCTCGTATGAAAAGGCTATAACATCGAAATAATTGCTCAAACTGAACTTTTTTTCGAGGGCCTCGATGTTATCTTTATAGTTATTGCTGCATAAGGCTGTTCTGATTCCATTAGACCTGAGTATGTTTATTAGTTCAATTGCCTTAGGATTTATGTGATAGCCTTTGTGTAACTCGTTGATGTAGTCCTCTTTTGTGAAGTCGGCATCGGTTCCAAGTTCTGCAAATAGCCAGTTCCAGTATTGGCTTGGTTCAATGGTGCCCTTTTTGAGCTCGTTGTATCCGCCTTCTTCCGCTGCTTTTACGAAGAGGATATCTTTAAGCTCTTCCTCTTCGATATTAAACTTTTGGGAGAGATTCTGTATTAGGTTCTCATGAACTTTCTCAAAAAGCACTCCATCGAGATCAAGGCAAACCACTTTTATCATTTGTCTGAGCCAAACATTTTAGTTATTTTCTGTGATCTTGTATCGAGAATTGCGTAATCAGGCATTTGGATTCTCTGTTCGATTTGGATGGGGGTTAGATCTGAGAACTGGGCGGTGTAGAAAGACAGAATATTTCCATGGCTTACGATTCCCGCTTTAAATATTCCGGCAGCAGTTTCAACTTTTTCGATCATTTCGATAGCTTCATTAAATCTTTTAAGGCCTTCGTCAGCAGATTCACCGTTAGCAAGTCGAAGAACTTTTCCTGAGTAGAAGTCGCTCACGTTTTGCGTGTATTTATAGCCGAAATGCTCTTTTGTAAAAGATGTGACTTCGGTTAAATTGTCATCTGTTTTGATGGGGATTGCATTGGGCTTGGCTAGAATCAGAGCGGTCTCGAGGGCCTTGGTTTGGAGGCTGCTGTATATGACATCGAGTGATTGTACTTCTGGCTCGTTACTTAGTTTTTGTGCTAGTGAAATTCCTTCTTCTGAAAGACCCCACTGACAGATGGGAGTCTTGGGGTCGACGTTTGTTTTGGAGTGTCGGATTAGAATTAGTTGCATGGTTTTTTAAATTTTTAACTTTATTTTGTGATTTTAGCATATTGTTTTATCGTAAACATTCTGTTGATATAATGTTGGCATCTATAACTTTGGTATTAACTCTATGATGAAAAACTTTCTTGAAGTAGCAAAAGACTTTGCCTATACTGAATGTGCCCGAGTGGGACCTCCTCCTAGACAGCATATCGATTTACCTATGGGAGCCGCGTTGAAACTTGCTAAAGAGTTGGAGTCAAAAGGGCAATTAGTAAATACAAATATTGTCAGAGCTGGAATATGTCTAATGGATTGTATGATAGGAGAAGCTCTTGAACAAGGAAGGCTTGAGGATCACGTTAAAATGTCCTTGGAAAAGGCTAATGAACTCATGGCGCAGAGTGATGTCGGTGAAGAGGCGAAGGAAAATATCAGGCACTGCATTCTTGAACATCATGGTGTAAAAAAGTTTTATTCAATCGAGTCAGAGATTTGCTGTAATGCTGACTGCTATAAATTTGCATCAGTAGAAGGGTTTATCTATGCCTTCAGAAATCTTTCGGATATTCCGGAAAAAAAGTTGGCGGGACTGCTAAGAGAAAAGCTAGAGGAAAAATGGAACGCATTAACGTTTGACTTCTGTAAGGATGAATTGAGGCCGCAGTATGAGATTATAAAGAAAATCTTGAGATATCTGGATAACAGTTTGGTTGTTGAAAAGTAGAACAGGTCAAAGGGCTGGTGATGTGAGTGATCGGGAAAAATCAAGAGTTTTCATGAAGTATCCCTCTGTCCTGTTTCTGCTAGATCGTCCATGGGAGAGTAATAAACTATTAAGTTTTCACCTGACGCCTGTAGGATTAGTACGTTGTCGCTTATTGTTGCTGTGAATAGAGGTGTTTCTTTGACACCTATTAAACACACTTTCCAGGAGTTACCTGTAACTTCTTGAATCTCAATATCATCTTCGAGTGGGTCGACAGATTTGACCGTGAACGGATCGTAGCTTGTAATCTCAAGCTCGATCCAGTAGTCCGAGTTTGCAACCCAGACCCAGATGTGTTCTGACTTTGGAGTCTGGGTCTCCTCTGGCAGTGGAATATCCGTAGACCTAAATCCCGGTATCGGCGCGCAGGCCAATATCGGTACGAATAAGAGAAAAACGAAAACTACTATTTTTAATCTCCAGCTAGTCATTTTCCCGCCCCCTATCAGTATTTGATCTTCCTCACTCTCTTTTCTTTTTTTCATCACCTCCTTGTTTGAGTAAGGATGACCAGCAGCACTGCACCAAGCTATCCGGAGTTTCGTGCAATCTTGCCGGCCATCGGCTTAATCAAAAAGGATGCCCTTTGATTGTTAAGGAACCTTCAGCGTCTAGACAAAACTTGTCTAAATGCATGAAATGGTCTATTAAAAGAAAAACTTCATTGACATATGTAAATCAATGAAATCCTATATAATTATACATTTTTGGGGTTGAATAATAAATAGTGTTGTGTAGATGTGACGGAGATTATACGTGGTTAATAAATTTTCTCACACTATGGGATTGAGTTGACCTCCAATTTCGTCTATAATAAGCACTAATAAATTATCTTATTTAGATTTTTATGGCAGCAGGGGAGTCAGTTTTAAGTCGTAATGATATTCGTGGTGTTATCTTTGAGATGGAAGCGCGGGATGAGTCATCTCTTGAGATTGTAGAGGCTGTTATTTCTGGTATTAATGCAGGAGATCTTGAGTGTATGGATCCAGGTTTAGCCATTGCTACTCTTGCAAATCTTGCTGTAATTGCGGACCATAATCCGACTACTAAGGCTGCACGTGCGCTTTTCCATGAATATGTAGGAGGTGAATTACCTTCGGAAGCTCTTAGATACGGTGACTATCTTGCTGATTTTTCAAAGGCTGTAGCTGCCAATATTATAGGGCAGGACAGGTATGCAGATGAAGAGCGTGTAGAGTGGGTCGAGTGTGTGGCTAACGCATTATATGAAGGGCGTTATATACAAGAGGGAATGGCGTTGAGCTTGTCAATGCAATTGCGATTCAGGCCCTTAAGGAAGACGATTTAGGTGTTACACGGGCGGCAGAGCTCTATGTCAGGCAGTTGGTAGAAGGCACTCTACGAGATCCTTTGGGTGGCTTTACAGTGCGTGCTCAAGAAGCGGCTATGAATATTGTTATAGCAACATGTATTTATTGGATAAACAGAGAGGATGGTCTAACTAGGGAAAGGTTTGTCTCTTCGGTAGGAGAAGGACTTAAAAATGGGGGTGTATTTACTAGAAGTCAGCGGAAAAGATTACTTAGAGCCATGGGAATTGCCAGTAATTCACGGGAAATTGCCTTTAAACAGAGAGGACGGCCGGATCGTGAGGTCGTGGCCTACTAGATAAAGGTATTAATTTAGTAATTTTTTAAGAAAAATTTTATGTCAGCAGAACAATCACTAACATTGGACACCCTTGCAACCGAGACTATCGAGATAGGCATAGCTCGAAGGGACGAGAGAGCATACGAGATGGTTCATGTTGTCAGGGAGGGATTGGAAGCTGGCAATCTTCATGAAATTAATGAAATTAATCCTGACCGGGTGCTAGATGCACTCGCGAAAGTAGCAGTAATTCCGGATGATAATAGTACAACCGCTGCAGCTAGAGGTTTTTTTGCTGGATTTATGCAGGGAGATTTCCCCGAAGGACTGGAAAAGTATCGTGATCAGGTTGAGAATTACGCATGTGTAGTAGCTTTAAACATGCTTGAAGGATCTGATGATGAGTATGGTAATATGCATAAAACTCAGTGGCTGCTTATGACTATGGGGTCTTTTGATAAAGGGCTTTTCAGAAATGAAGAAGATGTTGTTGCTCTAATTGCTTCCGTTGCCAGGCAGGCTCTTGTAATAAGTGGTTCAGGATTTACTCTGGCAGCAAGGAACAGTATTCTGTTTCTTTCTGAAGGTAGGACTGGGAAATTTCTTAAGGAGGTTTCTCCGGGTACGAGAAAAGAAATTCTGGATTTAGTTCTAGGGACATGTATTACCTGGATTAGGAGAGATAGAGGTCGAGTGCGTGATTCCTTTGTTGATGCTGTTTTGCGGGGTATTCAAAATGGAGTTTTTGATGAGGATCAGAGGAAAAGATTGACCAGGTTTTATAGAGTGGTTGATGGGTCAAGGAAGATCGCTGTTAATACTGGGAGGAATTAGAATTGGCACCTATGGCACAACATTCTCAACCTATAGTATAATACGCTTCTAGAGGTAAATCTATTATTGTGATCTATGGCTAAAGCAAGCGAAGGCGAATTAGAGGCGCTGGGAACATCTGTTCGGGATGTTTCAGAAGCTCTGGTTTTGCTTAATCCGGAAAATCAAGAAAGTCCTGAGGTTATCGATGCTCAATGTGAGTATATTGCAGAAAAGCTCGAGCAAGCTCAAGCCTGGCTTGAAACCCCTGATTTTATAGAGGGCTGTACCGCCGATGAATATGAGAGGATAAAACCTCAATGTTGTTTCCTTTTGGCTATAAGAACAGAGCTTGAGTCAGCTTTAGAAGTGGGCCCAGATTTAGTCGAGGACGGTCGGGACCTGTCCATTTCAGGAATGATGCGACTCTTTTCCGGTGAGGATAAAGCTTTTTACTTGTCGATAGTAAGAACTCACGTTCTTTCTTGGAGAGAACACGACCTTATAGCAAAATTGAAGGGTATCTCTTCGAATGGAGGCGGCGGACTATCTAATAGTCAGGCACGTAAATTTGTAGCAGTAAATCCTGAGGCGGAGGTATTGATCGATAGACTTTGTGATGTGGATGGGGAAACAAGTAAATACCAGCGTGTTAAAGCTTTTCAGGGTTTAGTTATGGGTGAAATTGAGCCGGTTTTCCAATATCCGTCGGTATCAATATTGGAAAGTGCCAGAGCTGAGAATCCGGAGAGGTTCAGATATCTTGATCTCATTTCCGACGTCAAAAAAGGAACTCATGTAGGCCTGGTCTCTGTCACTTCATTAAAATTTTTCTGGCTTGCGGCTATGTGTGCTGATGCTGATGAGGCAATGCTTTTTGTTCAAGAAGCTCAGGGTTTCGGCCAATATACAGATATTATTGGAACTGTAGCAAGGAATGCGTTGCAGCTTTTATTCCAAGGCGAGCCAGATCTGGAAATGATTAGGGCTGCTTCTCTTTCTCTTGACGCGGCTTTTCTGTTGGAGCACCTTAATGAGGATCTTGTTAGAGGTTTGATAAATGTTGCAATTAAAAAATTTTATGGCGGAGATACTGATACTTCACTTGAGCAGGTATCCTCTTTCAGATCCTTGGTTTTAATCTTAGCCGAAGAAATGTGGAATGTCGATTCTGAAGCTCTAACGTTGGAAGAAGCATTAATGTTGGTTGATAAATGTCACGATACTCCGGATTCCCAAGAATGGCCTGAAAGCCTTCGTGATCCCAGGGCTGCAGTAATATCTATTTTCCTTCATGATCTTACCGCATACGCTGACTGGCCTGAGGAGGACAGGACAAGACTAATAGAGATCTTATATTTAATGATTGAAGATAATGTGCTGGATCCGAATGTATTTATGTCGTCTCAGGAATATGATGCCGAAGTCCAGTCTTATGGGGATATTCCGGATAGATGGTTTGGGGCTGGACCCGCATCGGCGCTGCGAGAGATTGTTACTGATGTAGCCGGAAGGCTAACTGAGCCCTTTTCTATTAGAAAAGATTCAAGAAAGGCTGAAGTACTTTCCTCTGAGGATTTCTTTGGAGAAATCTTTAATTTGAGTGAAGTAAGGTATGATAGAGATCTTCTGAATCCCTGGGCTCCGCTTCCCGAGACGGATAGTAAGACTGCTAAGCTTCTGGTTGAGGCTTTACGGAGATATTTTCTCACAAAGTTTGCGATTGGATATAAAGAGCAAGTCGAAGAACATCGGGAATTCCGGTTTGACGGCACATATCCTCTTTTGATGTCTGATATTATTCCTTTGGATCTTGAGTCGATGGATCGAGATGAAGCGTTGTGGAGAGTTCAGGAGGTAAACAGCACTGCAGCGAGAATTTTTAAAGGAACGTTTTATGATTATTTGGTACAGCAAGCCGGACCAGCGGCTAAAGCGGCTGATGTATCAAGGGAAAAATTTTTTGAATTAGGAAGTGCAATGACTGGTTATCCAGTGGAACTATGTTTACAATTATTTACTGATGTTTGTGGAGTTGTAGGTATTGAGGTCCCTGATGAGATCGATGAGGAAAAGATTGCAGGTCTTAAAGCCTACATCGATATGATGTATTTTTGTGACGATGATATTTTGATTCCCTATCTTGCTCCTCGGAGTGAGTTGCACTATGAAGTAATGCATGCTCTCTTTGGCGGAGATGGAAATATAGTACCTCTTTCAACTGTTCGTGATGAGTTTGCGAGTTATGATTCTGTACTTGCGATTTCTCAGAATGTCTTGGCTAGGAAAGCCAGTGATGATGAGATACTTTCTATTGCAGGTGATGTCTACAGGCGTGTTTTAGTCTCTATTGTAAGACATACGAGTGATTGGTCTAGCAGTAATTTAGAGACTGCGCACCAACGCGGTGATTTTGCGAGAGAAATGGTGGGTAAATATCTTGCTGGCGGCGTAAGACTAGAGACCGAGCTTCAGCAGAGTATCTGGGAGGATTATTGGTATGGGTATCTTCCAGTAGAAGTACTAAGAGCGGGAGGCGCAAATACTGATTTTGGCTATATCCCTGAGACTAGAGATTATATTCGAGAACAATCTCCTGCTGGACTTCCTAAACTCGAGGGAGCGATTTCGGCGCTGTCTGAAGTTGCTGATCGTTTATCTGATTTTTCGTCCGCAATTTCATTGGCACGAGATGTTACAGATCTATTACATGGTTCTGATGGTGTTGGAATTTCGGCTTTTCCTAACCTTGTTGGGGAAGCGAAGCAGCAAGTTCTAGATACATTCTCCCCGCTGTTTCCCGGTTGGGCTCCGAGATATGTCGCTGACCTGGGGGCTGTCTTACTTTCAATGAATAATGAGGTTCAGGGCAGAATAGTTTCGGGTCAGGTAGGAGTAGCTGAGCTGCGTCAATCCATTGGTGAAGAGTTGTCTGCGGCGCTTGATAAAGCGAATTCTGCGTGGATGACCTTGTGTGGTTTTTCTAATGAAGGACTTACGGTAGTAGATCTTAGTATCAATACCGGTGCAAGTCCTGCTGAAGATTTTAGTTCGGATACAGTCGAGGATTCATTGTTTGAGTTGGTTCATCAAGCCGGGGAAAGTATTAAAGATTTAGATGAAGCTGTAGATTCCCATTGTGTCAAAGCTCAACTTGCTGCCTGGAAACCAGGTATTGAAGGAGAAGATCTTAGGGAAATGATCTCTACTGCAGTAAAAGTTCGAGACGATCTTAGAGGATCTGGCAAAGTAACTAGAAAGCTCGAGGTTATAGATGATGAAGTGCTTGAAGAAAGACTGTCAGCGTGGAAAGATTCTCTGGTCTCTCTTTTGTCAGATGATACGGTAAGAGCTGCTATTTTATCTGCCCGTAATGTCGGAGAACTGGTGGACGCGATAGAAGGCAAGCAAACTGAGGTAATAAGTAGGACGATGGAGTCAGGTCTTGACACTCTCAAAATGCATCCTCTTTTCCTTCCATTAAGAGAATTAAACAAGAAATATGGGAAAGCGCCAGTAAGAAGATTTGTAGTTGCTTTAATAGGGGATAAAAGTTTTAGAAAAGCTAAGGATGATACGTTGTTAATTGATATATTGTGCAATTCACAGAATGAGCGTTTATCAATGGACGTTGTTGACTTAAGGACTATAGACAGAAGGTTGGATATGCTTTGTGCTTTGGATTTCGGTAGAACGGATGAAGCTATGGAATTAGAGATGGAGCGGGAATGGCTGCAGGGAGTTCAGAGAAGAGGTGGCAATGGCGGAAATGGTGGAGGAAAAAAAGGAACAAGAAAGAGAACGAGTAAGAAGTTAAGAAGAGCAAAGGATACTGCGGACAGATTTGGTTTAAGAGTAGAAGATGTCACGGAGGATATGCCTGTGGCTTATTATCGTTGATGTGGTATAGAAGAAGCGGTCTGCTTTTTATGATTGAATCTTAAATTGGCCCCATAGTATAATTATCAAGTCATGCATCTGAAGTATCTCAGAAACCTGAGATCTTAATTGATGCAGATCTTTAAAAGTCAAAGTGTAGTAGTTTTCCTGAATAGATAGCCGGGAGGAGGCTTTGGTTGAAGCCTGCTTCCGGTTATTTATTGGCAAAAAATAGAAAAAAGGAGGCAAAGAAATGCCGAGAGGAAAAGGTTGGGGAGGGTTCAATATTTTTTCGAGGAATCCCTCCGGAAGGTCTAGGACAAGAATTTTCTGGGCAGTGTTGGCTGTTTTGGCTTTCGTTGCGCTAGTTATGGTCCCCTACATGGCTTTTACGGGCCAGTTTTCGTCAAAGAGACTGGTGGGCCGCTTCGAGTCGGACGCGGGGTTTTATCCCGATATCGGCGATGAAATTGTCGTCAATATCGGGGAAGGCCAGGAAATTACGATTCTGTTGGCCGAGGAAGGGCCTCAAGGAGATGAGTACTGCACAACGTATTGGGGAGACCCGATAGTTGTAAAATATCTCGATGATGGTGAAGAAATTCCTGTGCTGTATATGCACCTGGAAGAGGGATGGGTTGAGAGCCCGTATCCCGTGAAGGTCTACAGGAAGCCCGAATTTCGGGCTCCACCACACTGAGTCACAGAGAAAAACCTAATAAGGGCCGCCAACCCTCATTCTGAAAACTCTTCTACTACACTTTGGCCGGTCCGCTTACCTGCTAACCGATTCGAACTAACGTCACTTCTGGCTATCTCCACCCGTCCTCCGAGTACTTAATACCTTCTTTTATTCTCAGTAAAACCGTTTTTACAACCGGGATAATGTTTTCAGGCAGCTTCTGCAGTTCAAACCAGTCGCATTTATCGCAGGATTCTCCGAGTTTAATCTCGCCATCCCAGTTTTTTACTTTAAAATAGAAATCAATATATTCGGGATTGTCGGGTTCTTTATTGCGGTGAATTATATGAGCCAGCTCCGTGTCTTCTGGTATTATTGTGACTCCAATTTCTTCTTTAGCTTCCCGGATAGAGGTTTGTAAAGCAGATTCGCCCGACTTTACGTGGCCGGCGGGTAGGGTGAAGTCGCCGTCGTGCCAGCCGGTATTGTAGCGTCTGATAAGGAGAATTTTGTTATCTTTTTCGAGAAGTATGTAGGAAGCTATCTGGGGCAGGTCAGTTCTTTTGGACATGAAATTTGGGGTTGGATATTTTATTTAATCTCCAGATTGGGAAAATTATAGCATTGTTTCGAAGTTAACATGATGATGACTATGGGTTGTTTAGTAATATCTTTTGCGTTACAATAGCACTTATAGTATAAATTATTTAACCTTTTTGTATTATGTATGACGAAAAACCTTTTTCTCTTGATCAATTTACAACTCAGGAGGTTGAAAACGGTATTAAAGCCTGCGGTAATGATGGACCGAGGTATGTTTCTTCTGTAAGAGATGGCATTGAGACTGGAGATATGCAGGACATAGAACCCGAGCCTATTGCGAAAGCTCTTTTTAGCGTTGCTAATCTTGATGTTTATAATCCGACTACGGTAACAGCAAGGAATCTTTTTTTGGATTTTCTTGGCGGTGATATGCCTGAAGAGGCGGAAACCTTCAGTGAGCATCTGCTCGATCGTTCGGTATATCTTGCTTCTTCCCTTGTTATAGATACCTTAGGTGATCCGGACGTCAGGGCTCGTGCTGCTTCAGTTTCTGTTGATGCAATAAAGGAGCAGAGATATACAAGTGAGGAAACTTTATATGTTCTTGCCGACGCTTTGTTGACAGCTTCACGTTCAAGAGGTGGGATGCCATTTTCAATTATTGCAAGTTATTTAGTAGCGGAACTTTGCTGTGGTAAACATAAACTTAGTTGTTCTGACAATATGCGTGATATCATTATGACTGGTGTCATAGATACATATGCTGCATGGATTAAGGCGGATAGTTACAATCGAGGGAATCATATTAATGATTTAGAGATGGGACTTGGAGAAAAAGTGTTTAATCAGAGACAGGAAGAGAGAATAAGGGAGCTGATTGATGTTTATAGGTCTCCCGGAGCTTAAGATTAGTATTAAGTTGCTATGTCAGAGAATCCCAAAATTGATTTAAGTACCCTTTCTACTGCGGATGCAGTGACTGGTATTACGGCCTGTGATTCGATGTCACCGTATTATATTGCGACTGTTAGGGAGGGAATTGAAGCTGGCGACCTTAAAGAGGTTCATCCGGCAGCAGCAATAAACGCACTTGCAAAAGTAGCGATGAGTCCTGTTGATGAGCGCTCAACAAAACTTTCTGGGGAAATTTTCAAGTTTGCTCTCTCAGGGGCGCTTAAACCTGAAGCATTAAGATACGGTCAAGAACTTCTGTCGAGCGCGGGTTATGTGGCTTTTTGTGTTATAGATGATCCAGAGAACAGGTTTGATTCAGAGGATAAGGCTACTTGGATAATATCAGCGGCAAGGGCACTTGCGACCGGGAAATTCGTCAGTCCAGACATTGCTTATGTTGTAACCGATACGATTTTGGGTAATGCCGAGCCATATCCGGATGGATATGGTCTTCCTCATGCGAGGAAAGCGAGAGTGGTTCTAGGGATGTTGGCTGCTGGTAAGCTTGAAATAGATCATTTAGGTGACGCGGTAGCCCCGATAATGCAGAGGGTTACAGCCGTATGTATGAGATGGATAGCAAGCGACTCGAGTGCTCTTCGCGGTGATATCATACGAAGTGTGAAAGAGGGTATTGCCTGTGGCAGGTTTACTGTGGCACAAGTGCAAATATTGAATAGGATGATCGGCTTTTGCGGGGAGTAGAATTTTTTATTCCGTAGGGTAGTATTTGTACTGTGATTATGAACTTGCTAATTCTTGAAATACTGTTTGTTGTGAATATCCCCTTATATCTTCTTTGGGCCAAAATAATAATGGAATTTAATAGTGGGTTATGAAATTCTGGGTAAGGGGAAGGGGGTGATGAGTTGGCTAGGTGGGAAATGGGGTGAACGCTCTTGGTTTTTCAAGAGGTATTACTAACTAGTTTTATTGTGATAGATATTTTATAGAGTTTAAAATAGCCCAGCATTGTGTTGGACCATAATAGGGATCGATACCATCGAAGAATATTTTCGAATTGTAACGATATTGCTTGGGGTATTTTTTGCCGAAATGCGTGGATGATTCAGCTGAAATATACCTTATGCCAGGATTAAGAAGAAATTCCTTAACTGAAAGTAGGACTCCTCCTGTTGCTCTGCCTGGTCGAAATGTTTGCTCTGTAAAATAAATATCTGTTGAGTGTCTACTAGATCCTTTTTTAGACCAAGTTTCGATCTGACCATAGATAAAGTTAAAATTAAATCTTGAACATATAAAGTGTGGTAGAAGACGGAAGGCATGATGTACTAGCATAGTTTTGTCTACAAGTGGTTTAAGGTCATTGGATACAAGAGAGTATAATTTTTTCACCTGTCCTTTTACTATTCTGAATTTTGTAAGATATTCTACTCCTGGTATTTTCTCTTCTTTTATGATTTGTTCTCCTATATAGCTGTATTTATATCTGTCTAGCTCTATAGTTGCTGTTGTGTATGACTTAGGATTCGAGCTTTTAACAGTGTTTATTACATTAGCTTCCAAGACTAATCCAACTCTGGATATTCTATCCCAATTGATACACTTTGAAAGGTTGAAAGCTTCTTGTTTGCAGTAAATAAGCCTTTGTTCTGAAAGTCCAGATTTGAAAGGAAACTTCATGCGGGGTACGAGATCTCTTTTTAAGAAAACATTAATTGCTTGCCAGTAGTCCTCTTTAGAAAAAATAGTGAATCCTGGGGGAATCAATTTGTTACGCATGAGGAAAAAAGCTAGTTTTGGAGTATAGCTGTTTGGAACGTACTTTGGATAAGGAACTGTTGGGTGAACGATGCTCTTTGTTGCATGTATAGGAGGTATTACGCTGCCAAACAGCTGCGTAGAAGAGCTGATATTTAATCGACGGCCCTCCTTCGGTGATATAGGGCCACTTGGAATTATGTACTTGTCATTATCAGAATGTTGAGTAACTTCTCCCTTGAAATTGAGCCCAAGAATTTCACCTAAGAAAATAGCATAGTTGCTGTTTCTTTTGTAAATGTAGTATTTGTTATTATCGTTTTGGGTTTTGAATGTAAAAATATCTTTTTTTATCTTTGTTGTATTTCTATTTATTCCTGTTTCGATACTTTGTGTACAATTCTCAATTCCTAAGGTGCGTGGACAGATTTAGTTTTGGAATCTCTTCAAGAGGTTGTCCGGATGCTGTAGAATCCGTGTCTGGGAAACTTTTATCCATTTCGTCTTGAGGCCATATATATTTTGATATGATTTCTGGTTTACCTGTTTTTAAAAGTTTAACATTATATAAGTTTCCTTTTTTGTCGATAGTTGACTTCCAAAAAACTGGTAAATCTACTTGGTATTTTACTCGAGGTGTGAATGGTTGCGGGTCTTCAATATAACCATATCCTCCAGTTTTAGGTCGAGATGTTGCTTCAAGCTCTTGGGAGCATCTGAAAACCGACTTCCAGATGTATTTGTTTTCGTCTTCAATTTGTTTAATTATCGGATCAGATTTGTAAAAATTATATTCTCCTGTAACGGGATGCCAAGAAGAATAGGCTGCAGATAAGCCAAGACCGGAGATATTAGGGCCGTCAAAATATTTGCGTATCTGTGTGAGGAGCTCAATGGCAATTTCGTTCTTGGGGTTTTCTAGAATTCTGTCAATTTGTTTGTCTGCATTGTTAATAATTGTTTTTGCAAACAGTTTGGAATTATTCTTATGTCTAACATTAACAAATGAGGCTGCTTCATCGATAGAAGTTTCAACGGTTATATCTTTAATGTTAGTCTCTATTGCTTCTTTGAAGATGTTGTCCGCTGTGACAAATATGAGCTCCTTATTATCGTCCTTGTTCGCTGTAGCTTCGTACTCGATAGTTTTAAATATGAAATAGTCTTCGATACCAATTGTTCTACTATTTTTTTCTGAAGGGACGTTAAAGGGTGGTTTTTTCCAGCATGCCTCATCGAGGAGACAATCTGGTTCTATTTTGTCTCGATTTATGAGGATTCTAAAATCCAAAAGATTAAGGGTCTTTACCACTATCTCTAGGACTTCTTTCTTATTGGGCTTGGATTTAGCTGAGAAGGTTTTGTCAAGAAGGTTTTTAAGTTTTGTTGCTGAATCGTCATATTTTTTATAGGTCTCTAATACCTGATTCCAGAAAAATTTTTGTAGCTCTATTTTTACAACCTCAGGTATGCAAAATTCGATTTCTAGATTTTTTTTCTTTAGAAATTTGTTTTTTACGTTTTCCGCCTTTTCCTTGATCGTTGTACCTTTTGTGAATGCAAGGCAACATGTGTCTAATATTATGCTAAACCTTAAATCTCTAGATATTATTTTGTTTTCTTCTTTTGGGGTTGGCATGTGACTAAAAAGAAGGTAGATAATTATTCTTGGGTGTCAATTCTAAACCTGCACCTTGTGCAGGAAGCGTTTATATGTGTTCCTCTGTTATAGTTATACCCCAGTGATTTTCTGTTGCAATTAGGACACATAACGAAACCTGAGTCCTTGTTAGTTAGTTTGTGTTTTTTGATAATAAGACTCCTTGCCCAATTCATTTTGCTCGTGTAATTTTTGTTGCCCTCGAGAAATCCTTCAACCCATAGGTTGAGAGTAATTTTTCCGGCAGATGTTTGTTGGTACGGTAGTCTTCCTTCTTTTAATAATCTTTCCCAATACTGTCTACTCTTTCCATAAAGCTTAGAAATATCTGATGTCGACAAGAATTTAATGTATCCTTTTTCTAGCATCAATTTTGAAACCGCCTCGAGACTTTTTGAAAGTATCCTAAGTTTCTCTATTTCGGTCAATTTCTTGAAGGATTTGTCGGAGAAGTAGTAATTAAGTGAAGCCCATCCATTTGAGCAAACAAAGCCCCACGATGTATCTTCTTGCCTTATTTGTGGATTTTCTCTCTTCTGCTGATTCATTATTTTGATAAAAATATTATCATTGGTATGTTACATATAAAACATAAATAAGTCAATAAATATAGTCCAGAGATGTTGATTAGGTTTACTATATAGGGATTTGAGCCGGTTTACGTGCTGACAACAACAAAAAGTATCCTGACCAAACCGTAAAGAGAATCGACAAAATTCTCCGTCACAACGATGTCATAATAATCGAACTCTCTATGTACTCTGACGGACTCGCCTTTATCCTTGGCCGAGCTCAATCCCTCGGTAAACCAGTCCTTGCTCTCTATAAAGAAGGACGTGACCGCAAAAGCTCAGTAGTCCTTGAAGCCTTTCAGAAATCCTCTACGAAATTTCTCTACATAGAATACAACCACGAAATACTTGAGCAAATAGTCAAGAGATTCATTTCCAGAGTAAAGAAAATGATCAAACGAACTCATCCCGTTCGCCTTGACCCTATGGAAAACGAATTTGTCGAATGGTATGCAGACCACTACAACACCGCAATCGTCGATGTATTCAGAAAGCTAATATCGGAAGAAATGGAGAGGAATAAGGACTGGAAAGAATATATTTCCTTTTAATCCTTTTAGGCATACTCACTTTCGAACCTATACACTCCATCATTTTTCTTGTATAAATAAGTACAGTTAAGCTTTTATAGTGAAAAATCCTATGCCGAGCAAAACCGAAAAGAAATCTTCTAGTAAACCTCTTAAAGATCCCAAAGAGGAAACCAGGTCGTGTCCTTTCAATAGGAAACTCATTGTTCCTTTAATCCTTTTGGCATTATTTTTCACAATTTCTCTTGCCTGTGCAGGAATTGTCTATTTTTATTCGAGCCTGAATAGCGGAGATGAGTCAAGGACCGACACAGATAAGGAGCAATCTAGTGATGAGGACTCAAAGAGTTCTGAGGCGGATGAAGAAACCGGTGATGATAGGTCTGATTCGGAGGAAGAATCCCAGGGTAGTGATTCTGAGGGTTCAATATTTGAATACAGGACGTCTGATGAAGATGGGACCAGCGGTGAATTTATTGTGAAGCCTGAAGACGGTAAAGAGTACGTCCTTGATTTTGTGGATTTGTTCGGAAGGCGAATTCTGATCGGAGAGGTCGAACTAATAAGTGCCGACGACGACATATACTTCTATTTTGACATCTTTCCTGCCGGCTGTCCTACTCCTGCAGATGAAGCATGTGAGAAATTCATGACTGTAATACACGAAGCCTATTATGATGTAGGAGGAATCTGGAGGCTGGATATGGAATCAGGCCAGTTTGAACACATATTTACTCTTGAAAATTATCAAAGCGATGATACCTCTGCTCCGAGAATTACAGAAAAAGGCTCAGGAAATGAATATCAAATAGAGGTCAGCTACTATATCTATAATGATGATGATTACTCTCGTGTTACCGACTTTTATATACTGGATACTGATAAGGGTACAGTAGAGAGGGAGAAGTCTGGTAAATAGTTCTGGCAGGGTGTTAGGTTACTAAAACAGGAAAATTGCCTTCTGGCTTCAGTTAAAGAAGTGATCTATCTTGTGATGTTTTCCCTTTTTACTAGAAATCCCCCTTATTCCAAAATCTTATGCTGCCTGTGATCAAACACCGGTGAACAAATTATTGCCATTTCACAATCTCCTTCCCAGTAGTATTTCTCATTAGGATATATAAAAACTGAGTCTCCGGTCTCCAATTCGTGAAATTCATCTCCCTTGACGATTTTCACCTTTCCTTTAGTTACGTACACCAATTCTTTGCATTTTGTATTCATGCAGTTGCCTTTTTCCGGATATCTTCCTTTGATTTCAATGAGGGCGATGCCCATATCATTGTCTCCATGTTGATATTCTTTGCCCCAGCATGTGCTGCTGTTTTCAAAATCGTTTGCTTCGTTTTTCTTGATTACTTTCATTTGGTAGTTGTTTGAATTTAGGATTATTGTGTCTGAAGGTAGTATATCATGTAAAATCTTCTTGCCCCGTTATATCTTATAGTGTAGAATTCCGGGCAGATATATCTAAGATGATGCCGATATCACATGTCATCAGAAAATCCATTTGCTGAAAGGCCAGATTTTTGTACAGGAGGGGAAGAAAGGTCCTCCTTTGAAGCTTATATCTCAGAATTCCAGGGGGAGAAGCCAGCAAAGGAGTATGCTTACGGTCCGGCATATCATGACCTAGTTGAGACGGCAAGAGGGGCTGCAGATGCAAGGTTCCTGTTTCTTGATAGAGCATCTGTTTTTCAAGATCCTGCTACAGAAGGACATGCCTACAAGGCGTTGTGTACAGACCTTGCGGATATGAGAGGATTTTGGATTCCTGTTGTGTGTTCAATAATTGAGAAACCAGATAAAGATCTGCTGGATTATGCCTTTCTTGGAACTTTCAGTAGTGCCATGCGTTCTGGAGAGAGTAAATATAAGGATGTAGGTGTTCCAGAAGTTTGGTCTGATATTGCTCATGTCCGTCGTGATCTGCTCAGGGGGTCACGCTTGATTGTTGGTTTTTTGGATTTTGAACTAACCTCAAGCGCAGGATTACATGAAACTAATGAAGTGTATTTTTGGACAATAGAGGGTTTGCTTGGAGATCAGCTTTCTGAAGCCGATAGAGGTTACCTGCGAAGACTTTTAGCTACAGATGCTATCAGAAGTTTTGTTGCAACAGGAGAAGAAAGTTCGTCATTGTTTCCACTTTATCATTCTATATACGGTTCGAGAGAAAATGCTATCGATATAGCAAGTCGGGACTTTCAGAAATGGATGGCTGTGATTCCAACAGCTGTGGATAGACTTTCCGGACGTGATGACGCAGCTAGGAATTTGTTGAGAGATATGATTGCTGAAAAATTAGTAAGGGATCTTTCTATTGAACTTCCTCGTATTGAACAAGAGGTAGGTGAGGGAAGGATTTACGATGCGCTTCTTCGTTATCAAGCGGCAGTACTACTTGATAGGCTTGGGTATACCTGGCCCGAGTCTAGAGCTATTTTTGAAAGAATACCGGGATTTGTTGATTTTCCTGGGAAGGAACAAAGTGTTCTTAGTACATCTTCGGTCGGTGAGGAAAGATATCTTCGTAGGAGATTTGAGGAAGAACCCCAGGGTATTTAAGGGGATTAAGAAGCTTTCTGTTTGTAATTATGGGATGATGGGGATTTAATACCTTTTAATTTTTCTCACTGATATTGTCCTGAAGTGAGGGGCTTTCGCGAGTATTAATTGATTGGCTGACTATAGTTGGTAATGCTGAATTTGAAACAGTTGTCGTTTTGTTCAATGCATCAGGGCTTGCGAGGCTATATAGAGTGAGTTGGGAGCGGAATTTGGTGAAAAGGCGGGTGATAATAATGATGAAAAGTAGCTGAAAAAGTGTTTTACCATGTGTTGAATATGATATACTATAGGATTGGCTCATTACAAAACTCAAAATTCTAGTAAAAGGGAAAAAGGAGACCGAAAAATGAAGACGAAATGCTTGTGGTTGACGACTATTGTTGTTTTGTCAGTTGTTTTTGCTCCAGGATGTTGTTTTGGGGGTGATCAGAGGTACATAGAAAATCTGTACGCCCGAGGGCTCGAGATGATCGAGAATCCCGAGCTCAGAAAGATTGTTGAGGATGCATACATGTCCTTTGATCAGGATATTGTACTGTCAGATTACCGGATCCCGAATCTGGGAGCGGAAATTGTTCTGACCGGCACTATGGAGTCGGGGCAAATCTCTGGTCTTATAACTTTCCGCGATCCAAAAGGTACGAGTCCGACTCCGTGTACGGTGACGGAGTTTCAGTACGGCTATATCCCGTATCGGTTCTTTCGCAATAGTGAGGAGCTGGAAAGAGGGGTAGGCTGGGAGGTCTCTCCTAGCGGCATTCCGCTGATCCCGGTCGAGTATCTGTCGGGCGTAAGGATTTACTCCTACGTGGCGCCGACGATATATATTAGTCGGACGCCTGATGGGAAACCTACCGACGCTCAGGCTAGTGTACTGATTAAGGAACTGGTTACGTGGTGGCTTTATCGCCAGTACGTGGCCCAGAGTGTACTGGCACTTGAGAGAGGGGGCATAAGTACAACCGTTTCTTGTGTTTCTGATGGCGAGCAGGTCGAGATGCTTGCCATAAATCAGTCGTTACAAACACTATTCGAGAACGAGGGAAGGTTTCGAGCAATAATCGATGTCTCGGGTAGTGTAATGGTTTTTCCGAACATCCGAAACGGAGATCAGTTTGCTTCCTGGTTCCAAGATATTGAAGGTGCCCGAGGAGTTCAGATGGATTACTCTGAACCAGGGCTGACAGTCTTCAATGTCTTTCTCTGGGACATGGTGAATTTCGAAGAAATTCGTGAATTCCCGCATATGGGGGATCTCGACAAGATACCATAGAAAACTGAGTTTTGAATTTGCTAACTATACTACTCCAGGTGCGTCAGCATTGTGTTCTTTTGATAGAAATGATGCACCTGGGGTTTCTTTATAATAAATCCAGTTAGTTTTTTTATAGGTGTTGAAAATTGTGAAATTGTAGTTATTTCTGGGGTTATATTGGATTTCAGCGAGCCCGAGTGCTTGTGAGCCTTCAGGCTCGCTGATGAAATCCAAAGAGCTTTATTCTGTGAGAGGTTAGTTTGAATATGCCGCAACATAGAAGTTGCAGCACCAGAGGTCATTATACTGCTGGCATTTGACGCCAGCGTCCTTCATGTCCTCTAGGATTTCTTCGCTAGGTGCGGCGGCCAAGTAGCCCATGACTTTATTGGTTATTTCATAGGTGGTCGCGTCGAATCTCAGCGTTGGCTTGCCGCTGTCACTTTGGCAGGCCCACCCGCTGACGTCGATTTCGCCAAGTGAGACGCCGAAGAGGCAGTTTCCCTCGTCATCGATGGATATGCATTCTCCTACGACATACCCGACCGACCACCTGCCCGTCTTGGTCGGGAAGGCGACCGTGTCGCCCTTTACTGTTCGAGAGACAGGTAAGGTCGCTACCACCCAATGTTCCGGTATCTGGAAGTCCGCTTTGAACCCGATGACTCTTGGTGAATCTGTTGGGTTCTCGAAGTCGGGGTCTAAGGTTACTATCCCAAGTTGGGGGGCGTATAAAGCAATTTCCGGGTGTCCTCCGTCTAGTACATGTTTCTCTGAAACGACCCAAAGCCCTTCCTCGGTGCCGAGGAGACTGTAACCGGCGACCAGTGGGTGCCCATCCTCTGCGATTCTGATTCCCACGAGTGCCGAAGGTTCGAACAGTTCTGGAACTGTAACTTCTGTGTCCATGGGGTAGTAATCTTTCAGCAGATCATGCTCTTGAGGACTCAATGCCCGAAACTCTTCTGACCACTCAATGATAAAGTCGACCTTTGCTGGAGTGGCCGTTAGAATCTCGGTCGGTTTCACTATCGGTACGGGTGCCGAGGTTGATTCCTGTAATTGGGTTGCCGCTGGTGGTGATCCTGTTGGCCCGCAGGCCAGAATCGCCATCATCAGTACAATAGCTGATACTAGTAAAACATGTGTCCTTTTCATTTCGGTCCTCCTTGACCATCTACAATTATTCTTTTGGCCCCCAATGCGGGGCTGCCTACCTGTATCTCCGTTGAATTTAAAACCTCTAAAAAGTCCTTGCCGAGATCTTACAGAGGACAGGTGAATCAAAGCTATACTATAGCGGCAATTTTATAGCTCTAGTTCACCTGACCGTCTGTTATCAAGGCAAAATCCTAGGTTTTGCTCTTTGGATTGTTAAAGAACTTGGTCTAATTTCCCCGATAGGAAAATCAGACACAAACCTATTATTTTTTAATAGGTTATAAAAAACCAGTATTAGTAGATGGTCTCTTATAAGCTATTAATTGACACTAGCGGGAGAGAACGATTGTATGGATTTGTGGTCCACATTCGTTCTCTCCCGGCCTAGGTCTAGGGATGGGTTGCTCTCAATAGATTACTTTGTTTTTCTACTCTCCCTTGAGAGCGAGTGGGAGGTAGAGGCGTCGCGGGTTCGCGACGGTAAAGTTGGCAGAGACCTCGCCGGATCCGAGCGTATACGAGTAGCTCGCTGTGTTGGTGATGATCTGGCCGAAGGTCCTAGGTTCAAATTCGCCTACAGTTGTTGTTATCACCCAGGTTAGCTCGGAGCCGGAAGTGATAGTCCCTGTCCATGAAAGGTCAGTTCCTAAGAGTGGCTCCGGCAGGTTGTCGATGACGCTGACGTCGTTTGCTGTTGTACCTGTGTTGCTAATTGTGATTGTGAATGTCAACACGTCGCCAGGCTCGGCCGGATTTCTGGGGATCTTAACGGATTTGGTCATCGTAAGGTTCGGTGCGAAGTTGCACTCCTGAGGAGTCCAGATTCCCGTGTGCTTGGAATCATGCCCGAACTGAGACCATTGCGGTGGACTTGAGTGCCCACTATTCGGGAACCTGAAGAAGTAGACCTTGTCCTTGTAGCCTGAGTTCCCGTCCCAGTAATCGCATATGACAATGATCTCGGTCGTTCCGTCGCCATCAAGATCTCCGACGTATGGAACTCCCCCACCTCCCAAGTTAGGAAGTTCGACGTTGTAGAGTATCTCCCCGTTTCTATCAAAGATCCGGAGATACCCAGAGTGGAGGTAGGAGTAGGAGCTGATAACGACGACCACATCTGGCCATCCATCACCGTTTACATCTCCTACTACAGGGCTGGCGTTGTTTAGCCAGTACATGTCGTCGTTCCAGATCCTCGGCCATTCTGGGGCAATCGACCCGTCGGATTTCAGTACGGTAAGGCGGTCCTCCGTCTGGATCATAATTTCCGGATCATTGTCGCAATCAAGGTCCGCCACGACCGGAGCAGTCCCGTAGGGGACTGTAGGTGCGTATGCTGTCCACTGCGTTGTAGCTTCGTCATCCAGTCGGTGGACTATTAGGTCCCAGGGGTAGCTGTTCTCCTTGGCGACGAAGACAGTGTTCAGCTCGTCTTCTTCGAACCATCCTGCCAAGAAGGTATCAACAAGCCCTTTTGAGAAGGTACGAGGGTATCCTGCGATACTTGTCCCGTTGGGGTTGAAACCCTCTAGCTTCACTCCGCTTGTTGTTGACCCGCTCGTGGAGTAAATCCTGCCGTCACCTGTCATCATTGGCGTGTGAAGTTCCTGACTTCCGTATGTCCAGACTGGCCATCCTGCGACTACGGTTCCATCACCGTTGTAGCCGTGGAGCGACCAGTCCTCCTCACCACCGAATACCTCGTCTGTGGAATCGCCATCTACATCCCACGCGCTGAACGGAGTGGAGTGGAAGTTCGAACCCGTTCGGGGCCATCCGGGCATGACGCTGCCATCACCGAGGCGTGCAATCTGTTCGCCGCCCCAGTAGGCGCAGAAGACCTCCATTTCGGGGCTTTCGTCGAATTGGGTCATATTGCAGTACCCAGCTCCGGTGCCGTTGCTATCTGGCCATCCGGCGACTTGTGTTCCATCGTGGTGACCTGCATACACGGGACCTGTTGCCAGGCCTGTGAATACTACTTCCAGGTCGCCGTCCCCATCGATATCGTCGACGAGGGCGTTGCTGGCGGCTTGGCCACCATGGAAGGTGCCAGGACCAGCCCAGACCTGGACTCCCGCATATGCATATGGCGGGAGATCAGCCGTCGACATTGAGACGGTCGAGAGTGCTCCAACATCAGGCAGCATTCTCTGATTTGCATCGGCAGCAAGATAGGTCATTGTATTCATGGACTCGTCCCAGTACTTAAACTCATCGACCCATTCGCCACCATCCTGCGAGAAATTTGCCTTCACTAAAGACGGCGGTACCATCTGTTCCGCCGATGCGACTCCCTGTGAAGGAATCGCGGTCAAGAGTAGGCTAGCGATTACCGCTAGCAAAAGGCATAATCTTACGTTTTTCATCGCTTGTCTCCTTTTCTTAAACGAGAATTTTTGTCTTAACAGACATTTCCATTTTTCCCATCCCTAAGGGTAAAGACCCCGTTCTGCCCAAATTCACTCTACTAAAATTGAAATTTGATCAAAACGGGGTCCTCAGTTCCAGTAAGGATAGGAATCCCTAAACCTAGTTGTTAAAGAACGGTAATATGACAACCTGAGTAGGTGGTCATACATACCAGACCTATATTAATAGGTCATAAAAGGTTGCTATAAAAACCTCTTATGACTTATTAAACGAACGAAGAACCCTGTTGGAACATCCTATAGTTATTATATATTTTTGAGCAGCAATAGTCAATTTTGTTGTTAGGCTACGGTAACACACACGGCCACGAAGTCAACAAATCCTATATTCATAACATAATATGAGATACAAATATCTTATAGTTTCTGATAAAATATTCCTATGCAACCGGGAAAATACATACTGGAAAACCCTCATACGAATAGACCTGACATCTACGATACTCCTATCAAAGAGGCCCTTTTTAGAATAGATTTAATGACAGTTTTTTCTGATTGGGTGGCTCTAAACCGTCCAAATGATGTCCTGTTTGCCGCTTTCGTGAGAACTTTCCAGCCTAATCCCATAAAATGGACAGATCATCTTGGTTACTTTGAGTATACAAAACTTGAACCAGATGCAGTTTTTATTTATGACTTGTGCTATATTGCACATGCTAATCAAAGAGACACCCAACTTGGTCTTCTTGTTCCCAAGATAGATTTTGAAACTCAGATTGGAATGGGTGTGTTTGTTCAGAACGCGCTTTCTTTTTTGGGGTGTGTTTGTGGTAGAGATCTTACTACAGAATTACTTTCACATACTATTACCGATTCTTCAGGTATACCTGAAATAAATGCAGGAAAGCTTGTAATTGCCGAGAGGTTTCATTCAGAGGTTGCTAGCTGCGGGTTTGGTATTTCTGCGCTTGTTGAGGGTAGTCCGTTATCTAGAGATTAATCCTGTGATTGGTGAAATATTGAGCGTTCCTCTTTCCTGGCCGGTTTTTCGGTTACCTTGCTTACAGAAATAAATGGGTTGTCTTTCATAAAGAATCGCCACTTATATTCCGATCCTTTTTTGGTGTAATCAATTCCTACTCTTATGCTTGAAGCTATTTCCGAATCAGTAGGTTCCAATTTTCCTTCACTTACCCATAGCGAATCACCCGTTAGATTCTCCCCGTAAAGAGATTTGTCAATTGCAAATGCCTGACACAACTTGGAAGGGCCACTGCAGACTTTTTTCTCTAGATTTGGTTCCATTGGAGGGAATCCTCTTCTTTCTGCCATTAGCTGTATTCCAGCCTTGGGTTCAACCGCTCGGACAAGAACTGCACCTGGCTCGAACTTCTTTTCGGTAACAATGCCTAGGCAGTAGTACACGCCATAAATACTGTAGACATAGGCTAATCCGCCTTGCTCGTAGCCGATTTTGGTTTTGTCAGTAATCTTGTTGCTATAGAAATGGCTGGCGGGGTCATCCTTGCCTTTGTATGCCTCAGTCTCGACAATTATTCCTGTTGTTATGCCTTCTTTTGTGGCTCTAGTCAGTGACTTTCCGAGAAGTTCTTTTGCGACAGTTACAGTATCTCTGATGTAGAATTCACGAGGTAACTTTGTCATGTAGCATTTATTTTACTACATTTTTGGTCGTTTTTCAGGGGTGTTTCTTTTTTTTTGGTTGTACTCTGGATTTTAAGGTTTGCTCAGGTGTATTATCTATATCATGCAAGATGATAAATCTCACTATGTAGTAACTACAGGAATTATTATTAAAGATGGTAAATACTTGATAACAAAGCGTAGTGAGAGCGAGGCCGCATTTCCTGGTCTCTGGACTGTCCCCGGTGGTAAGCTTCGAAGTTCAGATTATACTTCTCGGGACAAAGATACTGGAGATAGCTGGTACAATGTTCTAGAAGAACAGCTTAAACGTGAGATTAGAGAGGAAACTGGTATTGAAGTGAAGAATATTAGGTATCTCTTGAGTCTTGCTTATATCCGCTCAGATGGTATCCCCACTTTGATACTTAGTTTTTATTGTGATTATGAATCAGGTGATGTAACTCTTGCTGATGAGTTGACCGAATTCGCATGGATTGAGGGGTATCAGATTGGCGACTATGAATTTGTGCCGGGTCTCTCTGAGGAAATAGAAATGGTTGATAAGAAAATCAAAGGGGAGAAGGTAGACGAGTGGGAGGGGAAGTATGATAGTGCTGAAGATGAGAGCAAAAGGGATAAGTAACGTAGGTTTTCTGTAAAAAAAAGAGCCAGGTACAAGACCTGGCTCTCTGACCTATCCTTGTATGTGTTTTATTCAGACTCTTCTTCCAGTTTGTTGTTTAGTCCGAATCCGCCGTTTCCAGGATGGCCTTTGGGTGGAGCCGACATGTCATTTAAGAATTCGTCAAGGTGTTCTTCAGCGTTTTCCAATCTTTCGGCGGCCTGGTCTTCGGTGATTTTTTCATCAGCCACCATTTCATCGAGATGCTCTCCAAGTTTTTCGAGAAGATACTGCTTCACATTATCAACAGATTTTCCTTTGGCTTCTATTACGGTGGCAAGGTTATCAGCATCTTTCCACTGTTCGATCAGATCTGCTCTATCCATAGCGAGGTATTCAGCAAGATCCTCTATTCTTCCTAGGCCCATTGGACCACCTGGACCTCTGTGTCCTCCCATCCCGAACATGAAGTCGTTCTCCTTCATCCTATCCGCCTGTTCTTCAGTAATCTCACCATCCTCCAGCATCTGGTCAATGCGCTCGTTTCTAGCGGTGGTGAAAGCGGAGGTGATCTTGTCTTCATCCATCCCGAGAATTTCTGCCGCACGAGAGAGAATAGTATTTGACTCCTCCATTTGAGCAAGTGCCTTTCCGGCCAAAAGAGCTCCACCTATAAGTGTTCCTACGGCTGCAACTGCTACAATTATGGTTTTATGTGTTTTCTTCATTGGAATTTAACTTAATTAAGATAAAACTAGGTCAGAATGAATATGAGGCAATCTATATCATATTAAACTAGTTTAGAATTTAAATTAAAACCAGTTTACGCTCTGATATGTGGATTTTGTGTGAAATGGAATTTAGACTTTGGGAAGGGATATTTTGAAGGTGGTGCCTCTGTTTTTTCTGCTTGATACGCTGATTTCTCCTGAGTGATCTTCCACGATCTTCTTTACAATTGAGAGTCCGAGACCGCTGCCGTCGGCTGATCTGTCATGGACATTTGCGCCGCGATAAAATCTGTCAAATATATTTGGAAGGTCTTTCTTTGGTATTCCAATTCCGTTGTCCTTGATTGTGATTTCTATAGACTTGTCTTTATCAGCGGTTGTTATTGTAACTTTTCCTTTATCTTTTTTGGAGTATTTGATTGCGTTTTCAACTATATTTTGTAGTGCGCGGGCAAGCTTTTCGGGGTTGGCATTGACCTTTTTCTTACCTTTTGGATTAAACTGAATGGAAACGTTCTCTGTTTTCGATATTGAAGACAGGCTCTCAAGAACCTCTTCTAGGAGTTCATTAATATTAATTTTAATGAACTTGCCTCTATCAGGTCCTTTTCTATTCAAAAATAGCAAGGCTTCATTCAGTCTTACCAGTTGAGAGTTCAGGCTTTCGACGGTTTCAACCAACTGCTTATATTCATCTTTTGTGGGGTCTTTCTTATTCTTAAATACCTGTAGGGTGGCCTTCGTTGCCGCGATGGGGGTTCTTAACTCGTGTGCTGCATCTTGTATGAAGTTTTCTTGTGTCCGAAATGACTTTTCGAGTTCTTCGAGAAGATTATTAAATGAAGTAATCAATGCTTCGATTTCTTCTGAACTTTTTTGTTCAGGTACTCTCTTGGAGACATCCCAAGTATTGAGGCTTGAGAGGATAGATGCAAGATCTTCTATTGGTTTTACGAGATAGGATGCGAGAGCGTATGCTGCCACAGTAGAGAGGACTATAGCGGGTACAGTTATAACTATGAGTGTAACAGTATATCTTTGCCGTTGCTTCTCTCTTACAATTGAGCCGATTTCTACAAGATTCTCGATCTCAGGGTTATCTTCGAGGTATTTATGTATCTGCGGCCTGTGCGTAGTTATGTCTTGCAGTTCGTCCAGTGTAAGCTCGGGTGCAGGTTGTACAACGCCGAAAATATAAAGTAGGTTAGCCAAGATTAGAATTGCGACCGTGAGGGTCGCTGAAAATGCTATTGTGAATTTTATCTTTAAAGTTCTGAACATATTTCTACTCAATAATGTAACCAACCCCGGGAACGGTTTTTATTATTGTCATATTATCATCTCCAATTTTTTTACGAAGGTTCTTCACATGGGATCTAACAGGAGGGTCTAGAAGGTCAGCATCTTCACCCCAAATAGCTTCAATAAGTTTACCGTTTTCCACTACAAGGCCTTGATGTCTTACTAAATATTCTAGAATGTTAAATTCTGTCTTGGTAAGATCTATCTCTTTCTTTCCTTCCATCACTTTTCTGCTTTGTGAGTCTATTTTCAAATTGTGTGTCTCAATTACTTTCTTTTTGTTCGGTTTGGATCTCCTTATCAGGGCACGAACTCGGGCCATAAGCTCAGGTATTTCAAATGGCTTTGTGAGGTAATCATCAAATCCAAGATCAAAGCCTTTTAATTTGTCTGGTAAAGCATCTCTTGCTGTTACAGCCATAATTGGAGTTGTAGAATTGTCTTTTCTGAATGCTTTTGCGATTTCATATCCGGATTTATTTGGGAGATTTAGATCGAGGATGAGTATGTCGTATCCGTTAACCATTGCGTACTCATAGCCTTTATTACCATCCTGGGCCTGATCTACCGTGTAGCCCTCGTCAATTAGTGCCTGCGCCATAGCTTCGAGTAGTTCTTTGCTGTCTTCTACCAGTAATATTTTCATTGTTACTCAATTATATATGAAAATTGTGGATTTTTCGTGGAAATTACTGGAAAAAGGAATCAGCTTATCAGACTATGATGAAGCGCTTTCGTAGTGCTTCAGTCCTGCCTTCCAGACAATATTTGAGAGGTAAAAGAAAACCAGCATCAGTCCTAAACTTTCAATAAACAGTGGTACTGAACCTTCTCCCAGGAAGAATTTTGCCGGAATTGTCGAAAAAGCGGCTAGAGGAAGTATTGTGACAATATAGAACATTATTCCTTTATACATATTTCTTGGTTTGTCTGAAAGCTCTTCTACCGATTCAATTATGGAAAAAGTATTCCAAACTCTGGGTTTCCATAGGGCGTAGCAGGCGATTATAAACAGAAAATTGTACATTGCGAATATTCCTATTATGATCGTAAGAAATCCAAAGAAAATATTGAAGAAATTCATATGCGGATTGGCTTGAAGTCCAAATACTATTATTAAAACAACAAAAACGATTGTTCTAGGGATCTGCTCAAATCTAACTCGTGAAGCGGAAATTGTGAACCTTGCTGATACTGGTTTAAGCAGGATTGCATCGAAATCACCTGACCTCATTTTTTCCGAAAAATGTGTCAAATTATTGTATAAAGAAAATTTTAGAAGACTGTTTGCCAAGTTAAAGATTGTTATAAATAGCAGCATTTGCTTTTCATCCCATCCGGCGAAAGATCCTGAGTATCCATAAGCAACAAGAGTTACAACATATCCACTAATTGTCCATAGAGAAAAGGCAAAAACGTTAAGCAAAAAGTTCAACCTGAACTCTATTTCCCTCTTTAGGCAGAAGATTATTATTTCTCTGTAGAGTCTAAGGTATCTTTTCATGTTCCGAAGGCCGAGTATTTCTTCAGACCTGCCTTCCAAATCAGTTTAGCTAGAAAATATAGTACTATCACCCAGATGATTCCCAATGTCATTCCCAAAACTAGGCCAGCGTTGTCGAGCTTTCTGAATGCTATTTCTGCGGGGAACGAATATGTGTATCTAAATGGCGAAAAACCAAGAATTGTAGCTATTTTATCTGGATACAGAGCTATGGGAACATATGCACCGCCGAACGTAGCTGTAATTATCCAGTAGAGTTGTTCGAGAAAATATGATTCTGTCCAGAAGAAAGTTGCGCATCCGATAATGAAGTTTAGGAGAAATGTCACTGCAATTGAAATGGGAAAGGCCACCACTGAGAGTAGAAGGCTGGATGTACTTACATCAAAATCAAGAGATCTGTAAGTAAGTAACACGAGAGCGGTTATAACGATGGAACTTATTACAGCTGAGACAACGTGGTAACCAAGTTCCCCGAGGATCTTCATTCGAAGATAGCTTATTGGCTTCAAAAGGACGTTTGAAATCCGTCCATCCCGAATGTCTCCATAGATTTCCCAGAAAACCAGCCACTGGACAATCTCTCTAACAGCAAAGATATAGATATGATAGGCGGGTATTGACCTGTTTGTGTAGCTGCCGATTTGAGTAGTCCCGCTTGATGTCCAGAAGGCTATGCTTCCTAATAGTATTATGAAACTGGAGAACGACCATATTAGAATGATCTCCTTTTCGGTTATTGTGGAATTGATTTTTATTTTTAGTATTTCAAAGTATTTTTTCACTGCAGAAATCTTACCCTAAAGGGCGCAGAAAGGAAAATTGTTGTTGACAAGACATCACTAAAAAAATATAGTTAAAATATATAAATTTTAAATTCCCCTACTTTCATGATTTGGGTCTTACTGTGTATTCCTCTGGTAGTTATTGCCGCGGTTGCCGTTTATGCTGTTTCTCTTTATAACAGCCTTACAAAACTGAAGATATTAGTTGATGAGGCATGGAGTGGTATTGATGTACAACTTAAGCGTAGGTATGACCTTATTCCTAATCTTGTTGAAACGGTGAAGGGATATGCGAAACACGAGAAAGGATTGTTTGAGAAAGTTGCTCAGCTCAGAACTTCAGCAATGCAAGCAGAAGGGCCTGATAGTAAAGGTAAAGCTGAGACAGAGCTTGCGGCGACATTGAAAACGGTCTTTGCTGTTGCCGAGAACTATCCTGAACTTAAAGCTGATTCCAGTTTTAATAAACTCCAGGATGAGTTGAGCGCTATTGAAGACGAAGTTCAAGGGGCACGCCGGTATTACAACGGAGCAGTTCGGGACTTCAATACCAAGATAATGGTCTTTCCTGCAAGTCTTGTCGCTTCAATAATGAATTTCAAGACAAGAGAATTCTTTGAAGCTGCAAGTGGTGAGAGGGAAAATGTAAAAGTAGATTTCTCGGAAAAGTCTGAGTAGTTGAGACATTAGAAATGAGTGATATCAATATAAGAAGTATATTGAAAAGATTCCTGTGTGGGACTGGGCTTGTTATTAGCTCCTACATTTTTCTTTTGGCGAGACCCCCTTTGCCGGTACAGGCTCAGGACTCACTATATATCGATGGGTACGATGTTGAGGTTGAAATAAATGAGGACTCCTCTTTTGACGTTACTGAGAAAATCACCTATAGAGCAACGGGGGAGTACCATCGAGTTTGGAGGAGTATAACCCTGACTGACGATGAAAATTATGAGAAGTGTAAGGCTGATCCTAGTCTCCAGTGCGGAGGGTTTTCAACTATAGAGATATTGGAGGTTCTTGATGAACATGGTAGGCAACTTAGCGAGGATGAATATGAGATTAGTACTGTATATGAGAACAGTGAAGAGCGGATGAAGATTTTGTGGGAATATGCACCTAATGGGAGGAAGTTCAATGATGAGACACTATCTTGGACAATAAAGTATAGGGTTTTCGGTGGAATCGGGTATTTTGACACCTATGATCTTTTCTATTGGAATATTTTTTACTGGGATAGAGATTATCGTATAGAAAATCCGGAGGCTCGAATAATCTTTCCTAAAGATGTGGATATCGATGATGAGGATGTTGTTGTCTACGGGAACTTTGGAAGCTATAACTGGGCGTATGATCAGTATAGTCATACTTTGACTTTGGACACAAATTTTATCCCTGCATATTCGGACTTTACAGCTCTGGTCAAGTTCCCAAAAGGTGTTGTTCATGAATATTCGGGAATGAGACTTGATCTAAAACCCAAAAACCAGGAAATATATGTTGATAATGTTCAGATGTATTTGAGGAATGATGTGATTGACGGAATTATTCCTGGTGAAAGGCGAGTGAGGTTTGAGGCATCTGGATATCATTCTGAGGAGATGCTTCTTGATTTTGAGCCTGGAGAGACTAAGGACCTCGCTGTCGAACTTGAGATGACTGATGCACGGAAATTGATGATTGCTGGTCTCGTAAGCATAAATGCTTTGTCCTGTATAGGAGGTTTGGTACTTCTGTATTTTGTTGTCAGTAATTACCTTAAGAAGGGCAGAGATATTGGAAGAGGGAGTACTGTTGTGCCGTGGTTTCATCCTCCAGGAGGTATCTCTCCTGTTGTTGTTGGTTCTATAAAAGATGAACGTGTTCATCTAGTAGACATAACGTCAACAATAATAAATGCTGCGGTTAGGGGTTTTATTAAGATTAAGGAATACAAAAAGAAGGAGTATGAGCTTATCAAACTGAAGGATTTTGAAAGTGGTGTATCCAAAAAGGGGAACAAGATTAACTACAAAGTTCTCGGTAATATGGAAGTTCGTATTTTAAACGATATTTTCGGTCAAAAGGAGCGTATTAAAACGAAGGACCTGAAGAATAAGTTCTATAAAAAACTTCCTGGCATAAGGAATGCGATTTATGAAGAAATGCAAAAACGCGACTATTTCGAGAAACGTCCTGACAAAGTCAGAGGAAAACACTTGGGAATTGGGTTTGCTATGCTTTTCGGAGGAATTCTTTTGACCGGATTGTCCATATTTAGCGTTTTCACGTGTGGTCCGATGATTGCTTTGTCCGGAGTATTGAAGATAGTTCTGAGCTTTTTTATGCCATCTAAAACAAAGAAGGGGACGGAACTTTATGAAAAATGTAAAGGATTTCGTATGTATCTTCACACGGCTGAAAGATTTCGTGTGCAGAAGCTTACACCTCAGACTTTTGAGCGATATCTCCCATATGCTATGGTTTTCGGTGTGGAAAATGAATGGGCCATGAATTTCAAGGACATCTATGATGAACCACCGGAATGGTACGAAGGTTATGGCAGTGGCTCGTTTAGTCCTACTTTGTTCACTCAGTCTATTACCAGAATGAATAGGTCAGTTAGTGGAGTAATGGCATCAACTCCTAGCTCTTCAGGTTCCTCAAGTGGAGGCGGATGGAGTGGTGGTGGAGGATTTAGCGGAGGTTTTAGTGGCGGCGGTGGTGGCGGTGGTGGCGGCGGAATGAGTTAGTCCGATGAGCATTTTTAGCACCTAATTTTTGATTTACACCTTACCTTATCATCTTGGTATAATTCGCGTTATGGACGGTGATGTATCCTTAGAAAAAAATGAAGAGGAAAGTGAGCAATTAAGCACTGTTAAGAGAGATGTAAATCTTGTTCCAGAATTTTCTGAACTTCTCGGTTATTATAACCGTGTAAGAGAATTCGAAAGTAAAGATACTGTCTCTCCAATTCATGTTGATGAGCTTGCCTCTCGTGTAGCTGTTGTATACGAGAAAATCCGGCAGATCATCGATTGGAAAGATGAGCATCTTATCCGTAGGATGGCAATAGAGCGTTCTCTTAAAAGAAGTATGATCTCTAAGATTTCTGGTATTGATGTTCTGCCTGGTGCAACTGGTGAGAATCTTGCTGAACCTTTGGTAATGGAAATTATTAGAGGAGGTCATTTGCCTAACGACAAGATTCCAAAGACTAAGATTGCACATGTAACTGCTGCCCTGAATAAGTATATTTATATTCTGAATAATAATAATGTCGGGCCGTTGGCGGTAAAAACCAGGGTAAATTTCTATAACTGGATTCTTGAAGTGGCCGCCTGTGAGATAGAGGAGATATTGAGTCCGCCGTTGAAAGAGAACGGGATGATGAATTTTATGACTAACATGATAAACAAAAGACTCAAGCTCCTCCCTGACAACTACGTTTCGGCAGAAGACAGAGTGATCCTTACATATATTGCCGTTCAAAGAACTCTTTATAATTTAGATGATCCGATAATCAGCTATAACATTTTGAAGTACAAATATCCGAAGTGGATAAGTGACCCCAACTCGCTAATTAGAGAAATAGCGGCGAATTCTGTCGGTGTCTGGAAGGAAATTGAAGATTATCTTTCTGATAAGAGAGGGGCAGAGTTCTATAAAGTTTGTGAGAAATACGATGCTGCGTATCTGGTATTGGGAGATGCTCTCAGCTATATTTCTAGTGAGAAACTTCATTTTGAGGATGTTTGTTCTGATTGGGAAAGGTTGAGGGATGTTATAAGAAAAGCCTATGATGAGAGGCTTTCGACTCTTAAATCAAGACTGACCCGGTCTGCAATTTATTCTACTCTTTCGATATTTTTGGCTGGAGGTTTGAGCTTGTTTGTGTTTGAGGTTCCGCTTGCAGCACTGTTCTACGGGCATTTCAGCCCGATTGCTGTTGTCGTTGACATAATGATTCCTACAGTCCTGATGTTTTTACTTGTTATAACAATTAGACCTACAAGGAAAGATAACTTTGAACGTGTTCTGGAGGAAATCAGGAAAATAATATATGTAACCGATGATCTGGATACTTATGAGGTCCAGTTTAATAAGAAAGGCAAGACATTTATAAATCTGCTGTTCGGGTTTTCCTATTTTATCGTGACGGTTGTTTCGTTTGGTCTTGTTTTTTATTTGTTCTATATTGCAAAGGTTCCATGGACATCTCTATATGTGGACACAGCAAACATAGCGATAATCGTATTTGCGGCATTGGTTATAAGACAGAAGGCGAAAGAAGTTACCATTGAAGAGAACGCAGGGGCGGCAGATTTCCTGATCGATATATTCTCTATTCCTCTTGCCAAGCTTGGGCAATGGCTCGCATCGAAGTGGAAAGAATACAATATTTTTAGTGTGTTTTTCACTGTAGTTGTAGACTATCCGATAATGACTATTGTCGGATTGATTGAAGATTGGAGAAATTTTCTCAAAGATAAGAAGTCCGCTATACATTAAGCTCGGTTTTATGTTGATTTTTGTCTATGTAAATTTTACGCTTGCTAAATGTCGGCGAGTCAAAAAAATAAGTCTCAGGGTGTTTTTAGGGGTTCCACTTTTATTCTTATTAGTACCATGGCGTATGGACTGTTTGGAGTGTGGTCAAGAATTATCGGCGAAAGCTTTGGTCCATTTTCACAGAATTGGGTAAGAAATATTGTGTTGTTATTAATTTATGGAGTCGCTTTGCTTCTTTCACGGAAGCTGTGGAAGAGAATTCGAAAGGCAGATATCAAGTGGCTTATTTTATGGGGACTAAGCGGTACTAGTACTACTATTTTTTCTTTCATTGTTTTTAACCATCTTCCGATTGGTACTACATATATAATTATCTATTCCGCAACAATTATGGGAGGCTGGCTTGTCGGTTGGATCTTTTTCAAGGAAAAAATGAATATTGCTAAGATTGTTGCTTTTGCTCTCGTGGTAGCTGGTTTGTTTACAATATTTTCCTTTAGTATAAAGACAAATGATCTTCCATATCTCTTTATGGGGCTTCTAAGCGGGTCTCTGACTGGCTTTTGGACAGCTTTCTCCAAGAAGATTTCTGGGAACTATTCGAGTCCTCAGATGCTTTTTATCGATGCGATCTTTGGAATTACAATTGCGTTATTTGGAGGATTGATTGTTGGAGAAGATCTTCCGAGTTTCAAGCCCGACTGGGGCTGGCTTGCCATAGTCGGATTTGCGCTGACGAATGTTGTAGGTTCAAACTTCATTGTCTTGGGATTTCGTTTTGTGGAGGCACAAATAGGTAGTCTCTTGATGCCTATGGAAATTGTTTTTGCCATTGTATTTGGATTCATAGTGTTTGGCGAAAAACCTTCGTTTATTACTTTGGTTGGTGGAGGACTTATAATTCTCGCAAGTATTATTGCCAATTTATCTGCTCATGAGAAATCAGGGGATAAAAAAATGGACTTAGGCTAGACCCTAGGTCTTGTTTGACATTTTCTCTAGAATTGATAAACTGGCTTTTGTGAGTACTTAATACGAATCTTTTTATGTACAAACTCATTAAGACAAATGAAACAGATCAGAACATCGTTAAGGTCGTTTACCCGACATCCTTTTGAAACAACTATTTTCCCTGGATAATTAACCGATAGGATTTATTTGAGTATATATTGATATGAGCGACAAAAAAGGTAACAAAAACAAACAAGAAAAACTTGAGACCATGAGACATTCTGCATCCCACGTCATGGCGCAGGCAGTTTTGAAGCTTTTTCCAGATGCCAAGCTTGGGATAGGACCGGCCATTGAGAATGGGTTCTACTATGATTTCGATCTTCCCCGTCCCCTGAAGGAAGAGGACCTTCCGAAAATTGAAGCCGAAATGAAGAAGATAATTAAGGCAGATCTTCCTTTTGAACAGAAATTTATGTCCCGGGAAGAGACTGAAGAATACTTTAAGAAGTCTGGCCAAAATTATAAGGCTGATTTGCTTAAAGATATTCCTGACAAGAAGATAAGCTTCTATGTTACCGGCAGTGATGATTTTATGGATATGTGCAGAGGCCCTCATCTTGAGAGAACAGGGCAGATTGGTGCAGTGAAACTTGATCGAATAGCTGGTGCCTATTGGAGAGGTGATGAAAACAAACCTATGTTGCAGAGAATCTATGCTCTTGCATTTGAGAATCAGAAGGAATTAGATGATTTTGTAGAACTTCAAGAGAAATTGAAAGCAGTGGATCATAGGATACTTGGTAAACAGATGGATCTTTTCTCTTTTCATGAGGAGAGTCCTGGCAATGCTTTTTGGCATCCTAGAGGGTTGGCGATTATTAATAGACTTATCGAATACTGGCGTGAGGTTCACTATGCGAAAGGTTACGTAGAGGTTCGAACGCCTGTTCTAATGACTAAGGAAGTCTGGAAGAGAAGCGGCCACTTGGATAACTATGCAGAGAAAATATATCTTGCTAAAACGTTCGATTCAGACGATTACAACTATGCAGTAAAACCAATGAACTGTAATGGCGGGATGCTCATCTACAATACAAGACAGCACTCATATAAGGAACTCCCTTTAAGAGTGGGGGAAATAGGTGTTGTAAACAGGTATGAAAGCTCCGGCGAAACTCACGGCTTACTTAGAGTTAGAGAATTTACTCAGGATGATGCACACATTTTCTGTACTCCTGAGCAAACTAAGAGCGAGCTTAAGGAGGTTATACATCTGTGTCTGGACTTTTACAAAACCTTCGGTCTTGAAGTTCATCATATAGAACTGTCCACCAGACCTGAGAAATCGATTGGATCGGATGAGGTTTGGGAGACCGCAGAGAAAATAATGAAGGAGGTGTTGAAGGAAGAGGGAATTGTTTCGAAGATAAATGAAGGAGATGGAGCATTCTATGGACCTAAGTTTGATTTTCATCTTGCAGATTCTATGGGAAGAACATGGCAATGTGGTACTATCCAGCTTGATTTTGCTCAACCTGAGAATTTCAACCTTGAGTATACCGATGAATCTGGCGAAAAACAGAGACCGATAATGATTCATCGGGTTGTTTATGGTTCAATAGAGAGGTTTCTGGGTATTTTGATTGAGAATTATGGGGGAGTTTTTCCTCTATGGCTCGCGCCTGAACAGGTTCGAGTAATCCCAATATCGGATAAACATGAGAAATATTCTCATGAAGCCAAGCAAAGGTTGGAAAAAAACGGAATTTCTGTTACAGTTGATAGTAGAAGTGAAACGATGCAATCTAGAATTAGAAACGCAGAAATTGAAAAAATTCCCTATGTTCTTGTGGTTGGAGATAAAGAGGAGGAAAATGGTACAGTTTCCGTTCGCCCTCATGGTAAGAAGGATACCGGAATGGTAGATTTGGATGAGTTTATTACTTCAATTAAAAAGGAGATAGAAACAAAAGAAAATGGCGGGAAATAGATACTATTCCAGAAGGAGCTACAATAGAGGTCGTGACTATACTAGAGGAACTTGGAGACACAAGTACAATAAGAACGAATTCATAAGGAGCAAGGAGGTTCAGCTCATTGATGCAGAAGGTGAGAACCATGGTATTGTTCCCATAGAAGAGGCTATGTCTTTGGCAAAGAAGGCGGATCTCGATCTGATTGAGGTTGCACCTAAAGCAAGTCCTCCTGTATGCAAAATCATGTCTTGGTCGAAATTCATATATCAGCAGAAGAAGAAAGAGAAAAATGCCAGGAAACATAAGCAAAAAGAGTTGAAAGAGGTTAGATTTGGAACTTTTATAGACACTGCAGATAGAGATAGGCTTTTGAAACGTGCAAAAGAGTTTCTTGACAAGGGCCATAATGTTAAAGTGACTGTGACTCGCAAGGGACGTACACCTGTAGAACAATCAAAGGACCTTCTAAACGAATTGTTGACAGCACTTTCTGAGTATAGTACTATCGATTCCAAACCGTCTTTCGAAGGAAGACGGATTTCTATTGTATTTAAAGGGTTTAGCGGGAAGACACAGTCGTCTGAGTCTCCCGATGAGAAAGGTAAAAAAACTTATGCCAAAGCTAAAAACCAACAAGACAGCAGCAAAGAGGTTCAAGAAGACAAAGCCAAGGGGAGGAAAGGGCGCAAAGATTCTTTACAACAAAAGCAGACAGGGACATCTAAAGACAAAAAGGACGACAAGAAGAAAGCATAGGGTTCTTCCAAGTCACAAGGTATCCAAGGCAGATGAAAAAAGAATTTCTAAGTTAATCGGTAGCTAAAGTGAGAGTTAAGGGTGGAACTGTAACAAGAAGAAGACATAAGAAGGTTCTTAAAGCCAATAAGGGTTATCGAATGACCAAAAGCAAGCTTTATAAGGTTGCTCATGAGGCTTATCTTCATGCTGGTCAGTATTCTTATAATGACAGAAAGAAAAGGTTGAATGATTTCCGAAGGATTTGGATTTCCAGGATAAATGCTGCTGCCCGAGAACATGGAACAACCTATTCAAAGTTTTATCACAATCTCAGGGAAAAAGATGTAAAGCTTAACCGTCACGTGTTGGCGGAATTAGCTGTGATCTATCCTGAGACCTTTAGTCAATTGGTTGAATTTGCCAATTCCTAATTTCGGGTCCAGGCGCTATAATTTAGACTATGCCTGCGATGAATCAAGTTCCAACATATCTTAAAGATGCTTACGCAAAAAGCCTGAACACTAAGGTTAAGGAGATTACAGTTGATGGGGGTAGACAAGGCTTTATATTGGAAGATACAGTTTTTTATCCTGAGGGAGGTGGACAGCCTTGTGATCAAGGCACTATTACTTCAGAAGACGGCAGGGTTGATGTAAAAGAAGTAAAGCTTGTAGGAAGTGATATTATCCATTATGGGAAGGTCACTGGAGACGTTCATGAAGGTGCTGAGGTAAATTGTGAGATAGATTGGGACCGAAGGTATAAGAATATGATTGTTCATTCAGCGGGTCATCTTGTTGAGGAAGCATTGTTCATCATGAATCTTTCACCAAATTTATTGAAGGCAGTTAAAGGTTCACATGGAAAGAACGCATATGTGGAGTATAAAGTTTTGGGAGATATTCCGTCTGATCTAAAGAGTGCTTTAACTGATAAAATTTCCCAAATCATTAAATCCGATCTTGACATCAGTATAGAATTTGTTTCGGGCGAAGAAATTGCGAAAAAGTCGCGGTGGGTTCCTCCTAAGCTTCCTGAGAATAAACCATTAAGGGTTGTTTCAATTGGAGATAATGTTGGTATTCCTGATGGAGGTACGCTGGTTATGAAGACTTCTGAGGTGGGAAAGGTAGTGATCGGTGAGCTTGAAAAAACGGATGACACATTGAAGATAAACTATTCTGTTGAGATACAGCCATCTACTCAGAAGGCTTCGGGAAAGAAGAAAACAGTTGAGATAGAATTCCCCGAAATCAAAGATGCTTATATGCAGATGAGAAAGGATTTTTCTATCAAAACAGATATGAGTTTTTCTAAACTTAAAACGAAGTATCTTGGGAAGAAAGGTCTTGTCAAGGCGCTTCTTAGGACAATTGGAAGTAAAGATAAGAAATTCCGTGCCGATTTTGGAATTCAGGTGCATGCTCTTGAGGGTAGAGTTAGGGAAAATCTAGAAACATTAAAGAAAAGAGAGACAAGACAAAGGCAGGGTAAGGTACTGACCGAAGAGCAGATAGATATTACTGCTCCGTTTGCAGCAAACACTCCTGTTAAAAAAATGCCTAAGCTAATCTCGGGTTCCGGCACTCTACATCCGATCACCCAAATTGGAGAGAAGGCCCTTGAAATATTTGAAACCATGGGCTTTCATGTTACAGAAGCCAGGCAATTGGACAATGATTACTACGTATTTGAGGCACTTAATATTCCTGAGGGCCATCCTGCAAGAGATTTGTGGGACACCTTTTGGACTGAGGAGGGCCTTATTCCAATAACTCATACCTCAGCAATGCAGAACAGGATAATGAAAAATGTTCCTCCTCCCATAAGAGAGGTCGTTGTCGGTAAGTGTTTTAGGAACGAAGCTACTGATGCAAGTCATGAACACACCTTTTATCAGGTAGAAGGTATATATGTGGACAAAGGAATTACTCTCACTGATCTTATTGGTACTTTATCTGAATTCATGAATGCCTTTTATGGAAAGGACGTTAAGTATAGAATACAGCCTTCGTATTTCCCTTTTGTTGAGCCAGGTCTTGAATTTATGGTGGAGTGTCTTGTATGTGGTCAAAAAGGTTGTCCTTTCTGCGGTTATTCCGGTTGGATTGAGCTTGTACCATGTGGCCCTGTTCATCCAAATGTGTTGAGAGAAGGTGGTCTTGACCCAAAAGAATACTCTGGTTTTGCATGGGGGCTTGGTTTCGATAGGCTGGTAATGCTTGGGGCTCAAATTGAAGATATTAGAAGGATACATTGTGGGGATCTTAATTTTCTGGAACAGTTTAAATGAAAATATCACTAAATTGGGTAAAAGAATTTACAGAGATAAAGCTTCCTCCAGAAGAGCTTAAGGAGAGAGTATCTGTTTCTCTTACCGAAGCTGAAAGTATCGAAAATTTTGGTGATAACTACAAAGGTATTATTGTGGCAAAGGTTCTTGAAGTTAAAGATCATCCCGAAAGCAGCAACCTTTTGGTTTTAGTTATAGATGTTGGGAAGTCAAAAAAGACAGTTGTTGTACAGAAGTGTCCGGTTAAGGTTGGCGACAAGGTACCTTACCTTAAGCCTGGCCTTATTGTTCCGGAATCTGCCGAGACCGGAGACCCAGTAAAGGTGGAAAAAACAAATATCAAGGGTGTTGATTCCGAAGGTATGATTCCTTCGGGAAGGGAGATTGGCCTTAATTATGATCATACTACTGTTTACACTGTGCCTCAGGAAACCAAAACAGGTTCTGCATTTGAACAGGTTATGGATCTTGTGGACCCAATACTTGAAATTAAGAATAAAGCTCTTACTCATAGACCGGATACCTTCTCTGTTGTTGGTATTGCTCGAGAAGTATCTGCAATTCAGGCGACAAAGTTTGATCCTCCGGAGTGGTTGTATAACCCTGATCTTATTAAACCCAAAGCTACCAAAAATAAGTACAAGATAAATCTTGAAAATAATGCTGAAGCTCTATGTGCAAGATATACCTGTGTTGTCATCGAAAATGTTGATGTGAAGCCTTCCCCTAAATGGATGCAGATACGTCTCTCCAAGATGGGAATACATCCTGTGAATAATATAGTCGATATTTCTAATTATCTTATGCTTGAGGTGGGACAGCCTAATCATGCATTTGATTACGATAAAATAACTACTAAGGACCCAGGCTTCAAAGACGGAGTAAATATTGTTATAAGATTGGCTAAAGCAGGTGAGAAAATCACAACAATAGATGGTCAACTTGTGGAACTTTATGATGACACCATTGTTATCGCTGATAGTGCAAATCCTATCGGTATAGCGGGAGTCATGGGAGGAAAAGATACTGAAATTTCTGATGATACAAGAAAAGTTGTTTTTCAGGTAGAAAATCTTGACATGTACAATATTCGCAGAACATCTATGAAGACTGGTATCTTCTCTGAGGCTGTGACACGATTTTCCAAGGGACTTGATCCTAACCTTTGTGAGCCTGTTTTGTATAAGGGAATACAGATGATAGAGGAGCTTTCTGGGGGTACTCTAGCCTCGCAAATCTATGATGATTATAAGGAACCGGTAAAAGAGCACTCTGTTTCTGTTGATCCTGACTACTTAAGAAAACGAATCGGAGCGGATATTTCTGATAAGGAAATGAAAGATATCCTTCATAGATTGTGCCTGGCTGTGGATCAAGACGAAAAGTCGAAGATTTTCTCGGTCAGGATTCCGACGTTTAGAAAAGATTTGAATATACCAGAAGATATAGCTGAGGAGATCGTTAGGATTTATGGCTACGATAGGTTGGAAACCACTTTACCTACAAGAAAAATCCATCCTGTATCTCATAACAAAACACGAGAAAAAAGAATCAGAGTGAAAGACGCTCTAAAGAGTCTTGGCGCTAACGAGATTTATACATACGCGTTTGTAGGAGAAGATTTGTATAAAAAGTGTGGTCTAGGGCTAGAAGGATATTATAGATTGGTCAATGCTCTTTCTCCTGATCTTGAGTACATGCGTCCAGTTCTTCTTCCTTCTGTGTTGGAAAAGGTTGCCTTGAATTTTAAGAATAGGCAAGAGGTCACACTTTTTGAAATAGATATGGTCCACGGCAAGAAGTTGCCAAAAGGTCAGCTGCCAGAGGAACCTGTTCATCTGTGCTTGGCTCATTCGGAATCTTTTTATCATGCAAAGCTTTATCTTGAGTCTTTGTTGAAGGCATTGAATATTTCCAGCTGGGATTTTGAACAGCTTGGAAAGGCAACTCCAGGAAAGATGCCGGAGTGGATTGAATATGCTTTGAATTCTTATCATCCTGGTAGAACGGCGTTTGTTTATGTCGAAGGAGATCTCGCCGGGATTATTGGACAGGTTGACTTTGATACAACAGGAGAGATGAATGTGCCTGAGGGAACAAGTGCCTTCGAGATTAGATTGGACGGTATTAATCAATATATACAGGATTTTCCTGATTACATTGAACCGTCAAGGTACCCATCTGTGGAACATGATTTCTGCTTTATTACTGATTCTGACGTTCAGTATAAGGCAATTCGTGAAGCAATTCTGGGGATTGAAAGTAAGGATAATCTGGTACGCAGTGTTACCTGTAAGGACATATATATTGATAAGAAAAATTCAGGAAAGAAAAAGACGACGGTTACTGTAACAATGCAGAGTAACAAGAAAACACTTAAGGAAGACGATATTGATACATTACGCGAGAAAATAATAAAGAATATTGAGAGAGCTGTTAAAGGTAAGCTAGACGGTTAGTCTACTCAACCGTTACGTTAATCCAATTACTGTTATAAGTATCGCCGCCTGCTTGTGCAACCGCGTATATCTGATACGATCCCGCACTTAGGCCGGTAAGTGATGCTGACCAGTTTCTACCGCCATCCGAAGATGATGCTGTTATTTCCTTAGTGGTTGGTCCGATTACTCGGAATTTCAGGCTTGAAACAGTACTATAGCTTCCGTCTATTGTCGCAGATACTGTTTGAGGAAGAGATATTGTAGATCCATCTCCTGGGCTCGTCATTGTGATTGAGATTGTGGGGGATGGTGATGTAACTGATATGGAAACATATCCCTGTCCTGACTTGCCATCGTTATCTGTAACTTTGGCGGTAAAGGAATGTGATCCAATTGCGGCTGAAGAAGAAATATCGTATGTCATTGAGTATGGTGAACTGGTCTTGGTTCCTATTGAACTGCCGTCGAAGAAGTATTCAACTTTGCTTACTCCGTTAAGTGATTGTATAGATACGCTAAGGTTTACTGAATCTCCCTGGTTGTAAGTACTACCTGAGGATGGCGAAGTAAAGCTTATTGTTGGTGCGTTATCAGGGCCTAGATGAAGCGGACATATGGCTGAATCCGGTATAGCCGTAATTGAGCCATATTTACTGTTCTTACTTAGCCATGAGTCAAGGGCTGATTGATGTTTTGCTATGGGTAGTGTGATTTTTAGATATGTTTTATATTCAATTAGTCCAAGCGCCTTTGCCTCTGATTCGTTGGTTGCAACTTTTCCTGTTTCTTTACAAATAGGTTTTTCTGTATATGAATTGTCGACAGCTGGTAAATGACCCTGAATGAACACAGAGGATACCTTAGAGCAGCTACTTCCTGATTTGGCGAGAAGTCCTGTATCTTTACAAACAGATCCTGAGACTATTCCTGAAGGACGGGAGTACCATGCTTTTCCAAATCTACCAATTACGCGTGACATGAATGAATGTGCCATAGGAAGAGGTACTGTTGTACTCCATGCTTGGCCTCCTGAACCTATTGTTTCGGCGTTGTTGTTATTTCCTACCCATACTCCTACAACAAGATTCGGGTAGTAAAGAATAGTGGATAAGTCTCTTGGACCGTCGGTTGTTCCGGTCTTACCGCAAAGCCGTTGGTCTCCGACCTTATAATTTTGTGCGAAAATACGACCCTGATTTCCTATATCGCATAGTGTCCAGTTCAGAAGATATATTTCTTTCTCGTCCCAAACCTGCTTTGTGTCTTCTTCTTTCCATTCTTCAAGTACCTCTCCTTTTGATGTTTCAACCTTGAGAAATGGTGTTGTTGGATGCATCTTACCGCCGTTCGCAAAAGCTCCGAATGCGGCTGTGTGCTCAAGCAGCTTCATCTCGCCTGCGCCAAGTGTGAGACTTAGCCCGTATCTATCTCGTTCCGTAAGAGTTGTTATACCAAGGGTTTCTGCTGTTTTGATGAATTCGTCAGGACCTCCTATAAGATCCATAGTGTAAAGTGCCGGTATGTTTCTTGATTCAACAAGTGCCTGGCGTGCAAGCATTAGGCCCTTATATTGGCCATCCCAGTTTTTGGCTTTATAACCGAAATTGAAAGGAATATCTGGTGTCAGTAGTGCAGGGCTGTAGCCCTTGTGAAATGCAGTAAGGTATGTATAAGGCTTAACTGAGGAACCCATTTGACGGAGTGCAGTTGTTACGTTTACCTTTCCATCAATCTTACCTGACTCGTCTTGCGTATTGTAATCGTAGGACCCGACCATGGACATAATCTGACCTGTCCGTGGATCTATTACTACCATGCCGCCGTTATATACATTGTAGGGTGCACGGTATTTATTAACTCCAGCCTTAATTTCTTCTTCGGCTATTTTCTGTAAATCAGAATCCAAGGTAGTCGTGACCTTTAAACCTCCTCTTTGGACACGGTCAATTCCGTACTTTTCAATGAGAAGTTGTTTTACATAGAAAACAAAGTGTGGGGCTGGGATATCAAGTTCTGCTTCTTTATAAATGATCTCTTCGTTTTTTGCCTCTTCGATCATTTCCTTGGTAATCACGATTTCTTCGCCGTGCTTTTTCGATGTCTTTTGAATATAATCCCGTTTTTCATACATTTGGTCGAGCACGAAATGCTGTCTTTCTACAGCATCCTCAGGATTACTTCCAAAAAGAGGAGAGTAAGCTCCAGGAGCTTGTATGAGACCTGCAAGAAGAGCACTTTCGGCTAGTGATAACTCGCTTACATCTTTTCCAAAGTATGCCTTCGATGCCGCTTGATATCCGTAGTTGGTACCACCGAGAGGTATCTCATTCATGTACATCTGGAGAATTTCATCTTTGGTCATCGTTTGTTCGAGTTGCATAGTAATCAGTGCCTCTTTTGCCTTTCGAGTAAGAGTTCTTTCGTAAGCTTGATCACCCAAAATTTTGAATAGAAGGGTGTTTCTTACGAGCTGCTGACTTATTGTACTGGCACCACGGGTTTGGTTGAGTACAATATTTTGATAGGCGGCTTTAATAATTCCTGGAATATCAAGTCCTTTGTGATCATAAAATTCGACATCTTCTGCAGCAAGAAGTGCCCATTTCGTTTCGTTGGGAATTTCTTCGATATCTACAAATTCTCTGTTCTGATCACCATATATTGTATACAGTAACTCACCATCGTCTGGACCGCCGCGATCATAGATTTCTGTACTTTCGGCTGATTCCCAGTCTATTAGTTCGTTTGGCCCTGGAAGGGATTTCTTGATGCTGGCAAGTGTTGCTCCTACAAAGATAGAAACGCCAATTGTCACAAGGACCCCAATACCAAGAAAGACGCCGAGTACTTTACTTGCGGTTTTTTTGAATTTAGGGCCACCCAGTTTCTTAAGTGAACCGAATTTCCATGCGGGGGATTTTTTCCTCGATGGACTGTACCGTTTAATCTTGCGATATTTGAATGATTTTGAGCCACGTCCGTGAACGGATTTGGTTATTCTATTACCAGAATTTCTGGCGTTTGTAACTTTGTAGCGGTATTTCATTTCTGGTTCATTATATATAATTCATTAGTTATAGTCTATTAATTTATGTCCTGTATTGATATTAAATAGAATATAACCATAATTTACGGGTTTTCCTAGCATCCTTATTTCTATACGTTTTTTAATCGGTTTTGTAACGAATAAATTATTGTCCATATTTTGCTGTTAGCGGAAGGTTTTTCTTCTTATAAGGCCTGTTGTCTTCGGCTATTTTCTTATCTTGTTTTGGGATTTGACAAGTCCTATATTCCTGTGCTACTCTGGGTGGTGAATAGTGGTGAATGGTGGTGAATGATGATAGAATAGCTCTATAAAATAAAATTCCCGAAAATACTAAAAAATGATAATAGGTCAATATAAAAGCAAGGTTGGGGAGAAAAATCGTGTGGCCTTTCCAAAGCAGTTTCGCAATGAGATGGGAGACAAACTTATTGTTACTAGGGGATATGAGGGGTGTCTTATAGCAGTCGATCAGAAAAGATGGGAAGTGATAACCAAGGAGATAACACAAGGTACCTTTATTGATAGAAAAATTCGGGATGCTGGAAGGTTTTTGCTTGCTGGCGCTCACGAGGTTGATCTTGATACTCAAGGAAGATTCGTTGTTCCCAAAGGGTTAGTAGAATTTTCGGGGTTAAGCAAGGAAGCTGTTTTTCTCGGGCTAGTTAATTGGGTTGAGATTTGGAGCGATGAACAGTGGCGTGAGCATGAGGAGTATGTGAAGGAAAACGGGGAAGATATAGCTCAGGAAATTGCGGAAGTAATTCGTGGACAACAGGAATGAACAAAAAGCAGGCTGAAACAGAACAAAGAGTAATACATAAACCAGTTCTTTTAAAAAAAATTCTTGAATATCTTGAAATCAAACCCGATGGTGTTTACGTTGATTGTACGTTGGGGGACGGTGGTTACAGTATTGAAATACTTAGAAAATTGAGTCCAGACGGCACGTTGGTAAGTATAGATTTGGATCAGGACTCAATAGATTTTGTTACTAGCAGGTATAAGGTGAAACTTAAAAGTGGTAATTGGCATCTTGTTAAAGGTAATTTCAGAGATATTAAAGAAATAATTAATGACCTGAAGCTCAAGAAAGTTGATGGAATTGTCTATGATCTTGGAATGTCCTCCAGGCAAATTGATAATGGATTGAGGGGTTTTAGCTATCTAAGGAATGAAGTACTTGATATGAGAATGGATAAATCTCTGGGTGTTAGAGCTACGGACTTACTAAAAGTTGCCGGAGCGAAACAGCTGGAGAAGATAATCCAGGAATATGGTGAGGAGAGATTCGCGAAAAGAATAGCTAGAGGAGTGAAGCATTGGTTGAATGAAAATGATTATAAAGATATGACTTCAGGTGAATTAGTTGAAATTATCCGTAAGAATGTACCGGCCGGCTACCGAAAGGGCTCGAAACATCCTGCAAGGCGTACTTTTCAAGCCTTGCGAATAGCAGTTAATGATGAGTTGTTGAGCCTAAGTCAAGGGTTAAATTCGGCCCTTTCGTTGGCTAAGCGAGGGTGTACTGTTGTAGTTGTCTCCTATCACTCTCTGGAGGATAGGATTGTTAAGAATGTGTTTTCTGAATGGGAGACGAAAGGAGAAGTTGAGGTTATTACGAGAAAGCCTGAGGTACCGGAAAAAACCGAAATTGAATCAAACCCTAGAGCTCGCAGTGCGAAGCTTAGGGCTGTGAGAAAAAATTAAATATTAAAACTGCCCAAATGAAGATTTCCTGTCTAAGGAGGAAACTTAAGTTCATGCTCCAAAATAGGGGAAAAATGGATGAGACCTCCGCTAACAATTTAAAGAAAGGTTTTTCGGTTCCTACATTATCAGTCGGTGTTTTTGTAGCTGTTGTTCTTGCATTTTGTGTTGTGCAGCTTGTTATTGTATCTGTTCTGAGTCCTAGAGGTAAGGAACTTAGGAGACTAAATCAGGAAAAGGAAATGCTTATCGAAGAAAATAGAAAGATAGAACATGAAATAGCGAAGTATTCTTCAATGTCTATAATAAAAGCAAGGTCGGAAAAAGATTTAGAAATGAAGAGAGCTGAAAAGGTAATATATCTGGAACCTACGTCTACAACTGCTGACCTGAGTTATAATTCTGGAAATGAATAGGTCAATTTTATCTCGTGATTCTGGACGGGAAAAGAATAAAAGCAAATCCAGGGATTTCAACTGGAGATATTTGGTACTTGTTCTTGTAATATTCCCAGCATTTGTTGGTGGGCTGATATTTCAGATGTATAGGTGGCAGATAATTGAGCATGATAGATTGAGTGATCTTGCGAGAGCTCAGGTCGTTGAGGAAAGTAGACTTCCAACATCTAGAGGGACGATATATACAGCCGATGGATCCGTTCTTGCGGTAGATGAACCTGTCTGGGGCGTTTATGCTTCAGTTAGTGCTGAGGAACAAGATAGAAAACAGTTTGAAGAAAATAGAGATAAATTTGTTAACACTCTTTCTGAGATACTTGATATTGATCCGGATGAGATGGATGAAGCTTTGGTAGAGGGATTTAGATATGTTCCGCTTAAGCATGCTGTTACTAATGAGGTTAAGAAAGAAATAGAACAGAAGGCCTTATTCGGAATACATTTTGAAAAAGAAGAAAAACGAATTTACCCTGACGGTCGTCTAGCCAGCCATATCCTGGGGTTTGTTGGAAAAGATGAGGACGGAAACGATGTTGGGAGGTATGGTTTGGAGGGCTATTATGCCGGTGATCTCTTGGGTCAGGAAGGTTTCAAGTATGAAGAGAAGGACTCTAAAGGCAACGTTATTATGACTGGAGAGTACGATCCAGTTGTTCCGAGAGAAGGTAAGAATATTGTTTTAACAATAGTCCCTAGTATTCAGGCAAGAGTTGAGAAGTATCTTGAAGAGGGGGTTAAAGAGCACAAGGCTAAAAGTGGCTCAGCTATAGTTCTCGATCCTAAAACCGGAGAGATTATTGCTATGGCAAACTATCCAAGCTACGACCCGAATTTTTATTGGCAGGAAGATAATCCAGAAAATTTCAAAAACAAAGCTGTATCAGATGTTTATGAGTATGGATCGGTAAACAAAGTTCTTACGCTATCTATGGCTCTGGAAGATGAAAGGATTACCCCAGACACTGTATGTACTGACGATACTGGGTATATAAAGATCTATGATAAGACTTTATATACTTGGGATAAGCTTCCTGATGGAGATCTTAAGCCTAGAGATGTACTAAAATACTCAAATAATGTCTGTGCTATCAAAATAGGTCTTGAGGTTGGAATCGACAGAAACTACTATTATCTTCAAGAGTTTGGAATTGGTGAATTTGTCGGTATTGGACTACAGGACGAAGCTACAAGTTATCTTAAACCACTGGGTTACTGGACAGAGCTTGACTTAGCATCGTCTTCTTTTGGACAAATGATTTCTGCCACGCCACTTCAAATCGTATCAGCTGTCTCTACTATTGCTAACGATGGAACCAGGATGCGTCCATATCTGGTTAAGGAGCTTTACGATGATAAAGAACATATAGAAATAGAGCCCGAGGTTGCAAGTCAACCGATTTCTGTTGAAACAGCGAGAGAGGTTCAAAGTATGATGGAGACCGTCGTAAAAGAGGGGGACGGAAGCTTATACTTTAGGCAGACCCTTTCAAACTACAGTATAGCCGGGAAAACCGGTACGGCTCAGATTCCTTTAGAAGATGAATATGGATATTACGAAGATAGGACAAACACAACGTTTGTTGGGTTTTCTCCGGTGCACGGAGCCAAAATGATAATGATTGTAAGGTTGGAAGAACCTCAGACAAGTACCTATGCAGCTTTGACTGCGGTACCTGTCTGGGTAAATATCTATAAAAATATTGCTATGGAACTTGGAATTGCTCCGGAATAAAACGAGATCGGATTGATATAGTTCGTATATGTTTGTAAAATTTCACTATGTTAAGAAAAGTTTTGAGGCATATTCTCAAGCTTCTCTCGCGGTGGTCTATAAAGAAGCATGGGATGAAAATTATTGTTGTTGCTGGAATCCATGGAACCAAGCTTACAGGAGAAATTCTGGGGCAGATGATGCTTTCTGAATATGTTGTCAGGTGGCAGCTTGAAAGACCTTTTTGGGACTTTTCAATTCCATTGTCTATTCTTGGAGAGGAGGATGTTCATCATACTTCTGCACAGTGGTTGTTACTACTAATTAGAAATATACTGAGACTTGCTTTTGGAAGAAGGAATTTTACGTGGACAATTCTTCAGATGAATACTTTCAAAAAGGATATAGCTTCTTATTGGCTGGATATACTGAAACCAGAGATATCTATTTTGGTTAATGCTGACCTAAAGCTTAGATACTTGGAGAAACTGCTTTGTAGTAATACAAAAGATATTGTGGTTCTTCCGTCTAATGCAGCTGGGTCACTGAATTTATCTGATAAGGCGGGCCGGAAAGTAGTTACAGTGGGCAATGAGAAAATTGCTAATTTTCAGATAGTCGATTTTTCTGAATCTGAAAATGGTACTGCCATGGATGTAAAGATTAGAAACTTGAATCAAACAGATTCGGTTAGAAGCTTCAGGTTTTATGCCTTGCAACGCGGTGAGTTTATGTATATGCCGATAGCTATGAGTTGCGCTACTCTCGCAAGTTTGGGCATCAAAACAAGGAAAATTCAAGATAGCCTTATTAGAACAGAAATTGAAGTCGAAAGATTTATTCAAAGAGTTTCATGATTAATAAAGATATTGAAAAAGAAAAAAAGCTTGTTCGAAGAGCTCAGAAAAACAGGAAACACTTCGGAGACCTTTATGTAATTTATAAAGATAAGGTTGAGAGCTTCATTTTGAAAAAAGTCTCCGACAGGGAGATAGCAGAGGATCTTACTTCAAAGGTTTTCGAAAAGGCAATGACGAAGATAAGCCAGTTCAAGTGGAAGGGAGTTAGTTTTGGATGTTGGATTTTTCGGATAGCCAGAAATACTGTTTACGACTATTATCGCAGTGATAAGAAGGATAAAAGAACTAGCTTGAAGGAGGAAATTGGAACTGAAAAAATGGCGGTTTCTGACCTTGAGGAGGATGTACTACATAATGAAAGAGAAAAGGAGCTTTTTAATATAATTGCTTCATTTGAAAGCGAGGATCAGTATCTCCTGTATTTTAAGTATTTTGAAAGATTAAGTAATCGTGATATTTCTGAGAGGATGGGGCTTTCTGAGTCAAATGTGGCCACCAAACTTCACAGAATCCGTAGAAAGATGAAAACTGTTTTGGAATAATTCCTTGTAATGTAGGCTCATAAGAGCCGTTGTATGATATACAGTTGTCCCAAACAGGCTTTTGATATAATATCTAACCTAGTAGTTATGGGAGATAGTAATGAAAAGATAAAAGTAGGGGTTATTTTTGGCGGATTATCAGCAGAGAAGGAGATTTCTCTTGCTACCGGTAGGTATGTGTATTCGCTTGTGGATAGGAGCCAATTTGACGCGATTCCTTTATATATGGCGTCAGATGCCAGGGTTTATAGGATTCCAGATAAGCTTGTAATTCAGAACAAAACCGAAGATGTCGAGTCCCGTCTTGGAGAAGCCGAGGAGATCAAGTATGAAAAACTGAACGAAATTGTAGATGTAATGTTTATTGCTCTACTGGGGAAATATGGTGAGGACGGAGCTATACAAGGGCTGCTTGAACTTCTTAAGATACCTTATACCGGCTCAGGAATTCTTCCATCGGCCGTTTGTATGCACAAGCGTGTCACAAAGCAGATTCTTTCTAGAATTGGGGTTACCGTTCCCAAGGATGTCTGTTTTTATTCCAATGATTGGGAAGACGAGAAGAAAAATAATGAAATTGTAAAAAATATTGAGTCTAATTTGAATTACCCTGTTGTTGTGAAACCGACAAGAGAAGGATCCAGTGTCGGTGTATCATTTGCTAAGGATAGGAATAGCCTCGAGAAAGCTGTGGAAGAAGCCTTTAAATGGGATAAGGAAATTTTGGCAGAGGAGTTTGTTGATGGTGTTGAGTTTATGTGTGTTGTGCTTGGGAATAAAAATCCTTCTGCAATGACGCCAACGGAAGTCGAATTTGAAGGCGAAATTCACACCTACGAGAGTAAGTATATGCCTGGAAAGGCTCAGTATCACACACCTCCTAGAGTTTCTGACGAAATGGTGGAAAAAGTAAAAGAAACTGCTGTTAGAGTTTATGAGACTCTTGGTATAAAAGGTTATGGGCGTGTAGACGGGTTTGTCGTCGATAATGAAGTTTATGTTAGTGAACCTCATACTGGTACTATAATGGTTCCATCATCGTATGTGTTCCAGCAAGCATCTCGATCTGAACTAAAGTTTGGTGGAACAAAAGGCATTGGAGGTAAGTCTTCTGCCATTAAAGGAGGAAAGGTCAAGGCAGGAATATCGCCTCGAGGTCTGATTACCATGATAATAAATCTGGCAGTAGATGAGCATTCGAAGAAAAAAGGAACTTTGCAATAAATTCTCTGTAATAACCGATGACTTTGTCAGAAAAATTGAAGGATGAAAATAGCAAGATAAAGGTCGGAGTAATGATGGGGGGACCTTCGTCAGAGCGTGAGATCTCGCTTGAAAGTGGGAGACATATTTACAATAGTTTGGATGACTCAAAGTATGAGAAGATTCCGATTTTTGTCAGTACTGACTTGAAATTTTGGATTATCAATGAGGCGCTGCTTTGGATGAATACGACAGAAGACATCCAAGGAGAGCTTGAGAATCAGGGGGCACAAAATCTTACCTATCAGGAATTGCCGGATCATATCGAGATAGCATTTCTTGGTCTTCATGGGAAGTTTGTAGAAGATGGAGCACTTCAAGGCTTATTGGAGTTTCTGGGTATTCCATATAATGGTCCCGGGATAATCGGTGCAGCAATTGGAATGGATAAGTATTATCAGAGAAAGGTTCTTAAGGGTGCAGGACTTAACGTTCCAAAGCATATGCCGGTAATTCAAGAAGATTATGAGGATGATCCTGAGACAATAATTAAGACGATCGAAGGTGAATTTAACTATCCCATGATAGTTAAACCCAGCCGAGAGGGATGCAGCACAGCCGTTGCCAAGGTGAAAGATCAGAAGGAGCTTAGGAAGGCAATTGATGAGGCTTTGAATTGGGATATTCTCATTTTGATTGAGGAGTTTATTGATGCTCAGGAGATTACCTGTACAATTATTGGAAATGATAATCCTGAGGCTTTGACCCCAACTGAAACACCCAAAAAAGGTGATTTCCTTACGGTGGAAGAGAAGTTTCTTCCAGGTGATGCTTCAATGATTACTCCTCCGACTGGAATGGACGAGGGTACTGTTGAGAAAGTAAAAGCTGAATTTGTTAAAGCGTACAAGGCTATGGAACTAAGTGTTTATAGCAGAATTGATGCTTTCTGGAAAGATGGAAAGCTTATAATTTTAGAACCGAATACATTGCCGGGTGTAACTCCTTCTACTATGGTTTTTCATCAGGCAGCTGAAGCAGGAATGGGACCGGGGGATTTTTTTGACAGGATTATTGAACTATCTATCGAAGCGTTCGAGAAAAAAGTGGGGCCAAGATAATGATTTTTGAATTCAAAGGTCTAAACGTTCAATATGATGTGTTTGGTCAAGGTGAGAGGTTAATTCTCATCCATGGCTGGGGTGGACCTGAGCCATGGGCTCAGTATGTTCCTGATCTTGTTAGTATGGGCCTTCAGGTTTTTGTTATTTCTTTACCAGGATTTGGCGGGAGCGATATACCAGGGGAGATCATAGATTCAGAGTATTATGCAGAACTTGTTCAGAAATTTCTTGAAGAACTAGAAATCGAAAGGCCGATAATTCTTGGTCATTCTCTGGGAGGTAAGGTTGCCTTGATTTTGCAGGCTAAATATCACTTGGCGAAAGAGCTTGTCCTTACGGGAAGTGCCGGTTATAAAAGATTCTATCTGGGCGTCACTCTTAAGGTTATTCTTGCAAAAATAGGAAAGTTTATACTTGGATTGCTGGGTGGATTTGGAAGAAATGTTGCTAGAAGAGAGAAATTTCTATCCCTCATTGCCTCAGAAGATGAGTTGCAGTCTGGAGAGATGAAGGAAAGTTTTCGAAAAATAATCAGTGAAGACATAAGGCATATTTTAAAAGAAATTAAAATACCTACATTATTGATTTGGGGTGATGCTGATTCTCAGACTCCTCTCATTGATGGTGTTGAAATGTCACGTGAAATAGAGGGATCTAAACTCAAAATTATTAAGGGTGCGGGACACTTTGCCTTTATGGACTATCCAGAGATATTTTTTAAGTTAGTCAAGGAATTTATTGAAAATAATAGAAATTCTTAAAAATCTCTTTTTCCTTAGATCATTTTTATATTTATTTCAGTCGGAGGAGTATGTTGTTGGTCGCTTTCTTCGTCTCATAATTCGTAATCCTGTCCCTTGGAATGTTGAAAAGATAAGAAGACTGGATTGGACATTTAGGGCGAAACTTTTATTTGTTGTGTCAGTACTGGTTTTCGTTTTTTTGGGTTTGATTTGTGGTCTGCTGAAACTTTGGGCTGTTTTAGCTATTTTTACGGGGTTTTTCCTGGTTGCACCGTGGGTCTATATTATTATTGCTTACTACATTGTGTCGCCACGTGAAAAAATTAATAGGAACATTGTAATAAGGATGTCCAGAAAGAGGGTTCAGAGTCTTAAGAAAATGGGTATGAAGGTTATCGGATTAACAGGTAGTTTTGGAAAAACGTCGACGAAGCATTTCATTTCTGTACTTTTAGAGAAAAAATTCAAAGTATATGCTACCCCGAAAAGCTATAATACTCTTTTTGGTATAGCCCAGGCAAAGTTTAAACTCGGATTTGTATCTGATGTAATGGAATATTTGAACGAAGAGATTGAGGTCTTCTTGGTTGAGATGGGAGCCTATTGTATTGGAGAGATAGAAGAACTGTGTCGCGCGTTTCCTCCGGACTTTGCTGTTTTAACGGGAATTACAACTATGCATTACGAGAAATTTGGCTCGCTTGAAAATACAATTAAAGCCAAATCTGAGATTCTTGAGGGACTTAGTGACGGCTCAAAGGCATTTTTGAATGTATCCAATCGGCATGTTAAGGAAATTTTCGATAGAGAAAAAGATTTGGGCCGACTCGAGGTTATTGGATATGGACTTAACAGTGCGGGAAGATATGATGGAAGAATAATGGAAATGACCAAGGATGGAACGAGATTTCAGATAAAGTTGGGATCTGAAACTGTCGAAGCTCAAACTAAACTCATTGGGACAGGAAATATTACCAATATACTTGGAGCAATAGCAGTTGCTAAAGAGTTTGGAGTATCTGCAAATGATATTGTCAGTGCTGTGGCTGATCTGGAGCCTATTGAAAGCAGAATGCAGGTAATAGATCAAGGTACGGGTATAGTTACTATAAATAACGGATATAGCTCAAATCCTGAAAGTTTTAAACAAACCCTTGAGACGTTGAAGCTATTTGAGGCTTCTTACAAGGTTCTTGTTACCCCTGGGATTTTTGAGTTAGGAGATATCGAATATAAGGTACACGAAAAGCTAGGATCTCTTGTCACTGATGATATCAATTTAGTAATTCTGCTTGGAAAAGAAGAAGATAATGACAGAATAAGAGGTCTTAGAAGTGGCCTGAAAAAAGCAGGTTATCCTGATGAAAATATCGTTCTTATAAAGGATATAGCATCCTGTTATGATGAGATACTTGCGAGAAATCTCATCCCATCGGTAGTTGTGCTGGAGAACGATCTACCTGATATATATAATATATAGAAATTATGAAACAGATTCAGTATATATTACTCTCACTGGTGGCAACCTTCTTTATTGCACCAGCGATAATAAACATTCTTTACAGTCTGAAATTTCGTCAGAAAGGAAAAGACGAAGTAGATCAGGTGATAAAGGAACGTAAAAAAAAGATTGGGGTGCCAGTCATGGGAGGATTAATGATCTTAATCTCTGTTATATCGCTTTATTTTGTTCTTGGTCTTTACCAGAAACTTGGATATATTCCCGTTATAATCTTTGGTTTGGGCGGGGGACTTGGTTTTGTGGACGATTTCATGAATGTTTTTTCTAGAGAGAAAAGAAACAATGTAGAAGTTTATGAAAAAGTTAATCCGATAATATACCGTAACTTTTTTACTTGGACTTTGTTTCGCTATATTACTTGGCCTGCCAGGGTCTTTACTGGCTCGGTTGATGAAGCAGGTAGCTATCAGACTGGAATGAGGGCTTCACAGAAGCTTTTTTTTGAGATTCTGCTATCAGTTTTGATAGCTTACCTTTTCTATCTTGGGTTTGGAGGAGAGATGTGGATTCCAATCGTTGGCATAGTCGATCTGGGATGGTTTTCTGTTGTTGTGAACTCATGTTTATTGGTGCTTTTTTCCATGGGATTTTCTGTTACCGACGGGCTCGATGCTCTCTCGGCTGGCACCCACGCAATAGGTTTTGCACTTATGGGTATTCTTGCCGCCATGTTAGGTTATGAAAGTGTTTCTCTCTTTTGCATGCTAATTGTTGGATCAGAACTAACGTTTTATTACTTTAATATTCCTCCTGCGCGTGTTGAAATGGGAGATATAGGAACTATTCCTCTAGGTATGCTGTTCGTATATGTTGCAATGCTGACAGAACGATCCTTGATTACGCCTATAATAGGATTTATTTTTGTAGCGGAGGTTCTTTCCAGCATTCTTCAATGGCTTTCTTCTGTTTTTCTCCTGAAGAAGATATTTAAAATGGCTCCAATACACCATCACTTTGAAGTTCTTGGTTGGAGCCAGGAAAAGATTGTGATGAGATTTTATTTCATTGCGATAGGGGCAGGATTGGCTGGAATATTGTTGGCAATGAGTTTATAGAGTCTTGAGGATGTATTCTACTCGAAGTCATTTCTTATCTCGGTATTTTTTACTGTTCTTTTGGCTATTTTTAATAAAACTTCAAGTTCGTTGTGAGTAAATCCTTTTAAATTGGCATAATCTGGATCAATTGTTTTGCTTGGAACAAAGTTCTGGATAACATATTTCTCAACACCTCTTATTAAAGGCATCATCTCTTTAATCTCGTTTTCGTCATGCAAACCTCGTACTACCGTGGTTCTTATTTCGTGTGTTATTCCTGAGTCAACAATGATTGAGAGTGTCTTCATGAAGGAATCAAAGTCGTTTGAACTTGCATGCATTATTTCATAGTTCTGAGGAGTACATTTGTAATCTACTGCAAAAAAATCCACAAGTTTCTTCTTTATTAATTGCTCTACAGCACTAGGACTTGTACCGTTTGTGTCAATCTTAACGAAAAAACCAAGTTTCTTGACTTCTCTGATGAACGGTATCATATCAGCGAATCCAAGCAGAGGCTCTCCTCCAGTAAGGACAACTCCATCAAGTTTCCCTTTTCTTTTTGATAAGAAATTTAGTACGCGATTACTGCTTATTGAGTTTTTGTTATCTGGTTTTTGAATTACAAGCTCAGGGTTATGACAGAAAGGACATCTGAAATTACATCCGTGTGTAAAAAGTGTACAGGCAATTTTGCCAGGATAATCAATTAGTGTTACTTTTTTTAGACCGTAGAATTTCATTTTAGCAGGATTGGAATGTTCGTCTTTCCTTGAATTCTGATCGCTTTCCCGCGTTCCAGTTTTGGACGGGATGAATCTTTCCTACAATACGTGAGTAAACTTCACATTCTCCTTGGCACTTTGGGCAGGTCCATACTTCACCTGATAGATATCCATCTTCTGGGCAAATGGAAAATGTTGGAGTGATTGTAAAATAGGGTAGTCTATAGTGTTTGGATATCTTCTTAACGAGGCTTTTGGTTGTTGCTATGTCTGGAAGCCTCTCACCAAGAAATCCATGAAAAACAGTTCCACCAGTATATTTGCTCTGTAATTCGTCCTGCAAATCTAAAGCTGAGAATATGTCATCTGTAAAACCAACTGGTAGTTGTGTTGAATTTGTATAGTATGGTTCGGCACCATTTTCCTGATAGTCTTTTTCGTTGGCGACAATTATATCGGAGTATTTTTTCTTATCAGCCCGGGCGAGTCTGTATGATGTGCCCTCAGCTGGAGAAGCTTCAAGATTATACATCTGACCATGCTCTTTCTGAAACTCCTTGAGCTTCTGATTCATAAAATCTATCATCTCGATAGCAAACGTTTGGCCCTCCTTTGTTGTTAGATCCTTTCCATTGTAGTTCAGGCAACATTCGTTCATCCCAATAATTCCTATTGTATTAAAGTGATTTCCCCAGTATTCTCCAGTTCTCTGCTTTACACTTCTAAGATAATGTTTTGAGTATGGATATAAACCCTGGTCGGTAAGTTTCTCGAGGGTCTTCCTCTTTATAATAAGGCTCTCAGCGGCTTTTTCCATGAGATATTCCAGCCTCTCATACAGTTCTTTTTTCTTTCCTTTGTAAAGATATCCTAAACGCGGTAAATTGATTGTGACATAGCCGATACTTCCGGTTAGAGGATTTGCTCCAAAATAGCCTCCTCCTCTTTTTTGTAATTCTCTTTTGTCGATTTGAAGTCTGCAGCACATAGAGCGTACATCATCGGGATGCATGTCGCTGTTAACGAAATTAGCAAAGTAGGGAGTACCATATTTCGCTGTCATCTCCCAAATAGGATTGAGGATTTTGTTGTCCCAGTTAAAGTCTTTTGTAATATTGTAGGTTGGAATCGGAAAAGAGAAAACTCTCCCCGAGCTGTCGCCCGCCATAATTACTTGGGCAAAATGCTTGTTAAACATATCCATTTCTTTTTGGAATTCTCCGTATTTTCTGTCCATGGTTTTTCCTCCGATCACGACGGGTTCCTCTTTAAGATGTGAAGGACATTCTAGATCTAAGGTTACGTTTGTAAATGGGGCCTGTCCGCCAACCTTGGTGGGTACGTTTATATTGAAAATGAACTCTTGTATATGTTGGTGTACCTGTTTTTCTGTTAGCTTATCGTAGTAAATAAAAGGTGCAATTAGGGTATCAAGGCTTGAAACTGCTACGGCCCCTTCTGGGGTCTCGTTCGAGAGGGTGAAGAGAAAGTTAACTAATTGGGATAAGGCAGTGGAAAAATGCTTTGGAGGAGAGCAGGAGAGCTTCCGTGGGACGCCTCCGAAGCCTGATACGAGCAGATCCATCAGGTCCCAGCCTGCACAATAAGCGCTTATTGCTGCAAGTTTATGTATATGAAAATCATTATTTTCATTCAATTTTCGGATTTCTTCATCGAAAATCCTATTTAGCCAGTAAATTTCGCCAATAGTTCTCTGGATATGGTTGTATAAGCCAGAAAGAGAGTAATCTATTGATGAATTTTCTTTGGTTTTCCAATCGGAAGTGTTTATATATTCCTCTGTAAGGGTGGCGATGTCTACAAAATCGTTAATATTTCTAATTCTAGAGTGTAGGTCTCTATAAAGAATATATGACTTGGCAACATCGGGAAGTCGGTTGAGAATAAGGTATTTTTCGACGAGATCTTGAATGTTTTCGACTGTTGGAATTTTGCTTTTATCAAAGTAATCTTTTTTTAATTCTTTTTCTACATCAGTAGCTACGGTGTCCGCTTTTCTGAAGTCTTTGAATCCTACGGCCCGCATTGCCTTCTGAATTGCGACAATAATTTTGCTCCTGTCGAAATTCACAATCTGTCCATCTCTTTTTTCAATTTTCTTCTTGCTATCTAAGGGTGACATGGTTTAACGGGTTAACATTTATAAGTCTTTCGTTCTTTAAATTCCTGAGATTTACCCTTGTTCCATTGTTGGACGGGTCTATAGTATCCCACAACGCGTGAGTATACAAGAGGCTTTTGCTTGCATGTTCTGCCGTTCTTATCTTTGTTGGGGCATTTTGGGGCTTCTCCTTTTATATATCCGTGGTCCGGACAAACAGAAAAGGTCGGAGTAATTGAAAAATATGGGAGTTTGTAGTTATGTGATATCTTCTTGACTAACGCCTTGCATTCCTGTGCGTTGGCAAGTCTTTCTCCCATAAATACATGGAACACTGTTCCACCGGTGTATGCGCTTTGCAATTCCTCCTGTAGATCTAATGCTTCAAATACGTCGTCTGTGTAGCCAACGGGTAGGTATGTTGAGTTTGTATAATACGGGGTTCCGTTCCCTGCAGTCTTGATCTTCGAAAATTTCTCTCGGTCTTTCTTTGCTAGCATATAACTTGCGCTTTCGTTTGGAGTGGCCTCAAGGTTGTATAGATTGTCGGTTTCCTTCTGAAACTTCACGAGCCGATCTTTCATATGATTGAGGATTTTCAATGCAAACTTTCTCCCTTTTTCTGATGCTATGTTCTCGCTGAACATGTTCTCAATTGCCTCATTTACGCCAATAAGTCCTATGGTTGAAAAGTGACGATCAAATGAGCCAAGGTAGCGTTTGGTATATGGTATTAAACCTCTTTCTAGATTTTCCTGAATTATTTTCCTTTTGTGCTCCAGGACGTCTTTTGCTATGTCCATATTCTTATCGACTTCTTTGAAGAATGTCTTTTCTGAGCCCTTTGATGTGTATGCAATTCTTGGGATGTTAATGTCGACTACTCCTACTGAACCTGTCGAAGCCCCGGTTGCCCAGTGTCCGCCAGTCTTTTTTACTAGTTGTGTCATGTCCATTTGTAATCTGCAACACATGGCTCTAACATCTGTTGGTTTTAGATCAGAGTTAACAAAATTTTGAAAGTATGGGTTTCCGTATTTTGCAGTCATTTCAAAAAGAAGATCAGCGTTAGGGCTATCCCAATCAAAATCCTTGGTGATGTTGTAAGTTGGTATTGGAAATGAGAATGGCTGGCCCAGGTAGTCTCCCTCCATGTAGACTTCTATTAGTGCCTTGTTAAATAGGTCCATCTCTCTTTGGAATTCACCATATGTCCGGTCGATTGTCTTACCTCCTATGATAACCGGTTCATCTTTTAGATCTTCAGGAACAGTCCAATCCAGAGTTATGTTAGAAAATGGGACCTGCCCCCCATATCTGGTCGATATGCCGAGATTATACATAAAACTCTGGATACCGCTTTTAATTGCCTTGAATGTTAAATTATCATAAAAAATGAAAGGAGCAAGTAGGGTATCAATAGATGATAGTGCCTGTGCTCCTGCCCATTCATTGCATACAATGAGAATGAATCTAGCCGCGTGATCTATTGCTGTTTGAAAATGTTTCGCCGGACCTGCTGATGTTTTGTCTGGGATACCAGTAAGTCCTTCCTTAAGAATTCGCCTGAGATCCCATCCTGAACAGTATCCCACAATGTTCTTGCCAAGGTCATGAATATATATGTCGCCGTCATTGTGGGCTTGTGCGGCTTTTGGCGGAAGTAGGTGAATAAGAGAGTATCTCTTTATCAGATCTTCGGCTAAGTAGTTCATTAGACCGGGAAACGAGTAGGAAACATTGGCATCCTGTTTTACCTGCCAGTCAAGTTCTTCCAAGTACTTATTTATCAGATCGACAGAGTCGACTTTTGAAGAGTTGTAGTAAGCCATTATCGGAGTTGAGCAGTTTTGATAGATACATCCTAATAGTGGTATAGTACCTGTGTCAATTCTTTGAATATTGTTTATATTATAGATAATATTTAATGCGAAATTTTGGTAGACCTTTTATCTAGGAAAATAGGTCTGCTGACAACTTTTAACGTTTTTTTATAGAGATGAAGCATTTCTTTCAAGTAAAAAACTATTCTCTGGAAAGAACTCTGCTTTCTGGGCAGGCATTTAGATGGAATAAATTGGGATCTAAATATGTTGGTGTTGTAGGGAATTCCGTCGTAAAGGTGGAAGGAACGCCGGCTGGGCTTTCAGTTGATGTTATTGAAGGTGAGATTAGTAGAGATCTCCTTTCGCACTATCTTGCAATTGATGAAGACTATGAAAAGGTTCTTGCAGAAATTTCAGAGGATATAAATGTTAAAAAAACTCTTGAAGACTTTAGCGGATATCGGATTCTCCGTCAGGAACCTTATGAGATGCTGATTTCTTTTATCGATTCTGCAAATAATAGCATCAGGAACATCCGTGGACAGATCGAAAAAATGAGTAAACTCTGGGGAGAGGAAATAGGGGATAGCTACTATTCTTTTCCTAGACCCGAAGTCCTAGCTGGACTTACCGAAAAAGAAATTATGAAGGCAGGTGTAGGTTTCCGTGGTAAGTACATAATATCAGCAGCCAAATGTGTTGCAGATTCGAATTTTCTTGATTCACTCAATGATTTGGAGAGTCAGGCGGCTCATGAGGAACTAACTGGTTTGTATGGAGTTGGCGACAAAATTGCAGATTGTGTCCTTCTTTTTGCCTATAATAGACTTGAGAGGGTTCCAATTGATGTTTGGACAAAAAGAATTTTTGGTCAAATCTACGGAATTGATTGTAGTACAAAATACTCAGAGCAACAGAGTTGCGCACAAGGAATTCATAAAAAATATGCGGGTTATGCGTTCAGTTTTCTGTTCGAGGCGGCAAGAGCTGGAAACCTCTTGGGAGGGTCTCCTGAAGAGAATTTCTAATGACCGCTCACAATCGATTTGAAGATCTCTCCTCCTACTCCTGCAGCTCCTCGGCTTTCACCTTTTGATCGCCCTACCGCACTCGCTATTTTTTCAGCCATTCTTGAGAAAGGAAGAGTCTGAAGCCACACTTTCCCTGGTCCCTTCAGATGAGCAACAAATAACCCTTCGCCAGCGAAAATGCTTGTTTTTATGTTGCCTACAGATTTAATATCATAGTCGACACTTTCATCCATGGCTACTATACATCCGGTATCAACCTTTATCTCTTCGTTTTCTGCAAGTTCTTTTTCTACGAAATTGCCTCCTGCATGAATAAACAGGTCTCCCTTTCCTGTGATCTTTTGTAGGATAAATCCTTCGCCTCCGAAGAATCCGAACCCGAGTCTCTTTACAAATGTTATATCTGACTCGATATTCCCAACTGAGCAAATGAATGCATCTTTTTGACATACTAATGTATTTCCATTCATCTCTACGTGTTTAATATGTCCTGGATATGGAGGTGCAAAAGCAACCTCTGCGTCGTCGCCGGTGCTGTCAAATCTTACGAGGAACAGACTTTCTCTTTGTAAGAGACGTTTGACGCCGCCGAGAAATCCGCCCTTCATTTCAGCATCGATTTCTACTGAACCCTTCATGTACATCATTGATCCTGCTTCAGCAAAGATCTGTTCTCCTTTATCGAGATCTAGGATCAGTGCCTGCATGTCATCTCCTATTATTGAATGCTTCATTAAAATATATTTAGAAATTAGATGGTTCCAGATACCATCGGAACCTTTCCGATTACTTTTGCCGGATTTCCTGCGACTATCGAGTCTTGGGGTACATCACTGGCGACAACAGATCCAAAACCCACTACGGAGTTATTTCCTATAGTTACTCCTTTCAGAATAGTTGCGTGGCCGGCTATCCATACATTGTTTCCGATTTCTATTGGTTTGGATAGAACTGGCGAATTGGGGTTTGTCATTCTGTCCGATCTGACACTGTGGTGATCGGTATCAACTAATAATGCAGATCCGATGATGCAGCTGTTTCCGATTTTGATGCCTTTTCTAGATTGGAAGTGAGCACCATTTAATCTACAGTTATCTCCAATCTCTATAGTGGCATCCCTGTCAAATGTTGAGAATATATTCGGTTCTTCATGAGCACCTGCAATTACATTATTGCCCAAAATAGCTTTGCCTGGTCCTTGGATTCTCAATTTCCAATTTGTAATGAAGTTCGAACCGAAATGAACGCGATTGCTTTTAAAAAGTCTGTATTTTAGTGTAAAAATATAGCTGACAAAGATTAGTAGCCATCGAAATCTTTTAATTTTCTGAACAATGAAATAGATCATTTGAATAAGATTTTAGCATTTGTACGGCGAAATGATAAAGACTCTATTTCTTTGTGAAGATTTTGATATCTACGGCGACTGCTCGGTCTTTGGTTACCAGGATTGGATTTAGATCCAAGCTCTCGATCTGAGGGTAGGTGAGCAACATTTTCTGTACCTTTTGAATAGTATTGATTATGGCCTTGTAAGCAAGTGGCTTTTGGCCTCTTGTTCCCTTTATAATTTTCCAGATTTTGGTTTGTTTGAGCGCATCTTCGATTTCTAGATCACTTGCGGGGACAAGAAAGTAATTAATGTCTTTGTAGGTCTCAGTATAAATTCCTCCTTTACCAAGAGCTATGATATGACCGAACCCGATGTCTTCTGTCTCATAAACATCAGAATCTCCGTCTCTTTTAGAACCTAGGAAAAATTCTTCTTTAAATTGTATTTGTTCCTGGATAAGGATTTTGGGATTGGGGATTCTGAGCTTCTCCTTCAGCAATTCCTCGAGTTCAAAATATTTTTCTCGAAGTTTTTTATCTGTGTGAATGTCTAAATGGATCGCACGGTATTCTGTTTTATGTTCGAAATCCTCTGTTGTGGCCTTAATAACAACCGGATATTGCTTGTTTCCAAATTCTAGTGCCTCGTCGACAGTTGTTACGACTTGCTGATGCGGCGTATCGATACCAAACTCCTCAGCTATATTCTGTACCATGGGTTCGGGGAGGGCTGTAGTAGTTTCCTTAGTTCCGGCAGCAATCTCAAGCTCGTATTCGCCTTTGCGCCTGAGAGTCTTGAAATCCAGGGATTTCTTTTTTGCAAGATTCTCTTCTGTTTTATAGTATTTGTACATTAATGAGAGAGCATCTACCGCATCGCTAATATATTGAAATGCAGGAATTTTGAAGTCGTACAGTCTATGAAGGCCAAATGAGACATATTTTCCACCAAGAAACACAGGAAAAATCGGTTTATCTGATAGTTTTGCTGTGTTGATAATAAGTTTTGCAGTGTCTTCTATCTGAGTGACCAGTTGAGGTGTAAGGACAACTAAAATTGCATCTACATTCTCGTCTTCGGCGAGTACCTCTATTGGAAGCTTATACCTTTCGGCTAGAGCGTCACCTATAACGTCAATTGGATTAATGACGCTTGCGGTAGAAGGAAGATGTTCTTCAATAAGTTTCTTTGAAGTTTGAGAGATTTCAGCCATCTTTAGGCCGGAATCGACTATATCGTCTGTAGCAATGATTCCAGGACCTCCGGCATTTGTTACAACTGCAATACGGTTTCCTTTAAGTGGTTTGCTCCAGGAAAATGCCATCATAACATTAAACATCTGGTGAACTCGTCTGACTTGTACTATTCCTGCCTGTTTAAATGCTGTTTCAATAGTCTCTGCTGAGCCAGCTAGGGATCCGGTATGTGAAGATATAGCCTTTTTGGCCTCTGAGCTTTCACCGGGTTTGAAAACTACGATCGGTTTGGCTGTCTTTTTTGCTATTTGAATGAGTCGTTGGCCATTGGCTACTTCCTCAAGATATGCTCCGATAACATTGACCTTTTTCTCATCGCAAAAATATTCTATTAATTCTGTTTCCTCAATATCTGCCTTATTGCCCAGTGAAACGAAATGTGAAAAGCCTAGATTTTTATCGAGCGACATATCAAGAACTGCTGTGCAGAAAGCCCCAGATTGAGACAAAAACGCTATATTTCCTTCAAGAGGGGAGGAAGCTGCAAATGAAGCGTTTAGTCGCTTTGAGGGGTTCATCATGCCTAAACAGTTGGGACCGAGGATTCTAAGTCCTGCCTTGTTAGCTTTTTGGGCTATTTTTTCTTCAAGCGCAGTGCCTTGCTCTCCTGTCTCGCTAAACCCTGCCGATATTATTATTGCTGCTTTGACGTCTTTCTCTATACAGTCATCTATTACCGCTTCGACGATTGGTGCTGGTACTGATATGCAGGCAAGGTCTACCTGTTCTGGAATTGATTTAACCGATTCATAGACTGTGTGACCATAAAGTTCTTTGTGTTTGGGATTAACAAGATAAACTCTTCCTGGAAATTTGTTCTCGCAGATGTTGGAATATATTATCGATCCGATCTTGTCTGGATCTTTCGAGACGCCGATTATGGCTATTGATTCAGGATTAAAAAGGTTTTCAAGGGAGTTATCTGATTTGGGCATTGTTTCGCAATAATATTAGGCAGGTACGGGATACATTATACTATTTTTGAAGTGTGAGTAAAGAATAGCTCATGTGGATTCTCCTGATTGGGATCTTGCAGAGGTTCCTGCTGAAAAAGCTCTCGAAATAGTTCGAACTGTGGTAAAAGAAGATGGTCTGCTGTACCACAATATTGAGGGCAAAACGATAGAGATCAATAGGGGAGAGTCAGGATTCGAGGTGATCAATTTATAGAGGGTTACTTCTTTCTTATAGCTATAACTTCAATCTCAAGATTACATCCATCTTTAACTGTTTTATTAATCTCGACTAAAGTGCTTACTGGTTTGGCCTTTCCAAAGTACTTGTTTCGGACAGCCGAGATTTCCTTAAAATCACTCATGCTTGTGACATAAATCACTGCTTTCACCACATCATCGATAGTTGCTCCGCCCTCATCAAGAATTTTTTGGATATTTTTGAAAATAAATTCTGCTTGTGCAGTAATATCATTTGGAGCAATGGCATTTCCGTTTTTATCCATTGCTATTTGACCTGTTACGAAAATCATTTCGCTGTCTCCAATGTCTACTTTTAGTCCATGTGAATATGCTCCCATAATTTCAGTAAAGTCTTTTGGATTTAGTTGTTGTGCCATTACTGGTCCCTAAAAATTTAATTTCATTTAAGAAGACCTGAGTTTGCGATTATAGGTTTGAGCTCTTCCCATAATTTCTTTGGTATGTCCGAATTAATTTTTCGATCCCTGTTACCAAAGATTGTTTTCATTTTCATTCCTTCTTCTTTCCATATCCTGCCGTTATCCAAGTAAATGTTGATTACTGGGATAAGCTTTTCTACGGAATTAACAAATTTCGCTTCTTTGTCAGATTGTGAGTTATATGATTCGAGAAGCTCAGATAGATCTGAGTATTCGGGGAATCTTTTTGAAATATTTTTTATTGCTTCTTTCTCCAAGGCTTCTTTCTTACCTCGTTTCTTTGAATTAATGTCAAAGTAGAAATCTCCAGCAAATACTTCGGGTAGATCATGGATAATTGCATATTTGAGGACCTTCTCTAGATTGAGATTGAGTTGGTATCTTGAAATCAGATACCAACATGTTAGTGCTACCTGAAAACTGTGTTCAGAGTCATTTTCATGACGATTCTCGCCTGTTGCATAAATAAGCCTTTTGGTTTGCTGGAACTTATGGTAGAACTGGGTGAACTTTAATAGTTTCTCCATTAGTGATGGATTTATTTTTAATACGATATTCAGCTATTGGCCTCTCTTAGTTCGTCTTCAGCAACTTCCCAAGGAAACAGTGTAATCTTGGGTCGTAGCTTCAGTCGTTTGATCTCATTGTCTGTAGCGATTACAGATTCTTCCGGAGATTCTTTTTCCAAGGACGTAACGCAACTGATTTAGTAAATCCAGCTTTAAAATAAAAAGATTTTCTGTCGTTCCCACTGGCCCCTACATATGCATAAGAGATTTGATCCTCTTTTAGTTGCTTCATTGCATAATTTAGAATAGCCTTTCCCAGTCCCTGTCGTTGAAATTCCGGATGAGTAGCAACCGGTTCAATATAACCAAGATTGTTCTCTTTATCAAGCCATACAATGCATAAGGATACAACTTTTTCTTTATAGAGAATAAAAAAATCATATGCTCTTTTGTATGAAGGTGCTGTTTGCATAAATTTGTATACACTCTTCGGAACCTTTTTTGAATTAAATGCTTTTGCCGCACAATCGATTTTGCTTTCAAGGTATGTATCATCAACCAGGGAGCAGAAACTGTATTTATCAGGAATTTCAATACTGGGTTCATATTTTGATAAATCACGCCAATTGAGATAGTCATAGGACTTGTCTAATAGGGTAAATCCTCTGTTATTTAGGATCTTCTCTGAAGATGAGTCTTCTTCATTTAGCCAAATTTGGATCTTTTTGAATGGAGTACTTTTTTCAGCCCATTCTATCATTTCCTCTCTTATATACTCGTATTCAGGATGTAAATGAATATAATAATTTTCGTTGGGATTTTCAGAGTGGATTATACCTACAATATTTTTTTCGTCTTTCCATAAACGAATTGTTTTCCTCCAATCTGGTTTGCCTCGGCTTAAATACAAAGGACTAACCAGATATGCCGCATATTCCCATCTTCCTGGTAACCAGTAGGGATGTTCCGGATCTAATCTATATAACTCACCTAAAAACTCTATAACATTATCATACTGTGAGTCATCATATTTTGAGGTTGTTATGTGTTTGCTGTTTTTCATAACCTTTCATGGACAAGGCTCGAACCCACTCAACTTTTACCTTAATTACGTGGCTCGAACCAAATTCGACTTTTCAAATATTGCGGGACCAGGATTCGAACCTGGATTAGCGGCTTCAAAGGCCGTCGTCCTACCATTAGACGATCCCGCAGACATTATTGAAAAGATTTTACCACAGGAATGCTTCTAATTTTTGATTGGTCTGTAGTCAGGACCCTATAGTGTGTTATAATGTGGCGCTAATATAATTATTTTGTATGATTTCGAAATCTTCACCAGCACAAATCGATTTGTCTGAAATTATGCCCAAAGCAGGACACATTGCAAATGTTGATCCTCATGTTTGTCAACCATTGGAGGATGTTCCCGACGAGATGCTAGTAGCCTTTGATAGTGTTTGGTTGCAACCCGATAGAGTAGAAGAGTATCCTTTCGATGGAACGTTTGATTCGTTAGTAGCAGATCTTGAACGCTACAAGTACGATCATATACCTGAGGGCAAAGTAGTTAGAAAACTCTCTACCATTGTAAACGAATATAGTGGTTGCTTGAGAATTCTCCCAACCGGGGTTCGTTTTTATTCAATGGATAGAGGATTGCTTATTTTACCTTATGTTGCTGACTGTCTTGGATTTGTATCTCGAAGTCCTGAGCTTGGAATAACGGCATGTCATCTTGCTCTTGGTGACTACTCGTTCGATGATATTTTAAGGGTAATTTATCCACATGTTAAAGCGGGAGCATCGTTATTAGATATTGTGTCAGTCTCGGGAGTTGTTGGAGTAAGGTATAGAACTAAACACCGTCAGTTACATGGAGAAGATTTCGTTAGGCCTTGGCTGCCCAGGACCGGTCATGAAATGGTAAGGAATATATCAGGCTTCTTTCCTGATTTTGAAGGACGGGTGAATGCTTTGGTTAGAGAACCAGATGAACAAGTAGCAGGTAAAAAAATAAAAGCTACGGCATTTACAATTGTTGCAAGTACAGATATGGGTAATCCCTTTAAACTAGTTTCATATAAATTGACGCTCTAGCTTAATACTAGTGTAACCTCACATTATCTGCTTCATAACCTTTATTTTGTCTCGTAATTCCGCTGCCTCTTCGAAATCCAAATTCCTTGCGGCAAGATACATCTTTTCTTCAAGCATCTTAATGTTTCTTTTAAGTTCGGTTTTGGGCACTTTTGATAGTTTGTCTTTATCAACTTCTTTATCTTCCTTTTTACCCCAGGCTTCACGGATATCCTTCTTGATGCTTTCTGGAGTGATCCCGTGTTTCTCGTTATATTCCGTTTGAATCTTGCGTCTTCGGTTGGTCTCGCCAATGGCCGATTTCATTGAGTCTGTAATCTTATCTGCATACATAATTGCTCTGGCATCTTTATGGCGCGCAGCTCTTCCGATTGTCTGGACAAGACTTGTCTCGGCGCGCAGGAATCCTTCTTTATCTGCGTCCAGAATTATTACTAATGAGACTTCTGGTAGATCAATTCCTTCTCGAAGAAGGTTTATCCCTACCACAACATCGTATGCGCCTAGTCGTAAATCTCTCAGGATGTCGATTCGTTCGACTGTGTCGATGTCGGAGTGAAGATAAGCTGCCTTTATGTCCATTTCCTTAAGATAGTTTGAGAGATCCTCTGCCATTCGTTTAGTAAGAGTTGTAATCAGGGTTCGTTGTTTATTGTCAGTATTCTTTTTGACTTCTTCAATTACGTCGTCAATTTGGTTTTTGGTGGGGCGGATTTCGACTGTAGGATCGAGAAGACCAGTGGGACGTATTACTTGTTCAACAATTGCATTCTTGCTTCTCTGTCGTTCCCACTCGGCGGGTGTAGCTGAAGTATAAACAGTCTGATTCAGGTGTGTTAGAAATTCTTCGAAATTCAGAGGCCTGTTGTCTAAGGCTGAAGGAAGTCTGAAACCGTATTCTACAAGTGTTTCTTTACGGGCTCTATCTCCACCGAACATCCCTCGTACCTGGGGGACAGTCATATGGGATTCATCAATGATAAATAAATAATCTTTAGGAAAATAATCAAGTAGTGTAAAGGGCGGCTCACCTGGTTTTCTTCCATCAAAATATCTTGAATAGTTCTCTATACCGGCACAAAATCCGGTGTTTTCGAGCATCTCAACATCGTACATGGTCCGTTGTTTGAGTCTTTCTGCTTCTAGATGTTTGCCTGCTTTCTCAAAGTATTCAAGACGATCTTTGAGGTCTTTTATTATTTCTTGTGTTTTTTCTTTGATGATTTCTGGGGAGGCAACGTAACTTTTTGCTGGAAAAACTTCTATACTCTGTTCTTCTGAGATAGTCATTCCTGTCATCGGATCCAATGTTGATATTTTCTCTATTTTGTCACCAAACAGTTCGACACGAATTGAATAATCTTCGTATGGAGGAAATATCTCTAGAACATCACCTTTCAGCCTAAATGATCCAGGCATGAAATCGTAATCTCCTCTGCCATATTGAAGTATAGCCAGGCGCTGAAGTAGCTTGGAGAGGCTTATTTCCTTGTCGATTTCTACCATTTCGGAAAGATTTTCATAGTCTTCTGGTTTTCCGATATTGTAGATACAGGAGACGGAAGCTACGACAACAGTGTCACGACGCTTAATAACCGAATTCATGGCTGACAGACGGTGTCTTTCAATTTCGCGATTGATGTCCGCCTCTTTTTCAATAAAAAGATCTTTGCTTGGCACGTAGGCCTCTGGTTGATAGTAGTCATAGTAAGAAACGAAGTATTTTACTGAGTTATCTGGGAAAAAATCTGTGTATTCCTCGTATAACTGTGCAGCAAGGGTTTTATTGTGTGACAAGACTAGGGTAGGCCTGTTGAGGTTTGCAATGACATTTGCCATGGTGAATGTTTTTCCGCTTCCAGTGACACCGAGAAGTACTACATCATTCTTGCCCTTATCCAAATGCTCAGTAATCTCATCTATGGCCTTTTGCTGAGCTGGACTTGGTTTGTAGGGTGATTTGAGTTTGAAATCTGACATGTGTGTCATTTTAGCATATGATTTTGAATTTTCGGTTTTGAGTTGTCATATTTTATTATAATAACGAGACGAAAACGGTAACTTAGGGTAATATTCGGGTCTGAGGTGATTTCATCCATATATTCTGGATCGATATTGTATGTGGTAAAATGCTTATCGCATGCCCAATATAATAAAGAAACTTGATCAAAAACTAATAGATCAAATAGCTGCTGGGGAAGTTGTAGAACGCCCCGCATCTGTTCTTAAGGAGCTACTTGATAATGCGATAGATGCCGGTGCAACAAAGATAACCATTCGTGTACATCAAGGAGGTATAAAAAGAATAGAGGTTCAGGATAATGGAGTTGGAATGTCTCCTTCAGATCTTTCCCTTTCAATCCAGCCCCATACAACCTCGAAGATTGAGAAAATTTCTGACCTTAATAAAGTTGAAACTCTTGGCTTTCGAGGTGAAGCCCTGGCATCGATAGCTTCTGTTTCGAAGGTTAGAATTGCAAGTTTGGCTTCTGTTGACTATTCCGAAAGCGGCCAAAATACAATTCAAGCTACTCAAATAAGTATAGAGGGGGGAGAAAAAATTTCGGAGGAGGTCGTATCGAGGGACTTTGGTACTACAGTAGTTATCGAGGACCTTTTTTATAATGTTCCGGCACGCCGTAAGTTTCTAAAAACACCCCGTACTGAATACAGAAAGCTCTTGGATACTTTTATTCCTGTCTCTTTGATTAATCCGCAAATTCATTTTGTGTTTCAAGTTGACGATAGGGAGGTGTACAATCTTCCATCAGTTACAGAAGTTGGCGCAGGCACGATCCATCCGCAACGCTTATCTGAAGTAATCAAAGGACTTGATTTTGTAGGTCTTTTCTATGATGGAGAAGGAATAACCGTTGGCGGTGTAGTGGGTCATCCCAAACATCATGGAGGAAAGGTTTCGAGTCAATTTATTTATGTGAATGGAAGACCTGTCTGGGACAACGGAATAGCGAAAGCAGTTACAGTAGGAGCATCAAGGTTTATTCCTGATGGAATGAGAGTACCGTTTGTTATTGCTATCAATCTCCCCCCGGATGGCGTCGATGTTAATGTACATCCTAGAAAAACAGAAGTTAAATTTGCTAACCCTTTTAGAATATATTCGGCCGTAGAAAAATCCGTTAAGGCCGCATATGAAGAAAATCTAGGCAAAAACATTGAAAGTGACGAATATCATCGTTTTAGAAAAGACGGTGTAATAAGCAACATCGGTCATCTTGAGAAAGATGAAGAATCTGGAGATGACACCTATGTTGTTGGAAAAAAGTATGGCGTAAGGCAATCAATGGAGTTTTCTAGAATGTTGCTTCAGGATCATCCAGTTAATGCGGATGATTCAGGATTCGCGAAGTTTGATAAAGATAGCGAGCCTAGTTCTGATGAGGTTACTGCCGCAAGACAGTTTATGAGTAGATATATAGTAGCATCCGTTGGTGAGGAACTTTGGATTGTCGATCAACATGCTGCTGCCGAGAGAATCCGTTTTGAGACTCTTATTGAAGAATATTCAAAGAAGAAAGTGGAGGTGCAAAATCTGTTATCGCCGTTATCGGTTGAAATTGGAAAATCTGATATAGAATTTGTTAAGGAAAATGTTGGTTTTTTTGAGAAATTAGGTTTTATTCTTAAGGTTGAGGAGGGTGTTGATCTTGCAGGAGTACCCTCGATACTGTCCGATGCCGATCACGCTGCTGTGTTTATGTCTGTAATCGAAGAAATCAGAGATGTCGAGGAGTTCAAAGATAAGGACGAGATTCTTGATGACAAGTTTAAATCATCAGTCATAGCTACTATGGCCTGCCATTCGTCTGTTCGCATGAATCAAAAACTTTCGGATGAGGAAAGCCTTAATTTAGTTAAAAACCTTCTGAATTGTGCAAACTCTTATAGCTGTCCTCACGGACGCCCGATTGTTTGGCGTCTAGAGAAAAAAGATATTGAAGTGCACTTTGATAGAGAATAAGCTTGCTCTTTGTGGTAGAATCTTTAGACTTAAAGCCGAGGTGGTGGAATTTGGCAGACACGCTACCTTGAGGTGGTAGTGGGCGTTAAGCCTGTGCAGGTTCAAATCCTGTCCTCGGCATGTAGGCCTTAGGATATAGTTTGTACTATTATCACAGTGTTTTCACGATAGGATCTTTCAAAATTTCGACCTATATAATTCAGTCCCTGGGACCGGAACCGGCCCAAAAGTAACAGAAATTCTTTTTGTGTCAGTAAAAGTACTCACTTTTTAGTACTTGGGACTCGTTGCTATAGGTCTACAAAATCATTGCAAAAAAATAGAATATCCATTATTAATAGTACAAACTGAGTCCTAAGGACCGGTAGCTCAACTGGTTAGAGCACACGGCTTACATCCGTGAGGTTGGGAGTTCGAGTCTCCCCTGGTCCAGTTTCCTATAAGAACATATAATGACAACTAAAAACAAAGTTAAAATAGAATTTACTCCGACTTTTTCGCAGATGGTTACTGTCTCATATATTACATATGTGTTACGGCCATTCAGGACATTTCTTTTAATCACGTATAGTTTTCTCGTTTCTTTGGCCGCTATTTTCATTTTCGATTCAATACCTCTGGTTTTTCCTGTAGCATTTGTAAGTATACTTTTACTTGTACAGATTTTTGTTGTTGTTAGGATTATTTTGACTCGTAAAAACTGGGATGATAAGTTTGCAGTTGAATTCAGTGATTCCTACTTAATTTCAACAAAACCTGTTACTGGTGTTGAAACAAAAATACCGTATTCTAATATTGAAAAGGTAAAAATTGTAAATCAGTACATCTATTTCTTTGCAAAGAAGGCATCCATTCCATTTTGGATTTGTGTTAATAACACTGAGAAAAGGGAGAAACTAAAGAAGCTACTGGAAAAAAAGATTTGATCTAACCAAAAAGCCTAGGGAATGATTAAGAGTGTACTCAGATTATAGCAGACATTCAAATTTTGTCAATATTGCGCGATTTTTAAGGTGGTGTTACACTTCCTTTGCACTTTCGGACCCATAGTACAAAAGATATTCATAGTGGTGCTAGACTTCCTTTGCACTTACGGGCCTATAGTGCGAAAGATATTCATTATCGTCATTTCATAAAAATTTTGAATACATTTCAAATAAAATCATCATTTGTTTTTTATGTCTTCATCCAAAAGCTCTGCCGAAAAGCCATCAATATCCATTTCAGAGACGTTAAGGACGGCTGTGTGGGCTTTCCGTATGGTCTGGAATATGGATAGACTTAATCTTGTGGGATATGTAATCTCAGAGGCAATATATGCAATTATTCCTCTGGGAAAGTCTTTTGCTTTTGGAATGCTAATTGATGAGACAATCTCTGTGGCCACTTCAGGTAATTTCAAGAGTGTAACTGAATTAACCGATACGTCGATTCCTGTTTTGCTTGTACTTATGTTGGCAGCATTTAGTATCAGTGGTCTAGCCAAGTATTCAACGGATTATTTTTCTCAGAGGTTTAACTATATACTACTCAGCTTCTTTGAGCATGATGTGTCGAAAAGAATCTCTGAGCTTGATGTGGTCCAGTTCGAAAATCCCGAGATTGCCGACACGGTTAAACGAGGTAGTGATAGTATTTACCATGTATCAAGGTTTATAGAGATGATTGTTGGATGGATTGGTTCTTTAGTAACGACTATTGTTTCGGGCGTCATTGTCTTTGGTATATCACCCGTGTTGGGATTGGTAATTATTTTAGTTGCAATAGTAAGTGCAAGTTTTCATATTAAATCAAACAAATATAACTGGCGATGGAACTACGATACATCTAATGACAGACGGATAGCTAGGAAGATATCGGGATCCATAGAAAACGAAAATCACATTCCCGAGCATAAGGTTCTCAAGTCGGAAAAATATCTTTATTTTAAAGGGAGGAAACTTAGAGAAAGGATTTTTGGAGGACTTGAGTATTGGGTTAAATTGAGGTTCAGGTTGAGAATTATTGTAGATACAATACGAAATTTGGTCCACATCTCTGTTTATATCTTGCTTCTCGAGAGACTTATTCGCGGTGTTATAACGATTGGTACACTGACTTTTTACAGAAATGTATTGTTTGACTTTCTTACTAGTACTAACTCTGTAATGGATCTGGTTTATGATTTGCAGGACAGAGGCTTTTATGTAATGCAGCTAAAGAAAGTTTTCGAGTTAAAACCAGAGATCATGGATGGCGATGTTGAAATTAAAGAAAATGAACCATGCAAAATTGAGATTAAGAATCTTTCTTTTAAGTATCCTGGAACAAAAAATTATGTCTTGAAAAACATAAACATGACAATAAATCCCAAGGAGGAGATTGCTGTTGTAGGTGAAAACGGTGCAGGAAAAACGACATTAATAAAGCTTATTTTGAGGTTTTATGATCCGGATAAGGGTGAGATTTTTGTTAATGGTATACCTTTGAAAAAACTCTCGCTGGATAGTTACTACAAGTTGATAAGTACTCTGTTTCAGGACTATAACAGGTATGGGATGATTACTGCTAAGGAAAATATAAAAATAGGTCGTCCTGATGGTTCAGACAATGAGGTTATTGATGCCGCCAAAAGAGCAGACGCCCATGATTTTATTAGTAGATTTGATTATAAATACGACCAAATGCTAGATAAAAGGTTTGAGGGAGGGATTTATCCGTCCACAGGACAATGGCAAAAAATTGCTCTTGCTAGAATGTTTTATAGAAATAGTCCTGTGTTAATCTTGGACGAACCGACAGCCTCAATAGATGCGGAAGCCGAGTATAGAATTTTTAAACGGATATATGACTTCATGAGGGATAAGACTGTAATAATTATCTCTCATAGATTTTCGACTGTGAGGAATGCGAAGAAGATATATGTACTCGAAGAAGGAGAGATCATTGAGGAAGGCAGCCATGAAGAATTAATGAAAAACGAAGGAAAGTACGAGAAGAATTTTAAAATGCAGGCAGAGGGGTATAGTGTTTCCTAGGGTGAGGTTGCAGCTGCTATCATCTTTGAGACGGCTTTTACTCCATTACCGTTAACATCTGTTAGGGCGACTTCATCTATAGTTAATGGGATATGGACATTTCCGGCGCATATTCCAAATTCTATTCCGTTGTGTGAGGAACAGAAAGCTCTTGCAGTTTTAATTATTTGAAGCACATTTGCTAACCTGAGCCCTTTTCTTTCTACAGAATGTATTACGAAAGGACAGATACCATAACTTGGTCCAAGAGAGGATCGTATTTCGGGAGTAATGAGGCCGTATCTTACGAATCTTTGTATTTGATCCTGAATTCCGATGAGAATTGCCCTTGCTTCCCTTTGAGTAGAGCTTGCGTTAATGTATTGATCCTCAAGTTTTTGTCTGCCATTCATAGTGTGATTATTTTTGGAATGCGCTCTCTTTGCCATTTTATGAGTTTTTCTAAACAAATTAAGAACTCTTGTAAGTGCAGCTTCTGGATCAGTTATTCCTTTTACTTCTAGTCCTAGTGTCAGGTCCTGAATGGAAGCAGCTAGAATAGTATCGACAAACCCGTAGGGTGTTACTGTTATCATTTCACCCAAAAGATCGAGAACATCTAAGTCGATCTGAATCCATATCTGTGTAATGCCTCGGTTAACTAAATCGTCCAAAAGATTCGTTATTCTTTCTTCAATTTTTTTCTTACTATAATTAGGGCCGCCTCTAAGCTCACCTCTCGGTATGAGACTAAATCTGTCTCCAAATCTACCATATGTTTGATCTCTTATAACATCAAGCACATTGATTCCACGTTCTTCCATTCGGGTAAGAGTGAGATCAGCAATTTGTTCATCTGTGAGAGATAGGTATTCCCCTGATGGTGGGTTTCTTACAAGATCGGAATATCTTTCATCGCTAATTCCAATGATGGATAAATGGCCTATGCCTCTGCAAAGAAGCTTATGACATACACTTGATTTTGTACTTTCTACGCTAACAAATACATCATCGTGGGTGTCCAATACCAAAGCGGCAACAGTTGATGGATCAAGTCCAAGATCGACAGCTGCATCAAACAGTTCTATTTCACTTGCATGTGAAGCAGATACAGGTAGAAGTGTTCCACTGCTGGATGCTAAAGTATCAAACAATAGTGCATACAGTTGGTTCTGATCTACCGGTGAGCCAATAGGTATACCCATCTCTGCTTGAAAAAATAATTCAGAAAAGGGCCGTGCTGCTTCAAGAGATTTTAGCATCCGCTTGATTTCGACTTGCGATAATTCTAACAGTGGAGAGGCAAAGGCTGATACAAAACTAAGAGCGTTTCGGTTTGGAATAACAAGTCCTGCTAGCTCACCGGCATCCTTTAAGAATTGCGCGTTTCGTAGAAGTAATTCCTCATCAGCAAGGTGAAGAAGAACCTCTCTTGGAATTGCAGTTTCTTCTCCTTCCCTTTGTACTTCTGGTATGTATAGAGGAAGTACTTCACCGGGTGTCTCAACTCTTTCTTGTGCACAAATAAGTTCGGCCATTGCATGATTATAGGACCTATAGTGTTCAATATCAAGATCACAGAGATTAGTATAGAGGAAATTTGGACTAACTCTTTCCCAATAACCTCAACATAGGGTTATAGACAAGTTTACGAATTTGGCGGATTTTCTTTTTTGTAGTCTTTTCTCCTATCTTTGTAATTTCATCAGCCTTCGTAAAACTCATGAAATCCATTCCTGCCTTTGTTTTTACTATTGGGCTGAGAACGACATCTGCTTTTTCGGATTCCTTTAACGCGAGGTTGTGAACAAAAATATCCATGGTAGTATAAAGGATATCCTGAGGTTTTGTTGGTTCCTTACCGGTTGCCTCAGGATAGAGTTCTGAGTTTAGATTTACCGCAATTACTTTTTCTGCACCTAATCTCCGTACAGCCTCTACAGGTACAGGATGTGCGATTCCACCGTCGACAAGCATTCTGCCTTTGCTTTTTACAGGAGAAAATACTATTGGAACAGAAATACTTGCACGAATTGCGCGATATAGAGGTCCTTTTTTAATGTAAATAGCTTTTCCAGTCATTAAATCTACTGATACCGCGACAAAAGGTATCTTCAAGTCCTCGATCTTGGTGTTTCCAACGTGTTCTTTTAAGATGTCCTCAATTTTGGAACCTTTTATAAGACCATCTCTAAGTGAGATATCTGAGAGTAGGGGTAATAATTTTGTCGCGTTCATTTCTTCTGCTATTTTCTGTATCTTGGATATATCTCGAAAGTATGAATAGAGCCCTCCGACAAGAGCGCCTGCGCTTGTTCCTGAGATGTAGTCTATTGGTATCTTGTTTTCAATTAGTGTTTTTATTACACCGATATGTGCAAGGCCCCGTGGACCTCCACTACCTAATGCAAGACCTATTTTGTTTCTGGAAAATATTGCCATGGAACATATTATATCATTAGATTAAGCTTCATAAAGAATGAAGATCTAATATAACTGCAAAACTTGCAAAATAATTTTCTGTTTATTAAACTTCTCAGTCAAGCTCAGGCGTGTTCTGAGCTTCCCCGACTGCGAGAATCAGCTGCAGTTTCATAAATAACATGAATTTGTTTTAAAATGGCAGAAAAATACATATATGGTTTCATGAAATCGAAGTCAGAGATGCCTGATGTAGATAAACCTAAGTACATACTTGGAGGAAAGGGATTCTCTCTTGTTGGGATGGTTGAACTTGGTCTTCCGGTACCTCCAGGCTTTGTTATCTCAATCGGGATGTGTGAGTACTTTTATAATAATGGAAAAAAATATCCGGAAATTTTTGAAAAAGAGCTTAAAGAATATATTTCTCTTTTAGAAGGGGAGACAGGTAAAAAATTTGGTGACCCAAAGAATCCTTTGCTTTTATCCGTAAGGTCTGGAGCGGCAGTTTCTATGCCTGGAATGATGGACACGGTTTTGAACTTGGGTTTGAATGAAGAAACGCTTAATGGATTGATTGATAAAAGTGGTAATCCGAGATTTGCATGGGACAGCTATAGGAGATTCATTCAGATGTTTGGAAACGTCGTAATGGGCATTGAACATGAGAAATTTGAAGGGACTCTAGAAGAAGTGAAACAGGAGAATGCGGTAGAAGCAGATATTGATCTAGACGTAGATGCTTTGAAGGAGGTTGTTAAAAGATATCTCAATTTATATGAAACAGAACTTGGTGAAAAGTTTCCAACTGATCCAATGGATCAACTGAAGAAGGGGATAGATGCCGTTTTTGGATCATGGAACAACCCGCGGGCTATTTCGTATAGAAAAATTAACAAGATATCTTCAGAAATTAGTGGAACAGCAGTAAACGTGCAGACTATGGTCTTTGGAAATATGGGTGATAATTCCGGTACAGGGGTAGCGTTTACTAGAAATCCCTCTACAGGAGAGAAGGAATACTATGGCGAGTATCTCATGAATGCACAAGGTGAAGATGTTGTTGCTGGAATTAGAACTCCAAAGCATCTAAATGACCTTGAGAAAGAAATGCCGGAAATCTATCAGCAAATAAAGGAAATCTTTACTGTCTTGGAAAATCATTATAAAGATATGATTGATCTCGAATTTACTATTGAAGAAGGCCAGCTTTATATGCTTCAGAATAGAGTTGGTAAAAGGACGGGAAAGGCCGCTGTAAAAATTGCAGTAGATATGGTTGGAGAAAAAATGATAAATAAGAACGAAGCAATTATGAGAGTAGATCCCAATTCACTTGATCAACTGCTTCATCCGATGGTTGATCCCAAAGCAGATAAAGAAATTATCGCTACCGGTCTTCCGGCATCTCCAGGTGCGGTCAGTGGTCAGGTGGTATTTACCGCTGATGACGCAGTCTCTTGGAAGGAGCAGGGAAAAGATGTAATTCTTGTTAGAACAGAAACATCTCCGGAGGATATTGAAGGTATGAATTCTGCTCAGGGAATACTTACTGCTCGCGGAGGTATGACGAGTCACGCCGCTGTAGTTGCAAGGGGCATGGGAAAGTGTTGCGTTGCTGGCTGTTCCGAAATTGCAATCAATGAGGAGAGTAAAACTATGCATGTTGGTAAAGATGTTGATTTAGAAGAGGGGGACTGGATAACACTGGATGGTTCTACTGGGGATGTATTTAAAGGGAAAGTTCAGACAGTAGACCCGGAACTCTCTGAAGATTTTGAAACTTTGATGGCTTGGGCCGATGATGTTCGTACGCTTAAGGTAAGGACTAACGCAGATACCCCAGCAGATGCAAAAATAGCCAGGGAATTTGGTGCCGAGGGAATCGGGCTTACTAGAACTGAGCATATGTTCTTCCAGGAAGAGCGAATTTTTGCTGTAAGAGAAATGATCCTTTCGGATACCAAGGAGCAAAGAGTCAAAGCTCTTTCTAAGATTGAAAAGATGCAGCAGGATGATTTTGAAGGGATATTTGAGGAAATGGATGGTCTTCCTGTAACAGTAAGACTTCTAGATCCTCCGCTTCATGAGTTCCTTCCGCACGAGGATGAGGATATCAGATCAATTGCCAAGGAGATGGGGGTCGAGTATGAAGAGCTGAAAAAACGGAAGGAGGCTCTGGCAGAATTCAATCCAATGCTTGGTTTTAGAGGATGCAGGTTGGGAATGGTTTATCCTGAGATAACGGAAATGCAGGTCAAGGCTATTATTAATGCGGCGGTTGAGGTTACTAAAAAAGGAGTGAAGGCAATACCAGAGATAGAGATACCTGTAACCAGTCATGTCAGAGAGCTTGAAATTCTTCGTGATGTTACTGTTAAGACCGCTGATGAAATACTCAAAGCCGCCGGTGAGATAGGTAAAAAAGTGAGCTATACTGTTGGTACAATGATCGAACTTCCGCGTGCATGTGTTACGGCTGACGAATTTGCTCAACATGCGGACTTCTTTTCGTTTGGTACAAACGATCTTACTCAGACAACCTTCGGCTATTCAAGAGACGACGCTGGAAGGTTCATAGTGAAATATATTGAACTAGGGGTCTATGAGAATGACCCATTTCAGGTACTTGATCAGTGTGGTGTCGGAGAGATGATGAAGATGGCTGTTACGAAAGGACGAAGCGCGAAAAAATCTCTGGAGATCGGTATCTGCGGTGAGCATGGTGGAGAACCTGAATCGGTGAAATTCTGTCATAGGATAGGATTAAACTATGTTAGCTGTTCACCTTATCGTGTACCAATTGCAAGGTTAGCAGCAGCTCAGGCGGCTCTTGAGAAGTAGTATTAGAGTAACTAGTAAAGACAAAGAGTTTCCACGTGATAGTTAGGGGACAGATTCTTGACATATTTTTGCAAGTCGTGCTATCAATAATAATGAACTAATTTAAGCACTGCTCAAACTATGTCACATTCTGATGTTCAGGTAGTGATAGGACGAGCTGCCACTGATGCAGAGTTTCGTCGAATGTTAAGAGAGAATCCTGAGGGAGCACTCCAGGGTTTTGACCTGTCAGATCAGGAGATGGAGGCTCTTAGGAGTATGGATTCTGAGAAGCTTGAATCATTCTCCGAAAGTCTCGATGAGAGACTTACAAAAGGTTGGAGAAATATTGGTTAGTAAATATTATCTTGAGCCTAATTAGCCATCGGTAAATCGGTGGCTAATTTATTCATTTGGTAATTCAACCCCAAAAAACTTGTATTCTTCCAAGGCTTGGCCCCAGAGTCTTTTTTGATATGAAAGCGGTTCCCTTTGCGCCATTCCTCTGACTCTTTCGTAACAAGCTATAAAGAGTTCCTTGTCTCCATATTTTGAAACAAGAATACTAAGAGTGTGAATTGCCTGAAAGATGGTTTCCGGTGTGCATTGTAGGTAAGGATTTTGTGAACTGTCGGAGAGTAGGCTCCTGGTTAATATCAAGACTTCTCTTCTATCAAGAACTTGACTTAGTATAGGTGCTGCCGTGTGATTTCCAGTTCTATTTACGCACGCAAACAGAAAATTGTTTATCGCTGTTAGTATTATTTCTGGGTCCTCAGTATCTAGAGCAAGTATTACTCCTCTAGCGGAGTAATCAATGGCATTCCAGTCCTTTGTATCTGGTGTACTTTCATAATCCTCTACTGATGCTACAGCAGGAACCGCATTTGCTCTGTATCTCGCAACAATATCTGCAGAAAGGTAAGGTTGAAGACCTTCAAGAAGGAATAATGCTGCTTCAGCTGGTGATCGGCATATATGACCGTCTATCTCAATAGGAGTCTCAAACTTACTAGAAAGAGTAGATAGATAGTTGACCATTCTAACTATCCTCCATTGATGAGCACGGCATCCTCTAAGTTCGGCAAGACACTCTCCTATGTCCTTATGAATTAGATCCAGAAGTTCATGCGGGTCTCGTGGTAATAAATAAACTTGCATTGATAGTGCGAGATATAGGGTCTCTAGTTCTTTCTTGTTTTCACCTTCATATTCATCGATAATTGAAAGGACTTTTCTAATTATCTGTAAACAGGCTAGTTCAAGTTGAGTCCTCTCTTCTGTTGGTTTGTGAGGTTCAAAATGACCGGACTTTTCCGCCGCCCAACCCAGTAATGTCTCAATAGCCTCTGGATCCAGTACTTCCATTTGATCTATTGCGTATAGCATGAAGGTTAAGGTATCAATCATTTTGGAGTGGGTCAAAGCACTTTCGAGATTTGCCCTACAAGCATAGAGAAAAATTTTCCAAAGTATATCTCCTTCAGTCTCTGGAAATTCAGACAGTGCCAGAAGTGTCTCAGGCTTGAACCTGTGGCGAATTCCATTTCTGGAGAGACTTCTTATAAGAGCAAGAACATATTCAGGATCTTCAAAAGTAATCATCGGGCTGTCCGGAAGCAATGTCCGTAGAGACTCTCTTCTTGCAAGATAAAGAATTTCAATCAAATTTGGTTGAGAGTTCTTAAGTTTCTCATAAGCACTTTCTGAGGCCCCAATTCCTTGCCATCTGAGGACTTCTAGCCAGTTGGCTAGTGGCACATTTCCTACAGGGCTATGCTGAGATGTCAAAAGTGCCCTTACTTCACCCGGTACAACAAGCTCATGAGCAGATGCAGATATATCGGCGTAAACCAAGCCCCTCATTTGTAATTCGCGTGCATGTTCAAATATCAAAGACTGGTTTTCAGTTCCATATCCCAATACCAAGGCAAGTTGTTCGTCTATCACTAAAGAGCGCCTGGCTAAAGCAGCCACCTGAAGAAGTGATAGCGGGCTTATTGATGTGGAGGAATATCTCTGAGCCAGCCCTAATAGTTGAAATCTTTGATATATTCTTCTGGGGTTAATTGTAGCTACCGGTTCACCGATATCTTTTTGGGGTACCATATCAGAAGGACTCATTGCTGCTTGAACCTTTGCACGATGAAATATATTGGCAATAGGATCCAGCATGGTTCCCGGGTCTAGTTCCCATAGAGTAGACAGTGTTCGGGCAGATGAAGAGAGAGCTATAAGAGCTTTTTTGGTTGAAAATGATCCTATTGAATGTCCCAGAATTCCTGTTCTTGAGGATGACATTTGTTCTGGACCTTCTATAAATGTTAGCTCTGGTCCAACAGTAGCTCTTATGTTACCGGGTTCAACCACTGAGAGTACAGATACTTTGGCAAAGGGCATTGAGGCTAGTAGCGAGGTTCCAAAATTTTTAATTGGGTTGAATCCTATATCTGGGTATGGTGAAGCAATCGCTATCACTTTTGCGCCTTCAGATTTTATTGTGAAATCAAATCTATCCGCAAATGGTGCGAGGGCGGCGCTAACTTTTCTTGTCGTTTCCCAAATTGTTACATACGGGATTCTTGATCCACCATTTTGTGAAGATTCAAACAGCTTGGATACTTGGCTAATGGCACCGCTGATCCAGTCCAAAACCGACGCTTTATTTTCTACAGAAATAGAAAAAGTATCTCCCTGTGAAAGGCAGATATTTGTCTCTTCTTCCTTGATAATTGCCGTAGCGGTTATGACATCCGTTGTTGGTTTCGACACTAGTTTACATGGTCTGTATTTTGCCGATAAATACTGATCTATTATTCCTGTGTCTTCATGTTGCTCTTCAAATTCTCTAACATCCCCGTCTAAAATGATCCCTGTCCCCAAGATCTCTTCGGGACCATTATTCTTGTGGCGATTCATTGCCTCATAAAGATCAGGAGCATAGAAGTCTGTAGAGAATATCATTGACTGATGCCCATTGGATCTCACAGGAACGGCGCAGAAACTGCTTATCCACTTTTCATCTGCTAAAACAGCATCAAATGAATTAGGATTCAAAGCTATAATCTTTCTAAGACTGTGCGTCTGCGAAAGCAGAAACCCAAGGGAAAATACTCCTTCTTGGCATCCGGCAATAGTTACAGAATCACCTCCATAACCTGTAATGTGCAATTGCTGGTTAAAGTCCTGACAACCTTGTTTGTAAACACAATTCCACCAGTAAACAAAGTTAATCACCTCAGCAAAGTCTGTACATATTTCTTCTGTGGCTTTTGCGGGGGATCCCTCAAGTTGGTCGGTACTGTTTCTTCTATCGATAGATATGGCTGCTCCGTATTTGCACTCAATGATACAGTCTTCAGCGTCAAGCTGTGATATACATTGAAATAGGTCTTCTCCTGCCGGTTCAGCCCTAACTCTGCCAAGTACCTCACTAAAGAAAATAAGAGATTCCGGATTATGTCTGTCAAAAGAATTAGGGTCAACTCCTACTTCCTCAAGTCTTTCGAAAGCTGTTCGGCATTCTTCACAATATATTTCTTGTCCTAATGTATCGTTTTGGCTCATAAGTCTTCCTGTGCTTGACGGACACTGTCCAATTATTTATTATGAACTTGACGGCAAACGTTCAGCTTTGAATTATACATAATTTCGTTTGACCTATAAATAAATCTATGAGGTGCTCATTTTGTAAAAAAACTGCGGTTGCTATATGTAGGTTCTGTGGACGAGGTTTGTGTGATGATCACAAGAAGTGTAAACCTTACGTATCTGCCGCATATGATGAAAACCGTGATGATCCAAAATTCATCGTTGTAGAAGATGCAATGTGGTGTGGAAAGTGTAATCCGGTTATGAAACCCATCGAAATGCCAGAAGCAGAGTAATGGATATTTACAAAAAAATTTCTGAAAAAACACGATCTCAAGAGATCAAAATCAAGGTCGACTCTAATGTTAAATCGGTTCAAAACGAATCTGAAAGTAAAAAGAAGGGTCGTAAGAAATATCCACTAATCATTATAAAGGATGATCAAAAATGTTTACTTCTTGAAGAAAAGGAGGCGTTTATCTGGAGACAGATAGAGGCAGGACTGAGTCTCAAAGAAATAAACGTTTGGTATTTTCAAGAGTATGATAGTGTAGGAACAGAGTACATTCGTTACCTAATTAATGAATGGTGTGAATTGGGTCTTCTTGATGTTGATATGTCTATGTACAGAAAGATTAATAGAAATATTGTCAAACCGCAAAACATTTTCCAGAAGATATCAAGAATAATAAATTATAGGATAGATATAGGAATTGCACGTCGCTTGGTCTTCTGGATTTACAGGGTTGTTTCTTTCATAATTTCGCAATATACCACTGTTTTTTTAGTTCTTATTTCGATTGCTGGTCTTGTTGTCGCATTTCTTTTTGCAGGAAATAAAGCCTATTGGATAAATAATGACGTTGGATCGATTGGGAATGCCTTAACAACAATTGTATTATGTTTTTTCTCGATCTTTTTTCATGAACTAGGTCATGCACTAGCATCAATGAAATATGGGCTAAAACCGAGCAGTGTAGGCTTTAGCCTTTTTTTAGGTTATCCAATCTTCTATGTTAATACAACAAATGCATGGTCACTTCCTAAAAAGCAACGTCTAGTAATTGATATCTCGGGGGTACTTATGGATATAATTATTGCCGGAATATTTGGTTGGTTAAGGTTTTTCACAAAAAGTGATTTACTGGCACAAATTTCTAACTTATTTATCTTTATAAACCTTGTTTCTATAGGGATAAACCTAATACCTTTTATCGAGTTTGATGGTTACTACATTCTTATGGATTTAATAGGGGAGACCAACCTCAAGGAAAAAGGTATGCTTTCAATTATGCAGCTTCTTAAAGGTGAAGGAAAAAGAAGAACAAAGAGTCTTGCTTTCGTACTATTTGGTTTAATGTCTATTATCTCTACAGTAACTCTTATTTTGGTTTCAATAAACTTTTGGTTGAATGGTCTTCAAAAAATCTTTTAGCTACTCCGAAGACTCTTTTACACCGTATGCACCTATGCCCCAGAATATTCCCCATTTAACGACCCAAATTATTATTGGCACCAGGCAACATATTGATCCTACAGTAAAGTCAAAAAGCTCCTGGGTAGCCCAGTTGAATAATTTTGATAACAAGTTCAGATAGAAAACAGGTATTGAAGCGTACATCGCTATAAAGAAGCTCTTTTTGAACGAGTCCTTTTGCTTCATTATGCTAAGGACTATCAAGCCAAGTAGAGAGATCAAAAACACCGAAATAAGTCGTCCTACAAATTCTGCCAAAAATATGACAAATGGTGAAACAAGAATAACTGCAATTCCTAAAGTACTGATAAGACTCTCTACTTTTTCTTCATCGAGTGAGAAAGAATCTATCTCCAGTTGACTATATTCAATAACCTGATCACCACGTGCATCTTCAGATCTAATGATCATAGAATCTTTTGTTATGAGAAATCCTTCATTATATCCCACAGGAATTTCCTGAAGCTGTCCGGTAGTATCTACGCCAATATATTGTCCACCCTCAATGAACTCTAACGGTTTGTCTGATTCTACCGTAAGCTCGTTGTTTTCATAGGATATTTCGGGGAAATCTTCTATTTCATCAGGCATCTTGTAGAGAGAGATACCCATATCTATTGCAAAGTATAAGAATATTACGAGCGTAATCAGAACAGAAAAAAGTGCATAGACTCCCCAAGCCTTTTTCGGTCCCTTGTCCAGAGCCTCTTTGTAAAATTTGGGAGAGAAAATCGTGAAGACTAAACTTTTGAGGAAAAACATTCTTTGTTGTAAATAATTTTATGTATTAATAAATATATCAGTTAAATTATACTAATTCAACAATGATTTCACGTTCTGTCATAGACAAATGTTTAAATCGCACTTTTAGTATTATCAGTTGTTCTTTATTTGTGAAAGTCGACAGCAAATTGTAAAACTTGTCAGCCCACTCGACTACGATAACGTTTTGAGGTTTAATGAAATTTTCCAAGTTTAGTGCATTGAATTCCTTTTCGTCACCAAGACGCCAAGTATCGATGTGTATTAGGTCTCCTCTTAGACTATCAAGTGAATATTGGTATTCGCTGATTAATGTGTAGGTCGGCGATTTGATAACCCGGTCGATTTGGAGCTGCCTTGCTATTCCCTTTGTAAGTTGGGTTTTTCCTGAACCGAGCTCGCCGCCAAGAGCAATCAGAAGGGCTTTAAATTTGAGATCATTTAGGTATTTAAGAATTATCATAGAGCCAAGGTTTATTGTGTCTTCAGCTGATTTTGTTTTTGCGTGAAGAACTCTAAGACCAACCTCTTTGAACTTCTGTTTTCCTTGGCGCATAATGTTCAGTGTATTGAGGGTTGTATCTACGACAGTCGAGACATCATTTTTGGGCAATGTACCGGCATTGATAATCAGGTCGATCAATTGAGCCTGCTTTTTAGGAAGATCTTCAAGCAAATCATTAATACTGTATGGCCTTTTCTGGTAAGAAACATTAGCCGAGGTTGCCGTGATTGGTTTACCCAGTCTTTTAACAATTTCAAGAATAAGAGGATAGTCAGGGACTCTAATGCCAAGGGTTCCATATTCGGATTCAACTCCCTCTGCTACATGACATTTACCTCTAGAAACAACTGTTATCGGCCCAGGAAGATAATTATCATAAAGATTATCTGCGATTTCATTAATTTCAACATATTCAGATGCCATCTCTTTACCTGATACCGCAATCGACAATGGTTTTCCTTCTCTGCGTGCCTTATACTTGAGAAGTTTGTCAACAGCAGACTTATTCGTTGAATCAACTCCAAGTCCGTAGCATGTTTCTGTTGGATAAACTAGAACACCTCCATCCTTGAGTACTTGAACAGACCTATTAATAACGTCAGGGTCTTTGTGAGAGATGATTTCCATTAATTGCGATTATAATCAAACATTAATAGATGTACAAACTATAACTCCTTGAAAATATTGACATGTAACAATTTTGCTGGCATATTTACCAGGAAGCCGAGGTAGCTCAGTTGGTAGAGCATACGACTGAAAATCGTAGGGTCACCAGTTCGATTCTGGTCCTCGGCATTTTGTTTTTGAAATGATTATCTGATAAGCTCTTTTTTGACTTTGATGTTCTGCGAGAGTAGTTCAGTTGGCTAGAACGTCACTTTGCCAAAGTGAAGGTCGCGGGTTCGACTCCCGTCTCTCGCTCGTTTGCGAGTGAAAAGAGCAACTACGAGCAGCAATCACGTTACTCAAGGGGTAGTGGTGTTCCCTCGCTCCGGCTAGCATGGCATTTCCACAAACGTTCACGTGCTGTTACCTTATTGTAGTAAAAGGTTTCCTAAGTTGGTCAATAAAAGTGGAAAAATACCGTGTTTTAAACAAGGGATATAAATAATTATTTTGCTCGATACCGGACGGACGTTGATGTAGAAAGGCGTAGTGCCTGTCCGTCCGGTACCTGGGCAGTGTCCTTTAACTTCAGTCCTCTCGAAGGACGAGGGGTAAGAAGATCGATCGATCGACCAACCCTACGAAGTGGTCGTCTGTATACCTCCATTCCGCCTCTTGTATCGGTATCCATACGTACCCATCTGTTTCGACGTGCGAGACAACCAGGTGCTCGTAGTATTGCAGGTAAGACAACTGGTATGTAATTGCAGCGGGTGCCTCGACCGTAATTGTAACAGGAGCAAAGACGGTCTCCGAAATAGTCTCAGACAGATAAGATGAAAATCCAACATATGGATTACCCACGTTTCCCTCGGTCTCAATCAGCCTTGTTCCGCAGGGGATCTCTCCTGCCTTCGTTCCATTGGTGTAGTAGACTCCGGCTATAGAAAAGCCGAGGAGTTCCAGCTCTTCATTTGTTGACTCGAACGTAAGAAACATGTCATTGCTTTGATCATTGTAAGAGATTGTTATTGTTATGTCGTCATAAGCTTTCTGTTCGAGAATTTCCAAGGGAGTTGTGACCAGATCCTGGTCGGCCTTCACGCCGGGCTGAAATACGATGGTTAACGCGATTGCTAGAAGCAGTGCAGGAAAAACAGTCAGAGCGATTCGTTTCATGACGCACCTCCATTATTTTACGACATCTTATAGTTGTCATAGTCAAGTCGTAGGGATTCTGTTAAAGGACGTCGTCATTATATAATATTTTTACTAAAAAATCACTATTATAGAAGATCTATTCATATTAAATTGTTGTCTGTATTTATCGACACTTATTGGTGGCAATTAACCGTACATTTACCTTTTAACAAAGTTACAGATAAACTCTACGGGTCTCTCATTGTTTTGTGCTTATGAAGTATTTAATATAAGATGAGAATATGAAAATTCCCGAGAATTTGATCAAAATTTATCGAAAAATTAAAACCACTCTTATTTTTAAGATCCTCAAGGTTATCCTTTTAATATTGTTTGCTGCTTTGGTTCTCTACTTGATTTCAAATCTGAATATTTTCTTTATTGACACAGTCGAAATTAGATCGCCAAATGTAAAAGATTCCGGCAAAGATAACGCTTCAGCATTAACATATATAGATGAACAGGATATTAGAGATATCGTTGAAGAACATATAGGCCAGAGAATCTTTCTTGTTGATAATCAGCAAATTCAAGATGATCTTAGTTCAAGGTTTTCATTTATTAAGGAAGTATATGTTTCAAAGAGGTTTCCAAGTACCCTAAGTGTAAAAATTATAGAGAGAACCCCACTAATTAAAATAGTTGCAAACAATGAAGAACAAACATCAGATGATGAACAGAACTGTATCCTAATTGATGACCAGAATAAGATCCTTACAGATTGCAATGAACTTCCAAATGTTGCAGCCGGTTTACCTACATGCGAGGTGACTTTATTGAATTCGAAAGAGATAGCGTCAACCTACAGATCGATTGAGGTAGAGTCGTTAATAAAAATACTTGAAGAAATAAAAGAACAGAATATCGATCTCAATGTTTTGAAATCTTTTATTCCGCAGTCACACGTTGTGGTTCTGGTATTCGAAGACAATACTCGTGCAGTTTTCACCACCGATAAAGCAGTTAACGATCAGATTTCAGACTTCATCACGACAAGAGAAAACCTTGTTTTAAAGAATAAATCCTATAAAGAAATTGATCTTCGCTATGAAAGACCAGTTATAAGAGTTGACAAATACACCGATTGGGTGACAGAATAGAAACACCAACCTTGACGGTGACCTTTACGTGGTGACTGCTATACAAAAATAGAGGTTGAAAAAACTGCTCAATTTGAATATGATAGATATATGGCTAAAAGAATAATTACCGCGTTAGACGTTGGATCTAGTAAAGTATGTACCATTATTGCGGCTGTCTCAGAGGGAAATGAAAAACCGCAAGTTATTGGTGTTTACAGTCATCCAAGCGCTGGAGTCAAAAAAGGTGTCATCGTCAATATCGACGAGGCGACAAATGCAATAGCAGAGAGTTTAGCTGCTGCAGAAAGAATGGCTGGCATTACTGTTTCAAGTGTATACGCATCGATTGGAGGCAAACACATTACCAGTATTAACAGTCGTGGAGTTGTTGCAGTATCCCAGGAAGAGATTTCAGAAGATGATACTTTTAGGGCAATAGAAAACGCCCGAACGATTTCAATTCCTCCATCACGTGAAATACTGCACATAATTCCCCGTGAATTTTTAGTTGATTCGGAAGGTGGGATTAAGGACCCAATCGGTATGTCAGGTTCAAGACTTGAAGTTGATACTCATATCATTTCTGCGACGACTACCGCGCTTCAAAATCTTGTAAAATGTATACAGAATTGCGGCCTTGCCGTAGACGACATCGTATTTAATGGGTGGGCATCCTCACAGTCGGTTCTAACAGATACCGAGAAGGAATTAGGAGTTACCCTCCTCGATATCGGTGGCGGAACAACAAGTATTTCAATATTTCAGGAAGGTGCAATTACCTATAGCGGATGTGTCCCACTTGGAGGTTTAAATGTTACGAGTGATCTTGCTATCGGACTTCAGATTTCATTAGAAGACGCAGAAAAGATAAAAGTTAATTTCCAGAAACTACTTCAGTCTTCCGAGAGTCGAGAAAAGCATGAAGATCTTGATAAACCAGCACTAGAGAGAAGAAAAGAAGAAAATAAGGAAGAAGAAAAGCCTGATAATAAAGATGAGATGAATATCGCGTCACTAGGAATAAAAGACCAAGAGACATTATCCAAAACAACATATAAACAAATCGTTGAAGCAAGGCTAGAAGAAATTTTCGAAATGATTTCCAATCAAGTTAGTCAGGCAGGTTTCGACGTATCAATGCCGGCAGGAGTCGTTGTAACTGGAGGAAGTGCGGATCTGTACGAACTTACCAAAGTTGCTCAAAAATCTTTTGGTGTTCCTTCAAGAGTTGGAAATCCGACAGGATTGGCTGGAATGGTTGAAGAGATATCAAGCCCAGCATATGCTTCGGCTCAAGGTCTGATTCGCCACGCAATGGTTGAAGATGTTGACATTATGCAAGGTGGAGGAGGCGGAAAGGAAGGTGGATTTCCTGGTTCAGGTTTGTTGAATAACATTGTAAACTGGGTAAAATCCCTATTACCATAATATTTTAGGTTTATTTAATGCTTGTAAAGCCAACAACAGATATTATTGCCAAGATTAAAGTTGTAGGTGTCGGTGGCGGCGGCGGAAATGCAGTCAATACTATGATTTCGCACTACAATATTGAAGGAGTTGAGTTCATCTCAATAAACACAGATGCCCAGGCTTTAAAGAATTCATTGGCACCGGTACAGCTACAGATAGGTCAGGAGCTCACCAGAGGTCTTGGAGTTGGCGGAGATCCAGTTTTAGGAGGTCAGGCTGCAGAAGAAAGTGTAGATGCAATCCACGAGCACCTGCAAGGTGCAGATATGGTGTTTTTAACGTGTGGTATGGGTGGAGGAACCGGTACTGGAGCCACGCCAGTAATAGCCTCAATTGCTAAGAATCTTGGAGCTCTTACTGTCGCCGTGGTAACAAAACCATTCCATTTCGAGGGTAAGAGAAGAATGGATATTGCTTTAAAAGGAATAGATGATCTTAAAGACAAAGTAGATACTCTAATTGTTGTTCCAAACCAGAGATTACTGGAAATTATTGATAAAAACATTTCCTTCCTTGAGGCAATGAGACAGGTGGACGAAGTTCTTTCGCAGGGTGTTAAAAGTATTTCAAGTCTTGTCACTCAATCCGGTTTGATAAATGTCGACTTTGCTGACGTAAAGGCTGTGATGTCAGATTCAGGATCAGCATTAATGGGAATTGGTAGAGCAAGTGGCGAGAACAGATCTGAGGAAGCAGCCAAGGAGGCAATTAACAGCCCGCTTCTTGAAATGTCCATCGATGGTGCTACTGGAGTCTTATTGAATGTAATCGGAGGGATGGATCTAACAATGCGTGAGGTTGATGAGGCTTCAAATATGATTCATGATGTTGTAGATCCGGCTGCAAATATTATTTTCGGTGCTACAATCGATGAAGAAATGACGGACGAGATCCAGATTACTGTACTCGCGACAGGATTTGGTGCCAATGAGCAAGTTATTCCTACTGCTAGAAGACCTCAACAACAGAAACAAGCAAGTGACGATCAGGTTTCTAAGGCTATAGATGAAGAAGTTACAACTGTGTCTTCTCAGTCTGAGAAAAAGCCCAAAGCTGTAATGCCAGATACCCCAGAGATCGATGGGAATGAAGATGATCTTGAGGTGCCTGCATTTCTGAGAAGAGCACCAGGTCAATGATTGTAAAAGTCAAAGTTATTCCAAGATCCAAGAAGTCTTCTGTAGAAACAAGAGATAATGATTCTCTTGTAGTTCGTGTTGTAAGCGCGCCAGAGAAAGGCAAAGCTAATGACGAACTAATAGCATTACTTGCCGACTATTATAGTACAAAGAAATCTTCTATAAGTATAAAGCACGGACAAAGTAAACGAATTAAACTTGTGGAAACTCTCACATAATCAGATCTAGTATTTGCCTATAGGTTTCCCGGTAGTCTATAATCAATTTGGAAGTAAATTTTGATTCTTCTATTAGACAAATGGCCAATCCAGGATTATCTCAAGAAGGTTTTTATGAAGCTAGAGGAATTGCAAGCAGCATATGGCTTCAAATGGACGAAAAACAAAGATATGAAGCAACTTCTCCATTTCTTGACAGCGATTTTCAACCAACAGGCTGGACTCAAATGGATGTACTGAAGCATCTCGTCCAAGAACAACAGTGGATAACAGAGAAGGCAGTATCTCGAAACATTCCATTTCCGGAGGAAAACATTGTTGGCCCAGAGATGCAGTGCCCGTATTATAGGACCATGGTAGAGATTGTTGCGGCACCGGGGGTTGAAGAAGTAGCACTGTTATCAGAGGTACTTGTTAATACATCTGCTCTTTTTGATGGAGTATTTGAAAGTGACCATTCCTCTGGAACACCTTTTCTCTGGAGGGAATGGCTACAAACCAATAGGCTTTGGAATAGTCTTACTAAGTATGGCATGTTTAGTTTTAGCGAAATCGATATACCTGTGTTCGAAACGGCATGGATTCGAGGAGATGACCTCTCCAGGTTTTATCCTGATAAAGATTTTCTTGTGAGAGATAAAGAACCGAAAGAACCAAGGCCAATTCTTACATGCAGAGGAGACATTGGTAGAACATTACTACGAAGAATTTATCTTATGTCGGGAGCTAGAAATGAGTACTTGATTCAAAATGCCCTAAGATCTATGGACACATTTCCCAAAATGTTTAACCACCACTATCTTCTGTGGAGACTCTCTTGTATTCCAGCAATAACTGCTGGGGGAGATCCTCTCGACTATTTCTCAGTCGATGGATTCGTAAGATATCACGTTCTTCTGGTACTTCCTTCTGGGGGTCTATCTACCGTCGAAGAGCTGCTTGGGACAGTAGCGAGTAGTCAAATTATTCGACTAAACGATGAGTTACGTATGTCATCATCTCTGTCACAGTTAGTAGAGTACAGTGCTGTTGAGCTTGATGGCTCAGATGATTCAGCTCAAATAATAGCTGCCGTTAATAAAGCAATTCAAACGGATGCAATGTATAGAAAGGAAGCAAACTTTAAGTTACTAAGGGATAATAAGAGGAGCGAGTTATTTTCCTCGCCTTGGAATTGAAAGCCATTTTCTTATCTGATACAATATCTCTTCAAAGCTATGACGGAGTAATCACTCCTGAGCATCAGGAAGAAGGCCTCAAAGCTCTAGAACCTGACGGGTGGCCCGATAAAGCCCAGTTCTGTAGGAAAACCATCTCCGGCAGAATACTGAGAGTCTCGCTATAAGTTAGCGGGGAAGTAAGGTGGTAACGCGAGGAGACTCGTCCTTACATGTGAGAAATCGCAGGTAATGACGAGTTTTTTTATTTAATTAATAATTAGAAATGGAAGAAACACAACAAATACAACATGCAAAAAACAGGAAATCCAAGTTTGGTAGTTTCATGAAAGAAAACTGGCCATCGATATTAGCGCTTATATACATAATTTCGCCAATCGACTTTATACCTGAGGCATTTGCTCCAATTGTGGGCTCAGCTGACGACGCGGTTGTTCTCATTTTAGAAATAGCTAGACGGTGGTATCTACATAATAAATCACATAAATAAATTAAAACAACAGAAATAATGTTTAAAGATGTTGAATCAAGAACAAATTTTCCAGAAATGGAAAAGGGTTGGTTAAAGAAATGGTACAAAGACGGAACAGTTAAGAAATATCTCCAAAAAAATGACAAATCCGAGAAGAGATTCTCTTTTATGGACGGTCCGATAACGGCTAACAACCCCATGGGTATACACCATGCTTGGGGGCGAACCTACAAAGACCTCTGGCAGAGATACAAAAATATGAAAGGATATAAGCAGAGATTTCAGAATGGATTTGACAATCAAGGATTATGGGTCGAAGTCGAGGTCGAAAAAGACAAAGGATTTAAATCCAAGAAGGATATTGAGAAATACGGAATAGCAAAATTTGTTCAGGACTGTAAGGACTGGACAAAAAAATGGGCAAATGTTCAAACTGAGCAATCAAAGAGGCTTGGTTATTTCATGGATTGGGAAAACAGTTATTACACCATGTCTGAAGAAAATAATTATATGATCTGGACATTTCTTAACAAATGTCACGAAAATGGCTGGATATACAAGGGAAAAGACGCATTGCCCTGGTGTCCCAGATGCGGAACAGCAATATCTCAGCACGAGATACTGACAGGCGACTATATAGATCTTGAAGATGAAACCATCTACTTTTATGTGCCAATAAAAGGTCGCAAAAATGAATACTTAATGGGCTGGACTACTGCTCCCTGGACACTTCCAGCCAATGTAGCAGTAGCGGTTGACCCCAAGCTCAACTACGTAAAGGTCCAAAACAAGGACAAGATATTTTATCTTTCTGAATCTACTCTCAATTTTCTTGATGGTGAATATGAAGTCCTTGATACACTTCAAGGAAAAGACCTCGTTGGCCTGGAATATGACTATCCATTCAAGAACTGGCCTGCTGTAAAAGCAGCAAAACCTCAGTACAAAGTAGTGCCATGGGAAGGCATGATAGGAGAGGAAGAAGGATCAGGAATGGTTCATATAGCTCCCGGATGTGGCCCCGAGGATCATCAACTTGGTAAAGAAGAAAATCTTTCTGTAATAATACCAATAGATGATGCGGGTAACTTTGTTGATGGATTCGAATTTTTGACTGGGAAATTTGCACATGATGTATCACAGGAATTATTCGATTTCATGAAGCAAAATGACGCCCTGTACAAAATTGCTAAATATACTCACAGATATCCGATGTGTTGGCGATGTAAATCAAAGCTTGTCTTCAGATGTGTTGATGAATGGTACATATCGATGGACGAGCTAAGATACAAAATGATGGAAGTTGCCAAGAAGATAAGATGGATACCGGAATTCGGTCTAGACAGGGAACTGGATTGGCTCACAAATATGCACGACTGGTGTATATCCAAAAAAAGATATTGGGGACTGGCTCTTCCTATTTGGGAATGTGAATGTGGTCACTTTGAGGTAATAAAAGACGAAGTTGAACTAAAAAAGAGAGCTGTAGAAGGTTGGGATAAATTTGAGGGTCATACTCCACACAGACCATATATTGATGAAATCAAAATAAAATGTCCAAAATGCGGGAAATTGGCTTCTAGAATTAGAGACGTAGGCAATCCCTGGCTTGATGCAGGTATAGTTCCATATTCAACTATTGGATATAGGACAAATAAAGAATACTGGAAGAAATGGTTTCCTACAGATTTTGTAACCGAATGCTTTCCAGGCCAGTTTAAAAACTGGTTTTATGCTCTTATCGCAATGAGTACAGTGCTTGAAAACAAAGAGCCTTACAAAACTCTTCTGGGTCACGGTCTTGTGAAAGACGAAAAAGGAGATGAGATGCACAAATCAGCTGGAAACGCTATTTGGTTTGATGATGGAGTGGAGAAAATTGGCGCTGATGTCATGAGATGGACCTTTTGTCGCCACAATCCAGAAAACGATCTTTGGTTCGGATACAACATGACCGATGATGTCCGGAAGAACTTTATTTTAATGCTTTGGAATGTTTACAAGTACCTTATTTCATATGCAAATAGGCATAATTGGAAGCCATCGGGTAAAAACGTATACAAGTTAAAGCTAGAGACACTTGATAGATGGGTTTTATCAAAGTTTAATACCTTGCTGCGAACTGTAGATAAGAAACTAGAAGATTATGATGCAATGTCCTCAGCCTTATCCGTAGAAAGCTTTGTTAACGATCTTTCTACCTGGTATATAAGACGCAGCCGTCAAAGGTTTGCTGATGGAGACAAGGTCGTTTTGGAGGTTCTCTATTACATAATGCATGATCTAACAAGACTGATGATGCCATTTACTCCGTTTCTTGCTGAGGAAATGTACCAAAATCTAAAATCAGAAAAGGAGGCCGAATCTGTTCATCTCACTGACTTCCCGGAATATTCGAAAACCTATGAAGACAGGACTCTAGAGGATAATATGGCAAAAGTTCAAAACATTGCGAGTCTAGGCCTTGCAGCGAGGTTCAGTGCGGGTGTTAAGCTTCGACAGCCTCTATTGGAGATTCAGGTAAAGGGGATAAAAGATCTTCCTGAAGAGTTCGCGAAGATTTTGGTCGACGAGGTTAATGTTCAAAAAGCTGTCTTTGTGAAAGAACTTCCTAAAGGCGACAACTATACTGGTGCAGAAGATCAAGATATCTCTGTTGTCATAAACACCAAACTAACCGATGAACTTCAACAGGAAGGTTTATATAGAGAGGTTGTAAGACAGATTCAGCAAGCCCGAAAGGAAGCGGGTCTCAAGATGGGAGAGCTTGTCGACATTGTGGTTTGCACAGACTCAGATAAGGTTAAGAAACTAATACAAAAGCGCAATAAAGACTTCTTGAACCAACTTTTTGCGAAGGGTCTATCAGTTGCGTCTTCAGAAAACAAACAGAAAAGCACAAAGAGCAAGATATTTGCTACAATCAAAGAATGAAAAAAGACTGGCTGTTATTTGTAGACATTTTGCTCATACTGGCCCTTGGCCTTACAACGCTTTACTCTACAGTTATTGGCGAAGAAACAATATTAAGAGGTGGGGGTGTAATTAACCGTCAGTTATTGTTTATTCTCGTCGGATTGACTCTGTATTTCGTCATTACATACTTTAATTACAAGTATACAGGTCACTGGCAGGTTATTATTCCCATCTATCTAATTCTCGTAATTGGTTTGGTTCTCCTTCTTTTCTTTGGTGTTGAGATAAATCAGGCCAAAAGATGGATTATTATCGGAGGCTTTCAGCTTCAGATCTCAGAGTTTACCAAGATAATTCTTATTATGATTACGGCATTTCTGCTTTCTTTAAGGAAAAAATACAACATCTGGTTACTTGCTTCGATTTCTATTATTCTTTCAATAATTCCGGCAATTCTTGTTTTTCTCGAACCTGATGCCGGTACAGCAGTAATAATGGTTGGAATTCCAATTGTAATATGTCTCACATACCTACCTAATCAGCTTCGAAACCTGATTTTTGTAGCGCTTAGTCTTATCGCTGGAGTAATATTTTATATGTCTCTCGGAGCAAACTTTTCCGCAGCAACTATAGTTTTGGGGGCAATTCTTCTTGTAGGATCAATTGCACTCTTGATAAAAAGCCCAAAAAACATCCTGATGATTGGTTTGATAATACTGGCGGGATTGTTTATTGGAGGACTCTCGAAATTTGCCTGGACCCATGTACTAGGAGACTATCAAAAAGCCAGAATTACTTGTTTTATAGATCCAGAGGCAGATCCTTCCGGGGCGTGTTTTCAGGTAAGCCAATCAAAGATAGCTATCGGCTCCGGTCTTCTCGATGGTCTCGGGTTTGGTCATGGGACTCAAAGTAAGCTACGGTTCCTACCAGAGCACCAAACAGACTTTATTTTTGCTGCTTTTACTGAAGAGTTTGGATTTGTAGGTTCAATCTTAATATTTATCCTATATGGCTTTGCAATACTCAGAATTATTATGATATCAACCAAAACCAGGGATCTCTACGGATCAGCTATATCTATAGGTATGGCTTTGAAGATCCTTTTTGAATTTTTGATTAATGTCGGCATGAATCTCTCAATAATGCCTGCAACGGGTGTTCCGCTTCCTCTTATGAGTGCCGGAGGGAGCATGCTTCTAGCGACAATGATCGGACTGGGGCTTGTACAAAGTGTCCTAAATAACCGAGAAATTATTGACAGTGATGGTATTGTAAGTTAGAATTGCTGAACTATGAAGGATGCTTTTGTAGTAATTGAATTAGGTGGTGTTCAGCATATTGTCTCCGAAGGAGACGAGATTGATATTAACCATATTAATGGAAAAGTCGGTGACAAGATTAAGATCGAAGACGTTTATCTTTGTCAGGACAACAAATCCTTAGATATAGGTTCCCCGCTTTCTAAATATACTGTTACAGGAGAGATTCTAGAACAGTATAGGGGCAAGAAGATACAAGTTCGTAAATATAAAGCTAAGGCACGATACAGAAGATCATATGGTCACAGGCAAGAAATGACAAAACTCAGAATAGCAAAAATATCCCCATCCAAGGCTTCTACCACGGCAAAGAAATCCACATCAAAAAAAGTCTCTAAAGTAAAAAAATAGGGAATAATTTAATGAAATATTTCTTCATTCCAGGAAGAAAATGGGTACTTTCACTTGCTGAACTCAAATCTGTTCTAAACTCCTCTCAAACAAAACACGTCGAACTTTCGTCTTCTCCGGAATACATTACTTTCGACATAATGCTCTCAATAGATGACATGCTGGATTTATTTAAAAAGCTCGGCGGCTTTATTAAATTTGGCTTTGTTGTTGAGGACCCCTATGAGTTTCTAGAAGGAAATGTTCTTGATAAAGTACAGAAAATTAATAAAAAGCTGAACTTTGCAGTAAGTATGGCAGGAGAACCGCAAATGGTACGTGAGAAGATAAACAGTAAGCAGAAGCTCGGAATGGAAATAAAAAAATGGCTAAAAACCAAGAAAATATCCTCAAGATATGTTGCAAAGCCTAGAATAGCACAGACATCATCAGTTCTTATAGAAAAAAACAAGATACTGGATGAGGGATTTGAACTATATCTACTATTTGACTCCAAAAGAGTGACAAATTTATGGGGTTTTACTCTTGCCGTTCAAGACTATGAAGACTTTGCGAAAAGGGATTACAAAAGACCGCGTACTAACAAGAAAAAAGGCATGTTGCCGCCTAAACTAGCTAGAATAATGGTTAATCTTTCAGGTCTAAAGCCAGGACTGACGATTTGGGATCCTTTCTGTGGAAGTGGAACAGTTCTTCAGGAGGCTTTAGTTTTAGGATACAAAGTTATTGGAACCGATATTGATAGCGTTTCTATAGAGGAAACACAAGAAAATCTTTCATGGACATGTGAGGAATACAAAATTTCACACAATAATTACAAGGTTATGCGTCATGACATAAAAGATGGTATTCCAGAAGATATTGATTATCAGTCCATAGTTACCGAACCATATCTTGGGCCAATTCTGAGAAATAAAGTGACATTGAAAGAAATATCCGATATAACCGCTGAGTTAGAGCCAATTTACAACGCAATTACAAGAATTTCCCAACTTGATACAGAAAAAAAACAATCCAAAAAGCTTGTTCTTGTAGTCCCCGGGTTCAAAACTGATCAAGACTGGATTGACATGGAGATGCCTTTTGTAGCAAAATCAAATTTACGCGATGTAACACAGGAATTATCAGTCCAGCCCTTGCAATGGGATCGCCCGCATAGTATTATCAGGCGAAATATTAAAATATTTGAGTATTAAAGGTAAATGGCACACGTTAAAAGTGGCGGAAGCAAAGCAGCACAAGGAGTAAATATCGCAGGAAAACGCCTTGGGCTCAAGGCCTCTGCCGGACAAAAAGTCAGAAACGGTAATATTTTGGTCAGACAGAGAGGTACAGTATATCACCCAGGTAAAAACGTAAAAATGGGGCGTGATTTCAGTATTTATTCAATAGCGGATGGAACAGTAGAGTTTAGAACGATGACTGGTTATAAAAGAGGGAAAAAATATATCGATGTATTATTAGAAAAATCACCCCAAAAAGCGGAAAAAACAACTAAGGCAAAGAAAGAATCTTCTAAATAGAACCCCATGAAATCAAATAAAGGCCGTTTTGTCCAAGTAGAAAACAAGAATGCACTCCTGGAGCTCTTACAGGCAGATATTCCATTCGAAAAAGTCTACGTAGCTAACAATGCCTTTAGAGACCCCAAAACAAAACAGATAATGGCTGAGGCGCGAGAGAGGGGCATCCCGATAGAAAAGATTACCCGTAAAAGAATAAACAGGCTTTCTCGATCACCAAGCTGTGAAAGTATTATAGGTCTAAAACCAGTTCAGAATGTTATAAAACTGAGCGAAGTGCTTGAACAACATGACCCGAAAAAACCTTTATTTCTAATTATTCTCAGTGGAGTAAGATATTCCCAAAACCTCGGAGCTATACTTAGATCAGCATTCGGAGCTGGAGTAACGGCTGTAATTTTGCCCAAAAGAAAAAACCGGGTACAGACAGAAGAGGTCACAAGAATTTCTATGGGAGCTAGCGAGCGTATTCCTATTGTTCAGACTAATATTTTCGATGCCATAAAGAAACTAAAGGATTACGGCGTAAAAATAGTCGGCGTTCACATGAGAGGAAATGAGTACTACAAAGTGGACATTTCAGGCAATACAGCATTAGTTCTCGGTGCCGAGGATACAGGAATTTCGAAAAGAATTCTTGATAAATGCGATGCTCTTGTCAAGATTCCAATGGAAGAAGGGCTAGGTTCTTTAAATGTAAGCTCTTCGGCTGCAATTCTAATGTATGAGAAAAAGAGGCAAGATAGTAGATAGGAACTTTATACTGCGTTCACTATGTTACTGTAAATTTTTTCCAGCTCATTATCACTTCGATATCTTATAACTATTTTTCCTCCACCCTTTAATTTTGTTATCTTAAGAGGGACTCCTATACGCTGAGTTAGTCTTTTTTCTATTTCAAGACCGCGAGGATCAAGTCTTCTTGGACGGCCTGTTCTTTTTTCTATACCAAGTACAATCTTTCTTACAAGTTCTTCGGTATCATGAACGGAAAGTCCCTTTTTGAGTACAACGTCCGCCGCAGCCATAAGCGAATCATTATCCTTAATTCCTAAAAGTGCTCTTGCATGCCCTTCAGAGATGGCATTATCAAGAACTAGCTGTTTAACCTTCTCTGGGAGCTTTAGGAGTCTTATTTTGTTTACTACTGCTACTCGACTAAGTCCAACTTTTTTGGCAATCTCTCCGTGAGCAAGACCAAACTTTGATTTAAGCTGGCTAAAAGCAAGAGCTTCTTCAATCGGGTTAAGATCTTTACGCTGAACGTTTTCAATAACCGCAAGTTCAAGCATCTGACGAGGCGAAACGTCTTTGACAACTACCGGTACGGTCTCCAGGCCTGCAAGTTGTGCTGCACGTAATCTTCTCTCTCCAGCAATTAACACATAATCCTTATCTCCTCGTTTGGAAACTATCAGAGGTTGAATTACGCCATTTTCCCTTACTGAATCAGCAATTTCAACTAAATCTTCTGTTTTAATTGCCATTCTCGGCTGGTGTGGGTTTGGAGAAACCTGATCTACAGGTAAATTTGGAAGAAACCCCTTAGAAGATAGGTCTACATCTTGTGAAGAAATAAGAGCAGATAAACCTTTTCCAAGAACATTTTGTGTTTTCCCTGATTCAGTCTTCCGTGTTTTTTTTGATTTCTTTTTAGATGTTGCCACTATTTTTAATATATTTTAAAAATAACTAGTTTGCAAGTTTAATCGAATCTTTTCACAAACTCCTTTGCCAGTCGTTTGTAAGCTTCTGCACCCGAAGATGCCTCATCATAATCACCAATAGGCTTACCATATGACGGAGCCTCGGAAAGTCTGACATTTCTAGGTATAACTGTTCTGAAAACAAGATCTTTGAAAAATTCCTTAACCTCACGTACTACCTGAGATGATAATCTTGTCCTTGAGTCATGCATGGTTAGAACAACCCCACCAATACTTAACTCAGGATTCAAATTCCCTACAAGCTTTACGGTTTCAATCAACTGTCCTAAACCCTCAAGGGCAAAATATTCACACTGTATCGGGACGATAATCTTATCCGCAGCAACAAGAGCATTTATTGTCAAAATTCCCAACGATGGTGGGGAGTCTATTAGCACATAGTCAAACTCCTCACTGAAGCTATCTAATGCCTTTTTAAGAATGCTTTCTCTCGCAAGTTGACTAACCAGCTCTATCTCGGCACCAGCAAGAGAAAGATGAGCCGGCAACAAAAACAGGTTCTCAGTGTCAGTTGTTACAAAAACCTCACTGGCTTTTTTTTCTCCTGCTAGAACATCGTAGATGTTGGGGTAGGGGGCCTTATTTGAATCTCTCAACACATCATTGTTATCCGACTTGAATCCTACAGCAGATGTAAGATTTGATTGAGGATCAATATCTACCAAAAGAACCTTCTTACCCATCTGTGAAAGATACGCCCCAAGATTCACAGCTGTAGTCGTCTTTCCAACGCCACCTTTCTGATTTGCAATGACAAAACGTTTCATACTAGTTATTATATGACGGCCTCTTTACCACTTTCAAATGTGATAAAGGCCAGTATATAAGCACAGCTCTCCCCTTAATCTTATCCATATTAACTGCGCCGAAACTTCGTGAATCTGAGCTTGCACCTCTATTATCTCCACACACAAAAAGCTTCCCATCAGGGACTGTAAAGACTTTACCCTCAGGAAGAAACGAGCCTCCATCGGTGTAAATGTTATCGTCAAGATACTCACTCTCGTCAAGCTGATGACCGTTTACAAAGATGTAACCATCGCGAATTTCTACTGTATCTCCGGGAGTTCCAATTATGCGTTTTATGTAATCTGCGGTATCAGTCTGCTTAAAAATAACAACATCACCCGGCCTTGGTTCCTTGAACCTGTAGCTTATTTTATCCGCAAGAAGGTACTCCCCGTTGTAAAAGTTATCTTCCATAGATTTACCGATAACTTCATGAGGGGAAGCAATAAAAAGGTAAATAAAAACGACTATAGCAAAAGCAATTACCAGAGTCTCAACAACATCGTAAATGTTTCTTGTCACACCACCTAACTTTTTCTTAAATGAAAGTTTTGATTTCTCGGAATCAGTCTCAGCTTCTTGTTTTTCTTCTTCGTACATTGAACGGGCAGATAATATTATTCTCACTTAAATAATCTCAAGTTACAGCTCATGAGTCAAGCTGAACCCTAGAAAACTGCCGCTACGGGGAATTGAACCCCGGTTTACGGGATGAAAACCCGTCGTCCTGGTCCACTAGACGATAGCGGCTTCATTACAGATTTTATTGTACACTTTCACCCCTTTTTTGAAAACAAATCAGCCTCACGAATCGTAGCTCGTCTATATGTATTCGTCATCTTGTCAAAAATAAACATACGTTTACACTTACATACAACCATTTCCTCATTTCCTTCAAAAGGGTAGTGATCAGCTTTGTCCAAAGGCATTGTACAGCCAGGACAAAGTCTTTTCGTAAGTAATACCTTTTGAAAAGGTGCTATAAATCTCTTAATCATGATTGGCAACGAATCTCTATTTTCCACGTTGGTAACAGAAATTCCGGTACTTAGTAATAATTTAAGTTGCATCCATCAAAATGCCGAGGACAGGAGTTGAACCTGCATAGGACAAAGTCCCACATGGTCCTAAGCCATGCGCGTCTGCCAGTTCCGCCACCTCGGCATTATTAATCCTGACAGAAAAGTATACATTACAATTTAATGAAATTCTAGTAAATAAAACACTATTTTAGCTTCCCTTCGAGTATCTTCTTAACAATATTAGGATCAGCCTTGCCATTCATTTGACTCATAACCTGTCCTACAAGGAACATTATAGCGTTGGGGTTATTCTTATAGTCTGAAACGGCTTTGGGATTAGCAGAAATAACTTTGTCTGCGAACTCAGAAAGTTCATTTGCATCTGATACTGACTCTAAACCTTCTTTTTGCAGAATTTCATTAGGGGAAAGGTCCTTTTCCCAGTAGGTTTCTATTTTAACCTTTAAAAGTTCTTTTAATAGGTGTCCTGGAGGAGGTTCTTCTATAACCATCTTAATGAAACCAGGATCCAAGTCGGAGAAATTTCTATCAATGCTGTTTTCGATAATTACCGAATGCAGCGTTTTAATTAAACTTACAATAGAATCAATATACTTCTTATCACTTTCCTTACCATCAACTAATTTGTTAAATAATGAGGAAACTTCCAGGTCATTAACAAAGAAATCGGCATCTTTTGGTGATAAACCAATTTCATCTAGGTAATAACTTCTTAGCTCATAAGGACTTCTTTTAGGCAATTCTTTTCTAACATTTTCAATGTCTTCCTTAGTAAATACAATTGGTGGTATATCAGGTTCCGGAAAGTATCTGTAATCAGCCTCAGTCTCTTTCGCGCGCTGAGAAACTGTCTCGCCAGTCATATCGACCAAGCCACGTGTTTCCTGAACAGGTGTTTCCCCTTTATCAAGGATTTCAGATTGGCGCTCGATTTCACCCCTTATAACATTTTCCAAAACAGATATTGAACCAATATTCTTAACTTCAACTTTATAAGGAGGTAATTTTGCATATCCTTTTCTTCTAAGAGAGATATTTGGCTCAAACCTCATTTGTCCTTTTTCCATATCTGCATCAGATACTCCAAGATATCTCACAAGTAGCCTGAGCTGATTAGCAAACTCCAGAACTTCATCGATCGATCTAAAATCAGCTTCAGTAACAACCTCAATCAAGGGAACTCCAGACTTATTATAATCGAGAAATGTTCTCCCACCGGCATATGATGATTTTCCTGTATCCTCCTCTTGATGAACTCTTGTAATACCTATCCTATGATTTTCTCCATCGATTTCCAAGTCTATATGCCCTTCGTAACAAAGAGGCTGATCATACTGGCTAATCTGATATCCTTTTGGGAGATCTGTATAAAAATAATTTTTCCTATCAAACTTGGTCTCCTGATTTATACTGCAATTTAACGCAAGGCCTAGTTTCATACACAAATCTATTGCCTTTTTGTTAGGAACCGGAAGTGCACCTGGAAGACCAAGGCATACAGGACAGGTATAAGTATTTGGTTCCTTACCAAAGTAGTCGGTGGAACAGGCACAAAACATCTTGGACTTTGTTTTGCTCTGTATGTGAATTTCCAGACCTAATACGAGTTCGTAACTCATGACGCTTCAAATATATGAGCAAAATTTAATAATCTATCTTCTAGAAAGTGCGGTCCTATTAACTGCATTCCTACAGGCAATCCATCTTTTGATGTACCAGCATTAACAGATAGTGCTGGTACACCTACAGGATTGATTGCCGCAGTAAATGCATCTACAAGCCACATCTTAAGTGGATCATCAATATTCTCTCCAATCTTAAATGGTAATACAGGCATAGTCGGTGTCAAAATTATATCAACCTCATTGAGCGCTCTTTCAAAATCATTTCTAAGAAGCTGTCTAACTTTTTGAGCTTTTTTGTAATATTTGTCTGCATATCCTTTTGATAAAGCATATGTTCCGACCATGATTCGTCTCTTGGCCTCATCTGAAAAACCCCTAGATCGAACCTCTTGCATCTTTTCTTTCCACCCCTCAGCCTCAACGTCAATTCCATATCTAATGCCATCGTACCGTGCAAGATTCGAACTTGCCTCGCTTATTCCTACTACATAGTACGCTGCGATTGCGAATTCAGTGTAAGGGAGAGAGATCTCTACTGTTTCACAGCCTAATGATTTATATTTATCAATAGCTTTTTCAATAACATTTCTTACCTCATCATCAAGACCTTTACCATAATACTCTTTTGGTAGACCAATCTTTCTACCCTTCAAACTCTTCCCAAGATTTCTTGAATAATCAGGAGGATCATCTTTCCCTCCTTCAAAGCTCGTTGCATCAAACGGATCCTTTCCAGCAATAACAGACATAATCAATGCAATATCCTCCGCATTCTGGGCAATCGGGCCAACAGTATCATAAGAAGACGCATATGCTAAAGCACCGTATCTAGAGACTCTTCCGTAGGTTACTTTTAAACCGTCAACACCACAGAAAGAGGCCGGACATCGAATAGAGCCACCAGTATCTTCTGCAATTGAATACAGACCTCCTCCATACGCAACAGCTGCACCAGATCCACCACTTGATCCGCCAGGAACATAATCTGTATTATTTGGATTTTTTGTTACACCATAACCAGAGTGTTCTGTAGATGAGCCAAATCCAAAAGGGTCACAATTTGTTTTGCCTATCAAAATACCTCCAGCTTCTTCTATTCTTCTATGAACTGTTGCATCATATTGAGGAATATATCCTTTAAGTATCCTGGAACCAGCTGTTGTTTCAATACCTTTTGTTACGTATACATCCTTTAATGAATATGGGATACCGACAAGCGGAGACCTCAATTCTTTTTTAGAAAGTTTTTTGTCTATCTCCTTTGCTCTGGTTAAGGCATACTTCTCAGTAACGGTAATAAACGCATTTATCTCCGGCTCCATTTCTTTTACACGTTCGAGACAGGATTTGGTTAACTCCTCAGAAGATATCTCGCCTGCTTGAATTTTTTCAGACGCTTCTTTGACAGTTAGTTTATACAGATCCTTCATAAGTCGCTACTTCAATGTAGATTTAATAACAAAATTCCCACCCTCTGAAGATGATTTTCTGTTTGAAATTGCCTCATCTTGGGTAAGAGACTTTCCTGGTTCGTCCCTGCGAAAAACATTTTGAGTAGTTACATTATGAGCCTTCATCTCGATTTTTTCCGTATCTATCTCAGAAAGTTTATCCACATATTCAATAATAGAGGAAAGTTCCGTACTGTATTTATCAAGCTCTTCGTCAGTAAGTTTGATATTTGCCAAATCGGCTATCTTTTGAACTTCTTTTTTAGATAATTTCTTTTTAGACACAACAAATTAGGCAAATTTATTCAAGCCATTTTACCATATACACAAACCATACATGAAATAACGAACGTAACGGAGCTCCATCACAGAGTAATACCTCCGCCTTGGTTGTTTTTATAAATCGAAGAAAAATCCTCGTTGTTGTCATCCTGTGAATTCTGAGAACCAGAAGAATAGGGACTTTGAGCATAGTCACTGATTACTTTGACAACCTTCTTCTTCCTTGCCTCTTCCTGATCTTCCTTGGTTTCTTCAGTTTTCGAAAGAATATAATAAGTCGATCGTCCACCACCTCTAACATCGATAATTTTACGGTCCACAAGCTCATTAAGGTCCCTATACGCCGTCATAGTAGAAACGCCCATCATTTTGACATATTCCATTCTTGAAATTTTCCCATTATGCTTAAGATATCTAATAATACGTAGCTGACGGGAATTAAGATCTAGCAATCTTTTCTTTTTTCTCTTCAGCTTCTCCTCTTCCAATCTAACAACCTCATTCTTTAGAGCAGATAAATCAAGAGAAACACCTCGAATGAATCTCTCAATCCACAAAGTTTGATCCCCATCTTTTTCTATGGAAATTCTCAATGCCTCTAGGTACTCATCCTCATATAAGACGAAATTTCTGGAAACAGGCATCAGTCCGTCCAATGACAATTTCGACTTCTCAAAGAGGAGTTCAGCCACAGCAAGAATCGTAAGTTGGTTACCTGCAACAAAAGGATAATATCTAAATAGCTCATAGATAACACATCCTATTTTGATCATTGGATGAATTAGAAACTTGTTCTCAGAAAACCAGTTTAAAACACCGTAATAGTGCTGTTGAAGATCCACACCTTCCAAATCATGACTCTGATAGCTATACCAGTTGTCATACTTTGGATCGACATCATCACTTACATTACGAAAACGCCCTCCGTCCCAACTGTCGACAAGTCCATTAATGACAAGCTTATTAAGATGTAACAAAAGAGAAGGGGAGAGGGAGACATATCTGTCATTACTGGCAGAGTAAATGAAGTCACACATACTGCGATAATTTGAAAGAACAGTTTCTGGTGAACCGGGAGAGACTATAGCTTTTCCTAAAGCGATCTTTTCGGCATCTTTGTATGCAACTTCGGTTCCTACAAGTTTCCCAACATTGTACAGGCTTTCAGAAGTCATTCTATTAAGAAGTTTTTTTCTTGCAACAGACGAGAGCGGGGTATCTTTGATTTCTTTTACTGCAAGTTCGATCTTCACAATGTGATGAACCATTTTGTGAGTTATCGAGAGTGTAGGCGTGTACATTTATTTTCTATAACTGTTTAATTAAATCCTTACAGCTGGCGGTCGGAGTCGAACCGACGACCTACACTTTACGAAAGTGCCGCTCTGACCAACTGAGCTACGCCAGCTCGAGAATTATTGCCCATAATATACAGCTTAGCTTCATGCAATCGTATCATTTTTGTAACAAAGTGACAAGTGATACCAGACTTGTCACTCATTAGCAATTACTTATAAGCCTACTAAAAGAGAAGTTACAGAAACTGTAAAGTTGAAATTCGAAAACCTGAATTAAAAATATAATCGCAGTATTTAACTTTAACGATTAAAATTTTCGTTTTCTACTTTTTCTTTATCGTCTCTTCCTTCTTACTCAATCTATATCTGCGAAGAAGAAGCACACATACTAAAAGAGACAGAACATTAAGAAACAATATCGAATCGATAACCACAACCTCAGGATGGAAAACCATCATGTTTATTATGAACCCAACAATAAATCCCATCAGCAACTCCACTGCAAGCAGAATAGACCAAATTCCTGGAAAAAGAATTATTCTTACCAAGTTGTTCTTTATATTTTTCACAAGCAACAACGAGATAAGCGTTACCGAAACGGTAATAAGTCCGAGAGAAAAGATTGAAAAAGCAAGAACAAAAATACCTATGAGTGCACCGGAACTATCCATATCATCAAGATACAAAACAAAGTTTCTTGGTGCATATATAGCAAAAACAAATGGTAGTTTTACCCATTCAGCAGGGCTCATAGTACCATCGTTCAGCCCTAGTGTACTATCCTGGCTCTCAAAAATAACATCTGACCTCATATAACTAGACGACAGATAGTCCTGAACATGCCTTGCAAGATACATATCATCAGGATGATCCTCCAGCCAGCTACCTTTACCAGGAACTTTGGTTATTTTCTCTATATCTTCATTGTCTAACATAGACCCGTAGACCATACTAAAACTGCTGCACGCGTTCTCTTCCTTGATATACGAAAACTCATCTGCCTCGATATATTCGTCGTCACAAAGCCCGGATCCGTAATTCGAAACCCACACCTTATCTTCGGTCAAGGTATATAGTTCAACAGGCATTCCTGAAGAGCCTATTCTCGATATTCTCATAGGAAAAATCGGTTCTGAAGACTCAAAAGTAAGACGCAGCGGATTTACTTGACCACTAGAAAGGCTATACGCTCCTTCTGACAAGGCAAACTCATGATTCACCTTAGCGGCGACAAAAAACCATCCTTCGTCGATATAATCCTGCAGAATTTTTTTCGATTCGAACTCATCATCCTCAATAGGGGGATCGTCAAATATAACTTCTTCAGGTGTAAGTCTCTCACCATTCTCATCATTAAAAATATATGACGAGTCTTCTGTATCATATAGAGGAACCGTTGGAGGTACCGAATCCAGTGCTGGAAGGTTATAGCCGTTTTCCTCCATCCAATCTATAAGATCAGAAACCTCATCGGCGGAAAGCACCGCCACATCAAGGATTCCAACTCTTTTTTCCTCATGGACTACAACGGAGGATCTTGGCCCTCCGGCATCTGCATTCTGCTCCCCAAATGACATTTCTAAGCCTCCGTAATAATAATCTTCTTTATACATAATTTCTTCCAAGAGATTCTTCTTGGGTTTCGTCATGTCCTCAAGATCATCAAAAATCTCATCTCTAACATTGTCGACTTGCGGCTTATTCGGAGTGGGGACTATCCAACCAAAATCACTGGCATTTCCCTCAAACGTTGTTGTTAAAACAAGAGTTTCAGTTTCATCATAATAAATAATCAGACCCTTTTGACCTGTTTCATAGACTGGATAGTAATAAGGAGGAGAAATCATTCCATCTGCATAAATTGGACCAAGTTGGGCAAAAGTGAGAAGCAAAAAAACCGAAACCAGAAAAAAACTTAGAAACTTCTTCATTTGAAGTCCATTAGAGTTTATTTATTTCATAATATCATATTTATAGACGATAAATACGGCGAAAAGAAACAACAGTCAGATATAACCAGAAATAATACTATGTATCGGCTAAGGACAAAGCATCAATGTACACCCGATTGAGCCATTAGTACAATTGCACGTATTACAACCGTCAATTGATGGGAAAGAGCTTCCGCTCTCATGGTATTCACCATCATAGTAACAACATGCGGTATCGATTACATACCCCCACATACCACTCATACACGTTCTTTCTCTACAGGCATCAATAGTATACGACTCACCATCATGATAAATAACTCCATCATGAACACAATCATAGGGACCGGCAACTTCAGTAGCACATGATGGATCCTCCTCGCAGTCCCACGCACCATTATCACACGTACAAGTCTGACATCCATCAGCTGTTGTATATGACTCACCCGAATCATATCTATGGCCGTCAAATCCAGTTGCTACACAGCTATTATCTGCCTGAGGTGTTTCATCTTCCTCCGTTTCTTCCTCGTCCTCACCCTCATCATCCTTATTTTCATCTTCAGACTTTTCTGCTTCTCTATCTGTATCATCATTATTATCGTTGTCAGTAAAATACATATATCCGACAACAGCTGCACCCACGGAAAGAATAAGAACAATAAATAACGCAACGAGAATAGCTACCGTTCCTTTCCTAGATATACTAAACCCAGATTTTGACTTTTGACCTGAAGAAACATCAGTCTGGCTTGTGATATCTTGTTTTTGAGTATCTACATTTGGCTTACTCTTTTTAATATCTTGCTTCTTAGGAGTTGAGGAAGACTTTGATTTTGTGGGCATAGTTGTCATTCATAGAATTTATATTCCGGAAGTTACTTCTTATATCTTAACAGATCTCAAAAAAGAGCGGGAGACGGGATTCGAACCCGCGGCATTCTGCTTGGGAAGCAGACATTCTAGCCAACTGAATTACTCCCGCAAAATTGTAGGTTCTATTTCTTCCTATAACGAGCATCAATATTATAGTATATGCCACCTAGTACCGCACTGGTAATAAGATACGATATCGTCTGAATAAACGGCCCCGCCGCGACTGACAGAAAACAAAGAACCACTCTTACTACCATCGTTATAACAGCAATAGTAATTGAAAGAATTACCATATAGATCCACGCCGACCATTCACTGCCAAGAATCTTGATAAAAGATTTAAAAGAAAATGCCTGAACAAGTGATCCTGTTTTTAGATAAAGATACATCATGATTGGTACCACAATACTATCGATAAGGAGAAATATTATGGCGAAAGCAATAGCCACAAAAATTGTTGCCGCAACAATTATCAATGATGTAGAAATATTGAGAGAATCTAGAATAGAAGGATAAACACTAAAAACAATTACAGGAACCAAACTCGCAATAGCAAACGGCATAACCAGAGTATATTCTATTGTTAAATAAACTCCTCCGAGTTTAATTTTTTCTCTTATGTTTTGGTGCTCAGGAACTACAGATTCATCAAGTCCTTTTCTAATATTATTAGAAATAGAGTAGGCATAGCCTTTTTGATACAGCCAAACAGGAAGAGTAAGGAAACTTATTAACATAGGCAATATCCACGATAAGAAAATTGAAAAAAAATCTTTATATCCCTGTCCGTAGCTATCAGGAATAAATGTTACAACCGAGGAACTCGCCCTGACAGCAAAAGAAATTAGATTTAAAATCAAATTTATGCCAAAAAGAAATCCAGCTTTCCAAATAAGTCTCCTATCGGAAAACACCTTATTGACTGACTCTATTGACCTACCAACAACTCCCATATCAATAATTAAAAGTTTATTATCTGCCTATAATTGACGAAATAGATTTTATTAGATATATTAGGCAAGTTCAACTTTTCGTACTTTTAAAGTTCCCTAGAGAAAGCAAAAAAAGTAATTGGGGCGGTAGTTCAGCTGGATAGAATACTGCACTGTCACTGCAGTGGTCGCGGGTTCGAATCCCGTCCGCCCCGCCATTCCCCATTGTGATAGAATACTTTCTATGATCTTCGACCCAACAAAAACCGTAATACTATTTTCACATGGCTTTGGAGTAAGGCAGGATGCAAGAGGATTATTCACACATTTATCAAAAAAGTTAAGCACCCTAGGATACAAAACAAAATTATTTGATTACAATAAGTTTGACGAAAAGACAAAGGAGCTTTTTGGACTCCCTTTCTCAGCTCAGGCTAAAATACTTCAGGACCAAATTGACGAACTCAAGAGAAATTCCAACTATGAAGACATTGTACTCATTGGACATTCACAGGGAAGCCTGATTCCAGCGTTATGCAATAACATCTCGAAAGTAAGCAAGGTCATCGGGATATCACCATTCTTTCACACCAACATAAACGACATCAGAAGACGATACACTTCAAAACCCGGGAATATTTTGAACTTCAACGGAGTTTCAAAAAGAAAGAGATCAGACGGTTCAACAACGATTATTCCTCCGGAATATTGGCAGGAACGTTTTAATACAGATGTTGTTTCACTATACAACGATATTGCATTTAAGACAAAATTGACACTAATCTATGCTGTCGATGATCAAGTCATGGATTTCACCGACCTTAGGAAAATCTTGAATACTAGGATTATTAATGTTGAAGGAGACCATGATCTATCATCTGAATATAGAAAAGGGTTGATGGATGTTATTATGTGGGAACTTGATGAATAGAGAACTGATATTTTGAAATAGTATAATAAAGCCGTCCATGAACAATACCCAAAATTCTTCGGACTGGAATGCCTTTGACTTTCATCACTATGCTAATCAATGGTACTCCTCTATGATCCCTGAGGATCGAGAAATGATAGTCTTTCTTGTAAACGAGCTAAAATCCAGGGGATTCAAATTCGGATACGAATCATTAGATCTAGTAGCAGACGTTGGTACAGGCCCGAATCTATTTCCAGCAATGATATTCTCACAAATAGCAAAGAAGATTCACCTTATCGAGTACACTCAAAATGGGGTAAAGTATCTTCAAGAGGTCCTTAATAATTTCAAAGATAAACGCAGCATTCATCAGAGAGAACTATGGAAGAAATATGGACAAAAATTGTGCGAAATCATGAGCCTAGATAAAGACTTGCTTAGCATTGTCTCTAAAAAAGCTCAAGTTGTTGAGGGTGATATTTTTAAACTAGAAGAGAACGCATATGATTTAGTTAGTTCATTTTTTGCAACAGAATCTATTTCGGACAACACCAAAACGTTTGTTAATTCAATAGAGTCATTACTAAGATCAGTCAAGCCAGGTGGTATATTTATAACCGCGCATATGCTGGAATCGGAAGGTTATCCTGCAGGCTTAGGAACATTCTTTCCTTCCGTGCCTCTGAAGAAATCTGATCTGGAAAAAATATTTCGATCCTCGCTTCGAGTTGGTGATTTCAAAATTAAATCATTCGAAAATACAGACATCACTACAAGACCAAGAGCTGGATACGAAGGAACAGCCCTTGTTATCGGTACAGTAAAAAATATTAATTCTGAATAACTTATATCAAAATCAACAAATGACAAAACTCTCATCGCAAAAAATCTACGAGAAAACTTCTTTCAAAGACCTTAAGTTTTCAAAGATGGAGCTTATTGAATCCGAGTTTATTAACTGCAAATTTGAGTCCTGTGACTTTTCAGAGTCCGAATTTAAGAAATGCCTCTTTGAGGAATGCCTCATTACTTCAACAAACTTGAGCCTTATAAAACTTACAAACTCAAAACTTTCCGACTGTTCGTTTGAAAACTGCAAACTTGTTGGAATCGACTGGTCACTCCTTCGTAAAGAAATAGGCATACAGTTAAAGTGCAACGAATGTGACTTAAGTTTTAGCTCATTTTTCGAAACAGATCTTTCTGAATCAGAATTCGAAAACTGCAAGATACACGAAGCAGACTTCTCAGATGCGAAACTTCCAAAGGCAATATTCAAGGGTTCCGATCTTCTTAAATCACGATTTATTAATACCGATCTTAGAAAGACAGACTTTACACAAGCCAAAAACTACTTTCTTGATATTCGTGAAAACAACTGCAAAGATGCAAGGTTTTCTCTCCCGGAAGGCCTGAATCTATTCAAAGCCTTAGATATAGAGGTAGAGTAGCATTGACAATTTTACCCAGATTTATAATGAATACCGACTAGGCAGTCTTTCGCGGCCCAGTAACACACCAAAGAGTTGCAGCGGCAATCCCCATAGAAATTGCAGAAGCCAGAAGAAGCGTCATTATATTATCGATCTTGACTTCAAGCAGAAGATCAATCGATGGAATATCAATAAACTTCAGATAACCGCTTGTAACAGTAGTGGACGGAATAATAAGCGAAACTAGATACAAAAGAAAAAAATTTATCACGGTCCCAAATATGAAAAACAAAAGAAACTTATGCTTTGTTATTTGCCTGGCAAAATAAGAAGACAGCCACACACCAAACGTAATAAAAAAAGCTATAACCAAAATATCAAAAGTACTCTCAGCCTTCACTCCAGTAAGAAAACGTGTCATCAAGTATACTGACGAGACACTAGTAATATAGTATAGGACTAGATTTTTGAGTATAGCCATTGGTGTTGAGCCTAATTAATTTGTCTGTAATTCTAAACCAAAGAATCCGATAGTGCAAATCTATACTGTCTAAGAAGTTTTACCGTTTATATGGTTATGCTATCCGAGTCAGATTTGTTAGTTACGAAACAAGTATTTTTCAGGGAAAAACATATATTATGAAAATTTTTATAAAATTATTATTTTGTAAGTTGTAATATTATGACAGTTTCTAAAAAACACTATCATGCCTTCTAAAAAAACAGAGCTTTTTGTGTATTTCAAACACATAAATCAAAATATCTAGTATTTACTGTCCTGGAAGTAATTCTTAAGACTCCATTTAGTAAGACTAGTGATTAAGAAATAGGCGGCATCTATTGCCTAAATTTCATGTATAGTTTTACCCAGACATTCTGTCGCTAACACGCAACAACAAAATTTGAAATTCTGAATTATGGCTGATAAAATTCCTTCTCAATGAATCCTGGACCAATTATTGACATATTTGGGACAGGTTCTTGCTCATTAAAAAGCTCTCGAGAAGGTAGACCTCTCATTTGTGTTCTCTTGCAGATAGAGGACATAAAAGAGAGGTTTTACCTAGATCAAAAAATAAAGGGGGACAAAAACAGATAATGATGAAAAGCAGAAAAGTAGTATCCATCGGACTCGCAATTGGATTCCTTCTTCTCACCCTCCTGGGGTGCAGTATAGGAATCCCTAGCACGCAAGAACCAGGCACGTTTGAAGCGACAAACACAACCACTTCGACTATGGCAGTTGTTGTCGCGACATCACTTCCGGCATCGACAGCTGTAACATCAGGCGTCCTGGACGAGCAGATAATCCTGCTGGATACGCCAGTATTGTCCAGGACATACATTGTCGACGCTACGTCACTGGAGCTCGTCGTACAAAAATCCGGCTACAATATCAAAACCGGGGTAGAGTACCCATTGGATTCCAGACAAGTTCTTCTTCACATGGGTGGAGAGACCTTCGAATACACCCTTCCTGAAGAAATGCCCTTTCCTTACGCGTTCATCTACAGCAAGACCGCGCTTCAAGGAACAGATGGAGTCTGGTGCTATATACACCTTCTAGTATTTGTAGACGAAGGCCAAACAATGGCGGCCCCGGTTACCATATACAAGGATGATGTCGAAAAAACCGACCCAGCAGTTCACCTCCAAAGTACTGATCTCGAGAGCTAGCACGCGACCCACTGCCCTGGGTCTCACGTGGTGCCGGGAAGGCGAATGAAATACTTCGCCTTCCCGGTCAGCTCAACCCCAAGCACAAAATCTCCCAAAATTTTCCTTTACTCAACCAATACTCAACTTCAACATACCTCAACTTACAACCGATAACCAGTTATAATCAACCAATAATGAAAAAACTAGACTTTTCTCCGGCTAAATACAGCAAAGAGTTAACAAATATCCTTAAAGAAATAATAAAAATAGACGACTGGGATAACAATATCTTAAGGAAAATCCTCAGGAAATACCCCAAAGACGGTAAATACCTCTTTAGCAAGGACCAACTATTAAGCGGCTACGAATATCTCGTCAAAAACAAGCAACTCAAGCCCAACCCGCAACTTCGAAATAGGCTTATTATGAAGCCCACAAGAACCCTTTCAGGAGTGTCTGCTGTCACAGTTCTTACCAAACCCTACCCATGCCCCGGCAACTGCATATTTTGCCCAAATATACCCGACATGCCCAAAAGCTATTTACCATCGGAGCCGGGTGCTCAGAGAGCCGTGACGTACAACTTTGACCCATATCTGCAGGTGTATAACCGTCTAAAGGCACTACAAAACACAGGTCATAACACGGATAAGGTCGAGCTTATTGTAATAGGCGGAACATGGTCATATTACCCAGAATCCTATCAAATCTGGTTTGTAAAAGAATGCTTCAGAGCACTAAATAAGCCCATAGAGCGAAGGTCAGACTTAGATTTCATTAAAAATTCATTAACCGCTGATGAAAACGCGTCCTGGGATGATTTATACCGGCAACATGGCATAAATCAAAAGGCCAGGCACAGATGCGTGGGCCTTTCTTTTGAGACTCGCCCCGATCAAATTACACAAGAAGAAGCTGTCAGAATGAGAAAACTCGGAGCAACCAAAGTCCAAATCGGAATCCAAAGTCTAGATGACAAGATACTTAAAATGAACAACAGACAACACACCATTGAACACTCTAAAAACGCCTTTAAAATACTACGGTCGGCAGGATTCAAAATACATGCCCACTGGATGGTGAACCTCTACGGATCAAATCACAAAAAAGATGTCGAAGATTACAAAAGGCTTTGGAACAACGACTTTAGACCAGATGAAGTAAAAATTTATCCAACATCGATAATAAAAGGTACTAAATTATACGATTTATACCAGAATAAAAGATATAAGCCGTATAGCACGAAACAATTAACCAGCGTCATTAAGCAACTAATGCTTCACACACCTAAATACTGCCGACTTACACGAGTTATCCGCGATATTCCTTCCCCCGAAATAATTGCAGGTAATACCAAAACTAATCTACGCCAAATCGCAGAACAGCAATTAATAGAAGCGAACACACCCTGCACATGCATAAGATGCCGAGAAATAAAATCAGAAATTCCGAAGAAGATTAAGGAAGAAATAATCAAATATGAGACCCCGATTGGTAAAGAAATCTTCATTTCCTATATAACATCAACCAGTAACAAGATTGTTGGTTTTTTAAGACTTCTGCTTCCTGCCAAAAAAGAATTTTCGGATAACTTTCTTCCCGAGCTTCAAAACTCCTCAATAATCCGTGAAATTCACGTCTACGGTAAGTCACTACAAATAGGTTCTTCAGGAGATAAAGCTAGTCAGCACTCAGGAATAGGCAAGAACTTAATAAATATTGCAGAAAAATACTCCTCTAAGTACAAGAAAATTTCCGTTATTCAGGCAGTCGGGACAACGGAATACTACAAAAAATTGGGCTTTAGAGAAAACGGCCTTTATATGTCGAAAAAGACAAGTCAATAGAGGGTGCGTCTGAGCCTGGCATGAATTAAATCGGGCCAGGCCCAGACATTCGGGGCAGCGAGAATCAGACGAGAATCAGAAAAGAAAGATCAGAAGCAAAGGTATCCCAATAATTATTGCAAAAAAGGCTACAGTACCGACTATAGCCAATATTAATGCAAGTAAATTTTGGGCTCCTCCTATAAGGATTCTCCTGCCCTTACCACCACCATCTCTTTGATGGTACATGAGGCCTCCTTATTTACCTTTCTTCGACAGATATTGATTACCACGTAAGAATCACCTTTGCATGACAATTAAGTGACAAACTGTGACAGGAAATTGCACTTTTATTAACCGATTTCAATAAAAACATCGACATAACAACATAATTATGTTACAATCCACACAACATCAAGCTATATGAAGAAAAGATTCGATTTCAAAATACTCGGTAATAAAACGGTTTTCCAGTCCCTAAAAATGCGTGTCGATAGGTACAAGATAAAGGTACCTAACGGAAATATTGTTGAATGGGACGCAAGTGTTGCCCCAATTTCCTACTATGGTGTTCCGGTAAGAAACGGCAATGTCATTATGACAAAAGAGTGGCGTATAGGCCCACAGAAAGTTATAACCCAATTTACAACCGCACGAGCAACACACAGAAGCCTTCACAAGAACCTTGAGGAACTTAAACGTGAGTTAAAAGAAGAAATGGGTCTTACAGGAGGTAAGTATGACGAAATAGTAAGATTTATACAAGGTTCTTATATTACAGGCTACAGAGTCTATTTTAAGGTCACAGATTTTAAACTGAGAAAGACAAATCGCGACATTAACGAAATTCAAGAGATGATAGAGCTTCCGATAAGAGGCCTATTTAAAAGACTTTCTCGTGAATATAATGCCAACTCGTCAACCTTGCTAATTGCAAAACTCCTTGAAGAAGAGCTTTAAAAGAAGCTTTTCTTTATTTTCACAACCTCTCAATACTTCTCAATATTCATATTTTGACTTTTTAACAGCATTTCTGCTATAATCAGCCTGCTATGACGTATAAAACGATAAACCACAAAGTTAAAGATTCATTTATTAGGACGGTTTCTTCGATCCTTGAGGATTGTATGGCCGGTCCAGATTTTGTGGCTTATTACGCTAACGCATAGTCATTTTTCAGAATTTGTTAGTCAAGATAAGCCTCCAGAACGGAGGTTTTTTAATTTCCCAAACCATCAACAAGTGACGTGATCTCTGGAGGTTTTTCCTGCCCGCCAAGTCTGAGGGAGGAAGGAGGTGATAAATGCGCATATCGCGCCTCCTAATAAGATAAAACGAGGTTTTGTGTACATAAAAATCCTCGGGCGGGCAGATTGTTCATTAAAAAACTATATCTAGAAAAAAGAAAGGACGATGAGAAATGTTTGGAGCACAATTCACAATTGAAAACGACCTTAAGATAACAATGAGGCCATTCAGAGATTCAGATGTTTTGGGACTCGCACAGGGTTTTTCCTCATACAAGGTGCGTCACTACCTAAGAAGCATAAGTGGTGTATCTGAGGAATTCGAAAGGGACTGGATCCAAAAAATAGAGAAAAGCACAAACGAAATAGTATGGGCAATTGTCCCCGGACAGGAAGAGAACGCAAAGGGCTGCATCAGTATAAACTCGATAGACGATTCCGCCCGCTCGGGAACAGTAGGAATAGCAATATTCGATCCAGCGTGGTGGGGACAAGGAGTTGCAACAACTACTCACACTGCTTTGCTTTATTATGCGTCCACTGTTTGGAACTTGTGGACTTTATCAGCAACTGTGTACGAACCAAATCTACCTTCAGCAAGAGCGCTCCTTAAGAACGGATACGTAGAAGTCGGCAGACTTCACCAGTCAGAGTTCAGAGACGGTCATCTCGCGGATGTCAGGATATTCCAATGGATAAATCCCTACCACGCAGAGATGATCTTTCACCCGAACCCCATACCAGAGTTGTTTACAGAAGCAGTCCAATTATCACATCAGCGTCTACAGGAGATAGCAAAGATAATCCCTGATCTTCTACCTCTTGAAAGAAAGATATAGCAGAACAATTTACCAAGATTAGCGCCTGGCAGGCTTTTTACGAGCCACATTGCCAGGCGCATTCTTTTATGATACATTATTAAAATATTCGGTTTTTATTCGGCTCTTGATTTGACCTCTAATATAGTATTAAAACAATATTTATATTCGTCTCCGGTATCCGCAGGCTTCCCCAGTCCCGCAGACGACTTCATCGACAAGTCGCTGGACATAAGCGAACTATTAATAAAACACCCCGACGCAACGTTCTTTGTTAGAGCAGAGGGTTATTCAATGATAAATGCAGGTATTCATCCAGGAGATTTACTCGTAGTCGATCGGTCACTTCAGCCCCAAAATAATTCTATTGTAATAGCATGCGTAGACGGAGAATTTACTGTTAAGAGATTGCATAAAAAAGATAATGCACTATTCCTTGAACCACAAAATCCAAAATACAAGCCCACCCAAATAACCGACAGTACAGAAGTCGAAATCTGGGGTGTAGTGGTACATGTAATACACACATTTACTGATAAAACTGACTAGAGCAGAATGGATAACAGTAAGCTTAAAACAAGGCTATTCGCACTCGTCGACTGTAACAACTTTTATGCCTCATGTGAAAGAGTTTTTAACCCAAATTTGAGAAATAAACCTATTGTCGTTCTTTCAAATAATGATGGAATAATAATAGCCCGTTCCCAGGAAGCTAAAGAGCTTGGAATACAGATGGGTGCTCCTTTATTTAAAACTCAGGCCCATATAGACAAGCACAATGTTTATGTTTTCTCGTCCAATTTTACTCTGTACGGAGATATGTCGAATAGAGTAATGAGAATTCTACACAGATTTTCCCCAGAAGTAGAAATTTATTCTATAGATGAAGCATTTCTATCATTAATAAATCTGAAGCTCGACACCTCAACCAGGTACTGCACTCATATAAGAGAGACAGTTCGTCAATGGACTGGGATCCCAATTTCTATAGGAATTGCACCCACCAAAACCCTCGCCAAGGCCGCCAACAAACTTGCCAAGAAAATTCCAGAACTAAATGGCATACTCGATCTTACCGATCACCCAAAAATCAATGAGTTACTTAATCAGCTTAGTGTTTCGGATATATGGGGAATAGGGAGGAAATATGCTAAGTTTCTTCAATCCCACAATATTCATACCGCAATGCAACTCAAAAATGCCTCAGATAAATGGATTCAAAAACACATGACCATCTCAGGACTCAGGACAATATGGGAGCTAAGAGGGATCTCCTGCATTAATTTAGAGGATGATACCCAACCACGCAAGGGCATACTCAGTTCTAGATCATTTAGTCATCCAGTAGAAACGCTTAACGAGTTAAAAGAATCCGTCGCAAAACATACCACCATTGCAGCAGAGAAACTCCGGTCACAAAATTCTTCTGCAGCACAGATATCCGTATTTATAACGACAAACAGATTCAATAATTCCCCTCAATATTCGAACTCGGCGACTGTATCACTCTCTGAGGCTACAGATTACACCCCAAAGTTAATTGAATACTCACACAAAGCACTAGAAAAAATATTCAAACCAGGATATCTATACAAAAAAGCCGGGGTCATGATACCTCAAACTATACCCTCAGACTCCACCCAAAAGAATCTGCTTACTCCCTGTTCAGAAAACACCTACCATACCAACAAAAAAATTATGGAAACAATAGATCGACTTAATCTCAGATGGGGTAGAGCCACAATTAAAACAGCGGCAGAAGGAATCAAACAGGAATGGAAAACGAAAATGGAAAAAAGAACCCCCAGATATACCACAAGATGGGATGAGATCCCAATAGCCAAATGCTAGACAACAAAGATATAACTAACCCATAAGATCCTCAGATGCAAGAGGATTTGAAGAATCTGAAGTTCGGGGTTTTTCTTGAATAGAACCAGGTCTCTCAACACCTCCTTCAGCCTTCTTTTCTAAGTTCGCTTTTTTATCTGAAGCCACAGATTGAGCTGGTACAGCATGTGATTTTTGAGACGGCTGTTTAACATCCTCAGGTCTGATAATTCCCTTTTTCTTTGCAGAATCAAGAGGTGTCTGTTCAGGCAGAGTACCGGAAGGTTCAGGAGGCCTCTGATCAGGTCCAGTATCTTTTTCTACATCGCTAATAGGCTCCTTATTCTCACGCAGAACAAGTTTATGGGTAATCACAATACTTCCTACAGCTTTCTTTCCGACAGGATATCCTCTGTCAAGACCCGGCTCATCTATTACATAATTTGATGTTGCAGGTTTAATAAAATACAAATCACCAGGAACAACGAATCTATACATTCCTTTATCATCAGTAACTCTAACATCAACAAGTTTATTATAAATTCTGTCATACAGACCTATTTTCACATTTGATAAAGGTCTTCCTGTGGAATCAACAACAATTCCCCATTTTTCCTTTGAAACATATCTCCTAATAACCTCTATGACAAGCATTATCGTGTTCAAAATGGCAAGTACGAGATTAAATGTACCTCCTATTAAAATGTAAACCACAAGAGATAGAATCAAACCGAGGACCATTAGTATCGGATTTATAGCAGCCATAAATGACGTAAACTTCGACCACATTCTCCTAAACCTCAGTGTAGACATTGATACCTTCTTCGGATCCATTGGTATACTAAGCTTAACGGCCTCTTTATCAGATTCGACAGTGTAAGGCCCCCCACGATAAACATTCAATCTTGGCCCGTCATTATCACCAACAACAACGGTACTTGGGAAAACATATCCTCGTTTGCTTACCATCAGCGTGTAAACGCCCTTGATAGGAGAAAGAGAAAAGACACCATTAACATCTGTAACCTTTGACTCGATTAACTGACCTTCAGAAAAGAGACGTACAACAGCTCTTGATACAGGTGATTTAGTAATAGAGTCATAAACAATTCCCCAAGGCCTACCTTTCTTTGCAAGTCCAAGAAGATTCAAAATCCATGAAATCAGTTGCATTATATAGTATGGCAGCTCAAGAAAAGAGAAACCTATTGCTGGAAGAAGCGAAAGGAAACTCGCAACAGTAGGTATGCTAACTAAAGCACTTGTAAGCGCGGGGTTTTCTTCCAATATGGCTGTATCTGGAAGTTCTACGGCACAATTACATTCCTGATCCTGACACTCCTCAAGTTCTCTAATTATTTCCCTTATATACTCAGCAGTCTCTTCATCTCCTTCGGGAACGTTAAAAATAATTGTCCTTGAGGCAGTATTTCCAGCAAAATCGCTTGCTATATATACAACCGAAACAGCCTCATCCTCTGGAAAATCACTTTCGGGATCTATCGTGATGTTATAACACGACGGATCCCCGGTATACGTGAAGAAAGCGGTATCCTCATAAGTATAAGTAACACCATTTACAACGATTTCTACCGTCTCAATATCAACTCCGGTGTCATAAGGCTGATTATCACAAATGGTTACTTCAATATTTGAATCAAGAGGAACGTCCGGCTGGTAGTGAACTGGATCAACAGGAGTTATAGACGGAGCTCTATTGTCATCAAAGCAAGGCCCTGATTCAAAAGAATATGAAGCGGAACCTACAGAACCAAGAATATCGTCACTCGTGTATGTTTCCGCAATATTGCTGTCCAAAGTGTTACCTACCCCTGTAAACTGAATCGACATGGAAGTGTTTGTAACTCCCGTTAGAGAACGAAATCTGATAGTTCCAAATACCCTGGATTCCGTTAGCTGAGACATGATCGAGAAACCAGTAAGCTTTATCGTTCCAGCACTTGTACTAACAATGTTTTCAGCATAAGCTTCATAAGCATCTCCTGTACCGATCTGAACCCCAGTCACAGAAGTATTTTCGTCTAAAATCTCAATATCAGAAGGGTCATAATAGATGATAATATTTGCAGCATTTGATGAATTCGAACCAGGATCAACCATTATGCTAACAGTGTATTCACAACCCATCCTAAAAGTATCAGAAGAAGGAGAAAAGGAAAATCTAGCATTAGTCGTCTGGGCTTTTACATTGGCAGGGACCAAAAAGAGTACAGAAAAAACTATGACCAAAGAAGAAATCGCAATATTCTTAAGTTTTGTTTTGTAATTAGAGAGTATCACCTGCTTTTCCAATATTATATACTTGGTTAGAAAGGTCAAGCGAATTAACCTGCGAGTCCTGATTTAGATCACACACATAATTACCGGTTCCAAGCTGAATAATCAGAGTAGAGATATCCAGAGAATTAATGAAGTCATCGCGGGAATTATGGGTATCGCCAGCAAGAATATCTCCGTACGGAGTAAAGTCGAGAGTTTCGGAAATATCTTCAAGAACAATTCCTTCATATCTTTTACTCAGGTGAGATCGTCCTTTAATTAGAATGTTATATACACCGGAGTTAACTACCTCAGTGGGATCAAGTTCAATCCGACCATCGCCATTCGTATGGTCAGTAAGAACGGCATCCCAATGATATACCGTGCTACCATCGGAAGGGTTTTCTATTGTGAAATCAGCATAGGTACTCCAGTGATGAAGATCAGGATGCCTTTTCTCAGGATGAACCCTAAACACAATTTCCTGCATCCTTATGAAGGCTCTTATCTCTACATCGGCCTGAAGTACTTCTTCTTCATCATCCTTTGTAGTGGGCTTTGCGACCTGAAACAGGTAGACTATTCCAGATACAGCGACAACGGCAAACAAGAAAACCATTACCGCTTTCAGGTAGTTTTTCATCGGCAGTAATTATTCATCAAATATTCTACTATTACAGAATACATAATTTTGGGTTTGTTATCAACCTTTAAACTGATTTTGCCGTTAGAGCCGACCGACACTACAACTTAAACTCTGTCTTTGATACAATTATCCAGTTTCCACTTTACTAAAAAAAGCATGAAGGACAAACTTGTCTCAATAATAATACCGGCTCTCAACGAAGAGAAATACCTACCCAAAATACTTGAATGTATTAAAAATCAGACCTACCAAAACTATGAGGTCATAGTTGCTATCTCCCCTGAAACAAATGACAAGACAACCCAGATCGCTCAGAAATATAACGCCAAAATATGCAAGGGAGGATTATATGCTCAGGCAAGAAACAACGGAGCTAGAATAGCAAGGGGGAAAATTTTATTCTTTTTTGACGCAGATGACACTTTTGGCCCTGATGCTATTGAAAGGGCATTGAAACTTATAGACAAAAGAAGCTTGGATTACGGCGTATTTGCTTATCGCTACAGCTATAATCTTGAAGGGCTTAATCTACTTGCAAGAATGTATGAGACGTTAAGATTCTTTATTTTCAATGCAATATTTACAGTCATAATAACCACCGCCAGTATGTTCTACCGAATCACCAATGGTAACTGTCTATTTGTTAGGGCAGACCTTTTCAAGAAAATCAAAGGCTTCAATGAAAAAGTAGAGATCGCTGAAGATTTCGATTTTGGTAAAAGAGCAGGGAAATATGGAAAATATGGACGCCTTCCGATACTCGTTTGGAGCTCTAACAGGCGAATCAAGGCAGTAGGATTTTATCGATACATTTTTATTGCAGGTCTCACGTTTCTTTTCGAAACACTAAATGTTACTTCTCTTCATCGCAAAATATATAAGAGAAGAATAAAAGACCGCGATTATATAATTGACCGTAATTAGATTTGCTGATAACCTTTCCCTGATGAAGGTACTATTTATCACAAACTATAGAGAAGACATCCCAAACGGAGCAGCCATTGTTGCTTACGAACTCGCCCAGGAATTCTCTAAGGTGCACGAAACCGCAATTCTTCACCCAGGTAAAGAGAACAGAAAATGGATAGATGAAGACGGCCTTACTCACTATACAGTAAAGAGCGTCGGCATAAGTCACCTGAATTTCAATAAACTATCAACAGATGGAGTCGACGGCATCCTGCATTTTGTTGAGGAATTTTCCCCAGATGTTGTTCACTCACATAGTTACATCGACATTGCTCTCGTAGTTTTCGTCTGGGCAATAAAGACGAGAACTCCGTATTTTCTAACGGTCCATTCACTACCTTCAAAACTGGAAGAATGGGGACAACTAGAAACCACAGGGGGATTTACTGTCCCGTTAGTAAAAATTGCAGTAAAAAGATATATCCTACCTTTTTATAACGACTGTACTGCTATCATAGCTCTCAACGAGAACGCCGCTCAAGATCTGCGGAAGGCGGGATATAAGGGTCCAATCGAAAAAGTTCCGAATGGAAGAAAGCTGGAGTTATTCACAAGCCAACCTTTCACTGATATAACTCAAGAACTGAAAATACTTACATTTGTGGGATCAATTGAGAAGAGAAAAAACCAAGCTTTTCTTGCCGAGGTGATAACTGAACTTCCTTTAAATTACCACCTTAATCTAGTAGGCGACGAAGTCGATCCTGTCTACTCAAACAGAATACATGGTATTTTGGATAAAGGAGAAATAACAAATTACAATATTCCGGGAGCACTTCCGAGTGAAGAAATCCCCAAGGTTCTTGGGCAGACTCACATCTTTGTATCAGCATCAACCGCTGAGCTACAAAGCCTTGTCATAATGGAGGCGATGGCATCTGGAACTCCTGTTGTTGGAATTTCTAACCAAACCGTAGATGAATTTATCGATGACAGTGTCGGAAAAAATTTGCCAAAAGATTCCAGTCCTGAAGAATTTGCAAGAGAAGTCCAAAATATTTGTAATCTAGATCAAAAAAATTATGAGACAATCTGCCAAAACGCTCGGCAGAAAATGTCGGAATACGATTGGTCGAATGTCCGTCAAAAAACCGTACAGATGTATAAGAAATATCTGGAAAACCCTCCACGAAATCCAGACTCAATTATTATCAAACAAATAAACAGCATTTTTTCACATCTTCCTGACATTAAAACCACTAGATTTCTAAAAGAAAGAATAAATATTATTAATGAACGCGACAACAATAAAGCGCCTAAAAACAAGGTAGGTATATACAAACACAGAAAGTGGGCTCTTCTTTCTTTAGCAACAGCATTTTTATCTGTAGCGATATACTTTCTAGTTAAAATATTCCGCTCTAGATTAATTAAGATATTTATAAAAGATGAAAAAAGATCAACAAAAAAGAAGTGACATTTTTAGAAAAGTTATCTTTACAGCCCTCCCTATTTTACTAGGCCTAACTTTTTTTGTTGTGGGATACACAAGTATTGACTACAAATCATACACAAGAGACGAAAACAGGCACCTAGTACGTGGAGTTATGCTCCTGAAAACAGGAGACTACAGACTAAACAAGCATCACCCAATACTTGGGAATGTCATTACTGCCATTCCGCAATTATTCAATTCAGAAATTAAAATTCCAAGTACAGATCTAGATGAGTGGAAGCGAGCAGACAAGGACAAACTTGCAGGGATAATCGTAGATCTCAACGGCAAGAAGAGAGACTTTACCATCAATGTTCTGAATTGGTCAAGAATGGCAACTCTGGCAGTGATGGCTATTTGTGGAGTCATCATATATTTCTTAGTCAAAAAAGAATGGGGCATAATACCTGCGATAGTAACCTCGATTTTATACTTCTTTAGTCCAAATTTACTTGCTAACTCCCGGCTTGTTACAACTGACGCGATGATTGTACCACCTGTATTTTTTGCAACATTCTTTCTTTACAAATATGCTAAGAATCATGACAGGAAAGATTTTATTCTTTTTACAATCACATCTTTTGTCTCACTTATCATCAAGTATAGTGCTGTTCCCATAGCTTTTCTATGGGTATTAGTTCTTTTTGTATACGAGTTTGCAACAATAAAAAAGAACCAGAAAAGCTCCTTTAAAGCCATTATCCGATCTCTAGGCAAACCCGCAATTGTTGTAGCCGTATGGTTTGTGATGCTTTTTGCAGCGTATGGCTTCAGATTCGACACCCTGGCATCAACCAATCATGAGAACTGGCAAAAAATAAACCAAAACCTTTGGGATATCGAATTCCATACCCAGAATCTTCCCTTCCTAACAGAGAAAGCCAAAAATGGGTACGTTCACACAAAATTTCCGTTTCCCGAATATATTATTGGATTCATAGAAAATGTTGTATCCCACGATGCATTTGGGCATGACAGTTTTCTCTTCGGTCAATATGAACATAAGGGCTGGTGGTATTATTTCCCCGCAGCAATGCTCGTTAAAATGCCTGTCCCCGCTCTGATTGGGATCCTGGCCCTTTTCGCAACTGCAGGCTACAGCACCTACAAGTACATTGCAATGCGAATAAAACAATTGAAGTCCAAGAAGAAGACAAAAAGAACCTTCAAAATAGAACCTTACTGGATATTGATCTGTGTTCCAGTATTCTTTTTTCTTCTGTCAATGAAAAGCAGTATCAATCTTGGTATCCGGCATGTCCTCGTTGTATTTCCTTTCATTTACCTTGGAATTGCTCTTCTTGTCAATTGGGCTGTTAAAAAGAGTAAATACTACGCCATTCCTATAGTGCTACTGGGACTATGGTATGTTCTGTCAGCAACATTCATCTATCCTCACTACCTAGAATACTTTAACGAACTTGTAGGAGGCCCCAAGAACGGCTATAAATACCTACTCGATAGTAATCTCAGCTGGGCTCAGGACGACCTCTACGTTGAAGATTATGTAAACGACCTGCCTGAAGGGACGGTTGTACACATCAATCCTATCGATGAGGTAGACAGCGGACTTGTAATAATGGACGTCGACAGACTGATGGGAAGAGATAGGAACAAAAGAACAAGGACAGAATGGATCAGGGAACCTTTCTTCGACGGAACACTGAAACCAATAGATAGAATCTGTTACACCTATATGGTCTTTGACCTAGACGAAAAAGAAGACTAAGCAACAGTATCTACAATCTTTGAGTTATCCCTTTGGGATCATCTATTATGTAGTAATCACTGACATCAAATCTTCTTCCACTTTCAACAAATTCCGTTATCACTCCTATTGCAAGTGATATAAGAGCTCTGAACTCCGCAAGCGAACCTATGAACGCGACAAGAATTGCCGTTGTAAACATGAGGTCTGAGTCAGCAATCATCAGAAAAACCACCGCGACAAACCAAATAAACACTCCCAGAGCGCCAGAAGTCACCATTTGTAGACCCCAATACCTGAAAGGTTTATCCAGCATTTTAGTCAAATAAACCACAACGAGAAGATCCAAAGTCCCGCCTAGAAGTCTGTCCAAAAACTTAAAGTTTTGAATTCCTCCCTTTCTCTCCCTCCAATTAATCGGAACCTCCGTAACCTTAAAGCTCTTAGCTGTAAGCTGATATGCAATGTCACGAAAATTCCTCCCATAAAGCGTCAGAGACTTTGCCGCCACATCTGTCATTGCTTTAAGCCCAGTATTTTTATCATGAATTTTCATTCCAGTTAGAATTCTCCAAAGAGTGTTCTGAAAGAATGACGTCAAATTATAGAAAAATCCGTGTGCAGCAGACCTATCCTGCCTCCAACCAAAAACGGCATCTGCTCCCGAGTCGATGGCTTCGAGCAGCTTCCTGTAATCCTTTGGGTCTGCCTGCCCATCCGAATCAGTCAAGATAATCTTCTTGCCTCTAGCAAGTCTAATACCCAATAGCATCTGATAACCTTTCTGAAGATTATCAGCTCTTGTCTGTACCATATTCACAGGGAAGAAGTTGTCATACTTTTTTCCTACTTTCTCGAGAGCACTAAATGAATTATCAATTGACGGAACATTTGGGGCAATTACTTCAAACGAGACTCTCAGTTTATTCAATTCATCCATCATCTCCCCAACAACTTTTTCTATGAGATCTTCCTCATTTCTAACGGTGTAGATGACACTAAGGTCGACTTTGCTATTATTTTGACTTTCCATTCCTATTCCATAAAAAATAAACTAGCTTCGTAAAGGCAAAATACAAAAGCTCACCTGCAATGAAAGCCAGACGAGCAATTAAAGTTACCACTACAGCGTCTACTTCACCCATGATTCCTAAGGTTGTCAGGGCTAGAATCATAATTCCCTCCCTGACTCCACCTCCGCTCGGTGTAATTATAGACATGTACCCGACAGACCAAGCTAAGGCATTAATTCCAGTAATCAAAAAGAATTTATCTATACCGACACCGGTAACAGCATTCACTACCACGAAATAATGGAGAGAATAAGCAAGCCAGGATAGACCATACATACCTACAAGGGTAAGCTTATGTCGAAAAGACAACTCAAGCATTTCGACATTTTTATCGTAGTACTTTTTAAATTTCTTCTTAACAAGAAAATTAAAAAGCTTTCCAATCAATTCATATCGAAGGAGAAAAACAATACAAACCGGCAATGCTATTAATACCACAATGAGTACCTCAGGTCTCTCTTTATAAACAGAAGCCAAAACAAATAGGGAGAAAAGCATACCAACCATAAGAAACGTGATATTTTCAATCAGCCACCCCCAGGCAGTCTTCATCATATTCACACCGAATTTCTTGTTCATAACCGCACGGGCAATAATTGCCCATACGTTACCTGGTATATACCTGACAATAAATGATGAAACATAGACATTCATAGATTCCATAAAAGGAATCTTCTCGCCGGAAAAATCCATCATTGTATGCCACGTCCATGAATTAATAGCTACATTGAGAGAAAACAGAGGAACTGAAAGCAGCAAAAGCCAAAAGTTCGAAATTGAATAGTCCTTGAGATCAGAGACCTTATCTCTCACAGCAAAATACATGAAAAGCCCAACTACAAGATAGATAACAATCTGAAGACCAAGCTTTACAATTTTCTTTTTATTCAATAAATTCTATTAATAGATGATTTGCGTCGAAATTTTATCACAAATTCAGACAATACACATTGGTCCTATTCAGCTCCATACATACGGACTAATTATCGGCATTGCCGTCATAACAGTCCTCATTCCGGTATTTAGATCGTACGACTCAAAGATAATTAACGATAAACAACTTTATTTATTACTTCTAACAACAGGCTTTGCTGCACTAATCGGGGGAAGGATTCTTTACGTTTTTATGCATTTCGAAGATTTTCATTCAGATTTAATCTCTTCATTGTATTTTTGGGAAGGGGGTTCAACTATTTTCGGAGTCATTATTGGAGCTCTAGCAGGATATTCATTAACGTTAACTATTCTTCGTAAAACATCGGACATACAAATCAACTTCTTCAATCTGCTTGATAAAATATTCCTTTATTTCCCGTTGGGGCAAAGCATAGGAAGATGGGGTAACTATATAAATAATGAAATCTATGGGAAGCCTACAAACTTACCATGGGGAATCTGCATCCCAAAAGAAAAACTTACGGCCCCATATCTCGATTATACGGGCTTTCATCCTGTATTTTTCTACGAATCAATTCTAGACATTCTTAACTTCCTGACACTTTATAAAATCTCAAAAAATAGATCAGAAGGCTTTATTACTGGCTTGTTTCTTATCAATTATGGTATTATCAGGATCACTATGGAACGATTCCGGATTGACTCTCAGCCAATTTTCTCAATATTAAAAGCCGCCGATATAGCAGGTTTGCTATTAATAATAGCTGGTTTTTCGTTAATCTTTGGAAATAAAATCAAAAAAATAATCCCGAATGGCACCAAAAAAACTGCGAATTGATTTTTCCGAAAACACTATTGCCAAAATTCTCACAACAATTATCAGTCCCTACGTTATTGCCTTCTTAGCAATAATTCTTCTTTACGAGTTACTCATACCTCATTCATTTGAAGATGCCATAAGATGGTTTGGTGTTTCATTTGGTGGCTATGCCGTATCTATAGCTATTCTATTCTTTGCAATCAAAATCAAATATGCAAACAACTGGGATATAACGACAAGAGAAAAACGCCCACTAATCTTTTCGTTCCTTTTAATACCGATGATTCTCATCTGTGTTCTTTCAAGATACTGGGGATATGATATGGCATCTACCTACATGACAGCATTTACGATTGGATTCGGCATTTCGATCATTGTAACTTTATTTTGGAAAATAAGTATTCATGCATATTCAGCGGCAATCTTTACGATAATACTTATGGATATTAATAGGTCACCCTGGACAATCATACTTATAATACTCCCCATACTAACCGGATGGTCACGAATAGTGCTGAAAAAACACACAGTCGCCCAGGTAATAGGTGGAATCCTTCTTGTAGCTTGGCTATATATATTCTGGTTAATAGTCAACTACGACATAACACAGGGTCTCTAGGAGAGTATAGAGAAATGACCTGGAAACCTCACCCATATTTCCTGTAAATAGCAATTACACGCCCTTGAATGGTTACATTCTTAACCATAAGTGGCTTGTAGCTGGGATTCGCCGGTTGCAAACGGATACAGTTCCTCTCACGGTAGAACTTCTTTAAGGTGGCAGTATTATCTTCAAGAAGAGCTACCACCGTGTCACCATCTTGTACGAAATCTACTTTCTCACAAACAACAATATCTCCATCGGCTATTAAACTCTCAAGCATACTATCACCTCTAACCTTTAGACAAAAAACTTTCTTATTGCCAACAAGATTTGCTGGAAGGGGAACTCCTATCTGTTCAGGCTCCTCTATAGCGTCTATTGGCTCACCAGCAGCAATCATGCCTACAAGAGGAACATCTATTAACGAGCCCGCAAACATCCCTTTCTTTATTTTTAACCGGATGCTTCTCTTATCATCATCTCTCTCAAGATAGCCTTTCTCCTCAAGTTTTATCAGGTGCTCATGTACAGTTGATAGAGCTTTAACTCCCAAATAATCCTTAATCTCGGTAAGAGTAGGGGCAAAACCATGATCAGAAATATATTTCTCAATATAGTTAAGCACCTTGCGCTGTTTCGGATATAGAACCGGAGTATCATTATAAATAGTATGCGTAATCGGCTCGAAGGACATAAGTATATAAGCTAAAATTACCACCCGAATATTAACCGAACTCTTTCATTTTATTATTATAGGAAGAGGATGTCAAGAAGTTAAACATTTATTGTTAATACAGCCAAAGTCACAATACTCACAAATCAAGCATTCCTGACATTTTGGAGATCTGGCAATACAAATTTTCCTACCATGAAAAACCATCAAATGCGACCACATCCGCCACTTAGTTCTGGGTAGTAGTTTCATTAAGTCTTTTTCTATTTTTTCTGCCGATTCGTGCTTAGTCAAACCCAACCTTTTGGCAAGACGAATATTATGAGTATCAATAACAATACCTTCAACCTTATTAAATACCTCACCCAGAATTACCAGACCGGTTTTTCTTGCGATACCGGAAAATTTTTTGAGATCATCAAGATTATTTGGCAGTTCACCGTTAAACTCATCAACCAGAAGTTTTGCGGTTTTTTTAATATATCTTGATTTGACATTATAGAAACCTGCTGGTCTTATCACCTCAGAAATACTTGAAAGACTAGCCTTGGCGATACCTTCAGCACCACCAAATTTCTTCATTAAAGCAATAGAAACCCTACTGGCCACATCGTCCGTACACTGAGCGGAAAGAATGTTAGCAAAAAGAAATTGCTGAGGACTGTCAAATAATAGAGTACAACATGCATCCTTATATTCACGCCTCAATACACCATATATTTTTGCAGCTCTGTCCTTCTTTGTCATTAATAATGCCCAAACCTATGTGATAAAATAAGATAAGAATATTTTATCATAGCAGAGAAATGCTTTTAGACGGTAACAAAGAAGCTCAAAAAATTCTATCAGATATTAAAATTAAAATAGAGAAGGACAGGGTTAAACCGAATCTCGCAATAACAAGAACCCAGCAAACTCCTCCTCAAATCACCTTCACGAATTCGAAGAAAAAAACAGCAGAAGAACTAGGATTAGAATGCTCAATTATCGACGCGGGGAATAACTATTCAACTGAGCAGCTAATGGAACTCATTACTAAGATTTCAAAAGAATATAACGGTATTCTGGTTCAGATGCCATTTCCTGAAGGTATAGACAGATACAAAGTTCTTAATACTGTACCATATGAAAAAGACGTAGAAGGTCTAGGTCGTTGTAGAATGGGGGAACTGGAACAGAAGGTTACAGAGATCTACTCACCTGTAGCAAAAGCCGCATTTCACGCTATCAAGATAGGCTTAGACGGCAAAAGCCTGGAGGGAAAAACAGCCACTATAGTAGGAAACAGTTACCTTCTCGGGAGACCACTTACTCAAGTCCTTGGACATCTGGGAGCATCTGTATCTGTCTGTGACATATATACAGAGGATCTAGGAGCTTATACAAAGAACGCAGACATAGTTATTTCAGGAACCGGGCAAATAGACCTCATTCAACCAGAAATGGTCAAAGAAGGAGTAATCGCGATAGACACCGGCTACGAAGTCGACTCGGAAGGAAAACGAAGAGGCGATATGAGTCAAGAAATCAGTGAAAAAGCGTCATTGTTTACACCGGTACCAGGAGGAATAGGTCCATTAACAGTCGCTTTTATTTTCGACAATCTACTCAAACTTTAAAACAAAAAAGAGGTGCAGCAATGTGCACCCCTTTTATTTCGACGGTTAACTCCAACGCTACTTCTTATCTTTCTTCTTTCCCTTATTCTTCTTTCTCCTATTTCTATCTATAACGATAGAGATATAGATTATGATTATTAGAAGAATAATAAGAATAATTTTCCAAGGGATTATCCAGAATGTAACAGAATCCTGAATCAACTCCTTACCTTCTTCTCCATCGTAAACAAGAGCCAATTTTGCCTCATATTTTCCGATAGGGATATGAGAAAGCTTATCCCAATTTATCTTTATCTTCGTCTTAACATTACCCTCATCGTCCAGAACCGGCTCGCCGTCGTCGTCCTTGACAGCTACTCGTGTAATAAAGGCCTCGTCAGTGCCCCAAGTATCTACTTCAAAACGACGAATACTCTCCCGAAGTACATTCCCTTCGTCCTCATTAACCTTAAAGTCAGCGATTTTCTTATCACCTCGATACAGGAAAACATTACCCTGGGGCTTGAAATGGGTATTACCACTATTTCTTACCCTTGCTATAAACTCAACAGGTGGATACTCGAATAACTTAACAGGTTTTTTCTCCGCAGCATACGGATCAGCAACAAAAAACTGTTCACTGTAACCCTCTCTTGTAACTGCACCCTCAACATTCAAAATAATAAGACAAGCACTTTCCGGAGAAATAACTAAACCCGATCCCTCAAGCTCATCTACCTGATCAAACGGCTTTAGCCTCTGTATTATTCCGGCATAGTGACCGCCAGGGGCTGCATCTTCGGGAATATGAACTGTAAAGTTAACAATTGTTGGATGAGCCCTCTCCTCTGTAATATGCTCAACGACAATATGACTTGTCTCAAGTACTATCCAGTCCTTGAGTGACGCATTATCAGGATACAAGTCGTTTGAAAAGCCAGGAAAACCTGTTTCGCCCAACGGTTCAAAATTAAAAGCTTTCAGATAAAGATCCTTCTCTGAACCTGTACTGTTGTAGTACTTAACTGTTCCTTCAAGGACCTCACCAGGCTCTCCTGAAAACTCATATTTTACTGGAGAAACAGTAATACCTCTATCAGAGGACTCCTGAGCAAATGCCGTACCTAATAGGGGAGAGACAACAGAAATAACACAAAGAACAAGAAAAAGAACCGATTTCCTATAACGCTTCATTTAAAACTGAGAAAAAATTAAATTCCAATACCAGACCATTTAACCACATATAGTAAAAGTAGTTCAAGACCCAGACGGAGAATAAGCTCCAACAAACATAAAAAAACACTTATTAAAAAGGTTTCCATAATTCAAGAAGGGGGCCGAAACCCCCTTCTTTTAATCAGTTCCTTATTAATTCAACTTTAAAAGGTTGAAGTTGCGATAAAGGTTAGCTGATCGGTGTATGTACCAGTACCATCAGTTTCGTCTGGTGCAGCACCCACTTCGAACTGAACTCTTGCTCCCTCAACAGGATCCGAGTTGGAGTTGAAGATTGATGCTGGTGAACCACCATTAGCTGCTGACTCTGGGACTGGACCATAGGTATCGTTTCCGAGACCAGATCCACCACCATCATAGGCAGCTTCTATATTTATAGTACCTGATGTTGGGGTACCAGGTGCACCACAGATTCCATAACCAGGGACTGTTGCACTAAGCAAAGTCTCTGAGGTTACAGATGGGATCTCGTTAGCTCCGGATCCGTCTAACGCTGAGACAGTTCCTGAACCATCTTGATCATCTGTATTTGCACCGATGACGGTAACAACCGCACCACCATCAGCATTCGTATCTAAGTCAAACCAGATGTAGTTGTTTGTACCAGTGTTACCATCTGCGTGCATTCTGGATTCTCCAGATGCGGTAACCTCTGAGAGCAATAACTCACCTAGATCGACAACATAACCTGCGTCATCTGTGACGGCACTGTGACTATCGCATGGTGATGTTCCACCCGATGCATCACAATCCTCGTCAGTCTCACTTGTATCTATATCGAAGGTCAAAGTTGTATCAATATATCCCGTTACATTGACTGTATCATCATCAACAATAGAGACACCTATTTCACCTGTATCACCGAAGGTTCCTCCAATTGCTAAGTCATATTCCCCTGCAGTTGCCGGGTTGGTAACTCTTTCTGTACCTCCCGCAGCTGAACCATATTCAAGGTTCACTGTTGCACCGGCTGAGCTTGCTGTGAATGATCCACAGGCAAGTACAGTAACAACACCAGTGGTGTCGTCTATACCGACAGCCACATCATCTGCACCGGTTGAACCAGTACAATTTGCAGCACCAGTATTAACGGCAAAGATCGTTCTTTCTGTACCATCGTTGAAGTCAAAGTCTGCTATTGCAGAGTTTGTTCCATCGACAGACCAATAACTTCCATCCTCATTGAAGTCGAAGGTCATAGTCTCTGTTGTTGCAAAGGATGTAGATGCATCCATATCAAAGGATATGTCATGCGATGAGGTGACACTTACTTCCAGTCTGGTCATAAGGTCACTCATATTAGTTATAGCCGCTGCTTCAGCACCTTGGGGAACAGCCGCAACAACCATTCCTGCGAGCATGACAGCTACAGCCAAAAGGGAAAGAAATTTCTTTCTTTTCATAAGGGCAGTAATAAAAAATTTATATATACCTGTGATGAATATTTACATCACGAGGATTAAATTAATTTTGTAGCCTAACTGGAAAAGCCAGGTGCTACAATCAATTTACTAACTAAAAAGAGCAATAAAAAATGGGCAGCGTTTACAATTTATTTATACAAAAAAAGGTATCAAAACAAAACCTTTTCTAATGTCTATATATTCATATAAGCATACAGAAACCTCTTTGTCAAGCTTATTAACAGCGTTATTTGACAATTCGTGACAACACATTGTTACGAATAATTCACCCGAACTTTTTCAAAACTAGATACATCGTTAATTTTATGTTATAAAGGTATACATGAGAAAAACTGCTTACAATTTCTTGGCAACTGCTTCTCTTTCCCTTATTTTAGGGACATTTTTGGCGATATTCTCAAGCTTCTCTACTAAAGTAGTTGCCCAAAACCTTGAATCAGACAACTACAGAATTATTGATCCCAGCATAGATGCAGGTGGTAACGATGACGCTTCCTCAGGAACCTACAACCTACTTGACTCAATCGGAGGATCCATAAACGACGAAAGATTTGAAAGTTCCAATTACAAACTCGGAACAGGAATAGGCTACACTTTTATGGCGAACGTCCCGGTGGTCACATACTTCCAGACAGACGACTCCGCAATGATAGCGTTGTGCGGCGAGGGCGGATGCTACAACAGGGCAAAGTTTGAGCTTGACCCAGAGAACAATCCTACCGAGACTTTGTATTTGGTAGAGATATCAACGGACGACTGGACCACGGTACAATGCATCGACGGAACGACCAAAGAGCCAAAGGCTATTTCAAGCAAGAATATTAACGACTACCTAACCGAAGCGACATGGGAGGCAGAAGACTTCAATCTGCTTGGCCTTGCTTCAAGCACAGAATATAAGATTCGATTAAGAGCCCTTAACGGAGACTTCACTGAATCCGAGCCTGGACCGGATGCCACAGAATCAACAACAGATCCATCAATTAGTTTCGACATTAACATTTCTGGAGATACATGGGCCTCCACTTCGGCACCATACGAGATTGATTCATGGGAGATAACAACCGTAGCACCATCAACAGCTGACGATCTTATTTGGCTCGATATGGGAACTAATGCCGTGGCCGGAGCGATTATCCAGGTCAGAGACACCAACCAGGGTCTCCTAAGTTCGTACACTGGCGAATCAATCGACAGCATCTCGGATGATCTCTCAAGTGTTTCCGAAGGATTTGGTTTGAAGGTGGATACTTCAAAGACCCTTCCGGCAACAGGACAACCCGGATATTTCATAGAAGCATCAACTTACGACACTGCAGGTGCTCAGGAGGTTGGTGAGCTTTACGCGACTCCGACAATAATATTCTGCACAAGACCAAACTCCGGTGATAATTGTTCAACTGGAACCGGAGAGCCAATAAGCGGTGCACGGTCAGGTATCTGGCTCAAAGCTAGAGCTGCCCCAATAAGATCTGCGGCATCCGACTATACCGATCAGATCACATTCACCGCAATAGGTACATTTTAGATCAATCCTATGGCCGAACCCTTAGAATCTAACAGTAAAATTACAATCCATCCAGCAGTCTTTTATAGAAACATCTCTATTCCTACAAACGATGTCTTTCAGATCACAGTGGAAAATAACAATGAATTTCCAGTACAAATTTCCACCTCTACAGGCGAATTTACACAAGATCCCAAGACCTTATCAAACACAGTAATCGGCATGGATTTGTTTAATAATTGGTTTTCAGAGACATCGAAAGAAATTCCCGCAAATACAACCGAAAAAATTGAAGTGAAAATGGATATATCTGAAAATACAACATTTGAAAAAGCGTCATATTTTCCCACAATAATATTGCATGTTACTGCGGGAGAAAATTCTGAGGCCGTGGGAACAAACTTCGAATATGCTATACCGGTTTTCCTGCAGTCTCTTGAAATGATTCAACCAGACTTAGAGATAAAAAAACTTGACACAGAGAAGCTTTCGATAGGACAAGAAATTGAAATTGATACTGAAATACAAAACACAGGAAACACGTACACAAGACCCAGCGCGTATCTGGAGTTTTTTGAAGTTAATCCTCTAAACAAGGATAATAAAACAAGAATAAACACCATAACCCTAAATACTGATCAAATAACACTCCTCCCGGAATCCATACTAATAGAAAAGAACACCTGGGAACGGAAATCACCAGGATATTACCGCGCTAAACTTCACGTAATGATAGGCAACAAGGAGATCGATACAGAATCTTCGGATTTTTGGTTAATTTCACAGGCATGGCTTAACTCATTATATATAACCGCAGGTATTCTTCTCGGCCTGATAATACTTTTCATAATTACAAGAAAAATCAAACTTGGAGAAAAGATACTTGGCGGAATAAAGAGAGTCACACAAAGACTCTTCAGGCGCAGAAATAAGAAATAACCTAATAATTTTCTAAATTGCAAATACTTGTGGTCATTCTCATAATACTCAGAATTGTTGCCCCAGCTCTACTTTTTGTTAGCCCATGGGTTGGATGTATCGTCAATTTATTTCTCGATATGATCGACGGACTCGTTTTTGAGAAAGCGGGATTTTCTAATGCCAGATACAACAGATTTGATAAACCATTGGACTTCTACTGGTATGTCTGGATAATGATTTATATCCTGGCAAACCGAGCCACTATTCCACACGTTTGGTTATTCGGTGCTTTCTTCATAATCAGACTCATCGGCCAAATCGGTTATTCAATAACTGAAAACCATATGTTCTATTTTTACTTCCCCAATATTTTTGAAGCTTTCTTCTGGGCATATGTACTCAATGATGTGACAGGGTGGTCCGACTTCAGAAAAACATCGAGCCTACTCATATGGTTAGCTGTAGTTCTCGCGTTTAAGATACCCATTGAGTATTTTCTTCACGTAGCAAAGCTTTCTGTTACCAATATTATTTTCAAGCCGATATTTGGCAAGGAAATAATGAGTTGGTAATGTTTTCCAGCAGCCTTCTTTAATCCCCAGTTTCACTCTCTTTTTTGCTATAATCAGACACTATGGCAGTAAAAAATGTTGTACAGGCAGGAAATGAAATTCTAAGAAATAAATCCTCCCTGGTCGATCTTAATCAATTACCTGACATTCAGAGTTTGATTGACGACATGATCGAAACAATGGAAGCAGCAAAGCTCGTTGGACTGGCAGCTCCTCAGATTGGTGAAAATCTCAGAATTTTCGTTGCCAAAGATGTAAGAAGCCGCGATGAAAAAAACAAGCCTGATGTTAACATCCTTACTTTTATAAATCCAGAAATCGTCTCTGCTTCGAAAGAGACGGTCGTAGACTACGAAGGCTGTGGAAGCGTCGCAAACGGGAATTTCTTTGGACAAGTAAAAAGAAGCTCTGAGGTTATTGCCATGGCTTTGGATAGAGAAGGGAAGAAATTTGAAATTCCATCAGGCGGACTACTTGCCAGAATAATACTGCATGAGAATGATCACATTGAAGGTATTCTTTTCACAGACAAGATTGAAGATTGGGAAAAGATTATGAGCAGGGAAGAGTATTTAAAGATGAGGGAGGGGTAGCTTTTTATTGTTTCCGATTTTTCACTATATAAACAGTAGTCTTCTACTATGGGGTTTGGTATAATCACCAAGATTCTTTGCTCTATACAATCACAAGGAGGACGAAAATGGAATTGAGACTTGTAAACACGCGCATAGTGTCGATATTCATTTGCATCTGTATCTGTATCATGCTAGGTGCCCTAGGCTGGTTACTGCTGAATCAACCCAGCCAACCGGCGAACCAATCGAATTCGGCACAATCTCCGTCACAGGACCCTGTGAGGTTTGGGAGTAATCCAAACTCAGATAGGTGTCTAGATCTGGATCCGGCTGTAGTGGAGGCTCTATCAAGAGCACTCCTGCGTCTGTCGACAGCAGGAATTCTTGATGCTGCAGGCAATCTGACAACACTAGGTAATACCATGTTGAATTTCTATACACAGAACGGGTCACAGACATTCGAGCACTGGCTTATTAAGCAAGGCCATGCACAAACCTGGGAACAGGCCCACGAGCTGTCTGGAGATATCGGACAAATCAAGGGTGTACATCGAAACCTAGACTCCCAGAACGAATGTGTCTCCGTACCAGCAATTTTGGCGAACATGTTACTATCTATCGGAAAATAACTCGAGCAAAGAACAACACTGCCCAAGGAGAAGGAACTAGGACTACAACAAGGTATGTTCTATAACTACCATCTAGTTCCTCTCTCCCAAGGCTTCACTGCCAAACTTCAACAGCTCATCATATATAGCGTTTGGCACTAAATCCTCATCCAACAAACTAAATCCCTTCTCTGGATTGGTAACCCCGTACCCTTTATTGTTTTCATCATAAAGACACCACAAAGCTAAAGGAACATTCATTTTCACACATTCTTTTATTACTTCAATATAAATCTTAGCGATATCTTTCTGGCTCAAAAAAAGGTTCAGTGTTGTAGAAATTCCAAACTCAGTGAGCCACATCGGCTTATCAGGTACTAATTCAGCTACCCTTGATCTCAATTCCCTAATAATTGCCACTGATCTTTTTTCAAAATATTGTCTTCTTCTAACTGAGGCATAACACTGAATATAATACGGATGAAAATTAGCTACATCAAAATATTTTCCGTAATCATTCTCAATAATGCCGCTGAAGTATTTCTTATAATTAAGCAATGAATTAGGGGACCAAAGCAGGTTATCCATGTCGTTTCCGCTCATACCGGAACAGACGATTACAGACTGAGATTGAATAGATCTAATATCTTCACTAACCTTTTTGAGCATTTCAGAATACTCTCTGAAATCCAGCTTTTTCACCCAGAACCTCTTAAGATTTGGCTCGTTCCAGATTTCCCAGTGTGAAACTATATTCCCATACCTTTTAACGCAAAACCTAACAAACTTACGAAAGCTATTTAATCTGTTTACAACAGATCGATACTTCAACTGAGGATAGAACAGAGACGAAAAGTCCCCAGGTGTATTACCGCACAAAAGTCCCAAAATCGGAATATCAGCTGCTGCAAAATTGCCCACAAGGGAGTCCAGAAGTTCTATTTGAGCTGAAGGATTTTTTTCATATCTGTAGAAATCAAACTCCATCCTGATCCAGGCATTAAGTTTCTTTACAGAATCAACATACTTCTTAATTCTTACCGGATCGTTAGTGTGGGTAACAAGATTTAAGCCAAGACCAGAAATAGACTTTTTTCTTGAAATAGTGCGGGACACCTTGATCTACTGGAAAATCAGTTAAGTTTGTGACCCTTAAGAGAATTCCATCTAAACTTTATCTCCTCGAACTTTTTCTTTGAGATCTCAGTGTTAGTCGTAACCGAGTCTTTAACAATATAAGTCTTAGCCATGTTATCTTTCGTATCATAGACTGCATAACTGCAAATACCAGTCTTATACGCACCAATTTCTCCGGGATTCATCAAAAGACAATCACCAACCTTTTCCTCGTGTTTGAGATGATCATGACCATAGAAAACGGCATTGTATTCCCCGGACTTAGCCATAGACTTAGCAATCAACGGGAAATGAGTAAGAAACACCTTTCTCTTATCAGCCTCCACAACATCAAAGGTAGCAAAACCTACTTCAAGATTGCTTCCTTCCTCAAGTGAAAACTTCGTAATCAAAGACTTATCTCCATCATTATTTCCCCAGATTGCAAAAATCGGGATGACAGATGAAATCATTATTCTTGAAATGGCAGCACCAGCGAAATCACCAAGAAACCATATTTTCTCGACTTTATGGCTTTCCAATTCCTCAAGTGCAAGTACTAGATTATGCGCATTATCGTGTACATCTGATATTACTCCAATTTTCATTCAATAGACATCAAAAGTTATACCTATCTCGAGGCAAAAATTATCCACGCAACAATACTTATCACTACAAGAAGAGCGGTTACCCCAACAAAAATCAGCAACCACTTTCTCGAATTATCATCAACTTCTTTTCTTTTTCTTCCAGCATAGATTGCAGGGAAAATAGCTGCCCACACAGGAACAAACGAAACAAAGCTATCCTCCTCTGACTCGCTCGGAGTAGAGGATTCCCCAGAAGAAGAGCGCAATATAAGGAAAACAACAACACCCAAAATCAACAACACAGCACCAGCGATTATACTTATTTTCAGAATCAGCTTTGACCTATCGTTGTCAGCAGATTTCTCTTTCTTCATATGCTATACATAAAAAGTTACTCTAAAACAGTATAGCATAATAAATATGTCCGCCGATATTAAAAAGCATCTTCAGCCTGATCAACATTCTCAATAAATCCAAAGCTTCTACACTCAACATCATTATGCCACTCAAAATCATCATAAAGATCAATGTCATATCTTCTCTTATACTCCGTCTCAGAAAGCCAGAAATTCTCCTGATATTCCGTTCTTTTTATCATTTCTCCGCTGAGATCTTTAACAAACGAACAGTAAAAAAATACGTCTTGGACAAAAGAACCATCTTCACGATGACGCATCTTTCTATATATACCTTCAATTTCGACCCGGCCAGCTTTAAGTCCGGTCTCTTCCATTAACTCCCTGGCTGCGGCCTCTTCAATCTTTTCTCCAAATCTAACCTTACCCGTTATGTGACCAACCTTCCCAAAGTAAGGCTCACGAAGTCGTTTATTGAGCAAGTGCTCTACCTCTCCCGTGTCTGGATTAACACGAACCGCACGGACAACGACAGATGTTTTAGGCTGCTTTTCAATCATCTTAATCTCATCATCCATCAGGTTTGAATAATCCTTACCCATATCTGTTAAGACATATCTCCCAGAAATCTTACCCACTAAACCAAAACTAATTAACTTCTTTAGATGATAGTTCACATGCTCACTAGCCAACCCATCAATAAGAAGCTCATTGAATCTCGATTCTCTCTTAACAATCATTTTTTTCAGAATATCTCTTTGAAACTTGTGGAGAATAATGGCATTGCTATTCATAAGGCAAACAAAAAAATTTAACCAAGACTATTGTCCAGTTAAATACAAAGGCCGTCAACTGAAAAACTTTTTAGTAAAGAAACTATTACTTCTTTTTGCCCTTAAGAAGAAGAACTCCCACTCCAGTCGCACCCACAAGAAACCCAATCGGACAAGCAAATATAGCTATCAGAAAACCCGACACCTCCAAGACCTCACAAATAGTCCTAAGCACATCAGAATCTTCAAATACTATAGCCAAAGCATAGAACATATTATGGGCAAAAACAAAAAGAGGAAAACCCACAGCTGAAAAACCCGTAAGCAATAGAAATCTTCTCATAGTACCTTTAACTTTCTGTCTGAAAGTCATTACAGCAAGAGCCCCTCCAAGTAAAAACGTTAATAGCCAAAAAAGCACAATAAGTTCTCCTCCTCCAATATAATTAGACATCAATATCATCCAAAAAACTACTAAGGCAGCAGAGACCACAACAGAAACAAAAACGGCAGCAATTGATTTGGAAATCATAGTAAAGTCTTCATTAAGTTACTTTATGACCAAGAAAACATGAAGCATTTCGACTTGATCATTCAATATTTCATTATAACCCCAACTATCTCTGTTCTCAAATTTCTATTCTATCTCAGCAAACATTACGGCATAATTATGTCCATACTTTTTTGCACATTTTGGACATGTAGTATAGTAAAGATAGTATTTTTTTACCTTCTTACCTTGTTTTTCTACATACTCGTCCATCTCTGGAATCCAGGAAGGTACTGCATTGTATGGTCCATCAAACACCTTCGTAAGAAAAGTCCCTGATAATCTAACATTTTCAGCACCCGGGACTTCTTTAGTAGTAGACATATAGAGTTCAGATTTCCACGGTGAAGGGTCATAGGCAAGAAGCAGAAAGTCTTTGATTTCGGGATCGGCATGAGCCTCCTGAATCATATTCCACATCTTACTAACTTTTTTCGAATACATCATAGGTAGAGGAATATGGAGAAATTGTGGTACTGAGTCCTTAATAAAAAGTTTGTTATCCCAGTGATGTATTTTTTCATCCCAAGGGGATGGATCAAATCTGGGACAACACACCTCATTTCCTTCTTCGTCCTTGTGGGTCATAGGTGGAGATATTTAAATTATATATAACCATAATAGCACGGCTAGGGAAAACCCACCATAACGATCACTTATCTCCAATTTCGATTTCAGAATCTAAAGTGCTAAAATAAAGAATATAAATTTGAAGATTCCTAAAATGTCAGCAAGTACCCCCAAGTCACCCACTCCGCAAAATACTAAGGTCGAGTCAGTATCACCTCCGACAGGTAACAAGAGATCAAAGATGATAATACTCATGATGACAGGACTTATCGTAATTCTTCTTGCTGTTGGATCTATTATGGCTTGGCTATTACTTCGCAATCAGGATAGTAACGACGAAGAAGACGAAGACCAGGAAACCCAGGAAGAAACCTCTGATGATGAGGAGGACGATAGTCAAGATGAATCAGAGCAGACAGGAGACGATGAACAACAAGAGGATACAACTGAAGAAACAGAGGAGCCAGATATGACAGAAGGTTGGAGCGAATACTACAACTCTACGTGGGATTTCGGATTTAAATATCCTGTAGACATTACTTATACAGAAATCGTTACTGATCCTGCTACAAACGAAATAGATATTTTGTTTAAAGGTGGTGGATCAATAGACGTATTTGCTGTTTGGGTAAGAACATCCGGTACTTTGGATAATATGCTTTCAAACATGACCGCTAACGCCTGTACGAATGACGCCCAGTACTCTAATGTGTCCTTTTCCGGAGTAAACTATCGAAAAATCAAAGATATTCCGGATCAGGACTGTCTGGATTTTTATGGAACAACAAGAGACATAGACCTCGTTGCCTTCGGAAGACAGATTACGGCTGGTGGTTACATTTTTGGAATTCGAAATGAGAAACTAAACAACTCACAACTAGAAGCCTTGATGGGAACTGTCTACAATAACTAACCAAGCCCAGGCCATGTCTATCTCAATCGAAGAGCAAGACCTATTCAAAACACTGGACACATTTACTCAGATTATTAATAAAAACGAAGAGAACTTCGAGCTTGAAATCAGATTGGGGCAGGCAAAGACATCGGGCACCAGGAAATACTTCGAAACAAACCTCCCATTAGTTTTATTCAACCGATTGCTAAAGAGTGTTGAACAAGACAAAACGTACACAAAAAAATTCACAACAACCTTCTTTGAAGTTAAGCGAAACAGGATACGGACCAGATTCTCTCCCAAAGGCGACATACTCGAATCGGTTAAGAAAAAGAAATTAAAAAAGAGCGGAGTCGAAATCTCGGGCTCAAACATGCACATACGAATTTCCATATCAAAGGAAATTCCACAACCAACGAATTCTGAGACATTACCTAGGTCAGCTACGAGAAAAGATCGAACAACTTTTCAATACGACTACTGCCATGTAGATTTTACGTTAGTAAGCAGAGGTTCAAAAGTGAAAAGACAAATCGAGATAGAAATTGACAATACAAAAATTAATGAGAATAATGCACGAAAACTAAAACTCGAAGTTCTCGAAGTCACTAATCTTCTAGTCAAGAACATTGCCACGTGACCGATTTACACCTTACGCTTTACGATACTTTACTATATGGAAATACAGACAATAATTACAGGACAACTTCAAACCAACTGCTACATAGCAAGTGACCCAGAATCGCAAAAATGCATTGTAATAGATCCTGGCGATGGTGCTGATGTTATAAGCGATTATATCCTAACACATAACCTTAGCCCTCATCTTGTTATTGCAACACACGGGCATTTCGACCATGTTCTGGCAGCTTACGAGCTTCAAATGGCCTTTGAGATACCATTTGTCATACACAAAGCTGACGAGGTTCTACTATCGAAAATGAAATCCTCAGCCCAACATTGGCTTCAAATGACAATTGATGTACCGCCGCCTAACATAGATGATGTACTAGAAGATGGCGGTATAATTGAATTCGGTAAATCCAGTCTCACAGTTCTACACACTCCCGGCCATACTCCCGGAAGCATCTGTCTCTATAACGAAAATGAGAAAATTGTATTCACCGGAGACACTATCTTTAAATCCGGAGTAGGGAGGACTGATCTTTCATACAGTTCAAAACCCCAGCTTGAAAAATCACTACAGACGATAATTCAGAGATTTTCTGGATATCAGGCATATCCAGGACATGAAGAAAATTTCATAATCCAAGAGTCTTCAGGAATTACTCAACCAGATACCGCCATACTGTGATAGTTGAACCACACCTTTTTGATAAGTCGCCCCATTAATTGATGCTTTCAGGTGCAAACCATTATTGACTTCAAGTTCTAATGGATAATCATTTAGATTTACCAGTACGACGAGCTCTTTATTTTCGACCTTATATATGCAGGAAAAAACTCCCTTTTTTGTTTCAATCTTTTCCGGTTTTACATTGAAGAAATCTATACACTCGTTCCGTGCATTAAATACCTTGCAAAAATCTGAATAAATCTTCTGAGAGTGCGGCTGCATAAGTTCTGAATTCTTTATCTGTCCACGATTTATATCTCTTGTGTCGTCCTTGATATTTTTGTCACCAGAAGTTTCAATCTTTTTCTGAGTCATCAATTTCATGTAATCAAAGTCATTTTCCTTGCCAATCTCATCACCATAAATAACAGCAGGAACCCCAGGTAGTGAATCAAGCAGAAAATATGCACATACAATCTTTGCTGGATTTCCATCAAGAAAAGATGCAGTACGCCCGGAAACACCAAAGCCATCTCGAAATCCTAATCCGCCCTTCGCCATCTTTTCATAGAGTTCTTTTCTTATCTCCGGCTCTACCTCTTCAAGCGATACTTCGTCATGATTTCTCAGAAAATTCACCCAACAAGCAAAGTCCGGTATGTCTTCCAAATGCTTATTCAGTACCTCCCAGATTTTACTGGTCTCGCCTGTCAGAAGTGCAATCCAGAGAGCAACAGAAAGATCAAAGTTATAACAACACTCCGACTCAACAATACCATCAGTTTCGAAATACTTTTTAAGATCCTGACTTGGAACACACGCCTCAGCAAGAAAGATCGAGTGCTCATTCACAGTCTTAACTATAATATTCAGCGCTGTAACAATGAGGTGGGTTCTGTTATCGTCTTTTAATAAGCCATTCTTTATATCTTTTCCGATAAAAGGTATCGCATCCAATCGGAAACTAACACCTTTTCTTGCCCAATACATAAGTATTTTTGCATATTCAAGAAAGACATCGGCATTGCTCCAGTTTGTATCTATCTGGTGAGGATAAAAAGTATGGTAATACCAATTCCCATCTTCGGCTTTGTACCAATGGGGAATCTCTCCACACTGCTCGGGAAAAATAACGTAAATATCCCTCTCTTCATTGTCGATCAGATATCTTGCCCAAACGCCATCCTCATCCTTAAATTTCTTGATGAATTCCGGTCTCGTCTTACTCCAAGCAAAATAATCTCTATATTTAAGATCACCCGAAACAGCCTTTTGAAACCAATCATGCCTGTACGAAACATGGTTAAGGATAATATCCGCGAAAATATTAATATTATTCCGTTGGGCAGTCTCAATCAATTTATCAAATGCCTCATTCCCACCGATCTCATACCTCACACTCAAATAATTTGATACGTCAAACCCCATATCTATCATTGGGGATTTCAAAAAGGGAAGTACGTGAATTGCATTGAATCCAAGATCTTTCAGGTAGGGTATTTTACCTTCTAAGGTAGAAAGGTCACATTTATTATCATCACAAAATGAATCTGGATAGACAACATAGAGATTCATCTCCTTATACCATTCTTTATTATCGTTCTTGATGGAAGAATTTTGAAGTTCTGAGTCTATAAAGTCATATATCTTTGAGTATGCCTCAGGATATAGCCGTTTTACAATATTTTTTAAAATCGTCATCCTCGCTTATCAAGCTTTTGTTGTCATATTTTAACGTAACTGAAAATCGGTTGTAAATGGAGAGGTCTTCACCAAGGGGTACAAGTTTGAGGGAATGAGGTATAGGTGAAGACAGAAATTTTCAGTCTAGTTCCGGGACCAGGTTCTCGATGGCAATTGCTTTGATTTTGTTGCCATCGACTTTGCTGACTGTTCCAAGGATCACGATCCAGCCTGTTCCTTTGTAGTCTGGATCGAAGATTCTTCTGTAGTCGTCGGCGGTAATCAAGTATGCCGACGAAATATGGTCCGCCACGGACCCGTCAGTGTCTCGATAGAAGGCAATTAAATTGCCTTCTTCTGACAGAATCAGAAACCCGCTCGCTGCCTGTTCCTGATCCATGGACATGATGACGTCCATGAAGGCCGGCCAAAGTAAAGCTCGAAGGGTTGGCCGGACTTGAAGAAACTCGAAAAATCCCTCACGAGGCTCCACAAACGCCACGACTATTTCTCCGTTGGGGCCAACGCTCACCCCATCGATTTGGAACGGGGAATCTTCGATGAGAACTCTGTCGAAAGTACTCGTACTAGGGTCAAATTCTCGCAGTCCACACTTCCACATCTCCGGGACAAGGAGCTTGTCCCCACTGGAGCCGACAGCAAGTCCGGCAGGAAAATAAAGTTCTCCGATCAATGGCTTTTTAACTCCAGTTTCCAAGTCAATGGATGACACGGATCCTGAATTCATCCGAAGTTGGAAGAATCCTTCCATTACGAGTGGCTGGCTCCCCAGAGCTCCGTTCCACTCCATTTGCACTTCAATTCCGTCTGTTACGAAAACCTTCTTGCCATCAGGACTAACAGCGATGCCGTCAACTCCAACCTCATAGTCCAAGTGACTAACGCGAGGCTTAACCGACAAACCTTCACTGATATCTATCAGGAGGGTCCCGGTCAAAAAGTCGGCAGCAACAATCCTCTCACCCGGGAGAAACGCCATCCCTGTTAAACGCGAAAACTCATTGTCCTCTATTTTATAGCGTTCTCCTCCCTGGTAACACCAGAGAACTCCGTTCTCGCCTTCTGCTTCTGTCTCAGTGCCCGTACATCCTATTCCGCGCTCAAAATCGAACGCGAAATCCTCAGGACCTGCATAGCCCTCAGGAAGTGTATCGACTACGATTACATTCGTCTCAGTAATGATATCTGTGACCTTATAGTCAAACGAGTCACCGTATATAACGGAATACTCGCTCCATGGCGCCGGTAGGAAAGGAAAGACACAAGCACCGAATATCAACGACAATATCACCAAGCCGATCACCACAACGATTACCAATAGCCTTCTATTCATCTCACTTTCTCCCTTCATTTTTATATACCCCTTGGTTTTTAAAAGAGCTGTGCCACGAGGCACAACCTCCGAAAGTCCACAGGAAAATACCTGTTTTTACACCGTAGCCAATCTACGGAGAGACTCATCGGGGAAAGGCAAACCAAAGAAATTAACAACAAAGAATAAAGATTGATTCGTCTTCCTTCGATAATCTTCTAGTTCATTTCTATGAGGCTATTATATCGATCTATTTAACTCATAACAATGGCCAGCAAGTAACTGTCCTACTAAAAGAGGTTCTTTGCAGTTTACAACCGTTATCTATATTATTTATGTATAAACTTGTTATTCACATCTAAATGAAAATAATTGAATACAAACCAACTCCCCAGAAGAAAAGAGCAATTCGAAAGATATTTAAACAGTCGCCAGAAATGTTTTCGAAAGAAGACCTCGAGGTAATAGAGAAAAGACTCTCGGAAAAATCGGAACTTGACTACAAAAAATACGTTGCCATGGATAATAACAAGATTCTGGGATTTATAAGCTATGCACAACCATGGGACACAAAAACTATCTGGTTTCTAAGTTGGTTTGCCGTAGATAAATATCATCAAGGTAAGGGCATTGGCACATCATTGTTAAAATACATCGAGAATCAAATCCGTAGATCTTCATCACCTAGACTATATATTGAAACCGTCTCCCACGATGATAAGCTCACTAAAAACACGAGAAAGTTCTACAAAAACCAAGGATATAAAAGAGTAGGTCTTATCCCGCACTATTACAACAATAATGTTGCAAAACTCATATACTATAAGGACCTATCCCAGTGAAGAACAAAGCAAAGGAACTACTCAAAACCTCAATATTTATCATAGTCTTTTTTATTCTATGGATCATACGCCAATATATCTACATTCACTTAGACATGCAATTTACCGGCTATTTCAAAACTCTTCTGAGCATCGCTCTTAAATTTATTTTCTGGATAGGATTTTCGTTTATATATTTCAGGTATGTCTACAAGGAAAAAATACTAGATTTACTGAAGTTCAAAGAAAACAGAAAGGGGATTCTCTATGCTGTTGCCCTGGGAGTAGCACTCCTCGTCCTAAATATGATCTACAACATAATCCTCACTAATTCAATGCTCAATTTTAATCTCAACTTCAGAGGATTACTATCTGTTGCTATCGCTGCACCACTAATCGAAGAGGTTGTATTCAGAGGTTTAATCCTAAGAAAGCTTGGCGACAATATGAACTTCTTCTACGCAAATCTCATAACCTCTATCTTATTCGTTGGAATTCACTTTCCTGGATGGCTGATTTGGGGAGACGGAATTTCATTGGAAGCAGCAGGCTCAATTTTTCTTGTGAGTCTAATCTGGGGATATCTATATAGGAAAACAGAATCTATGTGGTCACCAATTGTTGCTCATTCTCTCAACAATATCGTTTCAATGATTGTATGAAAATCTAGATCTCAAAATACTTTGACACTCGGATTTTCTTTATTCTGAAAACCTGTTGCCCGTATTTAATATTTTCATCTACTTTTTTCCCAATAAATATCCCGCCTAAAGGACTATCCGCAGATAGCAGTCTTCCAGAAATTCCTGAGAAACCGGAGTGATACTTAACATCGTACTCGGAACATAAATGGAATTGGAGTTCTCTTCCTGCAGAATCCTCAACCTCAATAAAATGTCCTTTTTGGGCTTTGTCATTCTGCTTGGGAGTAGGGAGGACCTTTACAGTGTTTACTAAAGAATCAAGCTGCGAAATTTCCTCAAATAACGAAACCCTGCCAGGGTCAAGAAGTCTTGTATTGCTTCCTGTTGGATCTTGTCCATCCTCTAATTCGAAATCCTTCTTTAAATCTTTGATCCTTTTCTTAATAGAACTGATAGTCTGAGGGAAAAGGAATACCTGATTATCCATTAGGAGACAATAATCTCATAACAGGCTCTTCGTTTTCAAGTAGACAAAAAGATAAGCAGAAAGCATTGCCCAATTATAAGCAAAATCTTCTACAGGGATTGTCGTAATCCTCAATCCTATAATTTCATTCCCATAGGTAACAATGGGAATGGACGTTAAGAAGTAATTAAAAATGAAAAATAGGCCAAAGGTTACCATCACAAATAGCCAGTAAATTTTACTGTCAAAAAAATCTCGTTCTACAAGATAAATAGTTCCAAATGTTAGAATAGAGACTACCGATACGACTACGGTATACTCTCCATGAAAAACGACCGCTGAAGCAGCTGCGACAATACAAAACACCAGCACCAGATATTTTCCCAAAACAAAATTCCTGGATTCTTTTACAAAGTACCTGATTGATTCATAGGTGAAAAGACATGAAAACGGCACAGTAATGAAGAACAAAACCTCCTCTAGAGGAATCGAAAACAAATGAAATTCCCCCACATGATCCGGATTGAAGGCCCAATGACCTCTATTGGTAGCAATTATGTCCCAGATAACGAAAATTGACCCCACAACTCCAATGGATACCAAAAGAGCCGGCAGCTTATCAACAAAGCGTATTCTCTTCCTATCAAAAACAGTAAAAATCAAAGGAAATATAATAATAGCAATATTTATTAATAGGTATGTGCTCATAGTTCTACTTTTGTTCCTTCAATATTTTGTTAGCAACGATCTCAGCTGATATTAAGGCAATAGGCATCCCAACGCCCGGCTGAGTAAACTGTCCCGTATAGTACAGATTCTTAACTTTCTTACTTTTCACTCTCGGTCTGAAGATGGCCGTCTGGAGCAGGGTATGTGCTAAGCCAAAAGCAGTTCCCTTGTACGAATTGTAATAGCTTCTAAATTCTCTCTGAGCAAATATCATTTTACTACGAATTGAATCGCTTACCTTTTGTCCAACTAGCTCTTCAAAGTGGGCAATAGTCCTTTGATACATATGGTCCCTAACTTCGTCAGTATCATCGAGCCCGGGGGCTACAGGCACAAGAAAGAACAGATTCTCACACCCATCCGGTGCAACAGTTTTATCTGTTTTCGAAGTTGCACAGACATAGTAGGATGGATTATCAGGCCATCTAGGATTATCACGCACATCTGCAAAGTGCTGATCCCAATTTGGATCAAGATAGAGATTATGATGCCTTAGTTTCTCTATTTTCTTTCCAACACCAAGAAAAATATTGAAACAAGATGGAGATAGTTTTCTCTTTTCCCAATATTTCTTTCCATATGTTCGATATACCTCAGGCAAAAGATCAAGCTCTGTATGAGGATAATCCGCCCCACTTACAACAATGTCCGCATCGTATGAATCTTGGTCAGTTTTAACAGAAACAGCACTACCATTGCTGACAGATATAGCCGTGACCGGTTCATTAAATCTAAATTCAACATTATTATCTTGTGCAAGCCTATACAATGCATCAGCAACCTTCCAAATACCTCCATCCGGATACCAAATTCCAAGATTGAAATCAGCATGTGAAATAAGACTATACAGTCCGGAGGCCTCATAAGGTGAAGCCCCAAGGAACACTGTAGTAAATTCAAGCAATTTCTGTAAACGAGGATCTTCAACATACCTTGAGACCTCTTTGTGCACTGTACTTAAAAGAGAAAGCTTAGGAACTATCGCCAAAATCTTTGGATCCAGAATATCTCCAAGATCATCATAATCTTTATACACAAGATGCTCAAGTGAACTTTCATAAATGAACTTTGACTTTTCAAGATACTTTAGGAACTTATTGTATCCGTCCTTTTCGAGCTTATTAAATACATCTTTATTATCCTCAACCCTTGCTCTTATGTCATAAAACTCAGAATCAGAAAAGAAAATACGATAGGAAGGATCAAGACGGATCAATTTATAGAAGTCGCTTGTCTTTTTGCCAAAAAGTTCAAAATATCTATCAAAGACTTCAGGCATCATGTACCATGACGGACCAATGTCATAAAGAAAACTGTTATCCAATTCTTTCCGCGCACGACCGCCAGGCTGTTCATTCTTCTCAATAACAGTAACACTATATCCCTTTTTACCTAATAGGGCAGAGGTGGCAAGACCAGCAAGGCCTGCTCCAATAATAACAACCTTCTTCATAGCAAAAAAATTTAAGATTATAAAAAAAATAATACCAGTAAATACGTCTTGTGTTAAATTGAACATTTTACATAGATTCTCAATTACTGTATAATTATCCTATAATAATGTTGTTAATAAGAGAACACACTCAACCCCTGTTCTCTTTCCGTGCCACTTTTGGCACAAAACCACAAAAGTAAAACAGCATAAAACTAACGTTAAAAGGAAGACCTTGATGCGGGTATTGATCTCACCGTCAATTGAAAACTTCGATTTGGTGGAGAAACATTTTGAGGATATTGTTTTTGATAAAACATATTCACATAATCTACGCTTTATATTCACAGAAAATGGCCCTAAGGTCCTGTATAAGGATATGGACTGCAAAAACTATGACCTTGCATGGATATCGTCATACTGGACAACTCAGGATCTTGCTTACGCCCTCCATTTATATCTAGAAAGAAATTCTATACCTCACACAAAAGTAAAACGAGCCGGCTCCAAAATAGTTGATCACATGGTTTTTAGCTTAAACAACATTCCTTCACCAAATACATTTTTTAGAAATTCGACAATTCCAAAGAAATATCTAGACGAGGCAGAAGAAACCTGCGGATATCCGATGGTGATTAAGGACACCATGGGCTGCAGGGGTAGAAACTCGCATTTAGTACATAACAGAAAAGAGCTAGAAAAAGCAACACTTGAACTTCCAGAAGGCCATAAATTCATGTTCCAGCAATATATTCCTAATGAATACGATTGGGGAGTCCTTGTATCAAGAGGAAAAGTTGTCGCAGCTGAGAAAAGCTTTCCAAAGAAAGGCGAATTTAGAAATAATGCATGTAATGGAGCCAAAGAAGTCTTTGTTGACGTTAAAGAATGTCCAGACAATGTAAAGGAAATTGCAGTGAAGGCAGCAACGGCTCTTAATCTCAATTGGTGTAGATCCGATATAGTTGTTGATAAAAATCGAAAGAGACCTTATCTACTAGAGGTAAACAGATATCCGGGAATTACAAAAGGTACAGACGAGGTAAAGGCTGTTGTCAAATTCATGAAAGAGCTAACCCAAAAGTTCAAATCATAAGATCCACACTCAAGTTTTGACCGAGTCAATATCTCCAACACACAACCACGCCGACATCATACCGAAACCCTTCTTATCAATATCAAACGGCTTCACTTTTCTCACTGATTTAAGATGAATCACAACAAGATATCTCTTGTGACGAACATAGTCTTTTATCTCGTCTGAAATGTGAGTCGTGCCAAGATCACGCTCACCATACCTTTCAAGAAGTCCCGAAATTTTTTCCTCATCTAGATCCTCATATTGCTCAACATCTGCAACCACCGCTTTTACGGAAACAGACTCTCCTGAGTCTTTAAAGTAAACAGTATCTCCCTTGCTTACACAATCCCAAGGTCTAGCTCTTCTCCTATACCACCGAGTTTCTATTGTCTTCTCACCCTTAAGTATTTTCTGGGTTAGCCCCCAGGATTTTTTCATTATTGCGACATGATCCAAAATGTGCAACTAAAAGATTACTACGAATATCTTAACCCACCTAGATATATCATGAAGTCAAACATATCAAAAAACTGAGACCTACAACATAGATCACCTGCTCTTATTGTAAAAACCAGTCACACTAATCACTACCAGAATTACCCTTACCATTATCATTCTGCTTATTCTGAGAACCATTCCCAAAACTATCGACTTCCTTCTTATAGTTCTCCATAACCTTATTAACTGTTTCTATCTGGCTTTCATCACCGTTATTCTGAACCTTTTCCTGTACCTGTTCCATATTCTCATACTGATCCTGAACCTCTTCTTCATATCTATTTCTAATACGCTCGAGTTCTCCCTCATCAGAATTTTCATTATCCTCCATTTCGCGAACACATTCCTCGGTCCTTACACGCTGATCATCAAGATTTTCAACAGCTTCATCGACAAGATCTTCATCATTTTTACTAACCTCATCGAGCTCAGACATCCGCTCAGATAGAAGCTCAAGCTCAAAATCTGCTTTTGCCTCATCGGAGAACCTTATACCTCGCTGAAAACTCTCATATGCCCGGTCAACCCCATACAGAAAGTCTCCTGGTACCGCGGCATCCGCCTGCTGAACCATAAGCATAGCTCCCCCTAGAAGAAGAGCCACCGTAACCAAAACAACCAGTAGTGTCTTCTTATTTTTACTCATTTATTAATGAAATTAAAAATTAAGTATTGATAGGATATTTCATCATAGCACAATCTCATAAGTTTTTGTTTGAGGCAAACTCCGTATTTGTTTTAATTACCTCCCGTTCCAATCAATAAGATCTTCACCAAAAACTCCAGTATAAGTGTTATCATGTAGTTATATAAATTCATTCAATCATAAAGATGAGCGTCACAAAACAGATCACCGAGGAAGAAGCCGCCAGTGTCGCAGAGCAGCTAGGCATTACATTCGATAAATTCGATCTTCAACAATTCCTCATGGGAATGAACGTCGAACTTGAGCACGGAAGTCATGATCCTGAGACAAATGTAACAAATGACGATCTTATAATGACAGGTAAAATAGCACTTGCACACCTTAAAGAACTTCCAGATTACTATGATAGACTCGACAAAATGGAAAAGGAGGCTGGCTCATAGAGAAACCTTTGATAGAAATCTCCAGCCAAATTTACAGGATATGCTTATTTTCCTAGCAGTCTTCCAGCTAGTTTTAACTGTCCTATATAGGTAGTAAGCCTTTGAATGAGGTGCATAATAGCCACGGTCCCCATGACAATGGAACCTTCCACATGCCAATACAGAAAATCAAAGTAGCTGATCCTTATCTCAGGGAAGGCATATCGGAGCACTAAATAAAAACCAAATGCTACCGACGGAATGAGAGAGACAAGTAGAACCGTATTCCAAATCCCATTGTGAATAGGCATGATATATCTTTCAATTTTCTTACTCTTAGCAAGATACCAAGAAATCAGATAGAGTACCAAGGACGTAAAAAAGGGAACTACAAAATTATAGTGAGAAGACTTTTTTCCCTTACTCGAGGAGCTATTTCCAGAATCAGCAGAACTATCGGAGGTTTCATTATTACTGGAATCTGTATTTCGCCTCGCAATAATCTCCGTTGTGCTTTCAATATCTTGCCCATAGGTCTCCTCTTCAGTAACTCTGTCCTCGGGAGCAGGTTGGCTCCTATCACAGATCCCATCACCATCAGTATCTACATACCTTGGACAGTCACCTGGATACTCATCATTCACCTCACCATGAGGACAGTCGTCCCATGCCAAAGCAGCCACAGGAAGGGCAATGAGACCAGCAATGGCAACCGTCAATATTGTTAGAAATCTCCACTTCATAATAAAACTCATAATAATACATTCACCTTACGAGATCAAACAATGAATAAAACATATAACCTGTGAAGATTGTGTGAACAATATTAAAAAACAGACCATTGATGAAGTGAGCCATATGACATAAAATATTTTGTACTAGCCGATTCTATAAATAATTAAGTTCTTCGAAGAGCTAGATAAGTTTTTACCCTTAGAAAAATGGACATTCCCTTTACAGATAACTACCAAGACCTATCCACCGACAAAGGCTATCAATTCAAATTCATATGTGAAAGGTGCGGAAATGGTTATATGAGTACATTTCAAAAATCGGCAACAGGTGTGGTCTCTGGTGCACTAGGTATAGTAGGAGGTTTCCTTGGTGGAACAGCTTCAAACTTAGCATCAACATCAGACGATATTCACAGGATGGCCGCAGGACCCCAGCACGACAAGGCACTCAAGAAGGCTGTACAAGAAATAAGTCCTAAATTTGCACAGTGTAAAAGATGTGGGACGTGGGTTTGCAAAGAAGTCTGCTGGAATGAGGACAGGGGTTTATGCAAACAATGCGCACCCGAACTAGGGGAGGAGATGGCTGCCGCCCAAGCGCAACATTCAAAGGAAGAGGCATTCGCACACGCAAGAATGGCAAAAAAAGACAAACATCTATCAGAAAAAGACTGGGACGACGCTAAAGTAGCGACTTGTCCCAAATGCGGTGCAACAATAGAGGCTCACGCGAAATTCTGCGGAGAATGTGGTGAGAAATTGTCTTCGACTATTAAGTGCCCCAAGTGTGGAAAAGAGATTGAAGCTGATACGAAGTTTTGTCCGGAATGCGGCGGAAGGATCTAGGAATCAGACTGGAAGTCATTAATCAAAATATTGATCTACAGAAACATCCAGCCACTAGCGACTAGTAATCTCTGTTTCCTTACCCCTTCCAACAATCACCATATCAGCATAGCCAACAAACAACCCATTCTCGACAACCCCTGGAATCATATTCAGTTCCACATCAAGTTCTTCTGGATTTTCGATCGAGCCAAGATGAAGATCAACAATATAATTCCCGCTATCAGTCAAGTATTTTTCTCCTTCACGTACCCTAATCTCAGATTTAAAACCTCTTCTTTGGAATTCTGCCAATACAGTCTTTAGACCAAATGGAACAACCTCAACCGATAAAGGAAACTTACCTAATTTTTCAACAAGTTTACTTGAGTCCACAATCCAGATGTTTTTATCCGAAATAGAGGCAACAATTTTCTCAAAAAGAAGCGCACCTTTTCCTCCTTTTATCCCTCGCATGTTAGGATCTACTTCGTCGGCTCCATCGATTGTCACATCGATTCTATCTATAGAGTCGATACCGGAGATCTCAAGTTTGCACTTTTTTGCCAAGGCACTAGTCTTGTTCGAAGTCGAGACCATCGTTATCTGTAAACCCTGAGAGACCAGCTCCGCTATCCGTTCGATTGCGTAGGGAACGGTACTGCCTGAACCTAATCCAACGACCATACCATTTTTCAAAAATTCCGGTGCCTTTCTTCCTGCTAATTTTTTCTCGGCTTCCTTAATTGAATCCATAGCTTAAAGTGTAGTATTTTAGCTCAATATAAGTCAATCACTTAAAAAGGTTAAAAATACATTTGAATCAGACCAAAAGATAGACTATAAATATTGAAATTCAGAAAGTAGGGATAGACACAGCCTGGTTTAATCCTGATGGAAAAAGGCTTACAAAGAAAAAAGGGCATAAACCTGACTACATTATTAAGAATTTCTCTTAACAATTGGACATTCTAGAGGTTTCGAAGTAAACAATCACCCAACCGAAACAAGTCCCCCAATAATCACTCCTGCAACTATTGCTATCGATCCTACAACTACAATTTCAATCAAATGATGGACAACCTTCAACCCGAGAAGTTTTGAATTAACAATGGCCAATAACACCAACACCAAAACAGAGAATACTATAGAAATATAAAGTCGTATCCTCTCATCAAAAATCAAATAGGGTACAAGCGGTATAAACCCTGCAACAAAATACGAAAAAAACATCACACCTGAGTTTCTAATCGATCTAAAAATATTCAAGCTTTTTTTCTCATTAAATTCTTCAATCGAGTGCTCAGAAATCAATGTGCCAACAGCCATAGAAAAAGCCTCAACGAATATCAGAACCACTCCTGAAACCAGGATATATCTCTTCTCTGCACCACTCACTGCCACACCAGACAAAAAACCACAAGTCGAACCAAGACTATCTTGTACTCCGAATATTGCATTGCGTAGCATTCCTAGTTTTCGGTCTAAAATTCTTCTCACGTTAAATCCATAATAACATAAAGAGGTAAGATTGAAACACACAAAAGCATAAGTTCTCAGACTTCCAGATCTAGGATATATCAAAGAAACCCACAGTCTTTTTGATCACTACAGCCAGAATATTCTCATCGTGAAATCCATGTTCTGAACCTTGAGCTATATATAACTCGCCATTCTCAACAAGCTCGGAACACTTTTTGGTATCTTCATATGGAATATATGTATCGCAATCCCCATGAATAAAAAGAATCGGAAGTCTTACCCTTGAAAGTAGACCGCACAGATTAATTTCTCTCATCTCTTTGAAGAGCTTATATCCTACAGGAAATTCGTGACTGCCGACCTTTGTGTATCCCTTTTCTTTGGCCCTCTTTTCAGCAACAGGACCGAAATATTTTTTTGACCAAGGTAATCTAGGTTCAAGCAGGCTTTCATAATCCACAACAGGATTCCACAACACAACTGCCTCAAAATCATCCTCGTTTTGTGAAAGCTCCAAAGCCACCGATCCGCAAGCGAAACTCGCACCAAGCAAAAATAGCTTCCGATACCCCAATTCTCTAACTAATCTGATTGTAGCCTGAAGATCTCTGTGTTCCCCAGTAATAGTCATCTCCGCAGGCTTACCACCACTTTCTCCGTGTCCACGATAATCGAAACGAAAAGAAGAGAAGTCATTCTCATATAGACTTTTTGATAATCCAACAAAAGTGCCTCCTTCATCCTTGTCGACAGTGATTCCATGACACATGATCACACAACCCTTTTCAGAAGAAGGGGTAGGTGGCCTGGTTAGAATTCCAACTAGATCTATGTCGTCATCAGTTTTGTATGATAGCTTCTTTTTTTGCACAGAATCGATTATAGCAGAACCAATCATTATTACTGCACAGATCCTTCAATTATTTTTATAAAAGTTCTACAATAGATAAAATCATCTTACTATCCGGTAACTATGGACAAGAAAGAATTCAATAACCCCCCAACAAATGAACAAATAATATTGGTAAATAACTTTTCAAGCAATTCTGCTGAGAAAGACAAATCCCAAACTAACTGACGAACAGTACAACATTTGTTTTCTGAAAGGAACTGAACCACCAGGAAGCGGAAAATATTATAAAAATTTCCAAAAGGGGACATATAGCTGTGTAAACTGCGGTCAGCAACTTTTTTCGTCTGAGGCCAAATACGACTCTAAATCCGGATGGCCAAGTTTCTTTCAGCCAATAAACAATGCCACCGTAACAGAACAGCCCGACACTTCCTACAGCATGAATAGAACAGAAGTAACCTGCTCAAAATGCGGAGCTCACCTCGGTCACAAATTCGACGACGGCCCAGAGCCGACAGGACACCGATATTGCATAAACTCCTTAGCCCTGGAATTTAAAAATAAAGAATAAGAATCTAATCAGGCAAAAAATTTCGAACTTCTTCTAAGACAAAACTTCAAGAGCAGTACTAACTCTCAATACTTGAAACGGATCCTTCAATACCCCCCCTTAAGCTCTTGATCACAAAGCGAAATGGCTCCCTCAATAAATTGCTGGAAAATAGGATCCGATGTACTAACAGTATTCTTTCTTATTGAATCAAGTCCTATACCTTGCTCCATTAACTGAGCCTCAAAATTAGTAAACGATTTACCACTCCCGGTTACAGCTATCAAAGGGATACGCATACCATAAACCTCCTTCAATAACTCTCCAGTATAGACCTTATCTTCTTTAGGAATAAAGATATCTCCTTGATCACCCACATTCCAGTCAATAAGAGCACCATGAATACCGCCTGCACGCAAAACATCTCTAGCTCTTTCTATATATTTTCGTCCTTCCATATGTTTACCTTCGCCTTCACCAGGCTCGATGACTACTAATTCAAGTTCGTACTTATCAGCGGACTCTGACTCTAAAAATTTTCTACTGACTACATCAGAAAGAATTTCTCTCCAGCCCTTATCATCATCAACAATAAGTATTCTTAATTTTGGTTTTGAAGCATTTCCTGATATCATTTAATTAACCATTATAGGATACTTAGAACTTGCAGTAAAGACCTAGCCCCAAGTATGCAGGATATAGTTATAAGTTTCCTCACTATCGAGAAGCCTAGAGGTATTTGACCTTCTAACATAGAACTCTTTTTTATCATTATTCTTCACAAACACAGGTCCCGAGGCTTTACGTATAGAAAGAACGCAAATGTCGTCACCATTTATTTTTTCAAAAGAAACGTCCACATTAGAGCAATATTGAACACCTATGTTATCCGAAATAAGACTAACTACAGCCTGCATATAACCATCCAGATTCTGTTTTCGCAGGGTCTTGATATCATCACCTAATCCGATTACAGTCCCATCATCGTCAACACCTATTAAAAGAGTTCCTCCTTTGGAATTTAGAAAAGCCGATATTTCTTTGACAACAACCTTCTCTAAATCTTTGTTGACCTGATTTCTCCTCTTATCCCACCTAATTGTAGCCTTAAATTCAAGATTAGTACTTTCACCTTCAGAAATAAGATCCTGTATCTTCTGGGCACTCGCTGTGGAATCTTTTGAGGCAGCCTTTTTTCTAGCAAACTCCGGCTGTACCCGAACAGTGGACAAGGGGAGTTCATCATATGTCTTTCCTATAACTTTCTCCGGCTCGAAGGTTAACCTAATATGCTTTCCGTCATAAGATTGCTCCGCTTCTAATTCTTTTGCAGAGACCCATATGTCTCCTCCGCCAAGCTTGATATCCTCCTCAGCAAACATGATCTGATAGATAGAAAAGGTATATTCAGTAAAGGCTCCGAATGTCGGAGAAATCTCATAATGCCTCATATTCTCAGCTAAAGGTTCCAGCGTGTAATTATGTTTTTTTACCATGTCATTCTTATACAACTCCTCACTTAGTTCCCTCTCAATAGTTGCCTTAAGATCCTTATCAGAACCAATTTTCCTGCCTCCAATGAACTGGTACTGATCTATCTTTTCATCAAGCTGGACAAGAAAAAGAGGTTCCTCATATCCTTTTACACGGGCCTTTATAATAGCTTGTGAAACTGAAACCAGCCTCGTTGGATACTTATCACTAAATTTCACTGTCCGCCGCTTCTCCATTTCAGCAAGATATTTGGTCCCCCAATCAAATATTGAACCCTTCTCGTCTGTTGTCCCAAGTTTGGCCCACGAGCTGATCAAGGAATTTTCTTTTCTGATGTATCTCGCAAGACTTCTGAGAAAATAATCGGCGGTAGGCGATACCGACTTAACTTTCCATTCTCCCGCTTTCTTTCCTTTGGATTTAATTTCTACACAGTTAAATAACTGTAAAAAGACAATCACAGAATGGAGTGTCTCACCTTTCAAATCCTTGCCTATTGATGAAGAAGAAACTGGCTGCTCTGTCGAAATTGGAACGTTCTCTAAAAAGTCTGCAATTTTATCTTTCAAGTCTTGCATTTTTGAAATCAATCTTCCCGGATAACTTATGCTCTATTATAGCTGAAGTAATATCACAAATACCACAGGGAAGAGTGTACTTATAATTTTGCATGTAACTCTGAAGTTTTTTTGAAAAGGAAAATGTTACTGAGGAGTTCCAGAAATTGATAGAAACAGGAAAAGGCCTGAGAAAACTCAAAATTTCGATTGATTTAGTAAACCAAAGGACAGTGCGACAAATTCATCCGCTCTAGGCGGGAAAGTTTTGGGATCGACTTCCAATGGTTTACATACTGATTTACAGGTCTGAACCTTGAACAGGTAGAGGGGGAGTATATACCCAGACGTCCACGGAGTTGTACCGAATTTCGATTATCATTCCGAATCGGTATGGAACCCCCTCTCCCTCATCGTTACATTTAACGACACGGATGATCTCATCTCCTTCTTGGAGGAGACCATCAACCCCACGGATACTGGCCCCTTTGGGACCAGACCCGTCCAAGTTGATATACAGCTCTATGGCAGTTGAATCGCTGCCTGGAGGACACTTACGGCTTATTATGAAATCATGCCCAGCCTCTATTGTCTGCATATAGCCTGGAATTTCTGGGGTCTCGACCGGTTTCTCTGCCTCCTGAGTCTGAATCTCTGGCCCCTTTGTGGGCGCAGGTGGCCCCAATGTCGGAGCCTGAGTGGGAGACAAAGTCGGTGCAGGCGTCTCGGTAGGTGGAACTTCTGCTCCACCGCCGGTAGGCGCACATGCCAGTGCCACGGCAAGGATCAAAAAAAACAAACCCGCAATTTTCAATTTCTTCATAGCTTTTTCCTCCACTTTCTTCTAGTAACCCCAAAAACATCCACAAAACTTTTCTTTTCGCATCACCTCCTTCTGAATCGATTAATGACCGATATAAGAAGACATTAAAAATATCCACTTAATACGGCCATTATTTCAATATCAGGAAGAGCATACTGTCCTTTGATTGTAAAAGAGCAGTCAAAAAGCAACACTTCGCTAAAAGCAAATGTTGCTATTTAATGACCACAGCTCTTAATGGTGATTACACTATAGGCCCGACTGTTTATGCAACATAGTCCAAACAATGCAATTTGGATACAAAAATATTCAGGAGTAAGACATCAGGTATAATGCAGCAAAATCATTCATTAGATTGCACAAACACGTCGAGATGCAATTCAAAAATGTAAACTTTCTCAGATTGATAAAGTATTTCGTCAACGTGACCAATGGAGTAGAGTACTACAATTTAGCCCTAAGAGGTCTGTTCAAATACTGCATCTACACTGCCGAAAAGTGAAACCTACTTCAGAATAAATTCCCGGCGATTTATTAGTAGCGATCTATCAGTGTGGATATACTATTTCAGCTATGAGAAATAAAACCACCAATGCACCTAACACAGTTGACACAAAGACCAGTAACGCCCGTTCCTTCTGTTTTATGATCGCTATCAGCCCAGTAACAAAGGCTGAGACTCCAGAACCCATTCCAGCAAGCATCGAAAGTCCCAAAGCGGGCCTCTTAGCAATATCCTCAAGAATAGTATCTCCAGATGATACCGACTCGTAAAACAAATCTATAAAAAATCGGCCGAGAAGAAACAAAAAGGGCATTGCGATTATAAGTCCGATCGACCAGTTACCTAATTTTGTCTTGGGCATAATAGTTAGATTAATAAATTAATCTTATTACTATTCATAATAGCACGATTCCAGATAGTACTGAAAATAGAAATTAAGTATTGAAATTAACTACCACTGATAGTAAAGTATTCTCATGATAGAACAGATTAAAGAGAGATTAAGCCTATTTAATGACATATCAAAATTAGTAGGGGACCAAATAGCCACACAGTTTGGTCTCCCTCACGAATATAAAGACAAAGGAAACTTCAATCAACAGACAGAGGCAGATATTTATGCCGAAAAAACAATAGTAACTGGAATAAAGCAGAGATTCCCTAAAGACTCAATCTATTCAGAAGAAATGGGCCTTTCAAAAGGTCAAAATAACCTGTGGGTGCTTGATCCGCTTGATGGAACAAGCAATTATCTGGCTGGATTGCCTATATTTTCTATTACTGCAACATTCATTGGTGATAACGGAACTGGGTTTTCTGCATTTTATTACCCAATTCTAGATATTTTTGTGCAAGCAGTGAAAGACGATGGCGTTACAATAAATGGTAAATCGCCAACAAAGCCCGATTCAAAGGAAACAGGTATTATATCGTTAATAGGAGGATACGCAGCTCAGAAAGAACAGGAAAAAGCAAAGAAAAAACTGAAAAAAGACTTTAAAAGAATACTCTCCCTATGGTGTCCATCATACGATGCACTCCTATTACTTAGAGGACAAACAGACGCAATAGTGGCAATAAAAAATGAAACTGAGGATTTACTACCAGGAATAATTCTTGCACAAGAGCTTGGATACAAAATAAAGACATTAGATGGCAAGAACTTTGAGTTTAAAAAATTCATAAAGTTACTTCCAACAGTCGTAATGGCAAAAAGCGAGACAGTACTAAACAAGATCCTTGCAAAGCTGAATTAAGACATACGAAATAGTGGAAAGCAAAATTACAACACACCAGCCACGCCCCACAAGACAAACCCACGCAAACCAAAACCCTACTATCCCATAACATAAACTCTATCTCCTATGATATAATTGCACCATGTCACCTATAGCTGATCTTCAACTACCAGATTCACAACTCCCTAAAGGGGTAACTCCACAACAGGCACGGGCCCTCTGCGACCAAGCCCTGGATATAACTCATCGTGAGCTAGGAATAGACACGCTAGATCCAGATGATCGAGAGGTACGAGTCGGGAAAGGAGCTAAAGAGGCAACTGACGGAACAGTTCTTGCAATAGAACTAACCGCGGGTGTCGGAACTTATGAAGAAGGAGTTGATTTTCGTCCCAACGAAGAACAAATCAGCGCAGCTGGGACACAAATACAGGAATTATGTAAGGAATCTGGAATCCCAGGTCTAGGAACCGTCATTAGAGTATGGGATGAAACCGCTTGGATGCTAAGGAGAAAAGACGCACCAGACCCAGTTCCTACACTCACAGAAGATGAAATGCGTAGATGGGGCTCAGCAGTAAGAAATCCCCAGATCAGACTTTTTCTCTCTCCAAATGCTCATTTATTAAGCGGAGAAATTTCTAGTCCAGAACATATGACTGAATCACAGAAAGAAACCGAACAATTTCAACGCGTCACTACAGAGGTAGCAACAAGATTTTCTAAAATACTGGGAATTCCTATTGACGGCATTAAAACAGAAGTCATTACAACTCTTGATGCTGACGCAGATTTTTCAGTGGAATTTGATTGTCGAACAGAAGGTGAAGTACTGCCGGAGGGAGTAAGGGATTACCTCGCTCTTACAGCTGAAGCTGTTCTAAACGAGGATCCCCTGACCAGAGACGGAGAGGCCGAAGTCTGGATCAGGCAAAATAGACCCTATGAGAGAGAGTTTGAATAGATCCCGGAAAGTATTAAGCAGCACCAATCGATTTTAGTTTTTCAACCATTCGTTCTGTGAAATCAACGGCATCATCTGCTCCACCGACAATTCGTTCATCACGAAAACCAGGATTCATTTTTACTGATGATCTGTCTTCTACTAATTGACCGTTCTCTAATAAAATTACAGTATTGATTGTCTCTCTCGACTCTCTTTGAGCTGTAAATACCCTATAAGTAATTACTTCTTTGAGCAAATTTCACTAAGTAGAGAAATGGTGACCCGCCGGAAAACGGGCTCTAACACCGTTATCTATCTCATCGATGATCTCGAGGTTATTGCAAGAAGGTTTAACAACATAGGAAATACAAGCAATTAATCTACCCAACAAATGTGAGCGCGTTACCTTTTTTCCCGGCTCTGCCAGTACGGCCGATCCTGTGAATATAGTCATCATAACAATTCGGCTCGTCGTAGTTTATAACATGGGTAATATCGTCAATATCCAATCCTCTTGCAGCAACATCTGTTGCAACGAGAATCTTAATCTCATCCTGACGAAACTTACGTATTACTCTTTCTCTTCTTGACTGTGTTTTGCCACCATGTATCGAATCTACACAAAAGCCTCTTTTTAAAAGCGTCTTTGAAAGTTTATCAGAGCCATATTTAGTCCTCGAAAAGATCAGAACTTTGTGAAAATCTTCGCCATTCAGCAGATCATGGAGCTTCTCAATTTTCTCTTCTGGTCTAACTTTAACGACATTCTGTTCCACGTTTCTCTTTAAAGAAAGCCTCTCAACCTGAATTTTCACAGGATCCCTAAGTAACGATCTGGCAATTTCCTCGATCTTAGGATTCATAGTAGCTGAAAAAAACATCGACTGCTTGTTTTGGCTCAATTTTGAAATAACTTGCTTTATCTCATGGACAAAACCCATATCGAGCATCCTATCCACCTCATCAAGTACAATATTGTTAAATACATCAAAATGAATCACCCCCCTTTGAGAAAGATCTTTCAATCTTCCAGGAGTAGCAATAACAAACTGAGGGTTTTGCTTCAATACCGAAATTTGTTTCCCCATACTTGCACCTCCGATAACAACGGCCGACCTGAGATTCGTTCCTTTTGAGAAAGTAACAAATTCATCTCTAATCTGGGCGGCAAGCTCTCTTGTTGGAGTGACAATCAAGATCTTCTGACCACGATCTTTGAGAGCCTTATCAATCATCGGAACGAGAAAAGCCGCAGTTTTACCAGATCCAGTTCCCGCTAATCCCAAAATATCCTTACCGGAAAGTACATATGGAATTGCCTGGGCTTGTATCTTTGTCGGTTGGCTGAAATTCTTAGCTCTGATATTCGACTGGATCACCGAAGCAACGTTGAAATCTTCAAATTTGCAGTCATCCTGATAAATAGAGCACGATGGTCCAGCCTCAGCACTTGAGACATATTTTTTGGGATCAATCTTACTCCCATGAAAGCTATTACGCCCCCCACGACGTCTTCCGTTTCGCTTTGCATAGTCATTGTATCCACGATTTCTGTGGTTATAATTGTATTTACTCACTGTATTATTATGTAGAATTTAATTCCCGGTAATTCCGGTCATGCCAAAATAGTTACCTGGGAATTAAGATTTACTCTGAAGGGGAGACAAACAAATTCACAAAAGTCCTACTTTGTTTCGAACTGGTGCATTATACCACAAAAGAGGAACTTCCATCAGCAAAAGACTTTGTTATCCTATAATATGTACTCGCTACATATGATATAATTAATTCACGTCACCTATAGCTGATCTTCAACTACCATATTCACAACTACTTAAAGGGATAACTGCTCAAAAGGCACGGGCCCTCTGTAACCAAGCCCTTGATATTACACATCTTGAGAGGGATGAGTTATGTGCATACTCACCTCCTTAACACCAACACAGGAAATTTAGACTTATTTGCCGCTTTATCGAACGAAAACCTATCATATATCTCGCTATTCGAAAATCCTGACTCCTTTACCATACTCTCTATTTCATCAAAATCAAAAATCCTATAAATATCATCATCCTCAACTTCAAAATCTATCTCTTCATTGTCTTTAATCAGAACTAAATGTTCGGATTTCACAGTTTTGTCCTTAGGTATATACCTGAACTGATCTATCTTTGCCACTTTTGTATCGTCATCTTTACCCACATGAAGGGAAATTTTCTTATCAGTAGTTCTTTCGTTATACAGAGCAATTATTACAACTCCTTTTTCCTGTAAGTGCTTATGGAAATTCTGCAGCGTCTTAGTGGCAGAATCCACATCTTTATTGTAGTTAAAAACTGAATATAAAGAGGTAATGACATCAAACTTCTCTTTAATCTTAAAGTCGGACATTCCTGCATTGAGAAAATGAGCGCCAGGAACCTTGGTTTTTGCGATTTCAAGAATTTCCTTGTTTAAATCGACGCCATAGAGATTGTCAAAATGGTTTTTCAGAAGGCAAAGATGTGTCCCGGTCCCACAACCAACATCTAGGATTGATTCTTTATTGATGCCATATTTATCAACAAGTTCCAATATGAAATCTACCTCCTTCTGGTAATCTTTTTGCTGAAAGCAGAGATCGTAGTATTTTGCTAGGTTTTTGTAAGATTTTTGCACTATCTATATACTACTAAATTAGAGTACTATACAAATTCAAATTTGTCACCAATGGCTACTTGTTTCTCCTTAACCCCAATTATCTTTTGATACTTCGTATCAATCTCCGAGAAATGATTTAGAGTCCGATCCACCAGAGCTTTTCCATCAATAAGTGAGATAGGTTTTTTACCTTCCACTTCATATTCACCGCCCGTGATTTCATCAAGAACCTGAAACAGTCGATCAAGGAGTACAGCGACTACAGGATCCTTGTTGTCTGTAAACTTTGAATATTGCCGCATTATATTACCGTGTTATATTACAGCATTAGAAATTAGCCCAATAATCAAACCGCCAACAACGCCGATCCCGATGATAGGGGCATAAGCCCGAGTAATAACCGCAGTAGGGACACTAAGCCCAAGTCCAACAATGATACCAGTAACTACGTATCCGGTTCCGAGATTTAAATTCGGAATTATCAATCCGACCATGAATCGCTCGAGGAAAGCTCCAATCATGGCTTCAGTCTTTTTACGTTTATCTTTTTCAGGCATAGGGATCATTATGAGAACATCGAGAATTCCAAAGGCTAGTCCGCAGATAATACCGAGAGTGATTTTGTTCATGGTGGGTGAAGCGATTAGGTTAGTACAACTTCATTGTAGCATAGAAAAATATTTGGGCGGGGAGCGGAGGTGAGGGTGGGGATGGGGTAGGGGTAGGAACTGGGGAAAGAAATCGAACCATGTTGAGAGAATATTTGCTAACCTATTACAACTGATAGACCTTCATTACTGTATCTCCTTTGTTTAGTAAACCCACACATTATGCTAGAATTAAAAAAAACAATTCTTAATGAAATTTTAATGAAAAGAGAAATCATAGAGAAACTCATTAAATTTAGAGATGATAGAGATTGGAAACAGTTCCATTCAGAAGAAAATCTTGCCAAATCAATATCAATAGAGGCAGGAGAATTACTAGAATGCTTTCAATGGACCTCCAAGTATGACAAGAAAGAAGTGATCGAGGAATTAGCCGACATATTAATATATATCGCACTGCTAGCAGAAACACTCGATGTTAACATTGACGAAATCGTTCAAAAAAAAATCGAACAAAACAGCAAAAAATACCCGGTAGAGAAGGCTAAGGGAACAAGCAAAAAATATACAAAACTCTAAAAAACTGATCGAAAATTATGTATGAGATAACCAAATACAGTTTTACTCCAAGCACAATCCAGAAAATTAAGGATTACAGATTTGGCTTAAATTGGCCGATTGTATACATAATCGAAGATGGAAGAGAAGCATATGTTGGAGAATCAGTAAGTGCTTATAATAGGGCAAAACAACAAATAGAAAATCCTGAAAGAGCAAGGCTGAAGAATTTACATGTAATTGCTGATGACGAGTACAATAAATCGGCTACTCTAGACATTGAATCTTCCTTAATAAAATACATGTCCGGCGATGGCAAATATCTACTCCAGAACGGTAATTCAGGTGTTAAAGAATCGGACTACTATGACCGAGAACGTTATCAAGCAAAATTTGAAGTTATATGGAAAGAACTACTAAAGAGAGAACTGGCTAATCAAGCTCTTGTTCAGATAGAAAATAGTGACTTGTTTAAATATTCTCCCTATAAAAGCCTTAGCGAAGACCAGCTTAATGTTGTTCAGGAGATAACGGAAAGTATTAAAAAAGACAGCCACCAAACCAGTATTGTTTCAGGAGAGCCAGGAACCGGAAAGACAATAGTGGCGGTATACTTAATGAAATATCTATATGAACAGGATTGGGCACAAGACCTCAGGATTGGTTTGGTAATTCCTATGACTTCCCTAAGGAAAACACTAAAAAAAGTCTTCAAATCAGTAAAAGGATTAAATCCGGGTATGGTCATAGGACCAAACGACGTCATCAAATTCGATTACGACATATTAATTGTTGATGAAGCGCACAGATTACAAAGAAGAGTAAACCTAACTAACTACAGAGACTTCGATAGGATAAACAAAACCTTAGGCCTCAAAAAAGAAGAGGGGACTGAGCTAGACTGGATTATTAACTCCTCCAAACATCAAGTTCTTTTCTACGACAAAAATCAGAGCATTAAGCCAGCAGATATAAGGGAGCACCATATAAGAAAGTACAAGATGAAAGAATACGCGTTGATTTCCCAAATGAGAGTGAGGGGCGGACAGGACTATATCGAATATATAAGACGAATACTCAATGTCGAGCAGAAAGAGAAGGTCAAATTCGACGAATATGAACTTAAGCTATTCGGCGATATAAGAGAACTAGTTGATGCCATAAAAGAACAAGACAAGAATATCGGACTTTCAAGACTATTAGCTGGGTACTCATGGGAATGGAAAACCAAAAAAGATGAGTCTATTGATTACGATATAGAAATTGACGACGTTAAGTTAAGATGGAACAGCGTTACAAAGGATTGGGTCAACTCAGAGAATGCCGTAAATGAGGTTGGTTGCATCCATACAATTCAGGGGTATGACCTTAACTATGCTGGAGTTATTATTGGGCCGGAAATCTCATATGACAAGGATAAAAAGAGTATTGTTATAGACAAAAGTAAATATCTTGATTTTAATGGTAAAAGAGCTATTTCTGATCCGAACGAGCTTGAAAGCTACATTAAAAATATTTACAAAACATTGCTTACACGGGGCATTCGTGGAACTTATGTGTATGTTGTGGATAAGAGGTTAAGAAAATATTTGAAAGAATATATGGATTAACTCTTTGTCTCCATGAACAACCTCTTTATACTGTTCTGCATAACCTTGTTCATTATTGATATCCCAGCCTATCGCTTTAAACATTGCTGTGAGGAATTGCTCTCTCATCTGGCTTCAAGGAAAATTATTGACAATCAATACTTATTAGGCACCCTTTAACCTAACTGATTTCGTGAATTACGTATTTCTTTCTTTACGCTCCATAAATAGGCCAAGACATGATCAACATCTGTGACATTAGATATTCCATATAATGTTTCGGCAAGATTAATGCAGTCTTCAGCACCTTTCAAATATTCTTCTTTCTTAAGTTCTTTGTACATTCTATGTAACAAATGTGCTACAGAGATAAAATGAGACCAGCTTTCATCAAGTACTGTCTCTACGTATTGATCTTCCTTTATGAGGCTCCTCGCGGGATTTTGAAATCTAGCCAGGTCAAGATTACTTCTCTCCTTTTCTGTGAAAAACATTCCCGCATCAAAAACAGGGGTGAAACCACGTATAAACATCGACCTAGCATAATCAATCATTAAATCTCTCTTAAATTTCAACAAATCAAAATCTTCAAATCCTTCAGCCTTTTCTTTGTGCAACTCAGCTGTCATTCTTTTATATTTAACTACCCATGAAGCTTCATCTAAAGCATCGTCCAAAACAATATCATCGAATTCTTTACCTGCACATTTCACCCAGAATAAATACACAGGTATCTGAGCCTTTCTCCAATAATCTTTTGTAGATTCTTTAACCCTAGGCTCAGAGCACCAAAGCTTTACCTGTACATAAAATAGTATGTTCGTAGGATATTCCTCCAAAAATAGTTCACAGAAGAAATCATTACCAAGATCATTTCCACCATCCACCTTATGAACAAGCGCAAATCTAGATAAGAAAAACTGTACAAATGCCTCTCCAATATTCCCCTTTTGCTTATTTATTGCATATTTAGATAACATTAACAGCAGAAAAATCCAAAAAACTCGATAAAAAGTGGTGAGGCGCCGGGGACTCGAACCCCGCACCTACTGGTTAAAAGCCAGTTGCTCTACCGGATGAGCTAGCGCCCCTCATCAAAACATCAATAAATCAAAAGAACCTCAGTAAACCGGTATCATTCTCACTCTAACGCGACTGCGATTATACCAGTTTACCTCAACAACTAAAACATTTCTATCTATATTGCTTAAACCTCGCTCCTGTATAAAAAAATCACTTGTTTTCAATATTCTTTGCAACTTCAACGCCCCTACGGTCTCAACGGCCTTCACTGCCAAGTTGCCTCCGGCACCAATCCATCTCGACCTTACCTCAACAAACCAGATAACACCATCCTTTACTGCTACAATATCAATTTCTCCGAATCTGCAGGAATAGTTTCGAGCAACGACCTTGAACCCTTTAGCCTCCAGTCTTTCAGCGACAAGCGATTCCGACATTTTACCGAGAGTTTTCCTATCTGGCCGCAGACCGACACCCCACAAACTGCTATCCCGAACCTTTCTCATAAAATTTCCCCTTAGAAATAATATCCTTCACGGGGGAAAACGTTTTCCTATGTATTTCACAAACTCCCTGCGACTCCAGGGCCAACCGATGCTCCTTCGTCCCGTACCCAACGTTCTTCTCAAAACCATAACCACTATACTGTTTACTTAGTTTGATCATCATTCGGTCACGATAGACCTTAGCTATGACAGATGACACGGAAATAATGAAATGCTTGCGGTCACCCTGCTTAAGATGCCGACTGTGCAAATTCGGAGCCTGTACTTTTTCACCATCGATAAGTACAATATCCGGCTTAATATCAAGAACATCGTAGGCACGCTGCATAGCAAGAGACGATGCCGGACCAATTCCTAATTCATCAATTTCAGCACAGGATGCCTCACCAATTCCATAGGCATCTACGGTATCCAGAAGCTGATCGTAAACATCCTCCCGTCTCTTTGCGGTCATGGTTTTGCTGTCCCAAACTCCTGGAATATACTGATCCTCTTTTGAAATAACCGCAACAGCGGCAACAACAGGTCCTGCCAGACACCCCCGTCCAACTTCATCCATACCTGCAACGTATTTACAACCACTGCTTAGATATTCATATTCTAGGGAGAAATTGCTGAACCTGGCTGTTGAGTCTTTAGGAGTCATGGCTGCTAATTTTTTTATGAAAAATAAAACATGAATTTTTTAGGCACGAACTAATGATACATAAATGATTGAAAAATAGCCAAACGGGGTAGGAGATTACTTTTTGGCTTCTTTTGGGGGGTCTTTTTTAGGGGCCTTTTCAGATCCTTTCTCAGCGGATTTCTTGTTATCCTTGGGTTCTTTTTTCTCGTCTTTTTTCTCAGGTTCTGCTTTGGCTTTTGCAGGAGCCTTCTTCTCTTTAGCATCACCGGATTTTTCTTCTGCTTCAGGAACTTTTTCCTCGGCTGCGGGAGTCTTCTTCTCAACCTTTTCCTCGGCCGGTTCTTCTGCCTTCTTCTCGACCTTTTCTTCTGCAGGCTCTTCGTCTTTCTTCTCCGGTTTTTCCTCAACTTCTTCCTCTTCAATAATAGCTTCAAAACCCTCTTTAAGATTTACATCCAAAGATCTCTTACCAATCCTCTTTCTCATATAGTAAAGCTTGGATCGCCGTGCATTACCCCTTTCCATAACATCAATCTTCTTTATCAAAGGAGAATTAACGGGAAAAATCTTCTCTACACCTACACCGTGACTAATTTTCCTCACCGTAAAAGTCTTACGCGCACCGGAACCGCTAACAGACAGAACAACACCTTCAAAGATCTGCTCTCTCTCCTTACCGGCCTCTTTAATAAGAATATGAACCTTGACTGTATCGCCAGGCCTCACATCCAGATTTCTTTTAACAGTATCCTGTTCAACTTTCTTCATGAAATTCGTATCCATCGCGGGTAAAAATAACACATAACAGGTAAGTAGTCAATGAATAAAACCCTATATTTGGGAACTCACAGCCTTTTCTGCTACAATGACTAAGTTTATGACAAGAAAACCTCCAACAGAAAAAAATATGGCAGATATTAATGAAGAAATTCCTGAAGGAATTAAAGAAGAAATTCGACGCAAAAAAGCATTCATATTCGATATGGATGGAACAATTGTTGATCTAGAACAACTAAACTATCGAGGCTACGCTGACACTCTAAAAAAATTCTTCAACATTGACCTAAGTAATGATGATTACCAAAGGTTTTTCTCCGGTAAAAGAACAAAAGAGGGCTTTGATGGAGTCTTAGCAGACAGAAAAGTCAGCGAATACGACGTAGACGAGCTAATTTCCGACTTTAGAAAAGGCAAACGGTATAACCTGGAAAATCACCCCGATGAGGTTATAAAACTTAAAGATGGCGTCCCAGATCTATTGCATTTTCTTAAAAACAGGTGCTACCCGACATGTCTGGCAACATCGTCGGTAAGAGAATTTGCGACTCTTATATTGAAACACTTTGATCTTGAAAAGCTGTTCGATTTTACCTTGACGGCCGAAGACGTATCAGAAGGAAAACCTAGTCCGCAAATATATAATATTGCTGTAGAAAGAGTTGGGGTAGATAAACAGGAGGCAGTTGTTTTTGAAGACTCGCGAAATGGCATAGCATCTGCAAAATCCGCAGGAATTCTTTGTGTTGGGGTTTTGACTGAGGGATTGAATGATAGCTATGTAAACAGCGCAGATTTTGTTATAAGGGATTTCACAAAAATCCTGTCTTTTTTGAAGAAGTAAGTAACTCGGGGGGAGTTAAGGCTATAAGCAAGTCCTATAGTTGGGGGTCTGACCCCGGCTAGGTCTGTCCCCAACAGAAATCCCTTTATTCCAACGAATTAACAAAAAATTCATTATAAAACGTTTCCTCTGCTTTATAAAACGGGGTCAAACCCAACGGGGGTCAAACCCCAAATCTTATGCTAATATATAAACATGGAAAACACCCTCGTTGTACTACTGATACTCGACGGAGTAGGAATAGCCCCAAACACAACCGGCAACGCTGTAACCAAAGCTCCTACACCATTTCTTGAAAAAGCTTGGAGCAGCTACCCTCACACATATCTCCAGGCATCTGAAGAATATGTCGGACTTCCCCCCGGAGTAAAAGGAAATAGCGAAGTCGGCCACATGAACCTTGGAAGCGGAAGAGTCGTCTACCAAGACCTTCCGAGAATCAACCGCTCGATCCAGAAAGGACAATTTTTCCAGAATCAGGAATTTCTCGAAGCAATAAACCACGCCAACGAAAACAAAAGTAAACTTCACGTCGCAGTTTGCCTCAGTGACGGGGAAGTACACGGCTCAATCAACCACTTGGAGGCCTTCATAAAAACCCTATCACTTCACAACTTTCAGCAGCCCGTAATCGTTCACGCATTTACTGACGGCCGAGACACGCCACCAAAATCCGCCGCTACTTATCTAAAAAGAACACAAGAATTCCTCAAAAAATACAAAATCGGCACAATTGGAACTATCGGGGGAAGATACTACGGTATGGATAGAAACCAGGTTTGGGAAAGAATTCAGAAAGCCTACGACCTTTTCACAGAAGGCAAGGGACTCGAGGCAAATACCTGGCAAGAAGCTCTGGACCAGGCCTACCAAAGAGGCGAGACCGACGAATTTATCCAGCCAACCCAAATAACTAGCACTTCAACACCTATTACAATTGAAAACAACGATGCGTTCGTCTTCCTCAACTTTAGATCAGATAGGGCCGTAGAACTAACTTATGCCTTCATAGCACCAGAATTTACCTATTTTAAAAGAGAAAAGGTACCACAAAACCTCTTTTTTGTCGGAATGACTCAATATGCTAAGGGAATCCCACAACACATAGCATTTCCAAAAGAGAATATTAGTCTTCCTCTTGGCAGAATCATCGCTGAAGATGGAAGAAGACAATTAAGAATAGCAGAGTCAGAGAAATTTCCCCATGTCACGTACTTCTTCAATGGAGGAAGATCGATCAAATTCCAAGCTGAAGATAGGGTCGAAGTTCCATCACCGGACGTTGCAACCTACGATCTCAAGCCAGAAATGAGCTTACCCGAGGTAACAAGAATTCTCCTTGAGAAGATTTCACTTAGAATCTACAACTTCATTCTTGTAAATCTAGCAAACGGCGATATGGTAGGACATACGGGAGTCTTCGATGCCGGCTTAAAGGCAATGCAGACTGTAGACAAAAGTGTCCAACACATCGTCAAAGCGACCCACTCACTCGGAGGAACAGCCATAATAACAGCGGATCACGGAAATATTGAGGAAATGACAAACCTGAAAACCGGAGAGACTGATACCGAACACTCAATCAATCCAGTCCCATTCATACTCGCCACCCCCAAAAGAATTACCACAAGAGAAATGCTCGAAAGTGGTGCTTTATCTGACGTCACGCCAACAATATTGGACATTATGGGCATTAATAAACCAGAGCAAATCACAGGAAAAAGCCTTATTCGCTAGGCTTCTTTCCTAGCCCTCTTTGTAGCATTCTTTGCACTCCTACCAGATATTTTCTTATAAACATAAAAACCAACAGCTAGCACCATTAACACCAGTATTGCAATATCGAACTTCTCAAAATAAACTTCCAAATCCTCCCATTTTTCGCCGAATTTATATCCCAAAAATGCCAAAATGTAGTTCCACACAACAGAACCCGCAAAAGAGTAGAGCACAAAAGGGACAAGCTTTACACCTACAACTCCGGCAGGGAGAGAGACAATCGTCCTGATTCCAGGAATAAGACGCCCAAAGAAAGACACTCCATTCCCATATTTCTTTACCCATTTTCTTGCAATATTATATTCATGCTCACTTACCAGAATAAACTTCCCCCACCTGTTTATTAATTCAACCAGCTTCTTTTCATTTATTTTAATGCCAATCCAATATGCAATAAGCGAACCCACCATATTTCCCGCAGTAGCAACCCAAACCGCAAGATGCACATTCATTTTCCCCTCATATGAAAGTGCCCCTGTTAAAGGTAAAACTACCTCTGAAGGTATTGGTATTAAGCATGAACTTAAGGTCATAGTAATGAATACCCCCAAATAGCCTATTGCGTCAATAATCTCGATTAAATAGTCTTTTATTGCCCCTATCATAGTCTTTTCTTAGTCTTGAATTTATATCCCATAACATATATAATTCTGCTTCGATAATGACAAAATGACCAAAGTTGCCAAAAACGGGCAACTTTACCGGAAGACCGCTGGGACACTCAATGAAACAACGAAACCCAGCATCAACCGGAATAATATTGATGATATCATGAATGATATCCAAAAAGAAAAACGTTACGAAGCTAATCGACATTACAAAAAAGATTCTGCTTGGCAGCGTATTATTTATTCTCCTCTGGTCAAGAGTTCTCTCAAGCTACAGCTCAATCCAACAGGCACATGCCTCATTTTCTACAGATATTGGAAGAGGTAAAATTAATACTCCCTATACTGAAAATCAGGAGCAAATCTCAGTTGCGCACCTTAATAAACAAGCCGATCTTGCAAAAAATCATGGAATCGAGCTAAAACAAATTGCTGATAGAGAAGCCAAGGCTCAGAGAGTCAGAAATTTCTACGCCAGATGGAATTCGCCTATGGCCGCCAATGCTTACTACATAGTTGAAGTCTCTGACTTATTCGGACTTGACTACCGTTTGTTACCTGCAATTTCTATAGTTGAATCTTCAGGTGGAATCCATTGTTTCCGTTCATACAATCCTTTCGGATGGGGTCAAAGGGGATTCAACAGTTTCAATGAGGCTATATACACGGTTGGATATGGTTTGCGGTATGGATATGGTACAAGCAATCCTTATGCAATAGCACCTACTTATAATCCGGTAACTCCAGATGCCTGGGGTGCTAAGGTCAATGCATTGATGAACCAGATCTAGGGGTCTGACCCGCGTTGGGTCTGTCCCCAAAGAAAACACTTTAACCTTGGGGTTTTAACAAAATTTTCATTAAAAAATAGACCGTAACCGTTATAGAACGGGGTCAAACCTGACGGGGGTCAGACCCCCAACTATAAGCCTAAAGCGATCCCAGATCCAAAATCACACCCTTATCCCCAGCCACAACACCAGGCAAAATACCATCCCACTTATCAATATACAACTTCTTCAACATTGCATCAGTCAAAGTAGACTGCACCAAGCGCTGAGCCTCGGCATCACCCTCAGCACGAGTTATTTTTGCCTGTTTCTTGTACTCCTCCTGCTGCGCTCTGTATTCCTCTGTCTTTACCCGTTCACTCTCGATCTGTTTTTCCTCAACGGCTGTAACATATTCATCCTGGAAATTAATACTTCGAATTCCAAATTCATCAAGAATTAAGCCGTTCTCCTCAAACAACGGCCTAAGAATTTCCTCAATTTCTTCCTGGACTACCTCCACGTTCCCTGAGTAAAGATCTATTGCCTTGTACTTTCTCGGTATACTTCTCGCGTGAATTCTTGAGTCGGTTTTAACAATTTTCTCAACAACTTCTGATTCCGTTCCAAGGTTGTTTGCTACAAATGTTGCCTTCTTAGGATTAACGGAAAAACGGACAGTATATCTAATAGAAACCTGCTGGCCGTCACTCGTGGTCGTGTCCACCGGATAGTCAGTGTAGTCTGCATTCGAGGTTGATCCTTGCTCCAATGTCTCGTATATCACCTTCTGAGTTCTATAGAGGACTACACGGTCGACAAAAGGGATCTTCACGTGCAAGCCTGGCTTTACAACATCTCCGGTGACCCGATCGAATCTGGTAACCACACCGACAGTTCCATATTTGACTGTAAACACTGTGGAGTTAAGAATCACTAAGAAAACAATCACTGCAAGAGCAACCGGCCAAAGTCTGAGAACACGATTCAGACCGTCAAGAACATTAGGAAATTTCATTAAAAATGAAAGATTAAATTTAACTTCTAATTAATTATATTAACCAGAGGCTTTTATGGCAACGGCACACGGGCAAAAAACAGATAAACTATTAAAACAAGAAATCTTCATTAAAATCTGCATTACTCACTAAAACGAAACACTAAGGATCTAATCCCTCAACCTTATCGCCAACCTCGACATCATTTTTCTCACACCATCCAGCATTAACCTCCAGTGCATAACGGTATACCTTCATCGGGGTATAACTCGGACAAATTTCCTCATTACACGGCTCAAAATCCCGTTTGATATCAACAATCTCACCAGCAGAATCAATGAAGATAATATCCAAAGGAATTTCACAATTTTTCATCCAGAAACCGCCAGTTCTGTCAGTTTTGAAATAGAAAACCATACCGCAGTTTTCACAAAGGTTCTCCCGGTACATCAGGCCCTGACCAAGTTCCTCAGGTGTTCTCGCCTCCTCAACTTTGACAACCAGTCTATCAGTATCAGTCACTACCTCAACCTGCAGAGAGTCGTTGTCATCTTTTTTCTTATTATCATCCGAAGAATCCTTCTCATTATTGTCATTCCGAGAAAATTCAAACGGATTCTTTAAAAAGTTAAAAGTTCCGCTAATCTTTTCCCAGTACGCAAAACCTGCAGTTACAACGACAACAAGAACAATTAACGGAACTATTTTTTTAAGTCGATTCCAGTTAAATAACATAATATGAATATAGCTGACCTGAAATTTTCTATCAAGAGATTTCCAAGGCTACCTTAGAAAGACCCCTTGTTATACATAATCGACGTGTGATAGAATCAGCCCCATTATGGCTAAACTTTTCAATATGACCATAGAGTTAATTGAAAAGCAGGCCCCCCAATGCCCATACTATTCCAGTCAAGAATCAGGAACTTACAGAAAAGGCTCAGCGAGTCTCATTTATCTAACGTTTTACCAAATATATTATGAGTAAACTATTTCACTCTACAATAGAAGAAATCTCGAAGAGAATAAAACTCATGGAGAATGAGTTCCAGGAAGAGCTAATTCGAGAAATCGAAAGCAAAACCGGAGGAGATAACTGGCATAATCCAAATAAACAGCTGAAGGAAGCAAAACAGATTACTCTGGATGAACTCAGGGAAACCTATGCCACCAGCCAACCACTTTCAAAACCTCAGGACAACAAAAGTGTCCATGTAGGACATAAAGTTACGCTCCAAACCGATCAGGAAACATCATTAATACTACATATTTGTTCTGAAACGGATACCGAAATACTAGGCAGCAAAATTAATACTACTCAGGAGAGAATGCTCTCAATAGACTCGACGCTTGGAAAGAAAATTAACAAGAAGAAAATAGGAGATATAATTGAAGTCAACAGTAAAAAATTTAAAATTATAAAAATCGAAACATCCGAGTTAGCATGATGACAGATTTATCAATTTCAAAACAATCTAACGTATTTGTTGCAATGTCAGGAGGAATAGATAGCTCAACATCAGCATACCTACTAAAAGATGCCGGCTTCATTGTCACAGGACTTTTTATGGAGACCGGATACACAAGTCAAGAAGATAAAGAGAATGCCCAAAAGGTATGTGATTTTCTAAAAGTTCCGCTAAAGACAATCGATCTGTCCAAAGAATTTCAAGCCAAAATTGTAGAAAACTTTATTTCAGAATACAGCCGGGGAAGAACACCCAATCCCTGCGTGCTGTGCAACGAAAAAATCAAATTTGGATTACTATTTGATAAAGCCCTGGAAACCGGAGCCGAATATATTGCCACAGGACACTACGCAAGAAAAAGGACAAACAAGACCGGTTCTTTCGATTTACTAAGAGGATTGGACCCAAAAAAAGATCAATCATATTTTCTCTACCGAATAACACAAAAACAGTTATCGAAAACCATATTTCCCGTAGGAGACTTAACCAAGGAGAATGTAAAGAAAATAGCAACGCAGAAAAACCTACCAGTTAAAGCCAGAGATGAGAGTCAAGATATATGCTTCTTGAAGAGAAACAAGCTCAACAATACTCTCTTAGAAGACTTAGCTCCACATCAAGGAAGAATAATAGACATTGATACAAAAAAAGAGGTAGGAGCACACCAAGGTGTCTGGAATTTTACTCTCGGTCAAAGGGAAGGAATAAGAGTAGGGGGAACCGAACAACCGTACTTCGTGGCCAAAATAGATGCAAAATCAAATACACTCTACGTCGCAAAGGGAAAAGAAAACCCATCACTATTCAGCGACACAGTTGCTGTTGATCAACTAACCTGGATTAACAAGACCCCAAGTATTTCTGCTTCTATATCAGCCTCAACAAGATACAGACAAATCCCTGTCCCATGTAAAATTGCTGACTCAAAAATCAAGTTCCTTAAACCTCTGTGGGCACCAACACCAGGACAATCTCTAGTAATATTTGACAAAGAAATGGTTCTCGGCGGAGGAATAATAGAAACTTGGTAATCAGAAAATCCAATGATATAATGCTCTCTGTAGCGGGAGTAGTTCAGTTGGCTAGAACGTCTCCCTTCCAAGGAGAAGGTCGCGAGTTCGAATCTCGTCTCCCGCTCCAACCTAGATTAGAGACTGCCGAATAACAGACAGCACGACATTTCTTATCATAATCTCTCAGCTATCGACTATGACACCCACAAAAACTAAACGACATGCCTTTTTCGATGTAGATAATACTATTTATAACGGCTATACAGCTTCAGAGCTTCTCTTTTATCTAGTGAAAGAGAAATCCTCACCGCAAAGACTTACTGATGAGTTTAAAAAACTAGCAAACAAATATCAAAAGGGTGAGATCAACTACGCCACGATAACAGAAGGCACGCTTAACCTTTTCTCAGAATCACTACAGGGAAAAACAGTTGATTATGTATCTCAGACTGTAAAAGACCTACTACAGAGGAAAACACAGATATTCTTTGAATGGGTCAAACCGGTAATCGATCATCTTCGGGAAAACAACTTCGAAATAACTCTAGTGTCAGCTGGACCAGATACTGTAGTAAAAGAAGTGTCAGAGCTACTTGATGCAAACAACGTATTTGCAACAAAAATTTTAACCCAGAATGGTATTTTCACAGGTCAAAACCCGCATATCCTAAACGAACACGAGAAAGTAAAGATCATAGATGAACTAACAGGAAAACAGAAAGATTATTTTTCTGTCGGTTTCGGTGACAGCACTGGAGACATTCATATGCTTGAACTAATGAACCATGCCTTTGTCTTAAAGAATGACCATCATCCTGACATGATGAGGATATCTCGAGAACGAAATTGGACAATTTTCGATAATGCTGAGACCGTCATCGAGAAGCTTGAGAAGATTGTTCTGTAATATCTGATAACCCTCGGCTGCATCATACAAGATTTCAAGCCTATTCGATATAATCAACATTAACGTTCAATCAACAGTGTTGTACAATTATGGATAATATTTCAACACTAAGTTTAGCCTTGCCCTAAATGCTCAACACCCCAGACGTCTCTTCCAAAGAATATCCGTACAGATCGCTGCTTCAAGTTAACAATGACGTACACAGTCAGCTTTACTCGGTAGTTGAAAGCTTTCTAGACCAAAATCTCAAACATATGGTAAAAGAATACGACAGAAACATAGCCCAGGTAATATCGCATACATTAACTACCGAAAGATATTACTTTATAGGACACCTCGCTGAGGGAAAGAGCATTGAAAACTATGATGAGCCAACAATAAAAACAATTAAACAGGCACTTGAAATGATCCAGGAGAACTTGGATCAGACTAATTCTCAGATAGAAAATTTAAGCATCGAAGATCTCAACACCACAATCAAGACCGAGTGGGGACAAGAGATGACAAAGGAGTTAGCATTATGGCAAGGGATCACTCAAATTATGCTTCACACCGGAGAGATTTGCCTAATGGCTGGTATAGGAGGCTTTTATAAGGGGGTACTCGGATAGTATCCATAAAATAAAAGACCACCAAGGCTCCCTGCTTAGAAACAAAAACCTATCATTCACAATCGACCCAGCATAATGTACAATTATAAGCATTATAGAGCTCTAACACTCAACTATGCCAGAAATAACACTATCACAGACGGGATCTAACAATACAGCACAGCCCAAAACTATTCCTTTGAAGAAACATAATGATCAAAAGGTCGTAAAGAACGATCCTACTAAATCGCCAGTTCAGTCACATAAATCTCAGTCAAAGATAACTGATAAACCTATCGCCAAAATCCCGACCGACACTCCAAAATCAAATACAACCAAGCAAACTCAAAACACTCAACAACAAACTTCCAGCTCATCAGCTCGACAATCAAATCCGCCTGCACAACCTCCCCAGCCAACACAAAACCCCTGGCAAACAGGAGGAAATCAATATGGAAGTCCTGGAGAATTCGGATCATACGGAGGATTTGGCGGATATGGAGATCTCGGAGGAATGAACGGAATGTATGGTCAACAACAGCAGCAAAAAAGGCTCACCCCTGAAGAGAGAATTCAGATGATAAAAACTGTTTACAGTGAAGTGTTGGGAAGAGAACCGGATACAAGAGACATAAACTACTATAAATATAGCACTCTTGATGAAGAGCAAATAAAGAAGCAACTATTAACTTCGGCTGAACATAAAGAACTCATAGAAAAAGGTCAAGAATTTAATAAAATTAAGTCGCAAAGCGATCAACTCCAATCTAGATGTAAGATGCTCGAGACACAAATCAAAGATCAGCTTGAAGAATTCAGAGAGCTAAACGATTTACTAAAGGAAAAAAACGAGTACCTCCAAAAGATAAGAGAGGAAAGAGATCTTTTACCAAAACCACAGCCGACAAGGTTACAACCGCAGCAAACAACAGCACCAGCAGAACCTACACCACAGCTGCCGTCTACTGAGCAAGCTCAACAACCGACACAGGACATGCAAGCCAACCAACCAACACCTCAGACATTGCAGCCTGCACAAACAGACCAACCAACCCTACAGACTCAACCACCTCAAACAGAACTGACATCTGAAAAAATGCCCCCGCCGGAGCCGCCGAAGGCTACATTTACCGATCAGATACAACCGCAGCAACCATCAACAAGTAGCAGAACAAAAGGATTTGTCGCAGATATTTTATCTAGATTTTTTTAAACACTTTTAATACCAGTGTAGTTTATGTATAATCTCGCTATACATGCTTGAAGAAATAGGGACTAAAATCAGAGATGCGAGAGAGTCTCAGGCAATTTCCCAGAAGGATCTCGGGATGGCCCTAGGCCTTTCAGACAAAGCGGTCAGCGCATATGAAGCCGGACGTACAATTCCTCCATTGGAGACACTTGTAAGAATCGCTGAAGAACTGAATAAACCTCTTGACTATTTTATCCAAAGCAATGCAAATGAGTACAAACTTGAAACAAGAATCGCCGCGATGGAACAGGTAGTAATAAAACTGCTATCAGAAATCCATAAAATACAGGACTATCTAAAGATTCCTCAGGAAAGAATACAGTCCTCCGATCCTTCCCCAAAACAATAATCTTCTGTTAAAATAACTTATTTGTGACCTAAAATAAATCAAATGGCAAAAATAAAGACCCAAAGCAACCGAATAAAAGCCGAAACTAAAGCTTCCTCTGCGATAAATCACGGTGATGAAGAGATTTTCATCAAAGGGGCACGTGTACACAATCTAAAGAATATCAATGTAAAGATACCCAAATTCAAATTTGTTGTTTTAACAGGTGTATCAGGAAGTGGAAAGTCCTCTCTTGCCTTTGACACTCTTTATGCAGAGGGTCAGAGAAGATATGTCGAGTCTTTATCTTCCTACGCAAGACAATTCCTCGAGCTCATGGAGAAGCCTGATGTTGACCTAATTACAGGACTTTCACCGGCAATATCAATCGACCAAAAGACTGCTGGTCGTAACCCAAGATCAACGGTAGGAACCATTACTGAAATAAACGACTACATGAGATTACTCTACGCAAGAATAGGTATTCCTCACTGTCCCAAATGCGGAAAACCGGTAAAGGCACAGTCAGTTCAGCAGATTACAGACAGCATTCTGCAAAGACTAGAGAAAACTGGCGAGGCTAAAGTTCAAGTCCTTTCACCAATTGTGAAAGGACGGAAAGGAGAATATTCAGACCTTTTTGACAGCTTACTATCCAAGGGATTTATAAGGGTAAGAGTAGATGGCGACACAAGAAACCTTGAAGAGGACATTAAGCTTAAGAAGTTCCAAAAGCATACAATAGAAATAATTGTTGATCGTCTAACATACAGCAAAACATCTAACCAAGAGAAAAAAGAAGACACAAAGAAAAGATTAACAGATTCACTAGAGGTGGCACTCAACAACGCAGAAGGAGAAGCCCTGATTATTATCAACGATAGAGAGTTCTTTTATTCAGAGAACAACAGTTGTCCGGTATGCGACATTTCATTCCCAAAACTCGAGCCGCACTCATTTTCCTTTAACTCGCCACATGGTGCCTGCCCAAACTGCAGCGGCCTGGGAGAGATCAAAAGAGTCGCAATCGAACTTGTTTACAATCCCAACCTGTCCATCACCGAAGGCGGCATATTCCCATGGTCTAATAAGACAACAACCGACTCATGGACCCTCCGCAAACTCGAGGCGGTGTCAAAAAAACACAGATTCAATTTAAGAACACCAATAGGGGAATTACCCCAGGAAATCTTCGACCTTATATTCTATGGAAAGGGCAGCAAACCACCATACGCAATCGAGTACGTGAACAGATTTGGGAAAAAACAGGTCTATGAAACAGAATACGAAGGAGTTATACCCGAAATTGAACGTCGATACAGTGAGACAAACTCTGAGTATGCAAGAAATGAGTACGAAAAATACATGCGAGATATTCTCTGCGAGGAGTGTGAGGGAAAGAGACTTAGACCTACAAGCCTCGCCGTAACAGTAGGTAAAAAGAATATCTCTGAGACTCAAGACATGACAATTAAGGATCTTCAGGAATGGATCAAAAAACTAGATCTATCCTCACAGAAAAAAGTCATTGCGAAACCTATTCTAAAAGAGATTTCATTAAGACTCAGCTTCCTGCAGAACGTTGGACTCGAATATCTTAATCTTTCCCGAAAGGCCAACACATTATCAGGAGGCGAAGCACAAAGAATCCGACTTGCTTCCCAAATAGGAACCGGCCTTACCGGAGTTCTTTACGTGCTAGACGAGCCCTCGATCGGACTTCACGACAGAGACATGGGACGGCTACTCGATACACTTACCGGTCTCCGTGAACTCGGAAATACAGTAATTGTAGTCGAACACGACGAAGAGACAATGAGAACAGCAGACTGGATTATCGATATGGGACCGGGTGCTGGAGAACATGGAGGAAAGATCGTATCCGAGGGCACTCCAAAGCAAATAGAAAAGGATCCCAAATCTCTGACTGGTAAATATCTTTCCGGTAAACTTGAGGTCCATAGACCAGATAGAAGGGAGTCTAAAAGCATTAATAAGTTCACAATAATAGGCGCCAAGGAGCACAACCTCAAGAAAATCACAGCCGAATTCCCTCTTGGGAAGATGATCAGCGTAACCGGAGTATCAGGAAGCGGCAAATCAACACTTGTAAATGACACTCTATACAAGATTCTCGTTAACGAGCTGCAAAATGGTAAACAAATACCGGGAAAACATGACTCCTTTGAGGGAATAGAGAATATAACTAAAGTTATAAATATAGATCAATCCCCAATAGGTAGAACCCCGCGCTCCAACCCGGCAACTTACACAGGACTATTCACACCAATACGTGAGTTATTCTCCCAAACACAGGAAGCTCGGGCCAGGGGATATAAACCTGGAAGATTCAGCTTTAATGTCAAGGGTGGAAGATGTGAAACCTGCAAGGGCGACGGAGCAATAAAAATTGAGATGCAGTTTCTTCCTGACATGTACGTAAAATGTGAGGAATGCGATGGAAAAAGGTATAACCGAGAAGTTCTTCAGGTAGATTTCAAGGGTAAGAACATCTCGGACGTTCTTGACATGACTGTTACCGAAGCACAGGATTTCTTCAGCAGCTTTGGAAGAGTAAAAAGAAGGCTTGACACTCTGGTCGATGTCGGACTAGGCTACATCAGATTAGGACAACCTGCCACAACCCTCTCAGGCGGTGAAGCGCAGAGAATCAAGCTCGCAACAGAGCTCTCAAAAGTTCCAAGAGGGCATACTGTATATCTTCTGGATGAGCCTACTACCGGTCTCCACTTTCATGATGTAGATAAGCTTATTCAGGTTTTACACCGTCTGGTGGATCAAGGACACACCGTAATACTGATCGAACACAATCTCGATGTGATAAAATCATCTGACTGGATAATAGATCTTGGACCGGAAGGCGGTGAGAAGGGCGGAGAAATCGTAGCCCAGGGAACAGTTGAAGATCTAATCAAAGTTAAAAGAAGCCATACTGGTCAATCGTTGAAAAAGCATCTTAAATAATAGGCAAATGAAACTCGTGCAAACCCTTGCAAGAAAATACCAAAGTGAGCTGAAATACCTTCGTGACGGCAAGAAAAACTTCAGAAAAGAATGGCTGGAACTTCTACTCGATCTCACAGACGTCTCCGAAGAACAGTGGGACCTTGTTTCCATAAGATACGACGCAGTCCTGAACAAAAAAAAGTGGCAAGAATTACGATACCATCCACAAAGAAAACCCTACCAAACGAAAGTAAAATCCCTCCCCAAATCCTACAAAGAAAAGTATCCCTTCATTAAACAGGTCCTCAAAGACAGCTACACTTATTGGAATAAACTAAGAAAATCCGATTACAAAGACCAACTGGGAAGATCCGCACGTTATCTTCTGGATTGCGCAATCAATGCAAGATACGATACTGAGCCCATGAGACTCGCCGATACTCTTGCCGGAAGGACAGAAGAAGAAAGAGACGATGGCAAGGTCGATCCCACAGACTATATTTTAAACCGGGTAGATTACGCAATCAAAGAATATGCCAGATTTAACAATGAAGACTATACCAAATTAAAAAAGAAATACGACAAGCTTACAGGAGGACGTCCTGGACTTATAACAGACTATTTCTATACATGCGACATTCCTGACGACCTACGGGATGAGATGCTAAAAATTCTTGGAATACTCTCCAGAGACGAGACTCTTGATTTCATGGCAATAAAAATCGCCTGGGAAATATGGAAGGACATCAGAGAAATTGGACTAGACATTGACAGCTATCTCAAATTCTATGATTATCCTGACCATCAGAAGACAATTCAAGGGCTCGAAAAGTTTCTTTTCGATAAAGAACTAACAAAAGAGATGCTAAAACATATGGAAGATGAGGCACCGCAAACCTATTCCAGATACAAAAAGACTGGGGTAATATACAGCAGTGATCTTATCGCCGAAGAAGCACGAAGGAAGAAACGTCCTAAAAGGCTACGATCCGAAAAAGAGCTTAAGGAAATGATCAAGAAAGCGGAGGAGATTCTTTATGACTATCTCCCTCTTGCAAAGAAAAGATCCCCGCGAAATGTAATACTTAATCCTACCCATCCGGCGTCTGCGACCAGAGCGCTTCAATCTACAACAAAAAATAGTAGCGGGGAATCAATAATAGTTATATATATGACACCGCGGATCAACCTTCTTGACGAATACCTCCCGACACTTGCACACGAATCAATACACGCAGTATTTAACACTTTAATTGAAATGGCTGAAAAATCATCCGTTTTACCGGAGGGAACCCAAAAAAGAGTAGCCCAATCTGTACAAGAAGTATACACACAAATTGTTCAAGACTATTTCTACAGCAAGGTCAAACTTCCGTACAAGAAAAAATACCATGGAAAAGAGTTTCCCAATTTATTCTCAGCGTGGGTTACCAGATCTCAGGCCCCATTTTCACGCTCCCAAATTCTACTAAGAAAGAAATTTGACGAACTCTGGGACAAAGGGGAAAGAGGTGACCTCAAGGAAGAATTCCTCTGGAGAACCAAATGGGAGCTTGGGGAAAAAGAAAAAGACTGGAGGGAAAGGGGACTCAAGGTTTCGTCAAAGGACTCAGGTTATTCCTACAGAGTAAGTCCGCCCAGTCCCGACGACGGATTGAGATATATAAGAAGCTTTATAGTAAGAAAAGACCAGTCCAAAAGTACTTCCAAAGCAAATGCAAAACCAAAAGAAATGTCCATAAAGGCAGCAATTCAGAAGAGATTCGGAAAAGAGTGGATGGAAAGCAAAGATGCCAGAACAATTCTCTTATGGCTTTTCATCGAATCTGCAAAACTAGGAACAACGGACGGGCTAGGGGATGTAGTTCTAAAAGTTGATGTTACAGATTGCCTGGCCACTCTTAAAAAAGTCGGGGTGAAAGATAAAGATATATAGTCTCAGTCTGTTACTTTCTAATATTGTCCTCATACCACTTATTTGCTTCCTGCTCCTTTTCAACTTCCTTTTCTGCAAGTTTCTCAAATTCATCGATCAGATGATCTATTGCTTCTCCATTAAATTCATTAAACACTGCAATATCCATTTCTGAGATAATCTTCTTCTTGTCGGCATAAATCGAATCAAATTTGTTCGCTTCCGTATAGTTCTTTTTTGCCAAAGCTTCATGATAAGAGACACTTGTAGTCCACTGTTCCTCAAGAATTTTGAAGTAATTATCGAGCTGATCAAGCTCGACGTCGTAATCTTTCTCCATCTCATCTATCTCACTTTGCATGTCATCAATCTTCTGATTACATGTTTTTAATGAAGACGCTATTTCTGAATTGGGTTTATTCCAGTTTATTTTTCCAAGACATTCATCAAATTCCGCTCTCATCTTATTAAGTTCATCCATCTCAATCCTGGCCGCAACGATCTCCTTAGATTTTGAAATCATATCTTTTCTAACATCATCAAGCTCTGCAGAAAGTTTGGTATATCTTTCGATAACCAGTGGCAGCCGCATATTCGTAAATTTCTCATTGTATTCATCAATTTTCTCCAAGTTATTCTCAATTTTTTCCAGATTTTCTGTTACCTCCAAGTTTATATCTACTTTGCTCTGAAAATCAGAAGATGACGTACCAAGCTGGGAAATTTCTTCATTTAAAGCGTCATTCTTTTCAAGAAGAAGGGCATTTTCATCTATCAGATCATTTTTATCAGCAGTCAAAGAATTGTACTCCCGATTATTGTAATAACCAGGGAAAAGAAGAAGTATGTCTTCATAAAAATAATAAACAAGGAAACAGAACCCGGCAACGACAACCGCCCCACCTATAAAAAGAAAAATCTTACCCAGACTAATTTTCTTCAACATTTTACGAAACCTATCCTTTATCGAAGGTCTTCTTACTGTTAATCTTCTGCCATCCATTGTTTGAATTTTCCAATTAGGAATTTAATGAGGAAAAAACTTCCTGAAAGTACAACCAGAACCCCCAAGACTAATCCCACAGCAAGAAACATCTTATTTCTTTTATATTCAGCAGACTGCGGAGTTACAAGAAGATTATCATCCACCTCGAATTCTACATCTGCTGAGTCAAAATACGTCGTATCATACCGCCAAGCAGTCACGTTCACTGTAACTTTGTATTTACCAGACTCCTCAGGCTTAACATACAAAACAAAAGTTCTGCCCTCATCTTCCTTCATCTCAAACCAAACCTCTGTTGATGACCCAGCCTCAAGTCCTCTCGGAACACTCCATTCCAGTTGAGCTTTTGAAGAATCAATTTTAGGACGCAGATATAAATAGATTGGAATCTCACCGGTAATAACCGACTGCGTTCCAATCTCAGATTCTACCTCAAAAAAAGTTTCCACCTTCTCCTCAGAGTCACCCTCTTGCTGAGTATCTTCAGAATCCAAATCTTCTTCAGCATCAACGGTATCAGCATCATTCTGACTATCAACGGTATCACTTTTTTCAGTATTCAGATCTTCTTCTTGAAGATCTTCCTCACCTGACTCCTGAGCGTTTACAGGTATAACCACTAAAGTCAGGCAGAACACTAATACTAATATATTTAATATTTTCTTCATTTAAGCAACCTCCTAATAGCTAGTTGAAAATATTTTACAGCACGATCAAACTCTCCGCTAGCCATAGCAACATCCTCATGAACAATTCTATTTCTAAGTTTGTGTGCCTCCCAGATCCCATTGTAGTCATCACGATTAAAAAGCGTCTTAGCGTTCTTCAACCTTTCCCCAACAGTCTCACCACGGACTAAGGCATATTTCATGCTTCTTCCAAGCAGGTTATCCATCTTTATAATGCAATCCCGCCGTTCAGCGTCACCTCCGCCGCGCTTGGCCAAACATTCATTAAGAGAAGAGTAAATATTTTCCCTTTCCTGTTTATTTGGCCTTCCTCCCAAAAGAACCAAGACTACGATAAGTATAACAGCAACAACTGATGCAATAATCAAAGGAATCATTTCTTTTTTATCCTTTGCCATAACTTAGCTATTGACGGTTGAACACGACGAAATAACAATACTGCCATTTTGGAAAAAAGGAACATCAAAAATGTTATTACAGCAAATACAAGCAATGTGACAATCCAGGTAACAGGTTCAGCCCACCACAATGGCTTAACCTCAAAGGTTTTCTCTATACCAGTTCGTAATGTGTTATCTGCGCCTTCTGCAACAACAAGGAATTTAAGTTTCTTATCCCCGGACCAATACCAGTTATCAATCTTAACATTAAATTTGAATTCAACCTCTTCACCAGGAAGAATCACATCTCTAAGGTTGTTTTCATCAACTTCAACAGAAAACCCGGCATCTTCCTCAGTAAAACTAAAGCCGCTGAGGATAGTATTACCATCATTTTTCACCTTTAGAACACCTGTTTGAGATAAACCTGCTGAAATTTTATCATCGATTTCGATTTCAGCCTCCAGGTGAGCAGTTTTTGCAATCTCCTCGTTCGTTAAGAAGATCTCACTTGACGTTTCACTAAAAAGAGACTCATCCAATTCATCGGTTACTATCATCGTAATCACACGGTTCAGACCAACCTGATACTCCATATTCAAATCAGTATACTTTTCATATGCAGGATCAACAGAAATCCAACCAAGATCTGGATCCCAATATTGAGGCCAAACATGAAACATTCCAATCATATCCCCAGATGCGGCGTAGGGGAACACATAGCCGGCAACAACACGAGAAGGTATATTAAGATATCTGGCAAGACCAACATACGCATCTGCAAAATCCTCAGCTGTAGCGTTTTTGTAGGTCCTCAAAGAAACGTTAGCACCTTTCCTATATTCTGTGTCATGCTGGGTCCGAAAATCGCCACTCAGGTTAAGACTTTCCATGACATATCCATATATCCATTCTAGCTTTTTCTCGAACTCCATTTCTTCTGCCTGGCCAAGGTCTTTAATTATCTTATCGTCAGAAATTTTCCACCATTTCTGCTGAGTATCCAAAGCGACTGTCTTTTCAGCCGGTGAAAGAGAAAGCCATCTTTGTTCTTCTGTCGGCAAGGAGACCTCTATATACCCACGAAATCTTACCCAAAGATCATCTTCCGGGGGCACATCATAAGTAAGTACATAATTGTCGGTATCGCTTTTATATACATCGCCGGGATATTCTGAGATGCTGGACATCACAATAGACTGGCTCGTCAAATCGGGAAAAAGCAGGACAGTCTTATTAACATATACGTCCTGATCATTCACCAATTTTCGTTCTGAAGTGAAACTAAAGAATTTTTTACTTCCAGCTGAAAAATATATATCGGAAAGTTCATCAGAATCTTCAAAATCTATGTCCCATCTATTATCATTCAAGTCGGCTTCATAAATAGCATTCGAGTAATTTACTGGGCCATATACCTCAGGATAGCTTACCCCTATTTTATCCAGCTTCGACTTGCTATTAAGTTTGAACAAAGGAAATCCGGCATCATATGCTCCTCCATTCTCATGAAAGAAAGGCTTCAGTACATAACTGACCTTTACTTCATAATCAGCACCAGATCTTAACAGAACATCTCCAATAAGAATTGTCACGATATACCCCTTAGCCTCAGTAACTTCATAACTCAAAGTACTGTTATTATGATAAACCTTCACAGATTCAGGCTTTATATTTCCAAGATTCAAATCATATGAAGTAAGAATTGTCGGGTTTTCGGCGTTATTGTGGAAAATAATACTTATAGTGACGTCCGCCTCATTTTCTTCGTTTACACTATAATCTGCGGAAAAAGTAGACGTCACATCAGACTTTTCCAGAGCACATACACTAGAGGACAAAAACAAAACAGCTGAGGCAACCCCTGCAATAGCAATAGATATTCTCGAAATGAGTCTGATTATTTTGGAATACATTTAGTAACAACCTGGAAGATTAGTCCATTCTATCTTAGAATTATCATGAAGCCATTTAAATCTTTGGTATTTTCTTAGAATCTGTTTGAAAATAGGAGTTTTTGCTGTTAAGTTAAAATCTTTATAAATTGATTCAGGTTTCCAGGGCTTAACTATACTGACATTCCTGAAGGAAGGATTAAGCACAGTTTCCAATCGCGCGTTCTTTCTTATAACATAGCTTGCCGCTCCACGAGTATCGTCGAAGATATTCTTCATTCTACACTTTGAGCTGTACATTATTGCAACAACCGAGAGAGTCTGCCTGGAATTTACAAAGACAAAATCATGGTTAGGTGGTATCACCAATTTCTCACCTTTCTTCAACCTTATAGTCGTGGTTTTAACCTGAGGAATCGATCCGGGCTCCTCATTGGAAGTCTGCAACAGCAAAGTAAGATAACCATGAACAACCTCCAAAAGAAGGGGGTATTTCCCAGCAGAAGTACCGAGTGTCTTTACATACTCAATACCGGCAAGATTGGGTGGGATAACATACATGTCAAATCTTAGACGTTTCCTCTTAAGAAGAGACTTTCTGTCGATATTTGAGAATATATAATAAAAAACAGTAGGGCAGGTAAGCTCAGGGTTGAGAAGCTGAGGTCTGACATCACCAATATTGACTACATCCCTTGATCCGATTTCTATCCCATTCTCCTGAGGTAGAAGCTTCGAGCCATCGAATGCCAAAGCAAGGCCTGAATACTTTTTCAAATCGATCATCGCCATGGCCTTATTATAGCATAAGACGGAATTTTGCCTTAATTATAGGCAAATCGTAATCTAAGACAAAAAAACACTGAAAATCTATGCACGTCGGGTAACAGAAGGCCTAAAAGCCTTAATTATTTCAACAACAACAAAAGCAATTATCATATAAACAATCAGGGCAATAACAGCATCAATATCTATATAAAACCTTCCGATCTTCCAGTCCCCAGTTAGTATTCCTACAAAAGGCCTCACAAAAATATAACTTAAATCGTAAATAAGCCTTACTATATCATTATCAGGATTAGCACCAAAAAGCTTAAAAATAAAGCGAAAAGAAATCAGAGTCTCTATGATAAGAAGTATCGTATAAAAAATCTGTGCAAGAATTCTGAATATCATATACCTAAATTATAGCATATTCTAAAGGTTTTTCCTATATTCAGAGATCTCAGCCATATATCTCGCAACACCATTCGCCCAGGCATGCTGTGGATTTTGCCCGCATGGAGGACAATAAATTGGCTCCATGGTAAACACATCAATATCAGTACCATAACCAACTGCTATTCTTGTTGTAACATGTTCTATACCATTTTCCCACGAACCAAATTCGCTAAACGCGCCATAAGCACCTCCCCGCCATCCCCAGGCATTATATGAGTTATAAGGAATAATTCTTCCAAAAGCCGATTCAACACCCGATATTGCGGGAACAAGCCTCCAATCTAACCCGACATCTTCTGCTGAAGTAACAAAAGTCTCAGCATACGGCGCCATAGGAGAGCCATAATCGACCAAGAACCTATTTAAAGCGATAACCCTGGTGTCAGACGTAACAAGGTCACCATATATGCCGCTGCTGCTATCGCCAAACTTAGTAGCATAAAGTGAAGAACTTGGACCAGAATAATCATCAAGACTTGATGCAAGTATCGGATCTAGATCGATACCGCTATTGGATTCAGCATAGGTTTCGGTGAAGTTTATTAGTTTGGGTATAGCGTACTTTGCGATCTCAGGTTTCACCAATATGACAAAGAACGCAAGCCACACAGCAAGACAAAGGAATCTAAAGACTATTTTGATTATTTTCTGGGTCTTGGTTTGCATTAGATACAGTCTAGCTGATTGAGTAGGGGATTTCAAACTAGCAATTACATGAAATATATATATGTGACTTATTCGTGACTGTTAAAGGACAGGTAATTGGGGTAAAATATAAATGTAAGAAGCTCTTTACATCATAGTTTCCACTTCAAAAGGAGGTGGTTGACTTGAAGAGGGTCACTTTAGTCATAGTTGTGATTCTATGTATAGCTCAACTCGGATGTGGATTTCTTGCAAGAAGTATTGCCTTTCCTAAATACTATATTAAACTCGAGGACAATAAAATACTTGAGATCGAGACCGATCCATTCACTTACGTCATTGTTGAGACGAATGGTAACCGCTCAACAACGTGCCAAAATGGAAAAGAAATCTCAGATCTTTTGGAATCTCCACCGGAAGGATCAAATTTTACAGTAATCAAGGTAGAGATGAGTGATGTTTGCAATGCTGAAAATATAGAGGATCTGGCCTCTCTTGCATCAAGCGAATAGCAATACATAGATCACAAAACCCAGGCAGCTGCGATGAAATCATGATTCACATAAACGCCGCTGCCTGAGTAGCTCTCATTCAACGGCACGATAGACTATTTCACAGCCTTAACCAACCAATCCCCATCAGGCGACATATCAAATCCCAAATTTCTCCAGCATTCTACTGGCCCCCCTTGACCAAAGGGATCATCCTTACACCCGGCAACAACATCCCCAACCCGAACAAATGCCAACTTCACGTCGTGCTTAGCCCCAGCCGCTAATACAGCTGTAACAAATAAATCAAATGGCCTGTACGGACCTTTTGAATCTTCACTTGGAAATAAAAACGCAACTCTGGCAGAAGCCCCGTTATCAGCATAATTAGTCAATGCTGCGAAATGTCCTTTTCCTTTTTCCGAGCCCTTAACATATACACAATTTTTATATATACCGATAGCCGGGATATTTACAGTTCCAAAGAGCACTCCGAAATCAGCGCAAAGCTGTTCCGTCATAGCAGTATTGCCCATTGTCGCCAACATCTGTGCCTCCACTTCGTCTGCCTCTTCGGGACTAAAATCTTTTGATTGTTCTGATTGTTCCTTTCCCAAAAATTTCTAAACAAATATAAGATACTTAGGTAGAATCTTATTACTATAGGATTATACTATTAATAACGTCTTTATTAAATATGCAAACCTATTCAAACACCCACCATACATCTACACAAAAAATACCCATAGTAACACTATTTCTACAACACAATTTTCATTAAAGTTTAATTTCTGTAGAATATTGCTATGTTTACCCACCTGCACGTACACACTGAGTTCTCTTTACTCGATGGATTACCAAAAATTAAAAAGCTAATTCCTCAAGCAAAAGAACTGGGCATGCAATCTCTCGGCATCTCCGATCACGGAGTAATGTACGGTGCTCACAAATTTCATAAAGAATGCCAGAAGGAAGATATCAAACCGATCATAGGTTGTGAAGTATATGTTGCACCAAGAAAACACACACAAAAAATTGCAAAGCTAGACGAAAAGCCTCATCATCTTGTACTAATTGCAGAAAACAGAAAAGGCTACGACAACCTGATCAAACTTGTTTCCAAATCACACATCGACGGTTTCTATTACAAACCTAGAATCGACAAGGAGCTTCTGGAAAAACATAAAGACGGCTTGATTGCACTATCCGGATGTCTCACAGGCGAAATATCTAAAAAGGTTTTCGGCGGAGATTTGAAAGATGCTCACAACATTGCACAGTGGTACAAGGAGCTATTTGGGAAGGATAGATTCTATGTTGAACTCCAGAGAAACGGTATGAAAGATCAGGAAGTTGCAAATAAAGGCCTTATCCAGGTAGCAGAAGATCTCGAGCTTCCACTAATAGCAACCTGCGACGTTCATTATATAAAAGAAGAGGATGCCCTGGCACAAGAGGTTCTTATGTGCATAAATACCGGGAAAAGACTTGAGGATGAACAGCGGCTGACAAGGGAAACAGACGAATTCTACCTCAAAAGTCCTGAACAAATGGAAGAGCTATTCCAAGACATTCCTGAGGCCATAGAAAACACCCAGAAAGTCACAGATATGTGCGAGGTCTTTGATTTGGGATTTGAGGATTGGGTTTTTCCTGAGCCTCCAATACCGGATTCATACAAAAAAGACTACGACAAATATCTGTACGACCTCATAAAACAGCGGGCTCCTAAAGTAATCAATAGAGAATTAACAAAAGACGAGAAGAAGAGGGCAGAGTACGAATTTGAAGTAATCTCTGAGATGGGGTACTCAAGCTACATAGTAATGAACATGGATTTCACAGATTGGATCAAGAACAACAATATTCCCTTCACAACTCGAGGATCAGCGGCGGGAAGTTTCGTATCCTACATACTAGGTATAGTCACAGCAAATCCTCTGGATTTCCAGGTTCCTTTTGAACGGTTCCTTTACAAGGGAAGGCCGTCAGCACCGGATATTGACATCGACGTAGCAAGCTCAAGAAGAGAAGAGGTTATTAACTACGCTATAGATTTATATGGCAAAGAATCGGTAGCCCATATTGTTACCTTTGGAAGAATGCAGGCCAGAGGATCCATAAGAGATGCCGGACGAGTACTGGGACTTCCCCTGGCATATGTAGACAGGATAGCAAAATTGATTCCGCCATCTGGACAGGGACTTGCAAAAGTAGATATCGATAGGGCACTAAGAGAAGTTCCAGAATTAAAGGAGCTAACCAAGCAAGACCCCGACGCGGCGAAATTGATAGATACCGCAAAAAAAATCGAGGGTGTCGCCAAAAGCCAGGGAATACATGCATGTGGAATCCTGGTCACGCCAGGACCAATAGTCGACTATTGCCCTGTAATCTGGGATAAAACACTAGGCGAAGACGGCAGAATGATCACTCAATACGAAATGGACTCACTCGAGGAATTAAAGCTTCTCAAGGTTGACTTTCTTGGTCTTACCGGTCTAGATACTATTTCAGAATCAGTAAAAATCATTAAAGAAGAAAGAGGAATTGATATTGACCCAACAAAATTCCCTCTTGATGACGAAGCAACATACAAATTGATAAAAGATCTGGATACTCTTGGGGTCTTCCAGCTAGAGACAGGTCCCATGAAAAACACTGCGAAAGTTCTTAGACCAGAATCAATATTTGATATCTCAGCATCTCTAGCTCTTGTAAGACCAGGACCAAACCAGTTTCAACAAGAATATGCCGACAGAAAATCCGGGAAAAAATCTGTTACTTTCATTGATCCAAGAATGAAGGACTTTCTCTCACTTACATACGGACTCCTTGTTTATCAAGAGGATATAATGATGACAACAGTAGCACTTGCGGGAATGACCTGGCCAGAAGCCGACAAAGCGAGGAAGTTTACCGGTAAAAAGAAACCCGAGATATTGTTTGATATGAAGGACGACCTACTAAAGAGATTCGAGGAAAACGGACTCTCAGAAAAGAAAGCCGAGGCACTGTTTGAACTATTCATTCCATTTACAAACTATGCTTTCAACAAACCACATGCAGCATCCTATGCTCTAGTCGTTTTTCAAACGGCCTACCTAAAGACTCATTATCCTGTGGAATTTATGGCAGCACTACTCAAGTCTGAAATCGACGATTTCGATAAAATTTCTCTTATAATTGCGGAGTGTAACAGAAAAGGGATAAACATCCTTCCTCCGGACGTAAACAAAAGCAAATCTGGCTTTTCCATTGAAGAGAAATACAACATTAGATTTGGCCTGGCGGCAATCAAGAATATCGGTGAATCAGCAGTCAGAACTATCATAAATATTCGAGACAAAGACGGACCATACAAGAACTTTGATGACTTCCTGTATCGAATTCCTCTTAATAAAATTAACCAGAAAACCATAAGCTATCTGGTTCAAGTAGGAGCTCTGGACAACTTTGGAGAAAGAAACAGCCTACTTGCCGCTCTCCCATCCATGCATGAGACTTATAAGAAGAGACAAAATTCTGAAGCAGAGGGTCAGATTGACATATTTTCTATGGGCAAAGAGGAAGGCCAGACTCATAAGATTACTCCGACACCACTTCCACAGGTTGAGCCAGCCACAGACACAAACAAAATCGAATGGGAAAAGGAACTTCTAGGTATGTATATTACCGCCCATCCCCTTGGAAGAATTAAGTCATACCTTTCAGCAATAGGTGTCAAGGATATTTCTGAAATAAAACAGATGAAACCAAATGCACACGTACAAGCATGCGGGCTTATAACCAATATAAAAGCTATTTCGACAAAGAAAGAAAATAAACGTATGGCCTTTCTCCTCATAGAAGATCAGACCAGTGAGATTGAGGTAATTCTTTTTCCCAGTACGTATGAAAAATTTTCAAAAAATCTTGAAGAGAGCACTCCGACCATATTTATAGGAAAGGTTAATGTTCGCGATGGAACGAGAAGCATTATCTGTGATTCGCTAAGAGTCATTGATCTAGACAAAGCTACAAAGTCTTCTGATGGACTTAGTTTGAGAATACCTACGAACGCTAACAAAGATGATATAAAGAGGCTTAAGCAAGCCTTAAAAGAAAACCCCGGCGATACACCCGTAATGATATCCATTCCCGACGGAGATGACGTAAAAACAATGCAGCTTAAACGTGGTATCGAGCTTACAGACGAGGTAAAAGAGATAATTGAGCCTTTTAGAATAGAGTAGACTGAAAAACTTCACCAAAATATCGCACATCAGTTTTTTCATTATTGTTTTATTAAAACCCCAAAAAGATTTATACTTTAGGGTATAAATGGATAAAAAACTTCAGCAAAAGATCGAGCAGATACAAAATAAAACAGGCATTTACCAATTCATAGATTCGAGAGAAAAGATACTATATGTTGGAAAAGCTCTCCGTCTAAGGTCAAGGGTGAAAAGCTATTTCACATCAAATCACACAGATAGACCATGGATCCAACAGATGATACCTCACATATTTGACGTAAAAACGATAGAAACAGAAAATGAGATTGAGGCACTTATTCTCGAGGCTAACTTAATAAAGAAATACCAACCCAAGTATAATGCTTCATTAAAAGACAACAAGAGATATGCATGGATTTACATTGACACATACAGTCCTTTTCCCAGGGTGAGAACTACTCGCGACCCAGGAAAAAGCGGACGATATTTTGGTCCATATCCAGATGGCCGTCCAATGAAAAGGATGCTTAAATATTTACGTAAATTATATCCATTTGCCGACTGCAAGCTGAAATTCTACCCCCTAAGAAAACCTGATGAAGTAAAAAACAATAGGATATGTCTTTACTATCATCTTGGCACATGCTCAGGCCCCTGCGACAACCTAATTACCTCTCAGGAGTACAAGAAGAACATCAAAAATCTTATTAAAACACTAGAAGGAAAGAAGAAAAACCAAATCAGAGAGCTGGAGGACAAGATGGCGAAATATTCCAAAACACAGAAATTCGAGAAAGCTGCAGAATTAAGGGACAAAATTTCAGATCTAAGATATTTGAGCCAAAGAATTGATATTGATTTCGGAGACACAGAGTCAGAATTTCACAAAATTCGAAATATCAGGTACGTCGAAGGCCTTAAGGAGGCCGTGAGCAAACTGTCGCTCAATATTCCCGATGAAAAGTTAAAGAAAATGAGGGTGGAATGCTACGACATGTCAAACCTGGCAGGAGAAGTAGCCTACGGCTCAATGACCGTATCAATTGGTCCAAATATCGAAAATTCTCAATACCGGATATTCAAAATCGACATTGAAGGCAAAGCAGACGACACAAAAATGATGAACGAAGTGCTGAGAAGAAGAATCAAATACCTCAACAGCGACAACAAGGAGTCGAATGAAAGCCTACTGCAAAAGCCGGACCTTATCCTTCTTGACGGGGCAAAAAGCCAGCTCTCTGCCGTCAAAGATATCGTACCTGAGGGAGTTGGTCTTCTCGCTATATCAAAAGGAAAAAGATTAAAAAGAGCAGGAAAAAAGCAGCTCGATGAGTTTTGGACAGTTAAACCTAGCGGAAAATTCGTTAAACTTAAATTCCAAAATCCGTTTATATTCCAATTATTACGTGATGAAGCCCATCGCTTTGCAATAAAACACCACAGAAAGGGGAAACGATACCTACAAACCAAATCCTGGCTCGATGAGATACCAGGTGTCGGCCCTAGAAGAAAAAAACAATTAATCAAAAAATTCAAAACCATATCAAAGATAAAAATGGCATCCTTTGAGGAAATCAACGATGTCGTTAACAACAAAACAGTAGCAGAATCAATAGCCAATTACAACGGAAAAAATCTTCGCAGTCGCTCGAAAAAACAAGTCTCTAGTCCCCGGTAATCTCAAGATTATCAAGCACATAATTGAAAAATCCTATTTCTCCATTCAAAGTTAATATTGCATAAACAACTCCATTATTGGGATTAGTCGTTACGCACAAACGCCCTTCCCCTGTACTTGATCTTAATTCAAAAAAGACACCATCCTGATCGGCCACCTCAATTTCACTGTCACTAACAATCTCAAACTTATCCTCACTATCACGGTGGGTATTGATCTCCTCAACAAAAGACACTCCAATAGTCTTAAGACCTTCTAAACTAGAAAAATCAACAGGTTCGATAACAAGAGACCCATCAGAGTCACTGCTGGTAAATTCCACGAGCTCGATATCAAGTAGATCGGATTTTCTAATCTCATAGCTCCATTTTTTGGGGAAATCCAATGCCCACGGATAGCTATCAGGAAGAGAATCTCCAGAACTCATCTCAATTATCATCTCTAATTCCTTTTCTTGGGCAAACCTGTCAGCTAGACCGCTCTTTGCCTCACTCACAGTAATAGTTTCATACCATATATCATTAAACTTCGTATAAATTCTGAGCCCCTGACCAACACCGCTATCTGGTTCAAAAGTGTAATACTCCCCATCCATCATTTTTTCGTCACCAAAATCAATAGACAGTTCATGCGTCCATCCCAAATCCACTAGTTCACGAGAGTAGTATTTTTTCACATCATCCCATTCTGCATCGGTCGGCATAATATAGGCAGATCTGCCTTTAGACAAAAAATCCTGTACCAAGTCAGTCTTGACATTCCTCCTGAACATAAAAACTGCACCCGGATAGGAAGGAACACCATCAATTCCCAACACATCTTCATCAGACGTCATAATAATCATGTCAGAACCTTGATTATTACTCCTACCTTTAATATCTAAAACACTTCTTACTGCAACAAATATCAGACCGACTCCTAACGCAAGAAGAATGACGTATAAAAGATATTTTTTGATCCTGGACCACAGTTTCTTCTTCATCCGCTGCGATCTGCCAGATCTATTACTTTTCTTCTTAGAACGAATAGCCTTTGTTGCATTTGTCTTCTGAGACCGGCGAAGCAGACTCAATACGTTTTTTCTGTTCCTTCTTATAAGTTTATTGTCGGACGATTTCTTTTTTCTTTTGAATGGTAACAATGGCATAACAATATTTTAATCATATTATTGACTTTCTAACAAACCCCTTTTTTGTGCCAGTTTGAAATCACACATCTTGACTAGTGCAAAAAGGAATTATGATGTGGTAACATTCTTGTGTTATATTTATAGTTCGTACTTCGGGGCGTAGTTCAGTTGGCTAGAACGCTGTGTTTGGGACGCAGAGGCCGCCGGTTCGAGTCCGGCCGCCCCGATTTGAAAAGGACGATTAATAACTCGGGATGTGAGTAAACATGCGGATCGAAATAAACAATAACATCGATATAGCCAAGCTCGAGGAATTATTTACAGCATGTTTTGATGAACTAAAAGGCAATGACAGCCAAGATTTTACTGAAGAGCAGGACCAAGCATTTAGGGAATGGTTCGGTATAGAAAACTTAAAAGACTACCTCAAGTTCTCGCACATCATAATCGCCCACGAAAACAACAAATTTATAGGGGGGGCAATCGTGGGTATGCAAAACCCATTATCATGGCCAGATGGTAAGAAATATGAGTTTTTCATCTTAGGACTACTCCCCGGACATCGAAATAAAGGCCTAGGAAAACGGCTCGTCCAGACAGCAGAGAAAGTCTCAAAAGAAAATGGTGCAAGGAGTCTTATTGTTAATACACACGTTCTTATGAAAGACACTCAACACTTCTATGAAAATCTAGGTTTTTCCAGAATGGGAACACTAAAAAATTACTATGGAAACGGGGATGCAGTATTTTTATCAAGACACTCTAAAAATAAATTCACTCCAAATACATATGGCTCAATTAATATCAACCAATCCTTCAAGAAACTTCGAGAAGATTGGATCTGTAAGAATATCATCTGAAAAAGAGATCAGACAGGCTGTAGACAATGCCAAGAAAGCATTTAAACAATGGCGAAGGCTTTCCGTAAAAGAACGAGCCAATTACCTACAAGATGTTTACGACAAACTATATGCTAAAAGTGACGAAATTAGTAATCTTGTATCAACTGAAATGGGCTTTCCTATAAAAGACCAGAAACTTTTTGACATGGGTGATGGATTTGACTACTTCAAGTGGTACATCGAAAATGCCGAGAAAATTCTTGCTGACGAGATTACCCACGAAGATGATAACGAGATTCACAAAGTGGTTTACGAACCCTACGGTGTAAGCGCTGTCATCCAGCCTTGGAATTTCCCGTTCTGCCAATGGTCCTGGGGTGTAGTACCAAGTCTCATTGCCGGTGATACTGTCGTGTTCAAGCACTCCGAAGAATGCCCCCTGAGCGGAAAATTGATTTCAGATATAATCTCCGAATCCAGTCTGCCCGATGGTGTTTTTAGTGAGATATACGGGGACGGGAAGGTCGGGGCCATGCTTTTAGATCAGGATATCGACCTGATAGTTTTCACAGGTAGCTACAAAGTTGGTAAAGAAGTCTATAAAAAAGGAGCCGAAAAATTCATTAAAGTATTACTGGAACTTGGAGGTTCTGCTCCAGGAGTTGTATTCGAAGACGCTGACACACAGCCAACAGTACAAAATATCTTCGAGTTAAGGTTTACTAACTGTGGTCAGGCATGTGATGGGCTTAAAAGGCTTATTGTACACGAGTCACTATTCGACAAAATAGTTGCGGGATTAAAGCAGGCTATCGAGTCGAAGAAAATAGGAGACGCTACTGACAAGGCAAATTATTTCGGGCCTTTAGTTGCCGAGAGGCAAGTAAAACTTCTGGAAGAACAGCTTAAAGACGCAACTGATAAAGGCGCAGACGTGGTTACCGGAGGTAAGAGGCCTGCAGATCTTAAAGGTGCATACTTTGAACCGACACTATTAACAAATGTGACCGGGGACATGCGTGTATGGAAAGAAGAAGTATTTGGACCGCTACTTCCAGTCGTATCATTCAAAACAGAAGCTGAAGCAATTGAATTAGCCAATGATACAGAATATGGCTTGGGCGGATATGTTTTCTCAGAAGATCTGGAGAGAGCGGATAGGGTAGCCAGATCTATTGAATCTGGCGAGATTAGTATTAATGGAGTTAATTATGTATGCCCACATAACCCTTTCGGCGGGTACAAACATTCTGGATTCGGAAGAGAACATGGAAAACAAGGACTTCACGACTTAAGCCAAGTCAAAATTATTGTTATGAACAAGAAATAAAAATGGCAAATCGAATTCACTCAACACTCTTTCTAGTAAGCAACATAAAGAATACCTCAGATTTCTACAAGAAGCTTGGATTCAAAGTAAAGCAGAAAGGTAATTCGGCGCGAATTATCTTCGGCGATTACCGACTTGCCTTCATGGAGGGAGAAAAAGACCACGAAACAACAAACAAGGCTAAAAACGGCTACGGAATTTTCATATATTTCGAAGTAGAAGATCTTGATAAGTTCACAAAAGATTTGGAAGCAAGACAACTCAAACTTGAAAACGAACCTATTTCACAGCCCTGGGGCAAAAAGGAATTAAAAATACACGATCCCGACGGCTACAGGCTTATCTTCTTTGAAAATCTGTAAACGAAATAAAGAAAAGATATAATTTGAAACCTTAACAAAATGAACTCAAAAGTCGCAGAATACTTCAAAAAGCAACCCGCAAAGCACAGAAAAATCCTCAAAGAACTCCGAGAGCTCATAATCTCAACATTCCCTGATATAACAGAGGATTTCATGTGGGGCGTTCCGGTCTACGACGGCGGAAGATTCTATCTCGCTTCTCTAAAGAAGCAGGTGAATCTTGGAGTGTCAATTGTTGACCTTCCCGAGAAAGATGTATCTTTGTTCGAGGGTAGCGGGAAGACAGCTCGGCACATAAAAATATATGACATCCCTAATAAAGACCAGAAGAAGGATATAGTAAAAAAGCTCAAACTTGTTAAGGAAAAAGCAGGAATACCTCAATAATTCGACCAAAGAATACTAGACAGACACAATAAATCCAGTTAGGATGTTAATGACAACTCTCACTTAGCTTGTTATGAACTAAAAGTATGAAGGTTACCCTTACAATGGCAATCTCCGCAAATGGTATGATTGCAACCCCATCTGGCAACGAAGATTTTCTCCCGCACGCAAACTGGATCCAGTTTGTTCAACTGGTAAAAAAGGTTGGATGCTTCATCTGGGGACGAAAGACGTATGAAGAAGTACTGAAGTGGGAAGGGGACTACTTATCTGATCTTGAAGGTGCAAGAAAAATTGTCGTTTCACACAATAACATCAAACTAGAGCATGGTTTTGAGTTAGCCAAATCTCCCAAACACGCCCTGGAAATTCTAGAATCCGAAGGTTTTGAAGAAGCAATAATAACCGGAGGATCCAAACTAAACAGCTCTTTTGCCAAGGAAAATCTTATCGATAAAGTAATTCTAGATGTAAACTCGACTATACTAGGGGAGGGTATTCCTGTTTTCTCACAATCACAATTTGAGCTAAGGCTTAAACTCACAAATGTAGAGAAAATTACCGAAAAAATTGTTGAGCTAACTTATGATGTTCTGAAGTAGAAAATGAAACTCAAAAGGTTCTTCAAATTTTGCAGCATCAACAAAATAATAAGACTTCTGACATACTCAGATATTCTCATAATTACAGGGTGGGGACTAATAAATCCTGTTATATCAGTTTTCTTCACTGAACAGATTAAAGGAGCAGACATTAGAACAGTTGGAGTAGCTTCAACCATATATTTTGTGACTAAAAGCTTTGTTCAGATACCTCTTGCAAGGATAATTGACATATATAAAGGGGACAGAGATGACTACCGCGTTATGGTAGTTGGCTCAATACTTGTTTCTATGGTTCCTTTCCTTTACACCCTCATCGACCACCCCACTCAACTGTTTCTTATTCAGTTCGTATATGGAGTCGGATGTGCCATGGCTTACCCTTCCTGGCTGGCAATCTTTACAAGAAATATAGATAAAGATCAGGAGGGCCTCGAGTGGAGCGTTCACCAAACTACAACAGACATTGGCTCAGCTTTAGCAGCTTCACTAGGAAGCCTCTTGATATTTCAGTTCGGTTACGAAACAGTTTTCATACTAGTCGGAATCCTAAACCTCTTAGGTACATCACTTCTTCTTCTACTATCAAGAAAATTCCCTACCAAGAACAAAAAGCCATTATAAACCCATGGTAAAATGTTGCATTTACTAAATTAAACTTATCCTACCTATTTCAAGGAAAAAGACGGACCTCCTAAAGATTATATTAATCGCAGTTATTGCTGCAGCAATATTTGACATTATAGCTATACTCATTTGGAGAGCCAGAGAAAAGAGCTTAGATGATGAAGATCTAGTTCCGTTTTCTGAATACAACGACAACGCTGTTAGTGACTACTTCTCATATGGATACAACTCACTGGATCGCTACTTTATCAACAGTCCGAAAGAACAAACCAATCTTCCGGAGCTAGTAGATTATGACAAGGTTTTCGTAACCTTTCTAGTTGATGGACAGACACGATGCTGTCAGTCCGGTAACTCAAGTCTTTCAGGCAATGACAGATATTCCGAGGACATCGAAACAGCAGTCACCAGATGTATAGAAGACGAACGATTTGGAGGAAAGCTCACAGAGAGCGAAGTCGACAATGTAGAGACAATCCTGACCTTTTTTTACAATAGGAGGAAAATAAGTGGAACTAAAGAAGAACTTGAAAATACAGTGGAACTCGGAATCCATGCCATTGAAATTGTCAGCCCCAATGGTTCAGCTTACTACAAAGAGTCCGTAGCCATAGATAAGAATTATTCGTTCGAACTAATGATGGACCAGCTTTGTGACAAAGCAGGTCTTCAAGCAGAATGTTATATGGATGACGACACAGATATCTACATTTATGACACACTCACATTCAAGGGCAATAGAAATGGTGAATATACCAGATATTACCGCTATAACGAGTTACTAGAAATCGAGGATATCGATAACGATCTCATACTTGAGCGAATCAAACTCATACAAGACTGGTTCGCAGAAAATACTGACGAAACAACAGGAAGATTTCAATATGAGTATTATCCAAGTTCTGATAATTATTCCGAAAGTACAAATGACACCCGTATGACTGCTTCGCTCTGGGCTGCAGCAGAGCTTGGAGGATTTCTTAACGACGACACTCTCAACGAAGAGACAAACAATATGCTTGACTACTTCCTAGATCGAGCAGTGTGTAAAGACAATTACTGTTACATAGCTAGCTCCGACGGAGACAAACCCAAAATTGCACACAATGCCTTCATCATAATGGTCCTACTTAACAAACCTGATTATCCCAATCGCGATGCATGGGTTACAAAATTATCGGAAGGCATTCTTTCCCGCCAAAAATCAAATGGAGAATTCTATACCCATTTCAATACAGAAAACATCAGCGGCGAAGAATATTACCCAGGGGAAGCAATGCTCGCTCTAATGATGATATACGAAGAAACTGAAGAAGAAAAATATCTAACTGCTGTTGAAAAGGCATTTCCATTTTATCAACAATATTGGCGCGACGATAAGAACACGGCAATGATTCCCTGGCACACCCAGGCCTACACTCTTTTGTACGAACAGACAGAAGACAGCAAACTTAAAGACTTCATCTTCGAAATGAACGATTGGCTGATCAATAATCATCAAATAGAATCATCCCCCTATTATGACGAAGTAGGCGGATTTCACAAAACAAACACCCCCAAAACTGTATCTACAACAACTTATCTTGAGGGTATTAACGATGCATACCAATTAGCGCTGGATACAAATGACAACGAACACATTGCAATGTACCGAGAATCAATAGAGAACGGTACAAGATTTCTCCTTCTAGCCCAATATACTAAAAAAAATTCTTTCTATCTAGACGACCCGGAGCGCGCGATAGGCGGATTCAGAACCTCCCTGATAGACAACTCTCAAAGAATTGATTGCCAGCAACACGGAGCAAGGACCCTGATGAAGGAGTATGAAAACGATTTCTGGAAGTAAGCCATGACTAAATCAAAAAAGACCCTTTGTCGACTCCAATACATTTTGAAAAATATCTTCAAGCTCTTTTCTTACATTTCCTCCCATTTCCACAGCCGGTTTGAGATCAACGATACTCTTTATAACATCTTTATGATAGTTAATACCTCCAAGATATCGATCACCAGCAAACTTCATTATTTCATTTGAAATGTTCTTGTTGAGATCGTATTTATTGACAACCACTCCATAAGGAATTTTAAATTGATTAACTACTTCAAGTGCTCTCTTTAGATCTGAGAAAGAGGACATTGATGATTCGGCAACAGCAACTACATAGTCACTTCCAACAATCGAGGCAATAACAGGGCACCCAATTCCAGCGGCTCCGTCCTGAATAATAACAGCGTCTTTCTTACAAAGGGTATCAGCATACTTTCTTATTTCAGTAACGGCCTCACCAGACTCTGCCTCTCCGGGTTCGATTTGACCCTGAACAACCGGAAAGTCATACTCAGTCTCGTAATGGGATAGAGTACAGTTTTCAACCTTCTTCATCTCAATAGCGTCAACCGGGCAAATAATCTCACACAGACCACATCCTTCGCACCTGTACGGAATAAGCTCAACTGCTCTTTTGCCATTGCTCAAAGCACCAAAGTTACAAGCGTCCAAACATTTTCCACATTTTGTACACACATCTTCGTCAATAATGGGTTTTTCTACGGTACTAATCATATAGCTCTTAAAGGCCCCACCTTTCTTCGAATTGTCTATCCCCAGCCAAAGGGCAAGATTGGGCGCATCGACATCACAATCTACAGCAATAACATTGAACTTTTTTGAGAAAAGTATAGCAAGAGATGATGCTAACATACTTTTTCCTACGCCTCCTTTTCCTGACAGAACGGTAATTCTCATTGTGATTTGTATAACTTCAAAAGTTTACTAATAGACAAACGGTGCTCCAAAAAATTTCCTTCAGAATAAAATCTAGCAAGATCGTCGTCATATGGAATCTCGCAGCATACATTTGAACCGTGTTTCCTCGCTACTTCGTCTATCAACGCTTTATTTCCTATGTCACTACGGTTCAGGACTATATCTGAAGGAACTTTCAAAACTTTAAGAACCCTAAGAATAACACTGAGATCATGAGCCCCAAGTGGAGTAGGCTCCGTAACAGAATACGCCTTCTCAACATCTTCCAGGGCCCTCATGACTGTGCAATGTGCTCCTGCGGCAGTATCGATAACTACCAAATCAAAGGACGACTTCAATCCATCAATATAATCACGAACCTGTTCAACAACAGGACTGGTTTCCCTAACACCCGGTATAGACCTCCCGGTAACCAAGGTCAAACCATCTAATATATCATTTCTGAAGATTTCACCATTAACAACCTCTTCTTTGCTAATAGCATTACTAGGACACACATTCCAACACACCCCACATGAACTACACAAATCCTTATTTAGAACCGGAACACTATCGCCAGGCTGAAAGAGGGCAGAGCTTCGACAACTTCTCACGCAAAGCCCACATTTCGTACATTTATCGTCATCAATAACTGGATAAAAAGTGGTCGTCTTGCTTACTGGATTCTTAAGCTCATTAATTCCCAATAGAATGTGATCATTTGGACATTCAACATCACAGTCGACTAAGAGAACTTTTTTCCCCAGCTCTATTTGTTTGAAAGCAAACATTATCGCTACAGTCGACTTTCCGGTTCCGCCTTTTCCTCCGGTAACAGCAATTTCCTTCATATTAAAGTTGTTATAGAGATTTAATTATGTCCTCCAATGATCTGTTAGGATCATCAAGTGTCTCTATTTCGATACCACCTTGTCTTAGAACACTCTCGGCGTTTGGACCAATATTGCCCGACACAACTTTGGAAACATTGTTATCTATGGCAAACTGTCCGGCGGTCATTCCGGCACCTCTGGCTTGAGAGCTACCAGGATTCTCGACAAAACTTAGCTCACCAGATTCTTTATCATACAGGGCAAAGTATTTTGATCTGCCAAAAACACTAGAGATCTTGGCAGACTTATTGGTTGAATCCATAGGAATCATTACTTTCATCGAGTTAACTCCTGAAAATTTATTTATTTTTTCTATATGTATCGCCTTTCCATCAATCAGAGCTGTTGTGATCTTACTCAATGTATTTGAAAGATCTCTCTGATATTGGCTCTGAGATATCTTCATTAGTTTAGCAGCTTCATCTTGATTAAGCCTCTCAACATAACGAAGTCTCATTGTCTCAAGCTCTTCATCGGTGATAGTCACCTCATCCAAGCTCGATAAAGGAATACCTCTCGGTTTGAAATATCTTCTACAAAAATCAAAGCCGAGATTTCTTCTATATCGTCTTCTCATCTACTATATAAATAAATTAATTAAGGGCAGTATTTCAATCTTACAATACAACTATTTACAAAAGGCACCTCTCATAGGAGTACCGCACTTGGGGCACTTAACCTGAGAGCAGGGAATACCTCTTGCATGAGGTTGCTTATGACCGCAGCTTGGACATTCACATTCAGTACTTCCACCAAGACCGCGTCTTCCCGCACCTAGACCAATTCCTCGTCCTGCACCTCTGCCGGTTCCTCTACCAGCTCCTCTTCCGGCAACCGGTCCTTGACCAGTTGGTCCTGTTCCATCTCTTAAAGGCATCATTGTAAAGGTTATAATTTAAATATGGGTGAATACCCACACCAATAATACCACAAATTTCTACATGGGTCAATACCCAATATCAATATATACCGAATGGGGCCAAATCCTCACCAGACAAGTGCAATTAAGCAACTCAATTTGACATTCGAAAACTATCATAATATTATATATTTCAACGCCAGCTGAAATATTAACCACATCGATTCTGTGACAACTGAGGTTAGAATAAAAACAATAAAAGCAGTACTCGAACCCAAAAGAATTAAAATTCTCACCTATCTATATAAAAGCGAATCCTGTGTTTGCGAGATGGTAAGAGAGCTGAAGATCAGACATAACTTGCTATCCCATCACCTTTCAACTCTTACTGAACTCGGCGTTCTTGAAAACCGGAAAAAGGGGAGACATAGCATTTATAGAATAAAAGACGGAAAAAGAAAATGCATTTCTACAATCCTTGACCTACTTAATAATAAAAGCGCCGACTGCAACTGACAAACAAAAAAAGTTATATACTATGAATATTGACCCCTGAAGACAAAACCTTCAGGCTAAAGTAATTTATTAATTAATTACTAATGAACAAAAAATTACTTATTATTCTTGGGTCCATCGGCGCAGTACTCGCACTGCTTACCGTAGAATTCTTTCTGGTTCGCGAGTACGCATGCGAAACAAACGAAGATGAAGAAGAGGAAGAAAGTCAAGAGGAAGCCACTGAAACAGAAGGCCTAATGATACTTATAGAATACAAGGACACGGTAGGCCTTACTAACTTCGTCAACGAGCTAGCAAAACGCGACATTCCATCAGCACTTCTCGCAACTCCCGAATTTGTCCAGGAAAACTGTGACACCATAAAGAAACTAATGGAATACGACATGGAGATCATAGGATCACACACTGAAGAGGCACTCTGGGATATACCATACGACGAGCAATATGAAATAATCTCTGAGATAAAAACAGACATCGAGGCATGCACAGGCGAGCCTTTAAAAATAGTCGGCTCGAGATTCATGGCCTCAGACGAAAATACAGCGAAAGTAGCAGATAAACTAGGAATTCCATACGTAACCGCACGCGGAACCACTGGTACAAAGGCTTCAGTCTACGACCCCGAAGACTACGACGTTAAACTCCTATCTATATCAAACATCGAAACCGTGGAGTTCAAATATGGAAGTCTATGCGACTACAGCTACTGGACAAGAGAAGGAGAGCCTTCTGATATGGAGAAAGATCTTGCTGATGCAGTAAAGAGATACGACAAAGTCACACCGGTTTCTCACACAAACATCGGAGGATACATCCAAAGTTGGCTCGATATGTGGATAAAATTCTGGGACAGCAATGAGGATATCGAATGGCTAACCCTGGATGAAATGATGGAGAACACCGATTACAAAATGCCGTACTACAAAATTCCCCAAAATCATAATGCTCCATATACACCTCAGATGTTAGAGCACGTAGAAAGTGATGAACATGTCGATGAAGACGTAGTAGACAATCCATGCGCAGTCGAAGATCTACCTTAAGATCGATAGAATGTACTAATGAGCATGACTCAAAAAGAAAAGGTAACACTAGGAGTGATTGGCGTTTCAATTATTGGAATAGCTATCATTATAACCATAGGAGTCCTTAGAAATACATCCAACGAAAATGACAACTCTGATTCTGACACTGCAATAACCGATAACACTCAAGAGGAAGAAGAGAACAAGCCGTCTACAACAGACGACTCTTCCGAAGACATACAGGTAATTATGTTTCATAATGGAACAGGGCCTATGTGCATCGACGCTATAGAATTCTTCGAAAATGAGAATATTAGTTACGAAGAACACCTAACTACTGATGATGACTTTGTAGAACTGCTTGAGGAGTATAAGCTTAATCACGAAGGTGATAGTGAAGGAGTGTCGCCTTCATTTGGTTATTATCCTATGATATTTATTGGTGACAAAGCTTTCTCCGGTTTCAATGACGAGATAGGAAACGAAATAGAAGAGATATTAGATAAGTAGCGGCCCAAATTGCGCCTATGGTCTATACATCCCAAATACCTCGATTCAAAGGGCCTAGTTGCGTTGTGGCGCGAATCTCTTTTGGCAAAGGCTGTACTCGAAGAAAAAACGACTGGTTACAGAAATCATCCTCAACTGACACGGTTTAGAAAAACCGAAAATCCACAAAAGATGATCAATCTTTATATCAAGTATATCTTCCTTGAATCTCAGGATAGGGGATACCATTTTGACCCTACCAAATTCAAGTCACAAAAACCTGACGCAAAGATCCCTGTTAATTCAGGTCAGATAACTTTCGAATTTGATCATCTGACACAAAAAATTAAAACCAGAAACCCCAAGCTCTACTCAAATATGCTAAAGATCAAACAAATTGACTCTCATCCTTTATTCAAAATTGTTCCAGGCCCAATAGAAGAATGGGAAATTCTCTAGAACTCCGCCCAGACAGCTACAAACCCCCAAAATAGACAAACAATCTCCAAAAACATACAATCTAGATATTATAAATTTGATCACAAGCTATATGCCTCAGCTAAACATTTCCCATACTCTCGAAAGGCTCAGCGGAACACTTATTCTAATTGTTGACCAGAAACACGCCAGGATAATAGGAATCATTGACGGTAAAATGGTTGAGCAAGATATAATAACTCCATCAATAGAGTGGAACGATAGAGCTGGTAACTTTCGGAGCTCAGGAGGCGGAGGCATATCTGAGGAGAAGTACACACTTGATGAACATAAAAAACGCTTCTTTAAAGAGGTTGTTTCAAAAGCAGAAGAATTCTACAGAAATAACAAGCTCTCCAGCACAGTTCTGATGTGTACAAGCCAGGATGTATCTATAATAGAGGGTCTATTTACTGCAGAAATCAAGCAGAATCTAAACCTGATCGAAGGCAACTATATAGAAACAAATCAAAACGAAATACTCAAGAAAATTGAAGATCAGAAAATTTAAATTCATCCCTATATCAGTATGAAAAAGGATCAGATATTTCTCATTGTCATAGCGTTTCTGATTCTAGGAGTCGGTGCAGTATGGTTTTTCACAAGTAAAACCTTCGAGCGTCTGACAACAAGCTCCAAAGAAAAAGAGCTAACAGTAGATGAGCAGGAGGACGTTTTAGAAAAAGCATTTTCTGACTATTCCAAAGCAGATGGAACTCGAGCAGAAGGTAATGTTGAATTTCAAAGCAACGGCCGAACATATAACGCCGACATTAATGCTAAAACTACGGGACAAAGCAGGTATTTTCTTGAAATCGAAATCGAGGGTGAAACACTACAATTTTATACTGAAAAAGAAGACAACCAGGAGAACATCTATGTTTCAAATGGTGAAGATACGGCGAAATTTGAGTTGCAAGAAGACTCCGATGCTTACAGTGTCTACTCTGAAGTTAACGAAACAGATCCAAATAACATGATTGAGGATCTAGATGAAAAATCTCAGGAAGAAGACGTCGAAGTAGAGTACAAGGGCATTGATAATTGTAGAGAAATGAAATGCCACAAATATATCATCACCGACAACTCCGGATCGGCAACGGTTGTGACTATACTCTGGCTGGACACAGATGAAAAACTACCCCAAATGCTAGATACAGAATCCCCTGACTTTAATGGGGAATTTGATTTCTACTATGACGATTATAATTTCTCAATGCCAGAAAGCTATGAGGAGATTAAACCTGATTCAATCTCAGGAATACAGAAGCTTTACAACATCATGGGAGATTTTGTAAATTTATTCTTGTAGAATATTATTTTACTTGACGAATGAATCACCGATGGAAACAGATTTACTCATAATCGGAGCCGGCCCTGCGGGTTATACTGCATCAATCTATGCATCTAGATATAAGATCAATCACATTGTCATAGGTGAACTTATGGGCGGCCAGGCAGGCGAAGCCCACAAAGTGTGTAACTTCCCGGGCATAACGGAAAAATCTGGAATAGAGCTCATGCAAATGTTTAGCGAACATGCAAAAAGTCTTGGAGCAGAATTTCTAACAGATAAGGTTATCAAAATTGAAAAAAAAGAACCCGGCTTCTCGGTCGAGACCTCAAGAAACGGCACAATTTCAGCAAAGACTATTCTACTTGCGATAGGAACATCTCATCGAAAACTTGGAATCGAGCGTGAAAATGAGATGCTGGGTAAGGGCGTATCCTACTGTGTCACCTGTGACGGAGCATTCTTCAAAGACAAAGTGGTAGCTGTAGTAGGAGGATCAGATGCAGCAAATAGTGCGTCCGTATACCTTTCACAAATGGCAAAGAAAGTCTATCAAATCTATCGTGGTGAGGAGCTCAGGGGAGAATCAACGTGGGTAAACGACGTGTTATCAAACGATAAAATTGAAGTCATATTCAATACAAATATCGTAGAACTTGGAGGAAAGGACCAATTGGAATTCATAGTACTCGACAGGGAATACAACGGAAGTAATAAACTTGCAGTTGATGGTCTCTTTATAGAAATAGGCTCAGCTCCAGGAAAAGCACTAATAAATCACCTGGAGATAAAAACAGACCCTGAAGGATATATAGAGATCACTCAAGAACAACGGACCAGTGTAGAAGGAATATGGGCAGCAGGAGACGTAACAACTGGAAGCAACAAGTTCAGACAGATTGTTACAGCCTCTGCGGAAGGTGCAGTTGCAGCCTCGGATATCTTCAAGTATCTAAAGACCAAAGGCAACTAATGCCGCATAAGGCCATCACACCTTTCACGTAAAGCAGCCAGTAAAGCTCCACTGTCGGAAACTTCAAACATTCTTGCGAAATGCATCTCCACAATCTTGTATAATGCATATTCTATTGCACGATCCGGATGAACATCCATTGGCCCATCGATCTCTGCCGCTCTCCCATCGGCCGACGTAAATGCAATTGCTATATCTCTTTGACCCAGCACGGTAGCACTGGCTGTTTTGAACGGAGTCTCTCCGGAACATCGTGCTAGAAACCTCGACATAAAAAAGGCACCGACAGCCGCATAAACCTCAGCTGCCATATCTATAGAAATTATT
>JAFGCJ010000007.1 GCA_016932785.1 Candidatus Dojkabacteria bacterium | reverse complement strand
GGGCAGTAGCTTCAAAGATAAAACCCCGGGCAGTCTTACCGTTGGACTACTTCTTTCGACAAGGTTCATTCGTTATTATTAGGCAGTACTTTAACTAATAGAAAAATAACATGACGACAGCCAAAAGTCAATTTTAAAAAACGTCTGGACGATACCGAGAAAATTCAGAACCCTCCTAGAAATAAAATTGACCCATAGAGTTGTTCATAGTAAAATTATGCAAGTAAAGTAAATAACCCAAAAACCCTTGAACGACAAAGAATTTATAAGTTTTCTCGGTCTAGATAATCTTCCCGAAGAGAACATACAAAAAATAACTCCGCAACTTAAAAGATACTTTTCAGAATATCTTATGGCAAATATGATAAAGGATCTTAGCGAGCAACAAGTAGAGTACATGCTGTCAGAACTCGACAACTCCAGATATACCGATAATGTCATAGATCTATTCTATATGCTTCTAGGCGACCAGTTTCAACCGAGACTTAAAGAATACTTTATCAGGTTCAGAGCCGAGCTTTATGACAATCTGGCAAATTTAGATAAATCTTAATTTTATGGCAACCGGAGAGGCATCACCACAACTAGGAGGACAAGAGGCTGCAACAGAGATTAGCCGTATTGTAACGGCTGGAGAACAGGTCGCAAGAAATGCACAAGCTGCCGTTTCTTCTGAAGCAAGCACACGACACAAGGTTCTAGCTATAAGGTTGGGAGTATTAGGAATAGGAGCTGCTGCCTTAGGGGCAGGTGCTCTTTTCGGCCCTGCTTTAATAGAAGGCCTATCCAGAGAACCCAACTCCGTTCCCCCAGTACCCCCTACTCCAACAGGATTTCCAAACGACACAGCGACTCCTGAGCTACAAGAGACAAAAGCTCCCGAACCATCCCTTAACCCGGAGGAAAAAGAACCGGACGACGGAAAAAAACTTCCATCATTACTCACATTTCCACGAAACCTTCCAAGAGAACAAATAGAAATATATGCCAATGACATACGAGCCCAGGGCGGCAAGGTAGCTGTAATATTTCCTAATGGAGGTATGCTGACAAACCTACCTTTGGGATACTTACTACCTCAAGGGATAACACTTCATCAACCCCAAGAACAGCAGAGCCTTTATGGAGGAATGCCTTATTACAGGGATTTCTTCTTGCAATTAGCAAACGACTTCTGCACTGGTAGATGTGCGGTCGTTTCCGACGGACCTTTAGACCCTACTCCGCCAGAGTCTGTACTACCAACACCTGACCTTCCGAAACCCACCGCAATGCACGAATCGGGAAAGAAAATCCATGGCAACGTCCTTTTACGAACAGTATTTCCGGAAAGCGCGAATCCAGGACAAAACACAGAAGACTGGAGTCCAGAAGAAATTGCCCAGCACCTCGAAGAGCTTGCCGAAGCCGCGGTCTGGTTATCTCAAGAATACGACGAAAATATTACTGCATTTGATCCCTCATCAGATCATCTTACATTTACAATAGCTGCATCAGTAGAAACGATTTTGACAGAACCTTCTCACTATACAGAATATGAGCGAGCAAAATGGATAGGACCGGTAATGACAATGATTGACCCTGATGGCCCAGAATACAGCCCGGACAATGACATACTTGAATCTCAGATACATGCATTTACCGAAGGACGGCTAAAAGATCGATTCACTGACACAGCAACAATATTACTGTTTGCCAGAACTCAAAATGCACCAACAGGCAATTTCCCAAACCCGGTTGATCCCAATTTTCAGCCTAAAGGTGCCTATACTGTTGTAGAAGGCTTAAGTGTTTTCCCCACCGGTGGACCTGCATACGAAAATATTCCTCACCCCACAATTGCCCATGAAATTTTCCACATAGTACTCGGAAGTGAACATATACAAGGAGGACTCATGGATGGAGAGTCTGCCTCAACCATTGCTGCTGCCTACAGGACCGGGCTAGATCCAACACTTGTACAAGAATGGAGAATCTCACTTCGATAAAAAAACGTCACGAATTTCAGATAATTTCGCCTTTAAACTCACAAAAAGCTAAATAAGACCAGCTTTTTTAAAGACTTTCTCGAAGATATCTTTCTGAGGAACAACCCGCGGTTTAGGAATTACCCCCTCCTCAACAAGATACAAATGACTTAAGGGTATCTTTCCCGCATACATATTCGCATAGCTAACCTCATCCCCTGCCAGTCTCTCCCTTACCTTAAGAAAACCCCTTAAATAGACTACATCTTTAAAATAGCAACCAGGCTTCGAAGTATCAGAAATTCCTCTTTTTATTCGGTAGGCAACATCAAAAGCACTCATCCTCGCATACGAGGATCTAAGCGCATCAAAAACATCCCTGAAAGAATGACTTTTCCCCAAGTGCAAAGCATAGACATATGCTGCCCTTTTCTTGATGTCAGTCTTTCGCAAAACCCCAAATTTCTCCTCGTTAAACAAGGCTAACCCTTCCTCATCATCCAGACATTCCGCAAGATTCGGCTTACCAAAAACCTCATAACCGGTACCAAACCCATTATTTCCTCTCAAAGCATGAGTTGCCACCTCATGAATAATAGTCTTCCTTAGCCTTTCAGCACTCACCGAAATATTTGGATCAACCATTATCCTTTTTGTTTTAACTGCCGTTCTAAACCCAGATCTGATGATCGCTTTTGACTTATCAAGAGTCCACTCCTCAAGACCCAGAGCCTTAAAAACTTCTTCAAAAACCGGAACCAGATCGTCATATTTCAATTTTTTTTCTCGAAGTTTGGCATCTCTAGGCGCTAAATTCAAATCACCATATCTTCTCCTAAGAATTTTGCACGCCTTCTTAAAAAGAAGATATGTTGGAATACCAAATCTCTGCTTTGAAATTTCTACAAATCTTGAATCGTCCCCTATCGCATCAAGCAAGCCAGAAGCTTGCTTTTTATGTTTGACCACCTCAACTATGAATTTCGATATTTCTGGATCAACACCTTTAACTGACTCCAAACCAGATAACTTATCAAAAATGCCATTGTTTTTAGACACAGCCTTAGGTCGTCTATATTTAAACTGCGGATTGTAACTCGAACTTCCAAAGAACTTTTTTCTTTCTGAGTCCAAATTCGTAGGAACAAGATACAGACTTAAGGGGGTTGCTACCCCTGATAACAATTCAGATACTTTTTCTAAGGACATCTCTTTATTTTTTTTGCCGAACATTACTATTTATTTAATAAATTAGCGCATCATCAGTCGTGTGGTTGGTCTGCTAAATATGCCGCGCGACGCCCATACTACGGTGTTTTACTTGACGGTTCCAATATGCCTCTATTTAAAATAGACCTACTTGGTTGTGTCTACCCTCTTCCATATTTCCCCTGGCTTCTTACCCCGAACCCTCGTCAACCACCAAGACATCACCCAAGTATACAATCTTACGGGATATTGCAAAAGCCCCCAAAAAAATTCTTTCAAAGTCGAAGCATATGATAACGGATAAAAGATATACTTCAATTCATTTGAAAACGACCTAGATGAACACTCATCACTATTTTCGAAATATTCCAACATGTCTTTCTCCCCCGAAACCGATCTTATTTTCTGTCGCAGCCAATCTTTTATGTTGCCAGGCTGCCTAACAAACACCTTCGCATCAGGTTCATACGCAAGCTTATACCCTAAATCTGCAAGTTTATACGAAATATAAACATCATCGAGAACCCCAGTCGGTATCTGGAACTTCAAATTCCTCATCGCCAATAAATAGCCGCTCAGATGAAATATCCGCCCCTTTCCAAGAGTCTCCATTCTCCGTCTGTGGGCAGCATCCATAAACATATGCCCCCAGTATCCATAAATGTTATTTCGATCATTAGCACAAACCGGCCTCCCGGTCACCCCGCCAATCTTTTTATCACTAAAATGTTTCAGGAGTACAGGTATCGCTTTGTCACCGATCACTACATCCGCATCTGTACAAACAAGAATATCCCCCATAGCCCTCTCAAACGCAAGATTAAGGGCGTTGATCTTACCGCTACCATATTTACCCGGTTTATCCTTAATATAAACAAAATTTTGAAAATTCTTCTCCTCGACAACCCTCCGTGCCGCATCCCTAGTCTGGGTATCCGGACAAACAAGTATCAACTCACTGTCCTGACCCAGCTCTCCCAACTGGTCGATAATTATCTTCAAGGCCTTACCTATAGACTTCTCTTCTCTGTAGGCTGGGACAATAACAGATACCATAATCAAAATTGAGAAATTTAGCTGCTTAAACTTTTCTGCAGGATATCAAGATGTTTCAAGGCCTCACCGGTCCCTCTAACAACACAAAACATAGGATCCTCAGCTATATGAGCAGGAACACCGGTCGCTTTAGTAAGAAGACCATCAATATTTCTCAACATAGCAGTACCACCACTAAGAACCATTCCGCGATCAATGACATCGGAGGACAATTCGGGCGGAGTCTTCTCAAGCACTTCTTTCACAGACCGTATTATCTGATTTAAACTTGTCTTCATCGCTTCTACTGTCTCATTAGTATCGATAACAATTGCCCGCGGCAGACCAGTCGAGCTATCACGACCACGAACTTCCATTTTCTTTGGCTTATCTACAGGAAGAGCACTACCGATTTCGACTTTTATCTCCTCGGCAGTCTGCTCTCCAATCAGAAGTCCATGATGCTTGCGCATATAGGAAATTATTGAATCGTTAAGAGCATCACCAGCCACCCTGGCAGAATTGTATACAACGATACCATTAAGCGAAATCACTGCTACTTCTGATGTACCACCACCCATATTTACAATCATGTTGCCAGCCGAAGTGTGAATTGGAAGCCTAGCCCCAATAGCAGCCGCAAGTGGTTCAGGGATTAGCCACACCTTTCTTGCACCTGCGGCAAGAGCCGCTTTTCTCACAGCACGCTGTTCTACTGAAGTAATTCCAGCAGGAACACTTATCATCACCTCAGGCTTCATTATCCTCGAATAGCCAATGACCTTATTTATGAAATACTTAAGAAGAGCTTCAGTAACTCTGTAACTGGCAATAACTCCACTTCGCAACGGCCTTTTGGCAATAATATTCTCAGGTGTTTTCCCAATCATTGTTTTTGCCTCGTCACCAACAGCGACAACTGAATAGTCATCGGCATTGAGCGCTACAACCGTAGGCTCGACAAGTACAACACCCTGCTTTTCTGTAAAGACAACGGAGTTTGCAGTTCCGAGGTCTATTCCAAGTCTTCTGGCAAACATGATACTCGCAATTATAGCAGTGAAGAGATATCTGGGAAAGCGGCTAAAATACAATATTATAAGATATATTGTGGTTAAAAACTGGCCGCTGGAAGGAAATTTTAAATGATAAATTAATTAAATTAGTTCGTTAAAAGGACAAAATTCGTCATTTTATTGTCATGACAAAAGTCGCGAAATGTTGTATACTACCCTATAGTATTGCGGGTCTGTGTTCTATCTATATTTAAGTCCGGCCTGCAGAGAACCTATTAAATATGGGTTTTCTGTTCGCAAGGATTTGAGTGAAAAAAGATTCCTCATCTTGCGAGTTCATTAAAAGTCAAAGAGCACAGGTACTCCTTTCTTGCTGATTCCTACTACCCGCTCAGGCCTTACGGGCATGAGGGTTGGGCGGGTAGCCAGGAATTAAAACAATTATGAATATGAGAGGAGAGAAAAATGAAAATCAAGAGATTGTGGCCAGCTATAGCACTGATCGTGATCCTGCTCGTAGCAGGATCTTCCGTCTCCTTGCCTAGCGAGGAGACACAAGAAGAGGTAATAAGCCAGGAAACTCAAGAGGTCCGCCCATTTTTCGTGCTAGTATTCCCCACGGGGTGGGAGGGTTACACCGTTCACCTTTCAGCCTGCAATGATGAACGCGGTTATTGCTCGACTGGAAAGTACTGGACAGAGGTCGCAGTTTGGGAGCTTATCTCGGACTCACGTTCAATGGGAAAATCCAGAGTGACCATATTCCTAGACAATTCCCAAGAGGCCACTCAATGGCGGAAGAGTGTCACAAAATGGAGATTTTCGGTATATGACACCGAGGGAATCGGTGTCTCCAACCTCTACAACGACGAACTAGACAGTTCTAACCTTCGGTTCATCTACTAGTTTTCAACACTGCGCTCGGGCGGAAACGGACTACACGAGGACTTCAGTAGTCCGTTTCCTGACCCGACGCAATACCTGATGCTCTTTGACCATCCCCTACAGATTTCCCCTAAAAAACAGAGCCCATGAAAACTCCTTGCATTACACCCTACTCGCTGATATACTCCCACTCAAATGAAATTCCCACGGTTTAGAAACATTTTGCCCTGGATGGTTCCGCCCCTATTAATTGCTGGAACTATACTTGTTTATCTTGTATCTAAGGGATATTGGATAAACTTCTCAAATGGAGAAATCGAAAGAAACGGAGTGTTAACATTCACTACGACCCCCAGAAGGGCAACTATCTTTCTTGACGGAGAAAATATAGGAAAATCACCAAGAGCTGAAGCTGGAGTTAAAGAGGGTGAGCACACTATCCGCATTGAAAAAGATGGATATTACAGCTGGGAGCACAAAGTTACAGTAAAAGCAGAACAATCAATCCCTATCGAAACAACACTATTTCTAAAGAAACCCAAAGTAGAAAAAATTTTCCCATCTGACGAACAAGACGATAAAACAGAAGTTGAAAACCTATTCTTCGACCCAGAAAGAAAAATGGCCGTATTCACAGTTAAAGACGGAGAAAAAATACAGATATGGTCCTACACAATAAATAGAAGATTTTGGGAATTCCAACACGCCCCAAAAATGATCGCAGTATACCCAGACGACTTTGTAATCGGAAGTGACGAGCCATATGACCTCGAAGGTTACTTCGCACATGTCTCAGAAAACCTTCAATGGGTACTTTTCACAACAGTCCCAACTGATACCAATATTCCCACCCGAAGATATCTGCTGCAGGCCGACTCAGAAAACAGTAAAATCGCTGAACTTGAGATTCCAATCGAACTAACAGACGAGAACAGACCAGACTTCACAGGAAATTTCGAATACATCATATTCCAAAACAACAACGAGCTGAGAAGCTATAACTTCGAGTCAGAGGTTCAAAGCGTAATCGACACCAAGACTGATAATCAAACCTTCACCTGGACAACAGATACTGACGGCCTAATTTATATAACTAAAGAAGACGAAACCGGATATTCTGTACTTCGATCACGCGTCAATGGCGAAGACAAAACCATCCTTTACCAAACAGACTGGGAAACCGATGAAATTGGTAATGCTGAAGACACAGAATATGTTGACAATAAGATAACAGAGATGAACCTAACAAAAGATAGTAAGCACCTCGTTATTTTTACCAATAAAAGCATTCTCATCTACTCATTCGATAAATCTGAAACAGAAGAAATCGATGCCCAAAATCCAGGAATGTTTACACCTAACTCCGAAAACACAAAGTTTCTCTACACTCACGGCATGGTTGACGAAATATACCAATACACCCTCGAAGTCGAAGAAGGTGATCCAATACACACTGTCGGATCAAAACTCATAAAAGATCTCAGCAATGAATTCCTACCCACTCAATTCCAGTGGGACCTGGAGGCTAGAAATATCTTTTACGTCAGGCAAGATAACACCCAGGAAGGCGAGTCAGACGAAGATACCGAAACAGAAATAGTTGCTATCAGCACAGAAAACAACAAGTCATATTCCCTATTCAACGCTGTCATTGACATTCCGACCGTAGACTTCGCTTTAGGAAATTCTGGCTCGTTCCTAGTAACGATTTGCAAGGAAGACAACAGCCTCTGCAAGGTCACCATCCACGAATAAGCTCTCATCACCAACAATTTCTTACTTAGAAAAGTGCATCCAAGAGGATTCGAACCCCCAACCTTCGGTTCCGGAAACCGACGCTCTATCCAATTGAGCTATGGATGCAAGAAGGCCTTGGGACTGGTTTAGGCCTGATATAAAAAGATTACTAATAAAAAGAATGCCTAAATCAGGTCCCATAGTAATCAGTCCCTGGGACTCGCACCCGGCAGGAATCGAACCTGCAACCTACGCGTTAGGAGTGCGTTGCTCTATCCGATTGAGCTACGGGTGCATTTCATCAAATAATAAACACCCGATTTTATCATATTTCCAAGTCCCAAGCCCTAACTTATATGGGCTCAAATATAACCTCCAGAAAACACCAAAATCCCACTTCCACAAGCCTAAACCAGTTCCAAGGCCTTTGACAAGATAGTTTCAATTATCTATGCTTTAAGTAGAATAAAATAATCTCTCTCTCTTCTATGGAAAATACTCCCGATAATTTCGATTCAACAAGGAGTTCCACCCCAATTATCCTGGGTGCACTCGGAGTTGTAGTAGTCATACTCGTTGGAGTAATAGGCTTTCTCGCCTACTCTATGATCAAGGAAAAGGCTGACGAGAAGGAAGATGAAAAAGAAACTGAATCCAACGAGGAAGACAATGATAGTGAAGAAGAAGACACGTCTGAAGAAGAGAAATCAACCGACGACAGCGAAGAAGAAGAGGAAGAAACCACCTCAGACTGTGATCCTACTATTCCTTCAGGCTGGGTTAAGCGACAAAACACAACATATAACTACACGGTGGCAATGCCAAGCAACTGGTGGTACAGATTTTTTGGAAGTATGCAAACAATGGGTATGGACCCCAACGAAATTCCAGAAGCTAGTGAATATGCCGGACTTGTTACGATGTCGGCGTATACTGATACAGTTGCCAACCTCGTTGCAGATTCCAAGTCGTCACTAGTAGGTTCCTCTGAGTCAACCATCACTGTGAACTGCAAGACCTGGACAAAAGTTGAGGGTCAAAATCCTTCAGGTATACCATTCTACGCAGATTACAAGGTCGTCGAGGTATACACCTCACACAACGGAAAAACATTCTGCCTTAAGTACATGAATGATCCTGGAGACTTCAACACATACAAGGCAACCTATGACAAAATACTGGAAAGCGTTGACCTAAACTAGCCCTCAAAGAAACACAAAGCCAACAAAAAATACCCCGAAGACAACTTCGAGGTATTTTTTATGTAAAATGTTTGAAGATCTCAAACACTAATCACATTCGATCATCTCTTCCAAGTCATCAGCCTTAAGAATACAATCCCAGGTCTTCTTGGTCTCAAGCAAGCCATCCTTTTCAGCATCTTCCTTGAGCTCATCAACACATTCGTCCTGAGGCATTTCCTCATCGACATAATCCTGTGCTTCCTCTTCTCCACCCAATACATCCTTGACGGAGTCAACAGTAAGATCTCTCATATGCTCACAGACCTTATCTGCACTGGGAGGTAAAATGAAAACCTTTACGGCAACTACAGCTCCAATGAGAAGGACAACTGCAACTCCCGCAACGATAAGTAATATTTGTTTCTTACCCATCAGTTTATTTAAATTAAAAATAAAATAAAGCCCCAAGCCTCAATGTAAGACTTGAGTTTGTTGTATTATACCAAAAAATCGGGGCAGCCGGACTCGAACCGGCGACCTCACGCACCCGAAGCGTGCGCTCTTAGCCAACTGAGCCATGCCCCGATAAAACATATTTTATCAAGAAAATACCCACTTCAGAAGACTGAACGATGACTTCTCTACCAACACGCTTGCTATAAGACACCCCGACCATAATTCAGTATAACCCTGTAGTCATCAGTCTCTTTTCTCTATGATCTCAACAGGATCCAATTTCAAAAGTTGCCACAACACAGAAGCCGCACTGCAAACAGATACAAAAATCGGTATTGGCAAGGAAAACTGGACATTCCGCAGATCAAAAGCATTCAATCCAGATAATCCTTTAGACTCAAATACCAATCCATTAATCAGTTCAAAAATAAAAAACGTAAAAACTAGACCCATCAACCAGCCCAGAATAATACTCAGAAAGGACTCCGCTAAGGCCTTTCTGATAATAAAACCTTTTGAGTATCCCAGAGCAGCTAATATCCCAAATTCACCTGATCTTTGCATAAAGAAAATAAGGTTTAAAAGAACAATGCAGATAGTCATAACTACTGTAACAATTATCACTATAGCCCAAATTATTATGTCCATCGATCCGAATTCATTATCGAAAGTTTCCTGCATGGAAAATTCAGTATAAACATCAATACCAACATCTTTATATTTTTCATTAAGACTCTCACTTATATCTTCAAGCTCGCCATCGAGCTTTTTTCTTGAGTTAACATCTCCCTCAGGCTTAATTAGATACAAAATATTCCAATTGTTATCTATCTCATGAATATCATTCCAAGAACCAAAGCCAAAAAGCACATCACTGTGAGATCTGTCATCCGACTTTATAGTACCTACAATTTCAAATGTTTCCCCGTCTCTTCCCATCATCGCTATTTCATCACCAATTTCCTTATCCAAATTAGTCATCAACGGGCTCACAAATACAATTTCATTCTCTCCACTCTCTGGAAACCTTCCCTCATCCAGATGCATACCAGCGCCCTCTACTAAATTTTTATACTCGGACTCCTGAACATAAAGAACACTTACAACCGGAGTTCCGACAAGTGCTTTATACTCAACCCTACGCAAGTGAGATTTTATATAGTAATCAACTCCAGCTAAAGCGTTGATCTCAGTCTCCACATCCTGATTCAACCCCTCTACATCATGAGGGTTATGAACCTCAAGCACATAATACTCTTCATAAAAAGGGACCATTCTCCAGACATCTTTCTTAATCGAATCCGTTAGAGCCACTGTAGCAACAGTTCCAATGGTAGCCAGCACAATTGCTAGCACTACGGGAATTATCTTTCTTTTACTTTTAAAATAATATGTAAAAATTGATAAGGGTTTCTGAGCCACAATAACAAATTACTAAATTAATCTCTCTTCTCAATAATTGATACCGGATCCATCCTCATAAGCTTCCAAAATACTGTCCCACAGCTAAAAATCGCCACAGCCAAAGGAACAGGAATTGTAAAAAGAAAAGTCTGAGACTCAAGGACCGTAAGACCCTGGATTCCTCTCGGCGTAAAAATCCAAGAGTTTAGTATTCCATAAACAACTTCCGAAAAAATAATCCCCAGGCCCCATCCTAGAATTATACTGATGAGAGATTCTAAAAGTGTCCTGCCTACAATGAATTTCCTGGAATAGCCCAGTGACGCAAGGAGTCCGAATTCGTTGGCCCTCTGCATGAAGAATATAACATTGAGCAAGGCAATGGACGATGTTATTGTTAGTGTAACCACGACATTTATCGCCCAAAGAACTTTGCTAACTGCACTAAACTCCTCATCTATCATCTTATCAACACTTTCTTTTGTATTAACACGAATTACTCCGTATTTATCTTCCAAACGAGAGAGAGCACTAGCAAGTTCCTCTGCTTTTCCGTCCTTTGGATTCAAGAGAAAAAGACCCGCCGATGACAGATCATCACTTTTATTTTCTCTGTACCCAATTCCAAGTTTCATAGATTTTTTGCTGTCCGAATAGGTAAGTGCACCAACAATCTTATACTCACCTGAAAGACTCTCCTCATCATCAATTTTTGACCCGATACTATCACCTACTTTCAGATCCTTGTTCATAAGCATTTCCCTACCCAGTGCGATCTCATCTGCACTTTCTGGATACCGTCCCTCATCTAACTCGATCCCAATCTCGTTAACAAATTTTTCTCTATCATCTTCTCCGACAAAAATTACCCTGGCTCCCTCATTCCCAAAGAGAGTCATAAGATCTGTTGCCTGTACATCTGCAACAATAATATGATCAACTGCATCCAGTTCCTTAATCTCCTTGTCGACCTGTTCCACCTCTTCTTGATACTCCTCAAGACTACCCTCTGACTCAGAGGAGAAGGTAAGGTACACATCATAATATTTCTCATAAAACCATACCCTATCTGTGATTTCCCTCCACATCGAGCCATTTATGGCAGCTGTCACTGAAATACCCAGAATTGACAGCGTAATAATTGCAAGAATCGGTATCACCTTTCTTTTGTTTTTAAAAAAATACGTAAGTATTGATAAAGGAGAAAACATAATCAGAATATAATAATTAAGAAATTCGCTCTAGTTCACCATCCCACATCTTGAAAACACCATCAGCCTCTTCCAAAATAGACTTGTCATGAGTTACAGTCACCACACACGCCTCTTTAGAGTAGTTCCTCAAGAGATTTACAACCTTTCTACCTGTTTTATGGTCCAGTGAGGCAGTCGGTTCATCAACGAAAACTATCTTAGGATTATTTGCAAATGCCCTACCAATTGCTACTCTTTGACGCTGTCCTCCGGACAACTTATAGGGAGGTCGCTGTTCAAGACCGTCAAGACCAAGTTCAGAAATCAGTCTCTTCGTTTTTTCCTCTCCCTCTGAGTCTACAGCACCCACCATGATATTCTGAAAAGAGGACAGATAATTAATCAAGAAGTGATACTGAAAGACAAAACCCATCTCTCTTTTCCTCAATCTACTCCTTTCATCAGCAGAATTTGGCAGCTTTTGGCCACCATAGATGATCTCACCACCACTAGGAACCCTTATACCGGAAAGCAGATACAACAGTGAAGTTTTACCTGAACCAGAAGGCCCAAGAATTCCATAAAAACCAGTTTCGGGAAGCTTCATATTCACCTTGTTTACAGCTATCACCCCACTTTTTCCATTAAGATATTCCAAAGTTAAATCCTTGGTTTCTATTAACATTTTTTATCCCTAATAAATTTAATATCTAAAATACAGAAGCCTGTTATTAGATATTGCAAGGTACATAGTAATACATACTACTATTTATTGTCAAGTACCCTCTGAAAAACATCTCAGGAGATCCAGTATTTATCTCAAAATGAATCTATGGATGAATCAAAACGGGCATATCCATTTCTGCCCAATTGAAAACCTTCTCTGCCGGTCCCCTATCCAATCTTATGCAACCACCACTTTTCTTTTGACCAATATTTTCTGAACTCTCTACATGTCTTACACCATTCTCATCGTCCCACCAGACTAGCTCATGAATCCCAAACCAAGCCTGCTGGACAGGATCATAGTAATACGACATCCAATATGGCATCCATTTTTCAGCAATATCAGACCAGGCATTTCTCGCTTTTTCTTTAATGCCGAACACTCCAAAAACGGCGTAATTATCATAAAAACCCGACACCCCATAATGCATTACAACCTCTCCATTTTCCCATGCATAAAGATGTTGTTGTGAATGATCTATCTCAATATATTTTTGGGCGTAACTACCGTCCGTCCCTGGTACACTCTTTTTCCCAACACGAACAGTCTTTTCTACATTCAGGTCAGCAATATTTCTAGAGACCCCAGAAATATTCGAGTCGTTTGTATCTTCATCATTCAACGTTTCGGGTTTGAAAAAATAACATCCTTCTGATGAAATTACCCCTACTCTACTCTTTAATACACTTACTATGCCCCCAACAGCATCCTCATTATCAGGACCGTAGTCCTTGGTTTTATACTTAAACGAGCCCGCTTTGTTACTCGCGGTAGTATATTCACTTTCAGAATTGTTCCATGCTTTCTCAAGAGTTCCATTTACAAATGACCTTACCTCCTTCACATCAATACACGGCAGATCAACGGTGCACACCTTCTCAGAATGAGAACACCCTGAGTCGAGAAAACTCAAAACTTCGCCACTGGGAATAACCACGGTCATACCATCATATAGAACATAAATCTCCTTTGAAAGCACATACATCACGTCGAGGTTTCCCTTTAAATCTGAACCTCTCACATCAGCATTAAGCTCAATTGGATGCAGAATGATTTTTTCCTTACCTTTCATCATCTGAGAAATTATCTGTTCTGTCGTGTACTTGGGCGTAAATTTGTACCCAGATTTATCATCGATAATTCTTAGGCCTTCACTGTCCTTAACTATCTCCGCATTTTCAGGCTCTACATAACTCTGCTCGTTTGCTCGGCTCAAAAAGTTTTCGAATAGTTCTTGATCAAAACTCACCTCATACACCTCCATGGAAACTGGTATCACCCGTAAAACCGAATAACGTAAACCAGACAGCTTCTCAGTTTCAACACCAATTTCTTTAAGACTAAATTCCAAATCTCCTGCAACCGCAACAATCTCGTTATCATCAATCAAATTCCCATATTTTACTGTAACATCTATCTCCATCGAGTTATTAGACCTGAGAAACTCCGGCATAACAATAAAAAATGACAAGACGGAAAACAATGCAACTGATACACCAATAACAATATTTCTATTCCTCCTGAAGAATACCCCAATCCTACCCATGTAAATATAGTAACACATCAACACCTAAACTAACCACAGAGTCCGCAAACACGGTATTGCCCAAAAAACAGAAAAATTTACTTTACAAAACGACTACATTGGATTAAATTAGACACAGGAAGATAAAATCGATGTTGAGAGTCATGGACGACAAAAGCATATCAGGTCATTCCATAAATTCCGATAGTATCCTTCGAGACTTCTGCCATTCTCTACTTAGTACGGTAGCAGATTCACGCGAAGAATTCTCTGGAATTGGAATGATGATATACGATGAAAACTTTCATCTAGACAAATGTATCGCCCTACGGCCAAACCTCAATATACCCAAAAATCTATATCTTGGTGAAGAGAGTACAACAATATTTCTATGTGAGATATCAAATAAAGAGCACCCAGCGCATGATGGCTATATACTCTTCAACTCAGAAGGGGTACTCACCCATGTCGCACAATACCTTTGTACACCAATGAATAATGATATTAAACCTCATCCGAACCATGGGGTAAGATATATCACATCAACGCTTGCATCACAGATGCCTGGTGTAATACTTGTTGGAAATGCATCAACAGATAAATCTGCCTTTCTCTTCATCTCAGGAAATTCAATCCAACTAGATACTCCTAGATCCAAAAAAACTGTTAATCAGTATTTCCACAATATAGCTACATCTTTTCAAGAACCTTAATACCCAAAAGTCCAAGACCATCCTTTATAACTCTTGTAGTAAGAAATGTAATTGCAATTCTTAGCTCTTTCTCAGGACCATCTGCTCCTGAAACAGTCTCTTTTTCATAAAAATAGCTGAATTTACTGGCTACACTATAAAGATATTCGGCCAATACATTAGGTGCATAATTATTAATCGCAGAAACAATAACTTCAGGATACTGAAGAAGTGAAAAGATCAGATCTCTATCGATCTCTGTCATGTCGGTACTATGGGATTTGTCTTTAATCTTATCACTCACCTTATAGTTGTCGACATCGCCCTCTATGGCATTCCTTAGAACATTCCTACCCCTTGAGTAAGCGTACATTATGTAAGGTCCGCTTTTTCCAGTAAAAGACAAAGCCTCATCAGGATCAAAGGTTATTGGTTTATATGGATCAGTAGAGAGAAAACCGTACCTCAGCGCACCAATTCCTACCGCCTCAGCTACAGCATCCTTGTCCTCAAGATCTACCTTTATTTTTCTCTCATCAATGACTTTTAGGGCTTCTTTATGCATAATATCAAGCAATGTATCAGCAGTTGCATCGTTTGCATCCTTGCCTATTTTTTCTCCATTTTTATCAACAACCAACCCATACGCATAATGATAAACCCTATCAAGCGGAAGCAAACCCAGTTCATCAAGAAGCGCAAAAAGCTGCTGAAAATGAAGGATCTGCTCATTTCCAACTACCCAAATAGCTCTCCAGGGATTAAATTTTTCAATCTTCTTTAATGTGAGAGCTATATCCTGAGTATGATACAAACCAGTACCATCTGACCTTAACAGAACAACATCGGGCAAACCATATTTCTTTTCCAGCCTTCCCACAACAGCTCCATCAGAAAGCTTCTCTATAATACTTCTCCCAAGGAATTTCTGAATAATCTCCTTCCCACTCTTATAAACCTCGCTTTCCAGCCACAGATGCCCAACCTTTTCCCCCAATCTTTCCAATGTCTTTCTGTGCCCGGCAAACGCCCAGTCAATAACCTTCCTCCAAAGCTCAAGCACATCCGGCTTCCCTGTTTCCCAGTCTCTCAGCAACTGTTGTATCTCTGCCTTAGCCTCTGGATCCTCTTTATACGCTTTCTTCGCAAGAACATAGTACTTACCAACAAACTGATCCGACTTCATTTTGGCCTCCTCAGGAGTCTTCTTCTCGGCAAGATTCTTGATCCCCCACATTGCCATACAAATCTTGATCCCCTTATCGTTAATTAGATTATCTATCTCCGGCTGAAAACCACCTTTTTTGAAAAGCCTTACTAATGTCCTACAGATAAAAATATTCATGAGGTGGCCAGCATGAGCTGCCGCGTTGGGATTAATCGAGGGACCTTCTACCAGAATTACTCTTCCCTTACCAATATCAGATGATCCATAACTATCCGCTTGCTTCAATGCTTTTGACAATTCGGACAACAGAAAAAATTCAGACAGTTTGAAGTTAATAAACCCGTTTGGAGCCACAGATATATCCTGAAATACCTTCTGAACTTCGGGGTCACTATTGAGCTCACCAACAATATCTCCAGCAATCTCTTTTGGAGCCTGCTTCAGATCCTTTGCAAGTCTTAAAGCAACCGGACTGGACACATCACCAAAGTCCGGATTTTGAGAAACAGTAACTTCCAAAGAATCGGATATTTTTGGAGGTAATTTCTTTCCAAGCGAATTTTTAACGAAATTATTCAAGCGCGGAACAACATTATCATCATCCTCCAAACCCATTGATGTAACCTTTCTTTTCATAAATCCCTTCCTCTCCCGGGTTGATTTTTTCTCGTATTGATTGGCACTTCTTAATAGATCAGCCTCTACATCGAGATCACCAACTTCCTTAGTATCATAGTCAACATCACACTCCAGGTTTTCTTTATTCAGCTCATAAACGTCAACCTTAGCACCAAACTTTTCTTCCAAATCCTTGGTAAAATCTCCAGCAATATCTTGATAAGACAGACCTTTAATTCCCCTAAATCCATCTATTATAAAATATATATCCCTGGTATTCTTCATTACCTTTGTCCTGTCACATTGTCTCCAATTCCACATTCTGCAAGTCACTGAATGATCATCAATCCACGCAACCTCGTTTGGCCCCAAATTACTGACCTTACTACTACCAATCTCATGATACGGCTCTCCACCTTTAGTAATAGTAAGCTCCATATCTCCATAAACCGTCGAAAGATCCTCCCCCCCAAAAGGGACACCATATTTAAGAGAATACATATTATAGAAATTAACAACAGGATTAATATTCGGAATATCCTTTCCGTTCAACACCCTCTTTGTAAGAGCCACGTGAGAAGAGTGAAAATCCCCAGTCTTAAATTCGGCCTCTTTGGCAATATCACTAAACACCTGCTCCCACATAGCAAATCTTTGCTCCTTCAGTATGCCAGCTCCCTCAGCTCTAACCTCATCTGAAACCTTCTGGGTTAAGTCACTTATCCATTTCGAAGCTATCTCATTATGAACCCCTCGTGCAATAACGATCATTTCTATTGCATCAGGATACTTTTTAATAAATTCCGACGTGAGTTTAAATTTCATATTCCCATTTTACTAAAAAATTAGCCTAAATTATAATCGGGAGGTAGGGAGAGTGCTCGAAGCTGACCGTCAGGTCACATCACTCTCCCTACCTTTTTGTGCGGACTGCTATAAAAGCAATCCTAGGGCTCTAGCCCTACAGGCGATCTCCGCGATTCCGCATTGATCCAGCCTCCTTCCGTGGGGAAGGCATACGTACAAACCATAAAGTTGTACGGGCCCGGAATTTCATGCCAGAACTTCCTCTGAGCAAAGACCCCACAGTATGTCCACAGTAAACTATGGATATACTGTGAAGTCCCAAGGACTCAAACGAACCTTTTTTAAAGAGCAAAGCCTCCGTATATGCTAGTTCAAAGTAGTCCTATATTATCCAGTCCTTGGCACTCGCACCTGGCAGGACTCGAACCTGCAGCCTACTGCTTAGAAGGCAGTTGCTCTATCCTTTGAGCTACAGGTGCTTGAACTAAGTCCCAGGGACTAACGGATATAGGATTAAAAAATATATTTTTTTCTAACAAAAACCTTACAACTAAAGCCTTATACCAGTCCTAAGGACTAAAAAAGCTCCCGTCCTACTGCCAGATACACTGACAACAGGACGAGAGCTTTCTTCATTCTCCCGCGGTACCACCCGTCTTCAAGCTTCTATAAAAAAGCCCTTCCGTTAAGAAGAGCCCATACAAGCTTGCAAACTCACGAATTATCCGCAGCCTTCTCTAAGAACAACCTTGGAGCATTCGATGACCTACTTGCACATGGCTTTCTTCGGTCAGCTATGTGTGAGACGCGTTCATTTTGATTATGGCACCGGGCTTACAGCTACCCCAGCTTGCTTACGCCAAAACTACAAAACTAATATTTCTCACGAGCTATTTTGAGATTATACCATAACAAAGGCTCAGGTACAACCAGGCACAGAATATTCTGCTGTTCCAACTCCCACTGCTCGTCCCTTTATCTCCCTGCCTTACTAAGCATTGCTATTACTATTCCCACAACAATAAGGATTCCAGCACCAATCAAAAAGTACCACACTATACCTATTCCTTCTTTACTTTCTTCTCTCTCTTCAGCAGTTTCAGATTTTGCCTCATCCTCAAGAACTTTTATTTCTGCTTTATCTTGAGACTCACCCTTATACTTAACTTCTATTTTGTATTCGTCGGCTTCCTCGAATGTATAAGCAACGAAGTTACCAGTACCAACCTTTTCACCGTTTACATACCAGACAACTTGGTCGGTATCTACATCTCCGTCCCCTTCGAGTTTATATCTAAGAAGTATCTTCTTTCCAGCATAGTAAGTTTCGTCTTCCGACGGAGTTTCAATTACCAGCTTTACACCACTATCGTCAAGAACGTCCTCTCTCATGTCTTCGTATTCATTTTCGTCCTCATCACTTACAGGACCTCCGGTCCCATAGGTTGACGAAGGTGTATAACATGTACAGTCTGAAAGCTGGATTTGCCCTTCAGAACACTCATTGGTACAGCCTGTTGGCTGAGGTGGCGTATAGCACGTACAGTCAGATCTGACAATTTGACCCGGAGCACATGTCGTATCACAGACACATTCTGAACAATTATTAACCGCCTTCATTCTTGGTCCACAGCTTGGACATTCACACTCGTACTCAGGTTTCTGACAATACTCCATGCCCTGACAGTCGTCATTGTCTATACACTCTACAGCTTCGCATTCACACGTTAACAGGTTTAGCACTTTCCCTTCTCTAATACATTCTGAGGGGGTAATCTTACAGACATCATAGCATTCACAGGAGCTTGCATCCTGAACTTGATCCATCAGACACGAGTTCTTACAAATACATGCTGAACAATCGCTATTCATTTCCTTACATTCAGGATTCCTTTCAGGACAATTGCTCTGATCACATAAGCTATCATCACAGACACATCTGTGACTCTCCAGGTCGCACATTTGATTCAGACTACAGTGATCGTCACTGGTACAATCAACATCCTCACACTCGCAGGTATCTGTATTCAAAATCTGCTTCTCTCCACAGGTTACACCTTCACACTCTCCTTCATCATAGACTTCGAATACAACAGAGTCTACATTGTTAGAAAGATTAGAATCCAAGTCTTCAAGCGCAAAAACCCTTGCCTCCATAATATACACTCCAGCTTCAAGATCCGTATACTCGAAGGTATACGTAGCTGATATTATTGGAATCGCATCCGGATTTGTATCGTGAGTATAAGAGTAGGATTTAATAGCATCACAGGACGCACAATCAAGATTCTTACTTAAATTAATCTCCAAAAGACTTGGCACATGATCCAGCGTATAATTCTTAATTCTTGAAGCACTAACCTTTACCATATCCCCGACAGGAACACTATTTTCAGACAACATTGTCACATCCGCTTCCAGATCAACAGTTGGTTGATCACAATTTTCCTCCGTGAGTGCTGTGTGAAATATTGTATCGATAGGTGTTTGCTCACACCACTTGTATGGACCCTCAGCATCATCTGGCCAATTCTCGTCCCTTCCATGGCAAACATATCCATCAATTTGATACCGTTCGCCAGGTTTAAAATTAAATCCCAAGAACCCAGGATCACTCAAAGAAATTGAGGCCATATAGTATGCTACTTGCTCATTTTCTAAAGAATCTGTAGCTACATACTTTATCCACGATCTATTAGAACCCGGCAATGGCCCAGGATAAACCCATCCAGTACCATCATCAGTCTGAGTCAAAGAATAACAGAATGTAGAATCGTCGATCCTTGAACTTATTGACGGCTTATAGACAAAGTAGTCATCAGTTTTAACATAGTCCGTTACACACTCGCACTCATTTGGATCATTTGCATCATTTTGAACACAACCACATGCCCAAACCGCAAACTCATGATTCACAGCTTCTTGATTGAACATATCTTCATCCATAACATATTCACAAACGGGACTACCTTCATCAGCATCGCCTTCACACTTAATGCTAAATCCATATATTTCGAAAAGGTTAAAACTTGCATGAGCAGAATCATTCTCAAGATTCTTTACGACCGTACTGACTGAATTATCAGCAGATTCAGACTGGGCATTTGCTCCAAGTACCAGAGATCCACTTTTAGCAGTAGTACTGGTCCCTGCCGGAGCCTGAGATGGTAAAGGCGGAAGCGGTTTACCGCTATTATCACACTGACCATCAACACAGTTTCCTGTATAACAGTCATTAGGTTCATCACAGAATTTTGGAACACAGTAACCCAACCCTGAGCTTGTACCATAACAAGTAGTATTACTAGTACAATCGGCTTCCGTTTCACAGAAATTCAAGCAGCCGACACCTGTACAACCCTGATTTGCACCGCAACACTCAAGACCACAGGTCTTTCCAACGGCACAACACTGGTTATTTACACAAACATCATCAGCATTTCCACAACACGTATTACCGCACACTTTAGTTTCACAACACGATCCGCTAACACATGACCCAGAACAGGCACTACCACCGCAACAAACTCCTCCTGAAGTAACAATTCCATCACAATCGGGATCCTTACAGTCTACATAGCCATCTGTGTCATCATCTTTCCCATTATCACAAATCTCTACCTCTCCACAGTCCTTAGAACAGCTACATTTATTTTCCCACGTCTCACACGTATCATTTCCACAGTTCGAACATGTAACAGGAGCACCCGCAATAGGCAGCATGTTACATTCTTCATCATATACAGCCTCCGGAGATACAGGTATCAGTCCTTCACAACAAGACTTTCCAAAATTCGGATCATTCGGACCCAAGGATGGATTGTAGCTTTCCCCGGCCTGAAGACAATCAGTAATACAATCATCAGGACAATTACACTTATTCTCAGGAGACTCACACTTGCCATCACCACATACCGTAGATGTACAAGTAAACATTGTCGGATCGCTCTTACATATGTCACCATTCGGCTCCTCAAAAGGTAGATATTCCAGTCCTTCACAGCAGCCAACCCAATCGTCATCAGCCTCATCCGGATAGTGTCCAGACTCACCATCAGTAAGACACTCCCCAACCTCAGGAGGCCGTTCACCATCGCGATAAAGCATAAATTTGACATCGGTATAATCAACATCAGATGTCCCAAAAAATTTACTCGGCGGATTTGTCCCAACGTCAACCTCAATAACCTCACCATTCACTAATGCTTCCCTTACAATCCCCATATCCTCTTCTCCCGCTCTTCGCCTATATTCAAAAGAAAAATCAGAACTAGAAACAATATATGCTGTCACACCTACAAAAAGGAACCCGACCAAACTGAGAACGATGATCGCATTCCGAGAAAGCTTAATTTTTCTCATGAAAATAGCATTAAAAATTATCAGGACATATTTTAAACTAGCATAAACAAAATACTAGTTCAAGCACTATAAGATAAACTATTTCATCCCACAGTAGGAAGAGACGCAAACGCCTTCTCAAATGCGCCATCTATCTCGGTTTTGCTAACTGCACTAAATATAAATCCCTCTTCAAATGTCACACTCTCAACGCTTTTACCTGACGAACCTTCGATTTCACTAAAAAGCGCCTGAAAAGCCTCACACCCAAATTGAGAATGCCCAGCCCCAATTACAACCCTAGGAAGAAGACTCGTCTCCAGAATATCTCCTCTTCTATAGAGCATTTCCAACAATCCGACTCCATGTCTTTGTTCCCATTCATCAGGACTCCAAAGACCTTTTCTTAATTGCACCTCATCAGAGACAACTATCGAACCAAACGGCTGCTCTACGTTTTGTTGAAGTGAAAAAATAGCACCCTCAACGGACGATTGAGTAACAACATCACAGCCATATAACATCCTCAGATAATTACTCACAACAACTTGAATTGAAGGTTCAGACTCGACAAGAAGAACTTTTCGGGGATCAATAGAAAACATCTCAGTCTAATCTTAGAAATATACCTACATTAATGTAGACTGAGTCTATTAGTATTATAGATTACAATGAAGAATATTTGCAAGAATTCGCACCCGAGAGGATTCGAACCCCTAACCCCCGGTTCCGAAGACCGGTGCTCTATCCAGTTGAGCTACGGGTGCTCGGTAAGTCCTTAGGACTCAACGAGACCTAAGTATTCAGTCTTTCTCTGTCTCTAGTATACCATTTTTTCAACCTATAACACTTAGTCCCTGGTACTCAGAACCTCCACATTTGTACCATATCCACGGGCTAACAAGTCAAATTATACCCTGTTTCCACCCCGGGGACTGAATATTATAGGACTCAAAAACACAACCTCCACAACAAGAAAACCCCTTGAAAATAAGACTTTCCCAGTCCTAAGGACTACGCGCACCTGGCAGGAATCGAACCTGCAACCTTTGGTTCCGCAAACCAATGCTCTATCCGGTTGAGCTACAGGTGCTAGCCACACTTATTACTGATTGTTCAGAACCTCACGGGTCAAAAAACAAACACGCACCCGGCAGGACTCGAACCTGCAGCCTACTGCTTAGAAGGCAGTTGCTCTATCCTTTGAGCTACGGGTGCACCTTCACTGTGCGATTTTATCACACAAAAAACACCCAGAAAACATCTACACAGGATGATTAAACCGGAAGTACTACTCTATCCACCATTTTTCTCCATCACTTTTTAAAACGACATTGCCAATTTTATCAGTCCGGAGATATTCCACTCCGAATTCATCGAAGTTGTTTAGCGTCTCTTTATGAGGATGTCCAAACTTATTTCCTTCACCGCAGCTACATACTGCCAGTTCTGGTCTCACCACACCAATAAATTCTTCACTACTGGCAGTTCTTGAGCAATGGTGTCCTGCCTTCAAAACCTCTACATCATGGAGACTCCCAATTTTTAAAAGAACTTCCTCAACCTCATACTCTGCATCTCCCATGAGAAGCAAATCAAAATCCTGGTAGCTAAGAAAAATCACCACCGAATCATTATTAACGTTATCGTCAAACCTAGATGAACACAGTATATTGTGTTCATCACACCACAACATTTCTTCCTCCGAAATCCCATTACCATCTTCACTCAAGGGCCAAAGCACTTCAATACTAACATCCCTGTTAACATAACGAGAAACTTCAGAATCAACCGCAACTCCAATTTCCCCTACAGAATCAACAAAAAAATCATACTCAGAAAACTGGTAGTACACAGGATTCCACCAGATTTCCTCCACCTCATACCTCTCTATGACTTCAAGAAGCCCTCTCAAATGATCCGCATGCGGATGAGTCAATAGAATAACATCAATCTTCCTAACCCAAGGTGGAAGAACCTTACCCAACTGACTCAAAACATAATCACCACCACCGCCATCTATCAACATCGTCCAACCGTCAGGCGCACGTACAATTATTGAATCACCCTGCCCTACATCCAGAAAAACCACCGATAAGCTGTTGTCACGGACATCTTTAATCCAAATAATAATAAGCCAGATCAATATTACTACCGCATACAATTTCCATATATTACCCTTCATAAATCAACATTTAGCAACATAATCTGTTCTCGTTTCTCAGGGTATGCTAACAAAACAATACCAAACAAAATCACATAATACAGAACCAGTGCCATCGAAGAAAATTCCGGAAGATCAACCGAAGCAAAACTGAGAGATCCGAGCCATTCAATAACGTTAACAAAATATTCCAATGGAACCCAGCATATACTTGCAACAAGACCACTCAAAAATCCCAGACCTCGAGGAAACAGCAAAACCGCCATACCTAGGATCATTATCAGCTCGACAACAGGAAGAACCATAAAATTCGCTACTGGAGCAATCAACGAAAATTGACCAAAGTTAAAAGCAGATATAGGAAAGGTCGATATTATAGCGGCAATAGTAACTAAGGTTGAATCTTTTAATGATTCTGGTATCCACGGAAAAACTCTTTCAAGAACAGGGACTACATATATTAGTCCAGCAGTTGAGAGAAAGGAAAGTTGAAAACTTATGTCAAAAATAACACCAGGATCTACCAAAATCATAACAGCACCACTTAATGGTAAAGACACATGTACTATCGACTCGTTTCCTGTCAGCAATGCCGCCAAGGCAAAACTTCCCATGATTCCAGCTCTCACGACCGGCAAACTTGCTCCAGACATAAGAACAAAAATCCAAACAAAAATCACAGCCACAATCACCCTTATCTTCCTACTGAGAAATGCCGCAATAGAAATGACAAAGTTTATTACCAGAGTGACATTGTAACCGGAGGCTGCTATCACATGAGTTGTACCTGTCCTTTGTAGAGAAACAGAAAAATCCTCAGGCATGCTCCTCCTCGCACCAAGCAAAATTCCTGCGGCGAGAGATGCATGCGGCTCAGGAAGCGTGCGGTTGATCTTGTTCAGAAGCAGATCCCTGAAGTCCAGAAGCCACCGATAGGCAAAAAAAAATCGTCGCTCACCGGTATACTCAACTTCCGGACGATATATCAAAGAATGGACACCTTTATTTGCTAAATATGCTTCGTAAGAAAACTTTCCTGAGTCCTCAAAATCTTCCGGTTCCTCAAGTTCACCTGAAATATTAAGTATTTCACCGGTTCTTACCCTGGGAAAATTAGGAATCCAGGTCTGAACATTACCTGAGACAGATGACTCATCAACGCATATATTGTCTTTCTTCAAACACAGCTCCTTCACATCCAGTACAACACTAGTTTTTTCTGGATTGAATTTGACGTCGGAAGTCACAACTCCCAAAATCTCAACGTAACTACCATTAAATCTCGAAACATCGTCCAGTGGAACAGAATCATCAATAAGAAATAATCTTATCCCAACTATTACAATTCCAATCCCAAACCACTTCCATATCTTCTTTTTCCACCAACACCGGACAAGCCAAGAGATACAGAACGATATTGCTCCGAGAACTATATCATTGACACCATCAAGAAATCCCCCGACTATAATACCTAGGCATATTTGAATGATCGGTATCGATGCAACATAATCCCAAAGTTTGCAGACTCGGGTCGTCATAAACATATTTGATCCTTAAGTTCATCAAAAGTCGCCTGACCTATCCCTTTAACATTCATCAGATCTTCCAGTGATGTATAGGGCCGTCCTTCAACAATCTTCTTCGCAGTGGACGGCCCTACCCCCGTTAAGGTTTCAAGCTCCGAGACTGAGGCATCATTTATGCTCACCTTCCCATCCCCAATTTCGGAACCCTCACCTTCAGATATAAGTTCGCTACTGCACTCCGGATCTTCTGAAAACGGAACATAAACCTTAGAGTTCGGTTCAACTGCAGCAGCCCTATTAAGCTCACGCAGAACCCACCTGTTACATACATCACCGGAAAATCCCCCAGCCATATCAATTAAATCCCCGACATTTGAATTCTTTGGTAGACAATACAAACCTGAATTTACTACTGCTCCTGTTATATCGACCTCCAGATCACAGGTCTCTTGTTCAACAACCGGAACACTGACATCACTCGAATCATCAACTTTCCCACAGTCACATTCTTCTCTAATTTCAAACATGATCAACAGAGCAAGAAGCCCACCTACTGTAAACCCGACCACCCCAGTAAGAATTATCTTCCAATTTTTCTTGATGAATTGCATGATAGCTTTGAGATCCATAACCTAATACTAACCACAGATCATTAAAATTGGATTAAAATTTTCCAGATAAAAAATTCCAAAATCAAAAAAGTGCTATAATATCAACATATGGCACTCACATATATAACAACAAAAATATTGAATCCTCGCGAACCTAAGAAGGGATTTTCAAGAAAGTTCCTCGTTGATAGCGGAGCGGTTTACTCGGTCGTAGATAAGAAAATTCTTGAAGGTCTAAAGATAAAACCCTCATATAAAAGAGAATTCATACTAGCAAATGGTCAGACCATAAAAAAAGAAGTTGGAGAAGCAATGTTTGAAATCGATAAAGAAAGAGCTACCTCACCCGTAGTATTTGGAGACGAGGGTGTATTTCTTCTAGGAGCAGTAACTTTGGAAACATTTGGATACGTTCTTGACCCGGTAAATAGAAAACTTAGAGGTCTACCCATGCTTATATAGCAGTCTACTTCTCAGACTGCTTTTCTGTCACAAAGATGTCAGCGCAGTAACCCATTACCTCAATATCCTTAATGTGGTTTTCGACAAGGAGACTACTTCTATCGGATAGGTATTTTTTAATCTCATCCCACTTACCTGATAAGATAACACACCTACCACCAGAGACCATAACCCTTTCAACCTCCTTAATAAAGGCAGGATACAAATGTGCTACCTCATCATCAGACCCAACCCTCCTTCCCCACGGAGGATTAGTCACAATCTTAGTTACTGACTCGTCATCAAGTGGAAGATTTGTGGCATCCCACATCTTTATATTAGGCAAAATAGCATTTGATTTTAATCTCGAAAGATTAACTTTTGCGGCTTCTACTGCAGATTCGTCTATATCTCCCCCCAGAATTTCCCTATAAGACCCAGCAATCATCCTTTCAGCAAGTATTGTCCCAGCACCGCACATAGGATCAAGAAAAATGTCATTCTTATCAACTCCAGAAAGATAAACAAGAGTAGCTGCAATTGTCGGACGTAGAGATCCTTCGATATTAACCTTCTTATATTCCCGATGCCTAACTGTTCTATCAGATAACCTGAGGCCAAATATTAAATTTGGCCCACTCTGCTGGATCCAAAACTCCACATGCGCAGAATCCTTCACCAACCTCCATCCGTTATACCTTTTCAATATAGCCTTTTCCGCAGCATTCTGGATGTCGACTCTTCTATATTTCCTCCATTTAGCATCCTTCGCCTGAACTATAAATCTGAATTTTGTTTTCAAAGCACCCTTTTTCCCACCAGCTAACTCTCTGTGAACTGACAGCGCAGGGTCTATCATATTATTCTTTGACAAAAACTCAGAAACAGACACCAAATCACTCTTATTTCCATCAAGATGAATAATGCCCAAATTAAAAAAAAAGTCTTCCACTGTTCTAAGCTGAGTAAGATCCTTTGGAAAGATTCCATCCAAAGTAAGAATGTCATTATTCTCTATACGAAATTGATTAACAATTTTCGCTGACGGATTTTTATCGGAAATTTCAAGCCTCGTTACCTGAGAAATACCAGGAAATGTTGTAACATAGTATTTCATTAAACACTAATCCTTCTTTATCTCAATATCCTTTATTACAATATCGCTTAATGGCTTGTTACTTTGACTTGTGGCAACCTCGGAAATCTCATCAACAATGTCCATTCCACTAGTAACCCTGCCAAAAACTGTATGCCTACCGTCTAGCGTCTCATCAATGAAACTGCTAACAGTTATAAAAAACTGTGATCCGTTAGTGTCTGGACCCGAATTTGCCATAGCAAGTACACCTGGAGCAAATTTTACACTTGTTACATCGTCAGTATAATTATAACCAATAACATCACTGTAGAACTCAGCAAGAGAGTCATCTGCATGCTCTCTTAGACTATTTGGAGAATAGCCCATCGTTGAAGAATTATAAGGATTATACAATCCAGACAACCATTCACAATCCTCCACCAAAACATCATCAAGTCCTAAGGAGTCAGCATTAATTTCATCAGCAAACTTATATCCCGGATCACCAGTCCCATCTCCCTTAGGATCTCCACCTTGAATCATAAATCCTTCAATAACACGATGAAATGTTAAACCATCATAAAAGTCCTCTTCCGCTAGAAAAACAAAATTGTTCACAGTTTTAGGTGCATTATCCTCAAGTAGATCGACTTTTATATCACCCTTAGATGTTTTTATTACTGCCGAATAATCAGCGCTTTCATCAATAGACATTTCCGGAGGAGCGTCGTAAGTTTTTCTTTCATCGGATCCTAGTCCGGGTATATCTTGAATCAACCCACTATCAGACCAATAATCGCCTCCACGGCTAAAAAAATACCCGAGGGCCGCTATAAGGGCAACCGCTCCAAGAAGAGGTAACAAAACACCTTTGTGATCTTTTACTAGATCTTTAGGACTTAAAACTCCCATAAGTTGTATACAAGAAAAGTTAGCTTTACCATTATACACCAGTCCTTGGGACTGGTCACTATGGGCCACAAAAAGGACCCCGCAAATCGTAAAACCACTATAACAAAAGGCTAAACTCAGTCCTAAGGACTGACTATAGTCACGATCCTTCCAGGAACATAAATGAACTTCTTTATGTCTTTACCCTCAACATGTTTTTTAACGTTTTCTACGGCCATAGCAGCCTCTCTGACAGCCTTCTCTGATACATCTGGAGATACTTTTACAGTACCTCTAACCTTGCCATTTATCTGAATCGGAATTTCAATTTCCTCATCAGCCAGAACAGACTCATCAACCTTCGGCCAACTTGTCACATGAACACTACCCTTACATCCCAATATTTCCCATAACTCCTCAGTCAAATACGGAGCAAAGGGCGCAAATATCTGAACCATTACCTTTGCGTTTTTCTTAGAAATTTTCTTACCTTCAATCTCATTCAAGGTCTCCATCATAGCCGCTATAGCAGTGTTGTACTGAAAGCTATCCAGATCATCAGATACCTTCCTTACTAACTTACTAACAGCTACCTCAACGCCTTTATCCGATTTATCTGCTGCTCCTTGGATATATGTATTAAACCTGTTTACAAACCTTTGAACACCCTTCAATGCGTTATCGTTCCAGGCCATAGTTCCCTCAAATGGACCCATGAACATCATATACGTTCTCAAGACATCTACCCCATACTCTTTAGCCATATCATCAGGTACTATGACATTTCCACGACTCTTGCTCATCCTTTGTCCATCAGGACCCAAGATCACACCGTGAGAGACACGACGATAATAAGGCTCCGGAATTGACTTAGGAACAGCACCGATATCCCACAAGAACTGATATATGAATCTCGAATACAACAAGTGTAATGTGTTGTGTTCATCTCCTCCCAAGTACACATCCACTGGCATCCAGTACTCCATTTTCTTCATGTCGGCCAACTCTTTATCATTTTGGTTATCCAGATATCGCAAAAAGTACCAATCACTACCGGCCCAATTTGGCATTGTATCTGTTTCGCGCTTCGCAGGGCCCCCACATTTCGGGCATTCGGTATTCACCCAATCAGTCATCACCGCCAAGGGGCTCTCTCCGGTATCAGTCGGCTCGTATTTCTCAACTTGAGGCAGGACAACAGGCAACTGATCTTCAGGAACAGGAACCCAGCCACATTTCTCACAATTAACCATAGGAATTGGCTCCCCCCAGTAGTGCTGTCGAGAGAAAATCCAGTCCCGAAGGTGATACCTTATTGTACGCTTGCCCCAACCTTTTTTCTCGATGTAGTCCATCATCTTCTCCGTCGCCTTATGGATATCCATACCATCAAGAAACCCTGAATTAATCATCTTACCATCCTCTTCCTGCACTTGCCCCCTCTTGGTTACAGGAGAAGTATCTCCATCACTACCGACAACAACCCTCATCACAGGCAGATCAAATTTCTGAGCAAACTCAAAATCCCTCATATCATGACCGGGAACACCAACGACAGCACCGGTACCGATCGTCGATAATACAAAATCTGTTACATAGACTGGCATCTCTCTGCCATCGATCCGATTTACAGCATACAGTTCGGTAAAAACTCCCGTTTTCTTCCGGTCAATAACCATTCTCTCAACCTCACTCTTTTTCTTTGTTTCAACGACATAGTCTTTAACCTTTTTTACCGTCTCGTCAGAGATATCCACTTCTTTGTGTAGATCGGAATCAGGATTCGTAATCTCACTGACTAAAGGATGCTCCGGAGCCAAAACGACAAAAGTTGAACCGAAGTTCGTATCTGGGCGAGTTGTCGAGACAACAATCTCACGATCTGTTCCCTTGATCGGATAGTTAATATCTATCCACTGCTTGCGATCAATCCAGTTAACCTGAGCCATCTCTACCTTCTTTACAAAATCCGTTTGCTCCAAACCATCAATCAACCTATCCGCATAATCTGTTATCTTCACAATCCACTGACTCAAGTTCTTTTTAGTCGCCTCTGCTCCACACCTCTCACATTTACCATCCACAACCTCTTCATTAGCTAAACCAATCTTACAGGAAGGACACCAGTTGATTGGTTTTTCCTCTTTGTAAGCCAAACCTTTTTCGAATAATTTCACAAAAATCCACTGAGTCCATCTATAGTAATCTGGATCAGTAGTATTTACCTCCCGATCCCAGTCAAAAGAAAAGGCCAGCTCTTCCATCTGACGACGGAAAGTCTCGGTATTCTGCTTAACGGCAACACTTGGATGAATGCCCATCTTAATGGCATAATTTTCCGCAGGAAGACCAAAAGCATCATAACCCATGGGAAATAGGACATTATAACCATCCATTCTCTTTTTCCGGGCATAGACATCGGCACCGGTCATTGTGAATGCATGACCTATGTGAAGACCTTCACCTGAAGGATACGGAAATTCCACTAAGCAATAAAATTTTTCTTTATCCTTGTCAAAATCCTCAGCTTTATATAAGCCCTGAGATTTCCATTTTTTTTGCCATTTTGGTTCTATCTTCTTAGAATCATAATTCTTCATTAGATACTCATCATAAATTTATGTTATAACCATCAATTAAAAAAGCCTCCCTTTCGGGAGGTTGATCTTTGGCTTGAAGTACGCACAAAACTTACCTCCCAGAGGCTTATCTAAGGAGAAGGCTAAGTTGTTTAGTGTGCTTACGTATTACCATTTCGAAAAGGATTATAGAAGTTATTAGTTCCCAGGGCAAGCCCCTAGATTAAAGTGCAAGGAATTTTTGAAAGAAAAAAAAGATAGCCTCAGAATAAATGGTATACTCTTACTCATGAAAAAATCACTCACAAATTCAAGAATTCCAATAGCAATTTTGTTGACACTGGTATCTTTTTTTACACTATTCACATCACAATGTAGGGCTGAGGATAACAACACAGAGGCATTTGAGAACGCAACGGTAATTGAGATCCTTGAAGAAGACTCATACGAAGTCGAAGGATTCTCCGGAGAACAGATATATCAGAAAATAAAAATCGAAATTACCTCCGGTAACCAAGAGGGAGAGGAAAAGACAATCGAAATCGGAGGAGACTTCGTGGCAAACTCCATCAAGTACCAAAAAGGAGACAAAGTTATTGTCTCGATAGCAGAAGATCAAGAAGGAAGTAAGACATATTTAATAACTGATTACCAAAGAACAGGATCCCTTTTCATTGTCATCGTTCTATTCATAATAGTTGTGCTGGCGGTAAGCAGGCTACGGGGACTTCAGTCGCTCGGCGGACTGCTAATTTCACTCATAGTTGTATTCGCGTTCATAATACCCAATATTCTAAAAGGGAGAGACCCGATTTTGATTTCAATTCTATCCGGAATACTTCTTATCCCAGCAACATTTTATATTTCTCACGGCCTGAAGAGGCAAACGACTATTGCAGTCATCGGTACACTTATTTCCCTTTTAATAACAGGAATATTGGCACATATTTTCGTCAAGGCGGCCCATATTACCGGAACATCATCAGAGGACACATTCTATCTACAAATGATTGGAGATGAACAGATAAATCTGCCAAATCTAATCATCGGCGGAATAATAATTTCTGCAATAGGAATTTTGGATGATGTAACAATATCTCAGACCTCAATAGTCGAGCGCCTTCACGAAACAAACCCGGAAATAAGGTCCGGACAATTATTTGCCAAGGCAATGGAGGTAGGAAACGACCACATATCATCGATGGTTAATACATTAGTGCTGACCTACACAGGTGCTTCTATACCACTGCTTCTTCTATTTTCAACATCAAATATTTCATCAGAGTATGCAGTTAATCTCGAATCAGTAGCCGTTGAAATAGTACGAACATTAGTGAGCAGTATAGGGTTGATACTGGCAATTCCACTGACTACCTTTATCGCAACGGTATCGATAGTAAAAAGGAAGAATGCCTAGATTCAGAACATTAGCTCCACAATGCCTCGAGGAAATAATATGTTGCGATTGAGGTTCACCTGGCTAGGTCGTTATATAATTTGTGCCCCAATGGCACAGCCAGGCGAACCTTATATTGATCGGACGATGTCATTTACTCTGATGGACCGCCTCCTTCTTGCCCTCCTTGATCTTGGAGTTTCTTCTGAACATCTTCCAGAAGTTGCTGAGCATCCTCTGGGATGTCCTCAATCTGCCCAGTTTCCCATTCTCTTACTATCTGGGCAGCGACCGCCGCCTCTATCTCTGTAGCTCCTCCTCCGAGAAAAGCATCCAGTGCCTTCTTGTCAGCTTCACTCCATTTACGGCTCTCATCCGGCGGTTGCTCCGGAGGTCGCAAAAGCCAATCAAGATCAACATTCGACGATGAGAAGAGAATGACTATCAGAGTAGTCGCGGCTACAATCATTATCAGCATAATGATTATCAAACGCCGAGGATTTTGTAACATAGTCTTTACCATATTCCCTCCATTTTTTCTGTTAACGACCCATAGTATTATACCATTATAGAGCGACTATCGTACATAGCTAGAACTAAAGAACACTTCCCTAGAAATCCCTCAAAAACTCACGTTAATACACTTCACGACTCAGAATCTCATCTAAATTTTCTCCCCAATATAAATCCACAGCTTTCCGGTACAACGACCTATTCCCCACAACCTCAATATTGTCTTCAACACCCGTACCCGCCCAATAACCCTTATCATATAAACATCTGATTACGGAATAAAACTGTGTTTTCATTTTCTTGTACTTGGATCTATCACCTCTGAGCTCCTTCCGGTAACCAACATACTGCTCCAGCAAATTGGCTGGAAGATAATCTATGTAACAGGCATATTCAACCGATCCCTTTGGCCAGATGGCAATATCCAGCTCTACCGGTTTACCATTAACCATCTCATCGGTAATGGCCTTCACTGATAACGCCCATCTATAGGGCCTAATTTTGGTTTCTTCAAGAAAGCGTACTTCCTTAACATTGAGGATCTTCCGAATTTCTTCAGCAACTTTACTTGCATCTTCGGCCAACAGAGAGTCGACTACTATACGAATATCAACCTCATACTCATCAACATATGCTGCATCATCATAAATAGTGCTTACTAAACTTCCTCCCAGCTGGACGGTACATGAGTCAGGAAGAATTTCCCTTAGGGCTGCAACATATTCATTGCCTATCTCTAAAAGAGTATCCCTAGTTTTTGAATCACTCATATCGAAATTATACAGCAAGACAATACTGAAGATGTGCTGCCCAATCAAAACCCATTTGTGCTATAGTTCTATCAATAACCTATCACTCCAGCTAGAAATGAAACCCTCCTGTTCAAGAATCCAGAAAGAGGTCGCAGACCTCTATACTCACAATAATTGGAAGACGGAACCTACTCTTCTTCTACTCGCAATGCAAGAGGAACTTGGTGAGCTGTCTTCCAGATGGCTAGCTGAACATCCTGGATATAAGAAGGATATTATTACTACCGATCCAATCGAAGAAGAAATTGGAGATCTCGGTCAGCTAATACTGCAATTTTGTAACAGAAAAGAAGTGGATTTCGAACAGTGCGTTAGAGAGTCGATAAAGAAAAGAAGAAAACAGGCATGATAATTAGGATTCCCACATGAGGTAAGTTTCCTACTTCAAATCAAACCTCGCTGTCGCCAACCTCAACAACACCTCTCCCTTCTTACCCCAAGCTAGTTTTTCCGGAGCTTCACAGAAGGGAACAACCACACGCCTTAATGCCTTATTATCAGGATCCTTAACTTTACTATCGAGCAATTCTACTTTTGCCCAGAACCTCAGATTGTAAGACACCTTCTCTGGACTATCTTTCTTGTAAGTCTTTGCATAGCATACAGGACCAAAATCTACTAACTTACAGGCAATTTCTTCACTGATTTCCCGCTCCAGCGCAGTCTTGATATCCTCGCCCTCTTTAACATGTCCCCCAGGAAGTCCATAGTAACCATCGACATGCTCATAGAGAACAACCTCTTTTTTATTTAAAAAGCATACAGCCTGAACTTGCGTTACAGGTGATAAAACGTCGAAATCTATTGAATCATAAATTTCTGTAACATAAGGAACTCCCTTCCAATCGGACTCTTCAACAAGAATGGAGTTTTGGTATAAACCAGATATTAGCATTACAGTATTTTATCAAAAAAAGTACATGGAGGTTGCAAATCAGATCTGTAAATAATAGGGAAACAAGGATAGATTTTTTCTGGATTTTGCAAGACAAAGTTGCAGCTAGTCGTGTTTTTGTATTCATTTATCACAATTCCGTAAACTCATGATTAATTTGACAATTGTTCTATTCCTCTGCTACTTTTAACGTATTCATGACAACCTATACAACATCACCAGATCAACTTTCAGGAGTATGGCCGTCGAACACCGAGCCAGGAGTCTGGGATAGATCAGATTCTTGGTCTCAGAGACTCCAAGACGATATTGATGATGGACCACTGAACGAGATACGTGATACAGCAGAAAATGTAGAAAAAGGCATGACTCCATGCATCGTATCTATAGGTCCATCATCGATACATGAGATGGTAGAGCTCAGAGAAATTTCCGGGTATAAGGCGCATATCCTTGGGATAGAGGCCCATTCTGGTCGACATCATGATATAACAGAAGCAATACACGACCGTGGGCTACAACAAGAGCTTAGAGTTTTCATAGGAAACGGATGGTACCTTGCTGACTGTTTACCTGCGGTATTACCCGAAGAAAAAATTGTTGCAATCGTCGCCGCAAACAGTCTAGGAATAGCTATTCATTCTTCACTCTCCGAATCTGTCACAGGCAACTATATTCAATCATTTCTAAATCAGGCAAAACAATTATTCGATAAAAAAGGACTCCTTTTGATTTCTGTCGGAACGGCAGTCATGGAACTCGAATTTTCGGAAGATACATTCATCTGGAGACCACATAATTGTTATGAAGCTGTTTTCCGACAGGTTACACGCTCAGGACCAAACCTCACAACACCCATGGTAACCAATATGTGGCCACTCTGGATAGGCGAATTTCAAAAAAGAGGAGACTTCAAATTTCTGGACATCGACGACAATATTGTTAGAACCCCGACACCTACCCATACTCATAAAATTACATCCCTAAACTTCAGAGAACTAGTTCCTTGTCGTTTTATTTCAGAGAAAGAAGTTCAAAAGCTGTCCTAAACCGCTACAAAATGCATGCTTTCCAGCCAGGCAATCGGAAAAGGGTATAAGCATATGAATTTCTCTGGACCCGGCGAGATTCGAACTCGCGACCCTTGCTATGCCATAGCAATGCTCTAGCCAGCTGAGCTACGGGCCCTTAGTCCTTGGGACTGGATTTTTCACAGACCAAAGGCATTTTACGTTATATATATCGATGAAAACAAGACCTATATAATTGAGTACTTGGGACTTAATACGGAGTCCAGGTCCCAGACCCAGAGGCTATTCTTACAAAATAACCTATTCTGTCCTCAATAGGAAAATCGAAGCCGTAGACCTGAATTGTACCATCGTCGTCCTCCTCCTTCTGGAGTCCCTCATATTTCGATTTCTCAAGATCCCACCGAGTAACATTATCAGCATCCAGACCATCAATCTCATCAATAGAGTCTATCCAAGAAGTCGCAGTATAGGACTGATCCGAACCCGCAATACCTACAAGGTTCCATCCTTCCCGCATATATACAGGAACTGGTTCGGCTACAGATTTTCCAATAAATTTTGCCACAATATCATTTTTGGCTCTAAGTAGATATCCCCTCCCAGGAATAATCTGAAAATCATTTTCTCCGCCATAGACCTCGCCATCTCGGTTCCCAACAATATTCCATCCCCCATCGTACATGGCGATAGAATAAAAGTTGTCATCATATTCATCGTTCAAATAGGAAATGACATCAGATGCCATAGTCCCTCCATCCATATCAACAACATCAAATGATACAATATTGAAACCTTCATAGATAGCATAATTTCTAATTACAGACTCCTTGGATACCTCGATCTCGACTGCATCATCAGCAATATTGGTGTCTACCCCTTCATCATATTGTTCGTTTTCATTCTCGTCTACATAAAGTAACGTGCTGCCAGGCACTTCAATATCAAAGCAGTATCTCTCATCCTTATAATCCATACAGTACCTTCCCGTCTGATTTAGCAGATATATGCCTTCAAATGGTGACAGCATAATACTTTCTGCTCTTACTCTTTGAATCAAATACGTTCCCGGAGATTCAAGGTCTAAATCAGGAATTACGAATACTGGAACCTCTTGAGATACTGTTTTAACACATCCCCAGCCTAATGCGCCCTTGGCACATACTTCATCATCGGAACATCCGCCCTCTGAACCTTTTTTACCTTTCGTTCCTTCCATAGTACCACACACCAAACTTATCCCCCCCGTAGCTCCACCAACCCTCGTTTCGCACGTCCGTACCCCATCACTACGTTCCACACATACCTGACTCTCAAAGGGACATCCGCCATCACTTCCACTCATTCCTGGATTAGTACATCCACTGGGAGGAATATCTGGAACTTCAATTTTCACACTCTGACACTCGTATTCCGTTCCATTTTGCACACATTCCATAAATGCATGTTCACACCCTCCATAACTTCCCATCTGTCCCACAGTTCCCGGATCACCACACTTCTTTTTTCCATCGCCTCCTGTCCCCTCAGGACACGAACTTGAACTACTAACGTAGGTCCCGTCGTCACACTGTACATTAAGTCCAGAGCACACAGCAGTAGTTGGCGCAGTACTCCATATATAATCCCCTGGACAATCATTACAACTTCGAGGACATTCTGTAGGAGTTTCATATCTTACCCAACCATCACCAGTTTCCTTTACACTATAACAGCAGGCTAATCCTCCAGTATTACAACAATCTGACTTTGTCCTGGTGTAGCTACCGTCAGGACACTTGTAGACCGCGTCCATGCTGGTACCAGTGTAATTGCATATCCCACCGCTACTTGCGGTACCAGCGCTACAAGAAGAGCCGGTTTTTTCCGAAACGGTATATACCTTTAACTCTAAGTAATCCCCCGATGGACAATTGTATCCGTGTACACGATCATACTTAACACAACATTCCCCCCCAACTCCACTACAGTCACACTTCTGACCCCACCCAACACTCTTGGTCGTACCCCCAGAGCAGCTACACGTACAACTAGCCTCGTTATACCAACCACAACATTCCCCATCCGAAATATCCTGATTAGTCCACTCAGAAATGTCACAACCACTAGGAACATCCTCTCTATCATGAACTGGACCACCACCTGTTCCTGAAGACGGCGGTTCCTGACCAGAATTAGCAGGACTACCATTCTCACCCGGTGGAGCCTCTCCAGCACACGCACCAGAGCTATCATGCTGATAACAATTAAATTCACCGTCCCGTTTCCATTCCCCTGAACAATTATTTTGATAAGCATTCCTATAACACACGTAGCAGCATTGACTACCCTTTTCTACCTTACAAAACTGCTCCCCTACACCAGGCTCTGTCTTTAGCTCCCACTTACAGTCCACGTCATCCCCTCCATCATCACCACTACCCAGGGATGCACATTTTGCCTCGCAACCCGCCGGACATCCTTTTTCCCAACTCCTAGATGCATCACAAGGACAATCCGGTTTACCATCGTTATCATTATCCGGACACTGTGCACACGCACCGCTCATACATGAAGGCATACATTCATCCTTACAACTTGCTAAAACTGGCGTAATAAAATCACCCAAAAAAGAAACCAAACCCCTTACTTCGCCTCTTGGATTGGAGCTACTCTCATCAGAACTACCGGATTCATCCATCCAAATTATAAACGGCTGTGCCGGTGTATCCCAAGAAGCAGGATTTCCAAATTCTTTAATTTCACCTTGAGGTCCAGCTTCAACAGAAATCAGCTGGCCATCATCCTCTTCGTAATCATCCAACAATTCACCCGTCTCTACGTCCCTTGAGGCAGACAGATCTATATACCAACTACCATTTTCTCCGGTCACAGAAGACAGCATCGTACCTGCTCTATATTCAGTTGGAATAACTGGAGTCAAGTAAACTAAAGAGTCCTCAAGTAACTCATATTCTTCGTTCTTAACTTCCTTCTTAACTACCCCATATGCCGGATTCGGCAACGGAAGCTCATCCAACTCTTCAAATGTTTCAACTTTATTTCCACCAAATCCTCCATCATCCTCGCTAACATCTGGTGAGACAAAACGAAGCACATTTCCAATCTTGAAATAATACGCTGACTCCGGATCTAAATTTGTTAGAGTAACATGATGAACATAGTACTTGCCTAACTCCTCCACAACTATCTTTTCATCAACTTCACTATAATCAACCTCGAAGCTATCAATATCCTCAATTTTTGACTTCTCTTCATCAGCGGCTTGCAACCGAGCCTCAGCAACATCCCTATCATCATATGCTATCTTCTTGCCGACCTTAGCAAAAACCCAAGGACCAAAATTATCTTTCTCACCATAAATAACAACTCCCTTTGTCTTTTCATCAGTAACCCACGAAACAGTCGCAGATCTATCGGTAATGTTTGTAATCCTAACACTATACGGCTCAGACCACGGCTCGCTAAAGTAAAAATAAAGAACCGCAACAACAGATAAAACCCCAATTAAGCCACAACAGAACAGAAATACTTTTGGAAAAGTAAAAAATTTCTTTATTGAAAATGTTTTCATACTAATATTAAGACAGACAATTTAAGCAACGTCAAGATTTACAAGACATTCCCAATATCCAAATAGCAACTATAATAAATTTTATTTTGTAGCCTCAGAACTCTTTTGCTAATCCGGCTCCCATTTCCCGCTCCCCTCAACAATCCTTACAAAATATGCAAGTCCAGGATCAATAGGGAAATCATTACCATAAGTCTGTTCATCACCACTTCTGTCTTTTTCCATCTGAAGACCGACAAATTTTGAATCCTTTGAATTCCACCATGTAACGTTGTCGGCATCTAGATTATCTACTCGATCAATATCCACTATCCAGTCCTCAGCACTATACAACTTATTAGAGCCATGAATAGCTGCTAGATTCCATCCTTCGCTAAAAGATACCGGTACCGCGCCCGCTACCTTTTTACCCTCCATCTTAATTTCAATATCCCTGGCAACGCTCAATATGTAGCCTCGCCCAGGAATAATCTGAAAATCTTCCTGTCCGTAACTCTCCCCACCACGATTTCCAATAATTTGCCATCTGCCGCTCTCATAAATACCAATGGAATAGAAAGCGTCATCATAGATATCATTCATCCGATCCAACCAGTCAGAAGCCATGTTGCCTGTATTTTCATCAACAAGATCAAATGAAATAAAGTTATACCCCTCATTAACCTCCCACGTTCTCGTGTGAGCTTCTCTTGTGAGCTCTATTTCCTTACCATCTTCAGATAAATCCACATCTCCTTCACCATATCTACCATCGCCATTGACATCCACATATAATTTATGACTCCCAGGACCACTTATGTCGAAACAGTATCGCTCATCATCATAATCAACACAGTATGAGCCACTCTCATCAAAAGCAAAAAGTCCATTCTCCGAAGAAAGAATTATCTTACTTTCCGCGGCATAAGCCTTTGGCACCAAACCACTCGATTCAGACCCAATATCATACATACACTCCATTTTCTCAAAATCCATAACGGAACAAACTTGCGTAGCCTTAGGACCAGTACAGGTACATCCAAGCCAACCACAATCACAGGTCGTACCGTCCTGATAACATATCCTACCTTGAAAGTCCGGATCAGCCGGATCCCCCATAAGACACCACGAAGCAGAGAAATGCCGACACCAATCGCCATAAACTATCTCATGCTGATAAGCATCCCATGAAGGAGTATATGAACACCAACACCTAGTAGAACAACACTTCTCCCCCGAGCTTACCCGTGGAAGAGCAACAGCACCAGGAATGGTTGCACAGGTTTCCCCAGCTGAAATTTCATCCTTGGTCCCAATTGTACAGACACAGCTTCTATCAGCAGGAGCTGTGCAAACAGTAGATCCATCGTCAATCCGCTGGCTCCAGTAGTGACCAGTCCAATTACGTCCATAACACACAAATCCATTAAAAATGGTCCCAGGACAATCACACGCCGCCCACGCCCTAAAACTGTCCCTACAGTCACCATACTTTCCACCGGGCGGCGTACCTCCACCAGTACCCCAGCAATTACTGCTGGGATCGTCACAACAGCAAGCAACCTCATTTTTGGTACCCCTATCTCTACAACACAAGTGAGCGTCGTAGGACGAACAGTCATTAATTATTCCCGGATAAGTCGCTTCAGTCCTACAATAATTAGTTATCGGACAATCCGGTCCCGAGGTGCAAACATCAGGAACGACAGGCGGAGTCACTCCTCCACAACTATCCCCGGGATTCGCCCAACTCCCATCAGCACAACATGTATATCCGTCTTTAGTCACATATCCTTCATGATACTTACAGGGACGTACAGTACCGTCACAAACCCCATCTTCGCCCCAGCTGCCACGTTCATTTGATCCCGGAACACAAGTCGCCGGGACTCCTCCACCACCAGGAGGCTCCTCCGAAGGCATTTCCTCACAATACTCCCAAGAACCAGGACTTCCACATATATTCCTACAACCTCCTCCATCATCACAACCCGGATTACTTCCATTCCAACAGGCATTCGCTCCCCTCGCTGTACAAAAAGCTATCCATTGCTTATTGACATCATCGTTGTAACCAGAAATCCCGGCAGGAGCCTCACCGCTGCAATCATATCTTGCTGCTTCACAAGTAACATGACCCACCCAACCATTATCACAGTTACAACCGCCACCTTCATCCCGACAACCACTTCCATCTGCATAATTTGCACAAGAAATAGCATAAACCTTAGACACAAAAGAAACTCCGGAATTCTGGGAAAGGTTTCTGTCAGTATATTCCATATTGGCAGCCTCATTGGAAACACTCACAACAATATCATCAGCAGGTGCATCATTATCAGTTGTAATAACTTTCGTAATATCGTCCCACTCTCCAGTCTTTACTTGTAAATGCTCTTCCATTAAATAGTATATTTCTTCGTCAACCTCCTCCAGGAAAACCTTCCCGTCCTTCATCCGGATATTACTTAAATCTATATACCACGAACCATTCTCTGCCAAAGAACAAGACACCAAACCTGAAGACGTACCATCTGGTGACTCCATCCTCATATACATAACACCATCGCTAACAGGAAGACTTTTCTCAATCTCTTGAAATTCGGCCTCCCCTTCTTTCTCTGCATCCTCAACAATTATTTCGCTACTTACCTTCCGTACAACCTTACCATACGCAGGGCTAGGCATAGGAACATCCTCCAGCTCAGCATAGGTCATAAATGAATTATCATCATCTCCACCCTTCTCTTTATCAACTTCAGGTGCAAGAAAACGCAGCCCATTACCTATCATAAAAAAGTATTTCTTTTCCGGATCAAGATCACCAATAGTAACATGATGAACATAATATTCTCCTACCTCATCAACCACAACATTCTCTTCAAAGTCCCCATAATCAACACTTGAATTACCACTCTTTTCAATCTCACTCATTTGTCTCTCAGCCGCTGCCAGTCGAGCATTAACAACATCACGATCATCATAAGCAACATTCTTCGAAAGAGATGCAAATACCCCTGGAAGAAAACTCTTGCTCTCACCATATATGACCAACCCCTTGGTTTTACTATCGGTCCTCCACGAGACAGTTACGGACCGTCCTGTAACATTAGTTATTGCAACATCATTGGGATTTCCCCATTCTTCAGCATATCTTGAATAAATTGCTAGTGCGACAGTCGCAACTATCGGAACAACTAGAAGTATCAGAATAACAATGACCCAACAAGCTGATGGCCTCTTAAGCCATGACTCTTTGGTATTTGTTAAAGTTTGCTCTGACAATTTGGAAGCAGTCGATTCCGAAGACTTTGACATACAGGAAAACCTAAAAAGTTAGCTCCTATAATCATTAAGCCAGTATTCAGAAAATGTGTCAAGAAGAGTTTTAGCTGCAAACTGGACCTGGGCGGAGTCGAACCGCCGACCTCCACAATGCGAATGTGGCGCTCTAGCCAAACTGAGCTACAGGCCCGTCCTTAGGACTCGGATACAACTATTATACCAGCTCCAATCCACCTTCCCTAGCATCAAATTTCATCCTATAGCGACAAGTCCCTGGCACTAGCCACGTACAACCATCTATAGTCATAATCTCTTTCAACCAGCCCTTCCTTAACTGGATTCCCTTTAATATATTCCACTACTCTCTTAAGATTTCTTGTTCTAAGAACAACCTTAGCACCAAATGCACCCTGGAAAAGATGACCCACCATCATGTATTTTTTATTCATGTATAAGGTATAGGATAGACCCACTCTTTGCATATATACCGAAACTGTTGTATTTCCACACTGCTTCAACAGAATATGATAATGATTTGGCATTAAGCAGTATGCCAGTATCTTCATATCAAACTCCTGTGAATACTTACAAATAGTTCTAACAAATCTTTGATTATCATTCTCCTGAAAAAAGATTCTAGTTTTACGGTTGCCCCTATTGTAAATATGGTATATGTGACCCTTTTTAAAACGTAGATTCCTCATCAATTATGAGTCTACGGTATCGAGATTAAAATTGGATTAAGTGCCAAGGACTAGATTATATGGGCTCAAATTTTGTCTATGAAAAAACAAAAAACACTGGTACCACAAGGAAAACCCAGTCCCAAGGGCTAATACCCGCACACATGGTTTTGCATAAACTGCGCAGGATTCAACGAACTCCAGGTCCCAGACCTTACAACCATGAAGTGCAAATGCACCCCCGTCGCCGTTCCGCTTCTTCCCATTTGACCTATTGCTGAACCGGTACCGACATATTGTCCACTGGAAACATAAAGTTTGTTCAAGTGACCATAGATAGTTGAATAACCATTTCCATGATCAATAATTATTGTCCAGGCCAAACCGTAACCTCCAATTGATGATCCCGGAGGAGGACACGAACCCGACTGACAGCCAGCAAAAACCACTTTTCCGGAGGCACCAGCAACAACATTTGGCCATCCTGGATCAGCGATATCTATACCATTATGCCATCCTGTATAACACTGGCTCACATACCCACGGCCACCAGCAACCGGCCAGCTCAGGAACCTTGTTCCAGAAGGAGGTGCCGCAGGAGGCGGACTTCCGCCACCAGTTGAGACATTTCCACCTGTAGCACTGGTTGAGGTAGAAGCCACAGGGGTCGGGTCAGGAGGCATAGTTCCATCCGGAATAAACAATGTCTGACCAGCCTCAAGCGTGAATGGAGGATCTAACCAGTTAACATCTGCTATTGCCTGCTCCGCAGCTTCATATTTCTTGGCGATACTTGCAAGAGAATCTCCTTTTTTCACCGTATGAATAACCCCATCACCAGGAAGAATTTTCAATTGCATTCCCGGCTTGATTACATGAGCACTGGAGAGATTGTTTGCCCATACTATAGTATCAACCGATAGCCCAAACTCCTCAGCTATAGTACTCACCGTGTCTCCACCTTTAACTGTATATATCATGATATCCATACGAGGACGTGACTTAGGTATCAAAGTTTGAGATGTTCCCTGCTCAATCAATAGATCGTTCTGAGCAAAAGTAGCATAGGCATCCTGCTCAATAGCATAGGTTTCTTGAGTAATGGGTTGTCTTCTAAAAATGAACGGTAGAAGAAAAACTAGAACAGTGAGGAAAGCAGCAACAACAGCACGGTATCCTTTAACTCTTCCCCAAAAAAGATACCTAAGAGAATATCTCTTCAAACCAGATGTCCACTGAGAGACAACTTCATAGAAAACAGTAGACAAAACAAAAACGAGTCGAACTCGCTTGTATAGATACTTTGAAAATTCCTTGAAAAAGGTTAGAAAATCATTTAATAAATTTTCCTTACGTTTTGGCATTAAGCCTAAAACTTGATTTATGCCCTTTAGCTTCAATCAGGTCTATACAAAAACATTCGTGTGTATCCTATAAAAGGGTCAAAGCCTATTCTAGCAAAGAAAAGACTCTATTTCCAGTCCTTAGTTTTGGGTAATAACCCACAGATAGATTACCACTTTCACACTGACACCGTTATGAACACTGTCGAAAAAGTACTTAGTGACCAGCCAGACATAAAACTCCCAAAGAGATGACTGTGGGTATCTAAGGAATGGGAGACCTTGTAATCGAGAAGTTCAAAAAAAACAATAGCTATAATCTAGGCATAACAACTTCAAATCCAAACGATCTAAGTATTTTCTGTGCCTCTTCGGGCATTGTTTCTACGCCTTCAGTCAATGCAACATCTCCGATCACATTCACAAACCCACCCTTCATTACCGCCAGCAAAAATGAAATAAAAGCTTTATGATCATGCGGAAGATTACAACAAGCACGACCCAGATCTTCAGAACCTCCGTGAACTCCAATTCTTTCTAATTCTTCTATTGAAGCCTGATAAAAAAGTCTCAAAACCTTCTCCTCTATGGTATCTCCTTGTGTTTCTACTATTCTTGCCGGATCAATCCCGCAATATTCCAAAACATCAGACACAAGACCATCATTGAACATATTTATATTCCGCCCGGCATCTGCTTCTCTATCCCCAAAATCATCACAAGCCCTAAGAAATCCTTCAAGAATAAGTATTAATCTTCGGTACGTGGCTAATAGCTCAAACAGCGGTGTCGTAAAATTTCCTTCTTCGGGGACTTGTTCACCACCCGCTTTCTGTCGCTCAATTATCGCCTGTTCTTGAAGAATCATATCAACTCCACAAGCTATGAACTGGAGACCTACATCTCGTACCATACAATCAACTACAAAGTGCTTCCATTCTAAATTTACAGATTCTGACCTGGCAGATTTACTTGCATAATCCAAAGCCCTTTCATATTCTATCGACCTTTCACGAAGATACCATTGTCTGGTCAGGACCTCCCTGAAAGCAAGTTCCCTCATAAGCCTCTGATAACTCAACGACCCATATCTAATATCCGGAAACTCATAATCAATTAGATCGTTAATCATGTCTAATCCTCCTCCCAACCAGAGCCCCATATGCTTAAATTTATTCTCTGCAACCTCTTCTCTCATAGCGGCTCTAGCAATGTGTACAAAATCTCGACCGAGCAGATGTGCCTCAATAGCACCCATATAACCTTGAAGCAATTCAAGATCATCGCACCTGTCAATGGTCTGATCTAAAAGGTAAACTACTGAGGTAAGCTTCATCAGTCTCACAAATACTTCCATTCCTGCACGGCTGCAACCTATGCAACCGCAAAATGCCATCGTTTTGGCAACAATTTGCTTTTTTATCACATCTATTCTTTCGGGAGGAATTTTCAATGCCAAGGCATACCTCTCAAGAAAATCACCAACTTCTTCCCTTACATATTTTTCAATGCCACCGTCATCTTTATCATCACTATCAAACGAAGCTTCTTCCTGGGCTGCACCAACATTTCGATCTTCACCAATTATTCTGCGGAATATGGTGTAAAAACTAATTTCATCACCACAACGCAGTGCCTCATCATATCCATCTTTCCGATACAGTGGAGCAGCCAAAGTAAGGAAAATAAGCTGTTCAGCCTTGCTCTCGCATGTCTCTAAGGTGAATACATCATCATGCTCTCGTCTTTTTCCATCATCCTGATCTGAAGAACGTTCTCCCTGACCAATGTCAACCTGAAGCAGACCATCAGTATCACTTACTGGTCCGACACATGCACCACATAAATCTGACCCATCAGCCGGATCTCCGGGCATACCACCACAACACCCCACCTTCGTGACAATATTAAATGTTATATTTGATCAAAGATGACTTACAATATTACAACAAAAAATACAAACATAACAGTTTAAATAAGTTGTTAATTCATGATGTCATAACAATAATTTTGCGTATCAAAATAGCAAAATTATGTTATAATAACCTTCCGTGATTTCTGAAGAGATACTCAACCGAACTGTTGAGCTAATACAAAGTATAGAAGATAAGGATCGCCTCAAATCACTTATTGCCGAATTAATTACAAATGAATTCCAGTATCCAGTTACTGGAGTATTTGAGGTAGATGGAGACTATATATCAAACGCGAAGGTATCGGGTTCAGGGATTCTTCTTAAAAAAGCAGGAGAAATACTTGGCACACCATTCTCGCAACTTAGATACGACATTTCTAAAAAAGATAATGTTTTTGGTAAAAGCGTAATAACGAAAAGACCTCAGATAACAAAACATGTCGAGAATTTCATGCCTCATCTTCCTGTTCCAAAGGCCGCTATAAAGGCATCTCTAAAGGCTCTTATGAATATGTACGGAGTAAAAGAACTTGGAATATTCCCCAGCTTCTACCGCGGAAAACTCTACAGCTGCATCATTGTAGGTCACAAAAAAACCTTTACAACAAAAGAGATTGATCTCCTAAGGTTGATAGCAAGTCAATTTGCCGGATACATCGCTTTTTACGAACTGACAGAGGGCCTAAAGAAGCAGAACAAAGTTCTAAAAAAACTAACAAAGCTTGCAAATGAAATAATGTCTACAGATCCAAGAGATATAGCACAGACGGTCGACGTAGAACAGAAAACAACAAAAGAACTAATAGAGAACACCGAAGTAGTCTCAAACGCAATGGTTCTCACAAAGGGAAAATCAACCATATCTATCGATTTAGACACCGGTGAAATATTCCATCGGGGTAAAAGGTTATCTTCACCACTTTCCTACACTGAGATCAAAATTTTGAGACACTTCAACGACAACATGGACAAACTTGTTACACGTGACGACATTGCAAAAATCCTCTGGGGAAAAGACTTCCACGAGGAATACTCTGACTGGGCAATCTCAAAAGCAATATCCCGGATAAGAAAGAAGATAAAAGATAATGCCCCCTATAAGCATATTGTTACCCTAAAGAACAGAGGTTTTAAACTCCACACTACCGCTTAATAACAAACCTTCGAGCAATTTTCTGTCAAACCAGCCTCAATAAACGATCAAGCACCAGAATGCGTACATCTCTATTATCTTGTACTGAAATGTAAATTATAAGTCTGAATGTTATGAGAACTCTAACAAAAGACGGTGTAAAACATTTGGTCTCTAGAAAAAGACTCCTCGAAAAAAAAGTTCTCGAGCTGACAGACCAGGCTCATGAGATTTCAACATCCAATCAGTTCCATGAAAGCCCAGACTACAGCCTTGTAATTGAGGAAAAATCTCGCTTACAGGGAGAAATTAACGAAATTGAAAGTCTACTTAAAAATGCCACAGTAATAAAAGAGAGACAATACAAGACAGTCGAAACTGGATGTGTCGTTCGAATACGGATAGGCCAAATGAACTATATTTTCCAACTTGTAGATAGTATGGAGACAAATCCTGTCAAAGGCAAAATCTCTATTAACTCCCCTCTTGGTAAAACTATGCTCGGCAAAAATGTCAATGACGAGGCATTACTTAGAACCCCAACGGGTAATATCGGTTTCAAGATTCTAGAGATTATCTAGATAATCTCTTCTTTTTGGAGATTTCCACACCTCAGAATGTACAGGTAGCAATGAGGGTAATAGTATCTGTGTATGTACCTGTTCCATCATCACTATCCGGTGCTGCTCCAACATCCAACTGCGCCCTGGCTGCCGTCACCGGCCCACTTACACTCAGTATCTGTATCGGACTGGTATCACTTAACTCTCCATATGTCCCTGCTACTCCATTGTAATCTCCTGCTACCGTAAAACTCGTATTACTCTCCTCCCTTATCCCGTATAGCCCTGAAGCTCCTGTAATTGCTACTCCACTTCCTGTATTAGTCACACTCGGTATCTCATTACTTGCATCCCGGTAAAGACTACCATTTCCACTCTCCACTGTTACCACTGCACCACTTACCGCGTTCGTCTCCAAATCTAGCCAGATGTAATTCACCGTTCCCGTTATACCATCCGCATGCATCACTCCACTGTCTCCGCTATTCCTTAGCCCTGCTGATGTAGGATCTAGTAGCATCTCTCCTAGGTCTACTACATATCCCGCGTCATCTGTTACTCCCCCATGGCTGTCACACGGACTCGTTCCTCCCGCCGCATCACAATCCAAATCTGTTGTCGCTGTGTCTATATCGAAGCTTAACTGGGTATCTATGTATCCTGTGATATTTACTGTATCGTCATCTATTATCGGTATCTCCACCTCTCCACTCTCCACATCTGCACCTGAGTTGTAGTAGTTCCTCATGTGTACCTCGTACTCTCCTACACTACTTGGGTTCGTTATCTGGTTACTTCCCCCATCTGCCACTGTTCCCACCTTTACTGTTAACACACTACTTGCTGCTATATAGTCTGTACCACTTGTAGGTGCCGTAAATGTTATCGTATCTGTGCTCGTATTTATACTTACTCCCCAGATATCTGCCCCTGCACTCGCCGCCAAGGTCTTGTCTGTACCATCATCCTCAAGATCTATATCTGATACTGTTATGCCCGACAGATCCCACGCCTGTCCTGTAGGGTCAAATTCTACCTCTATGTAGTCACTGCTACTTGTCAGGCCGTTTATACTCCCAAATTCTATCGTATGATCACTGTCCTGGCTTACCTCTAGTCTTGTCAATGTATCCCTCAGCGCAAAATCATTAAACAGTGTCTGGCCTCCTGTTCCTCCTACTCCATCTGCTTTTAGATAGTTTCTTCCATTTACACTCACTTTACTCACTGTCACATCCCCACTCCATCCACTTCCCGTTACCGTCTCTGTCTCTCCAGCACATATCGTCTCTCCGTTTGTACAGCTCGCACTAACATCTCCTATTGCCGTGGCATCTGGACACACCACCATACACGCTGCATCTGTCCCAGCTGGTATTGGTGAGTACAGGGCATGTGTACTTGCAGCTCCCGGCGCTGTTGTCAGACCATCTACAACAACCTTTCCCGCATTCTCGTCAACCTCTCCGCTTACTCCACTCCAATCCGAATCCAAAGACAAATTTACTGTTACATCAGATAGTATCCGCCCCGTAGACGTATCCACAATATATACGTCCTCATCATCTCCTGCCCCATAACTACTTCCAACTTCAAGACTATTACCACTCCCATCCTGAGCATCGAAGCCAGAATCTAAATTAGTAATCTGAAAATCGTAACTATACTTGGAGAGATAAATATAATATCCGTAAGGATCTTCTGTGTAATAATCAGTACCCGATGTCCCATCAAGATCGGGCTCACCCTCATAAAATACACCATTGTAGACCATCGTGTTAGCATTAGACGCACTCCCTCCTCCAAAAATCGATGACCCTGTGCCCGTTGAAAACAAAGTCCAGCCATAATCCCCGTTTGGATAATACATCGTGGTAAAACTTGATGTGTAACCATTACTTGTATAAGTATCAGTTCCCGATGTGCCATCGAAATCCACACTACTGCTATAAGTTTCGCCTTTAACAACAATATTTCCGTTAACATCCAACATAAACCCTGTTCCAAATTCTGAGTCAGAACCTCCAAATGTCCTAGTCCAATCATAACTCCCGTCTGTTCCATACATTGAAATGAAAACATCACTAGATTGGTTATTTGTTGAGTGGGTATCCGTACCAGCCGTCGGATCAAAATCAACAGTAGTATTGAAGACACCGGAAAGATATACCCCACCTGAACCGTCTGCCTCAATACCTGAGACACTATCCATATAGTTACCACCTACACTCCGAGTCCAAGAATACCCCCCAGCTGTAGAATACCTTGTTACAAAAGCGTCAAGCGAATGTACAGCCGTATGGTTCTCCGTTCCTCCCGTTGGATCAAAATCTACTGTTCCTGAAAAGGCTCCCCCACAATAGACATACCCTGAATCTACATCTATAGCATTCCCTCTCTCCTGACCAGTACCACCAACAGTAACAGTCCAAGAGTAGTTGCCACTGGTATCATATCTTGTGATAAAGAAATCATAGCCACCATTTGAGCTATGTAGATCGGTACCGGCTGTACCATCAAAATCTACATCAGTACCCTGAAAGTATCCTGCCGCATAAATATAACCACTATCAACATCTATACCGCCAGATCTATCATCACTAGTTCCACCAAAAGTTCTTGTCCAAGAATAATTACCACTTGTATCATATCTTGTTATGAAAATATCTTTACTACCATTTGAACTATGCAGATCAGTACCTGCGGTACCATCAAAATCTACATTCGAACCCTCAAAATATCCTATCAAGTATATATAACTTCCATCTATTACTATATCCGTTGCTGAGTCGTCATTACCGCTACCCGCAGATCCAAACGTCCTTGTCCACCCGTATGTTCCGTCAGCATTATACTTAGTCAAATACACATCCTCGGAATCGGCACTATGATTATCTGTTCCAGCCGTACCATCAAAATCTACCGAAGATCCATAGGAATTAAAATTTCCAGACGAATAGATATCACCATTTGAGTCAACTGCTACAACATAGCCATTCTCGGCTCCACCCGCCCCAAAAACACGATACCAATCATAATTTACTATAGCAGCAGATGCAGGTCTTGAGAGGCTCATAGAAATAAGGAAAACGACTACTAACGAAGCTAATAACCTATATAGAAAATGGCTTCTACGAAAAATTTTCTTTTTCATCATCTTGGGCAGTATTAAAATTTGAATAATAACAATGTAGCAGAAGCACAATACTAAATCAAGTATCTCCTAGCATTATAGATTCCGTCCTGTGCCATCTGTATTAATTTTCAATAAAAATAAATCTTTCTGAAATTTGACAACATCTACCAAACAGTATTATTATCCAACTCAAGATGACAACAATGAAATTTGAACTACTTAGCGTCCTCCTTATTAGAACCGACTAACCCGGGAGGTATTTTGTCATTCAATAGCAAAGATCGAGATCTCCCGAAAGGGAGATTTTTTGTTATCTAAAAGACATAAAATCAAAAAGGAATCCTATGAAGAATTCAAGAAAATCTCCTGAAAAATCCGGAAAATACATTTTGGCCAAAGCAATGAAAGAATACGGCACCAAATATGTCTTTGGATATACCGGAGGCGCCATAATGCCTTTCTTTGACGAGCTACAACAGAACTTCCCTGGAATAAAACCCATCAAAGTGCGTCATGAGCAGGGGGCGGCTTTTGCAGCTCAAGGATATGCTAGAGCAACAGGTAAAATCGGTTTTGTTGCAACAACCTCCGGTCCCGGAGCCACAAACACAGTAACTGGCGTAGCAGATGCAATGATGGATTCCGTACCAATCTTCGTCATCACCGGTCAAGTTCCAACAAGCGTTGTTGGAACAGATGCATTTCAGGAAAGCGACATGGTCGGGATAATGTATCCAATCACAAAACAAGCTGTAATGCCCTATTCGACAGATGAACTTGCAGAAAAATTTTTCGAATTGACTCAAATAGCAACTCAAGGCAGACCTGGCCCGGTTCACCTGGATCTGCCTAAGGATATTCAACTTGATACCTCGGAAAAGACTACCTACAAGCCTACCAATAAACGCGAGTACTACCCAACAGAAAAAGTCTCTCAGACCACATACGACAATGCAATTGCCCTTATCAACAAAGCAAAACGTCCCATTGTCTTCTGTGGTCATGGAGTAATCCTGGCCAACGCAGGGAAAGCGTTCACAGACTTTGTTGAAAAGTGCAACATTCCGTTTTCCACAACTCTTCACGGCATTTCAGCTGTACCATCAGATCATCCATTGAATCTTGGAATGATGGGAATGCACGGTACCGTAGCAGCAAACAGAGCTATAACGAGCTCAGACTTAATAATCTCACTGGGCATGCGTTTCGACGATAGAGTAACAGCAAAACTCAGCGAATACGCAAGGAATGCCCAAACCATCCACGTAGAAATTGACGCCTCGGAAATAAGAAAAATTGTGAAAACTAATATTCCAATCAATGACGATGTGAAGACCGCAATAAAGAAATTCCTATCCGGAGCAAAAAGATTGCCAAGAAAAGAATGGTTCTCTGAGATCGAGAGAAACAAGCAAACATGGACCAAATTCATCTCAAAACAAATCCGTAAAGGCACTGGTCCCAACGGCAGACTATTAATGAAAACAGTAATCTCACGGCTTTCCGAGATCACTAAAGGACAAGATAACATTGTTGCAGATGTAGGACAAAACCAGATGATGAGCGCCAGATTTTACAACTACCAAAGATTCAATACACATTTCAGCTCAGGAGGACTTGGAACCATGGGTTTTTCTTTGCCTACCGCAATAGGAGTAAAAATTGCCAGGCCCAAGGAAAGAGTGTGGGCCATCTGTGGCGATGGAGGTCTCCAGATGAACATACAGGAACTGGGAACTATACTCGAACATAAGCTAGATATCGATATTATATTATTGAACAACGGAGTTCTGGGCATGGTTAGACAATGGCAAAGTCTTTTTTTCGGAAAAAGATATGCTGAAACAGACCTCACAAACCCAGACTTCATGAAAATTGCAGAGGCCTACGGAATGCCCTCTAGAAGGGTCGAGAAGGTCACCGAAATAGACTCCGCAATAAGGTGGGCCATGGAAAACAAAGGCCCTACCCTAACAGAATTTGTCTGCGATAAGGACGAACTCATAATGCCGATGATACCCGCAGGAGCCACTTTCGAAGAAATGATAGAAACCGACAACGATATTAATTTTTAATCCAAAATTCATGAGAAAAAATTACATTTTACTAGTATTTGCAGAAAACAAACCTGGTGTCCTGAATAAGATGATGTCTCTCATCAGAAAGAAAATGTACAACGTCGAGACTATAACTGCATGCAAAACAGAAACTAAAGGAATCTCGCGTATTACACTGGGGGTAAGCCACAGCGAAGGTGAAATTATCGAACAAATTATTCGGCAGCTTCAAAAAATTGTTGAGGTAACAAAAGTCGTAAATATTACCGAATCGCCTCACGTTGAGAGGGAACTCGCCTTAATCAAGGTGTCTGCCAAAAACGGAAACCGTGCAGAAGTATCCGACTTAACAAGCATTTTCAGAGGAAACATCGTCGACGTGCAAAAAGACTCTATGATTGTTGAAATAATTGGATCTCCAGAAAAGATTGAGTCTGCTGTAAAAATACTTGAAGATTTCGGAATCGAGGAGATAGCAAGAACTGGAATCACCGCAATGGAACGCTAGACAAGGAACTAAAGAACTTAATAACAGAGAGATTTGGAGAGCTGGCACAGAGGTTAGGAAGCTGAGACCGGAGAATCAGGTGAAAAAACTAGCAAATTAATTACGTCCTGGCAACCTTACAAAAAAATATACCTATCAAGGTATTAATAATAAACTGATCTCCACCCGACGCCGGTCTTCTATCGTCGTTTTTTTGTGAAGGGTGAGAAGTGATGAACCTTGTGCCAGAAGAACCTCTAAGCTCAGATAAATCTAACCAGGCACGATGGTCAAATACTCTAGGTCTTGATTCCCATTCGGGCGATGTACCGAGTCCACTGTAAAAATCATATGCTACCGACCTACGCAGACAACAAGATACCTTAAGACCTGAATCAGTCGGGGTCTGAATACTATGATCAATAACATAGACACGAACAGCCCTGGCCTCAATTTCGTCTCCCTTTCCTACACCACCTACCACCACAATGAAATCAGAATCACCCGCCAGAAGATCTAAATCCACCCCTGTCTCGAAACCATCAGGACCTAACTGCGCACGCACGATATCAAACTCTGACCATCCAGCCCTTTCTCCAAAAGAATGCAAACATCCTTCTGTATTCTCCACCCATGCGGGACCGTATGTTTCTACAGTAAAACTATGTTCATCCACATCAAAATAAACACCCATCGCCATTGTAAGCGGAAATCCTAAGTTAATTATATAGTAATAATTATATAGGATATGGAAACTAAGCACAACGCAAAGCCGCAACAACAAGTCAAGTTCTAATAAGATTTTTACCCTACACTCTCATGCAGTGTGGCAAGAAACTCCTTATTATCTTTTGTTCTCTTCATCCTCTCTACAAGAACCTCTGTAGGATTCTCATCCTGAGGAAGAGCTTCCAGCATCCTTCTAACCCTCCAGGACTGATTAAGGACCTCTTTATCAAGAAGCAACTCCTCACGTCTAGTACCTGATCTAATAACATCGATTGCAGGATATATTCTCTTTTCTTGGAGATTCCTATCAAGATGAAGTTCCATATTTCCCGTTCCCTTAAACTCCTCATAAACCAAATCATCCATTCTGCTACCTGTGTCAATAAGAGCCGTTGCAATAATTGTCAAACTTCCACCATTCTCAATGTTTCTTGCAGCACCAAAGAATCTCTTTGGAGGGAACAATGCTACAGGATCAAAACCACCCGATAGTGTTTTACCTGATGTAGGCATTGTAATATTATAAGCACGGGCAAGACGGGTAATACTATCCATAAGTATCATAACATTTCGTCCCTGCTCCACCATCCTTTTGGCCTTCTCCAGCGCAACCTCAGCGACTCTTGTGTTCTCTTCAGGCTTTTCATCGAAGTTAGACGCAAAGACCTCACCCTTAACCTCACGATCAATATGAGTTACCTCTTCAGGACGTTCACCAACCAAAACCACCATAAGATCCACATCAGGATGATTTTCTGCAACACCATGAGCAATATCTGTTAGAAGCCATGTTTTACCAGCCTTAGGAGGCGAAACAATCATACCCCTTTGCCCATAACCAATAGGACAAAGCAAGTCGATTATCCTTGTTGAAAGAACGTCTGATTTTGTTTCAAGTTTGATCTGTTGATCTGGATAGATTGGGGTTGATTTTTCGAAAATAGGTCTCTTTATCATATCCTTAGGCTCTTTTCCCCATACAGTATCAACTCTCAAAAGACTAAGATATTTCTCATTTTCCTTAGGCTGTCTTGCAGGTCCACAAATAATATCACCCGTTCTAAGTCTAAACTTTCTTATTTGTGTCCCAGAAATGTAAGCATCAGCTTCACCCTGAAGTACTCCACCTGTTCGAACAACACCATGGGTTCTATCATTCATAACCTCAAGAATACCTTCGACATACTGATACCCTTCTTTTTTCGATACATCAATAAGTATCTGTTTAATTAGTTCACTCTTTTCTTTAATTTTCGAAGGTTCTTGGACTCCAACCTTCTTTGCAAGAGCACGCAACTGCGTAGCAGTTTTACTGCTTAATTCTGAATAATTCACGATGCAAAAAGATAAAAGATTATATACAAGAGAAAACTATTAAATGGAAAGGTATACATAAGAATAATATTTACAAAACGAGAGGATGTCAAATCGATAAAGGTGAAAAACGGGATCGGTACTGCCCCAACCGACCCCGATATGGCCATCAGCAGGTGACAGTCATACCGAGGAACAACTAACTTATTTCCCGTTTTTTAGAGATCTTTTATGAACTTCTCCGAGGGACCAGTGTTAGTTTTTAGCTAAACCAGACCCTGGGAGAAGATCACAAACAAGCAGGCTCTTCCGAGGGACCAGTAATAGTTTTTAGCTAAACCAGACCCTGGGAGGAACCTACTCAGTAATATACGTAATTAAAGATCACCTACAACAAGACCTTATAGTATTTCTAATCTCTATCCTGTAATAAGTTGTCCACATATTACACTAACATCACTATTTTGTCAAGAATAAGAAATGTGCCGGACTGACAGGATAGAGAGCTACAAAACCTTGCAGGACAGAATTTGAGTTTTGGGTAACTGTTACGAAACTTTGTCGCTTTGAAATAATGTTACGAATGGGGATTTAACTCTACTTTAATACACTTCTTATCAGGTCGTAAAGGTCTTTGTCTGATTTACTCCCTCCGATAACCTTGAGGCCTCTTCTCTTAGCTTCTGCCTCCATTTTTCCCTGAAATGGTACCTCACGTACCCGTCCTGATAACCCAACCTCGCCTACAAAAACACACCCTGCTGGAATTGGTTTATCTTTCTTTGCAGAAACAACAGCCATACAAATCGCAAGATCCAAAGAAGGATCATCCACCCTTACACCACCCATTATGTTTACAAATACATCGTCATCAAATAGATTCACCCCAGCCCTTCTTCCTAAAACAGCACAGAGCATCTCAAGCCTGGATTTACCAAACCCATTGGGCATTCTTCGTGGAGATCCAAACGCAGCACCAGAGGTTAGAGCCTGAACTTCAACAAATATCACTCTAGAACCCTTGAAAATTGCCGATACCACAACACCCGGAGATCTTTTCTTCCCGGACTCACAGAAAACACTTGTGGGATCATCCACCTCCTTAAGTCCCTTCGTTGTCATCTCAAAAATTCCCACCTCATCAGTCGTACCAAAACGATTTTTCAGTGCCCTAAGTATACGGTACATTCCAAAATCATCTCCCTCAAAATAAAGAACCGCATCTACCACATGCTCAAGAACCTTTGGGCCAGCCACCACTCCTTCTTTAGTTACCTGGCCTACTATAAATATCGGTATTCTTAATCTCTTTGCACATCTTGTAAGCCTCATGCCACACTCCCTAACCTGTGATACGCTCCCAGCAAAACTCCTCACATCTTCAGTAAACATAGACTGAATAGAATCTACAGCTACCATGGCAGGTTTCATCTGCTCTATAGCCGAAATCACACTGTCAACATTAGTCTCTTCTGTAAATTTAAGGTTTTTTAAGCCTGGATCTTTACTTTGTCCAGACAATGAAAGTCTTTCAAACCTGGAAGAGATTTGCCCAAGAGATTCCTCCCCGCTAACATACATAACCTCATTCTTATTTGAAACATTTTGAAAAACCTGCATAAGGAGGGTAGACTTACCAATTCCTGGTTCACCACTTACTAGAACAACTTCTCCTGAAACAACCCCACCTCCAAGCACTCGTTCCACTTCCTTCATGCCAAGAGTAAATCTTCCCTTCTTCTCATTCTTGGAAGGTCTTGAAAAATCAACAACTTTTGCAGGATTAACTTTTTTCGATTCAGCAGCATCCACCGTAACATTCTCTTCAAGGGTATCCCACTCACCACATCCTAAACATTTACCAGACCACTTTGTACTCTGGTATCCACAGCTGCGACATATATAAACTGTCTTTTCTGAAGATTTTTGCAAGCTTATTTCCCTTTAGAAACGATTAGCTTCTCAGCTTTCTTAGATTTTTTGATATTTACCTTCTTTTTCCTGCTCGATTTCTTTCCCTTACCCTTCCAAACCAATCCCCCACCGTATCTCAGAAGATACGAAGCAATTGGAGTTTCAACATAATCCTGAATAGTACGTCTGAGAGGGCGCGCTCCATAGTCCTCACTAAATCCTTTTTCAACAATGAAATCTACAGCCGACGCATCAAGGACAACCTCAACTCCTTCTTCTTCCAAACGCTCATTTAGCTCATCAAGAAGAAGATCTACAATATTCTTTGCATCCTTTCTTGTAAGAGATCGAAATATAACAATATCGTCGAGACGGTTAAGAAGCTCAGGTCTAATATCGTCTCTTAACTTCTTAAGAAGCGTTTCCTTCATCCCTTCATAGGCTCCCTCGATATTTTCGTCGCTTCTTTCCTCATCGTCCTCTTCAGCCCTGAAACCAAGAACTTTGTCTCTACCAATCTCTTCAGCACCAATGTTTGAAGTGAGAATTATAACGGTATTTTTAAAATTCACTCTGCGGCCTTTTCCATCTGTTAGATGACCATACTCAAGGATCTGAAGCAAGATATTAAGAACGTCAATGTGAGCTTTTTCAATCTCATCAAAAAGAATAACAGAGTGCGGCTGTTTCCTTACCTGCTCAGTAAGCTGCCCCCCCTCTCTATACCCTACATATCCAGGAGGAGAACCGATAAGCTTGGAAACACTATGCATCTCCATCATTTCACTCATATCAATCTGAATAAGTCTATCCTCCTCACCAAAAAGAGTCTTTGTTAATACCTTAGCCAACTCTGTTTTACCAACACCAGTAGGACCAAGGAACAGGAACGATGCCCATGGCCTCTCCCCGCTTGTGACACCTGTTCTCGCACGCTTAATGGCAGCGGCAACCTTCTCAACAGCCTCCTGTTGTCCAATGACTTTGGACTCAAGGACATCCTCCAGATTTATAAGTGATGAGGATTCCTCTGCTCCTAATGTGGTCAGTGGTATTCCCGTCCATTTAGAAACAATTTCTCTAATTATGCCTACATTAACATGGTATTCCTTAGACTTTTTACCTTCGCCTCTCTTCTTTTTCAAATCAGTCATCTCGGCCTTCACAACCTCCTCTTGTTTTCTAAGGTCAGAAGCCGAATCGATATCACCCTTTCTTATAGCCCCCTCTTTCGCTTTAATAATTTCTCTATATTTAGACCGAACATCACCTAACTCGTTATACTTACCCTCAAGCTGAAGCCTTCTTGTAGCAGCAGCTTCATCCATAAGATCAATGGCCTTATCAGGTAAATATCTATCGCTGACATACTGATCTGATAACCTCACAGCCGTTTCAACAGCCTCATCCGTTATAACAACATTATGATGCGACTCAAGCAGCGGTCTTATCCTCTTTAATATTTCGACAGCTTCTTCAACGGACGGCTCCTCAACTAAAATCCTTTGAAATCTCCTGCTAAGCGCAGCATCATCCTCAAAATACCTGCTGTAATCTGCAGCAGTAGTAGCACCAATACACCTAAAATTGCCGTGGACAAGAGCAGGTTTCAGTACCCCCGCCAAATCAAGCCCTCCACCAACAGCGCCCCCAACTCCCAATATTGTATGAATCTCATCTATGAACAAAATAATATTTGGGCTACTGGAAACTTCATTTATTACCGCCATCATTTTTTCTTCCATATCCCCTCTCATCTTGCTCCCGGCAACAATACCCGTCACATCAAGAGATACTATCTTTGCATCCCTTAGAGATTCTGGAACATTGCCCGAAACAATTCTTTGAGCCAACCCCTCCACAAGCGCTGTTTTTCCTACTCCGGCCTCTCCAACAACAACAGCATTGTTCTTCCTCCTCCTCGAAAGAACCTTAATTATCTGATTGATTTCATCTTCACGCCCAACGATCGGATCAAGAAGACCTCTTCTAGCAATTTCTGTTAAATCTCTGCCAAAAACTTCAAGCGCCGTAGGCTTTCCAGTAACCCGTTTCCTTCCAGATCTCGAAAGAACACCCTCAGGGTAAGTTGTAAAATTCAGTATATTCTTTTTTATATCATTAACCTTCAACCCCGAAGTTTCTAAATCACGAACGAATCCAGCACTATCATCATCAAGTATCGCCAAAAGAAGATGCTCCGTACCAACATACACATGCCTGTTCTGTCTTGCTATGCTATATGCACGACTTATTAGTGCCTTCATGTCTGAAGATATATCCTTAATGCCTTTAGTTAATCTTGTATCCCTAATATCAGATAAGTCGACACCTTTAGCAAACGACTCCAACGTCTGATCGATATCGATCTTCATAGCTGAAAGGACACGAGATGCAATACCCTCTTTAACAAGAAGCAATGATATAAATAGGTGTAGAGGCATAATATCCCTGGCACCCATCCTATCTGCAACCACAGAGGAGATTTTCAGGGCAGATTTTGCATTTTCTGTTAGTAGCCTGAACGGATTACTCATTATTTGTGATTATATTCTAGACCCTTTTCAAACTCAATCCCAAGTGTCTCTCAGTCTTGGATACAGAAAGTATCTTGACCTTAACTTTTTCACCCTCTTTGACAATATCTCTTGGATTTCGCACAAGATTGTTGGACATTTCAGATATATGAACAAGACCGTTAAGGCCTTCACCTATCCTGACAAAAGCACCATAGTTAACTACTTTCTGTACAGTACCATCCACAATATCTCCAATCTTATACTTTGATATTGCCTCTTCCCAAGGATCTTCCTGGAGCCTCTTAATACTGTAGGCTACCCTTTTTCCACCGTCAGTGATACCAATAACCTGTACCTTTACCTTATCACCAACGCCGTATAGGTCACCTGTATTTTCTACTTTGTCCCAAGAAAGCTCCGAGAGGTGAACCAACCCTTCAAGACCCTGAGCGTTAACAAATACACCAAAAGGTGTGATACCACTAACTTCACCTTCTAACACGTCGCCCTCTTTGATTGAGCGCAAAGTATTCTCTCGTTTCTCGAGGTCTCTGGCCTGGGTTACCATCTTCTCAGAAAGAATTATTCTATTCTTGTCCCTATCTAACTCAATGATTCTCGTTTTGATCTTTTCTCCGACAAGCGAAGATAACCTTTCCTGTACCCGACTTGAAATATCATGACCAACCATTCTCTGTCCATTGGCATAAACCCTGGAAGCATCAAGCTGAGAAGTAGGAATAAATCCTCTTATACCCTCACAAAGATCACAGATCACACCGCCATTGTTTGACTCTACGACAACTACTTCAACTACATCATTATCCTCCTTAGCCGTCTCAAGCTTCATCCAATGTCTGGCCGCTTCTGTTCTCCTAAGAGAAAGGACCAACTGACCCTCTTCATCTTCAGGGGTAACAACATACACCAGTATTCTATCTCCAACCTTTAGTGCGTCAACATCATCTAGATCAGACTTCAACTCTTTTCCGGCTATTACACCCTCTGACTTATATCCCACATCTACCAAAAGAGAATTTGGACGGACATCTACGACCGTTCCTTCAACAATATCACCAGCGGAAATTTTCTTTGGTAAGTGGTCACTATCATCTAGATAGCTCCTCATTTGAGCCTTCAGAGGATCCTTGTCAACAGGGTCTTTAACCTTATCAGATTTATCTTTTGTTTTCGGCATTTATAAGAAACCACCTTTCCTAGTTTTTTGAATCAAATAAATACTTGAATTCGACGGAATTATATATTCGATGGATAGATGTTTCAAGATTATGAAATCAATATTGCTAATATCCTATAGCCAAAAGACAAATCCCACATACTCATTATATATGGTTTGACTCTATTTTGAGTTACCCTTTCAGGATACTCGCAATAGACAACACCCTTAAACAATTTCTATTTTGTAATAATCAATTGGAAATCCAGAGTGATAACACAGAACAAAAATCCTGGCGACGACCTATTTTCCCATGACCTCGCGATCAAAGTATCTTAGGCGATGGAGCGTTTTACTTCTGAGTTCGGGATGGGATCAGGTAGTTCCACTCCTCTACAGCCGCCAGGCCAAACAACTCAAATGTTAAGTCGTTAAGTCTAGCGACTTGTATATTTTAGTTACTTTCAAAGTGCAAGAAATCATGCTCGCGAGACTTGAAGCCATGCTTCTCGTCGAGCAAGATGCGAATTTTGCACGCTCAAAACTGAATAGAACTTTAAGACATAAAAAGCTTTCGGTCTATTAGTACTTCTCGGCTAAACACATTGCTGTGCTTACACCTGAAGCCTATCAACGTCGTAGTCTTCGACGAACCTCACGCCCCGCTAACCCATAACACGAAGATTCTTCATGCTATAAGTTAGCGGGACAAGGATATCTAATCTTGGGACGGGCTTCGTGCTTATATGCTTTCAGCGCTTATCCCTTACCAACATAGCTACCCAGCGATGCTCCTGGTGGAACAACTGGTGCACCAGAGGTTGGCTCACCCCGATCCTTTCGTACTAGGGGCAAACTCCCTCAGATATCCTACGACCATACCGGATAGAGACCGACCTGTCTTATGACGGTCTGAACCCAGCTCACGTGCCGCTTTAATGGGCGAACAGTCCAACCCTTGGGGGATTCTCCACCCCCAGGATGCGACGAGCCGACATCGAGGTGCCGATCCGCGCCGTCAATGTGAACTATCGGGCGCGACTAGCCTGTTATCCCCGGGGTAACTTATCTTCGTTAAACAATGGCGATCCCACGATCAACCATAGGGTCACTTTGACCTGGTTTCCCAACTGCTCGAGGTGTCCCTCTTACAGTAAAGCCACCTTATGCCAATGCACTCTTCATCCGATTTCCATCCGGATTGAGGTGACCTTT
>JAFGCJ010000006.1 GCA_016932785.1 Candidatus Dojkabacteria bacterium | reverse complement strand
GATGGATTTCGATGATACTTACCAGTGGAAAATCGCAGAAGAAAATGTCCTCACGCTTGTCACAATGGATCAGGACTTCAAAGCTGTTCAACAAGATATTGACATCATCTTTTTATGAAGTCTCCCTTGGATCTTTCCTCCGGATTTTCACAATAGCAGTTGATTATTCTTCAGCAGCTCTTCTCAACGCTAAAAAGGCTTTTTTGACAGGAATTCATCATGCCAATAGTTCCTTTTGCATAAAGTCCCCCGCATGGTAGTTGGTCCAGAGAACTTCTTGCCATTTAAGAGCACGGCGGCCGAGCCTGCAAAGGGTTCACAGTAGCTATGCGTCGGAGGCAGCAAGGGCAGTAACCAGGCAAGATGAGAAAATTTCCCCCCATACCATCCAAATGGGATCAGTTTTTTCTGCGAACGTATTGTAATCGGCGCCGGTGCTTTTTTCCCCATAATTTCCTGGAAACGTGTTCTTCATGCTGGTTAGCGTGTCTGCAAGTGAATTATTTTCAGAGTATAGCATGTATTGCTTGCCCCTGTGATGTCAAGCCTTTTCTTTGGCAGTATACCACTGATTGTCGATAATAAGAATAGTTTTTCTGTGATATTTGTGGAAAACTACAAGGCTTGAGTGTACAAGGGATTAAACATCCCGTTTTGCGATGTATCTCAAATCCTTTGTACACTCAATCCTTGTAGTTCCACAGCAATGCCGGAAGAGCTACCAGAATCAGTTGATATCTAAAAACCACAAACTGGCATAAATTTTTTTCTGTCATATTTTTTTATTGACGAATTCAAGAATGTATTTCATTCTTTGTAATTATTTGATAAACATCAATATATCATGTTTAGTCCATCCTGAAAAAGCCAAACCCATCGTAAGATGGGGACGGAAAGCTGCGGATCCTTGCCCAAATGAGGATAGCCGGGTTGCCAGGAAAGGTAGCCCGGCTTTTTTATTTTTATCCAAAAAGACACTTCATCTGTTCCTGAGGCGAGAGAGGCTTTCGATGATGGCAAAAGAGGATTTCGATGTTTTCCTGGCTCACAATAGCGAGGACAAACTTCAAGTCAAAGCTATCGGAGACGCATTAAAACGTCGTGGTCTGAAGCCCTGGATTGATACAGAACAGATTCCACCAGGGCGTTGGGTCCTGGATGTTATCCAACAGGTTATCCCTCAGGTCAAATCCGTTGCAATTATCATTGGTCCAAAAGGGTTGGGAAAATGGCAGTCTGTGGAACTCCGGGCATTTATCAGCCAATGTGTTGAACGAGAAATCCCTGTGATCCCTGTTTTGCTGCCGGGTGTTGCTAAATTATCGCCAGAGCTACTATTTTTGAAAGAACTGAATTGGGTGGATTTCAAAGAAAGTATTCACGAAACAGAAGCTTTGGATAAGCTTGTGTGGGGAATCACTGGTAAACGCCCAGAACCAAAGCCAAAACAGCCAGAACCAGAGTCAGAACAAAAGGGTGGTGAACCTAAGAAATATCGACGTATCGATGCAGCAGTCCCCAGCCATGCAGAAGTTGGTCAGCACATAGATCTGCTTGTACAGGTTCGTTTTCCTGATTCGCCCTTATTAGGTATCGAGGAGTGGCCAACAAAGCATAAGCCATCCTCAATAGAACAAGTATCTGAGCAAGTAGCTCTTAAATTTCCGGTAGATCGTCGAACGGGGAAGTTAAGCTCTGCCCGTCTGGAAGTTCGAATTAATGCACCTGATTTTGAAATTCATGGTGAAGGGCGACAATGTGTAGAAGTACCACCGAGTGAATATTCTACGCGTATATTATTTCGCCTGACTCCAACCAAAATAGGTAATTGCCAAATTAATGTCGAAGTATATAGCGTTGACGATATTTATTTAGGGACAGTTCCAGTCGAAACAACTATTATGAGTGGAACTAATTATACTCAAGCTATAAGAGTGAGCACCTTAGTCTTTATAATAAAAGTTGAAGGAAAGACTCCATTTCACAAATTTATTATCCATTATATTAAAAGGCACCCATTTCATGCACTTGTAGTAATGATGTTTCTTTCCTTAAATGTAGCATGGGGGGTGAGAGCGCATATGACTGCTAAACCTGGAGAAAAAGTTTCAATATGGTTTGGTCTCATTGAATATAAAAAAGGACCCATTCCTCCCCCTACACCAAAGCCATCCCCAACTCCAGCCCCGACCTCTTATCCTACGGTTCTACCTCGATCAATTAAGTATATTGGGCGTATCATTGACAATAATACTCAAAAACCTATCCAAGGGGCCAAGGTCTCACTTGACATTCGAGATGCTCCGCTTATAGTTCATACAGATTTTGAAGGAGTTTATAGATTTACAGTGAGTCCTGGTAGTAATTCTACACTCAGTGGTCGTGTGAGGATAGAAGCTTCTGGTTACCAACCTTACGACCGCTTCATCGATTTATCAGCTAACAACACACGCATTGAAGAAATCCGACTCAAACGTTCTTCTGCTACCCCAACACCAACTTGGACACCTACTCTGCGCCCCACTCCAAGTCTTACTCCTACTCTGTCTCCAACGTCGACACTGACTCCAACACCAACGCCGACACTAATTCCAACTCTGATTCCGATTCCTGATGACTGCAAATTCCGCATTAAGGGAGTAATTGTGAAAGATGCGCGGGACACGAGCATAGATCCTGTAAACAATATTTATCGTATTAGAATGGGTGAAACGGTGACTATAAGAGTCAATTATACGAATCCATGCAATCATGAAATAGGAATTGCATTATCTTCTCAGCGATGGAAAGTACAGCGAAAAACAATGGATAGCTATATGGCGAAAGAAGGTGGTAAGGATGTTATAGAAATTCAGGTATGGGATCAAGAAACAGGTTACGAGGAACGAGAACATATCATGATTCAAGTGATTCCATAGGATAAGAAAATCTGTTGAATTCTCTTGACAGATGAAAAGAGAAGTTTACAGGTTTGTGACGTGTTGTTTCATTTTTAAACAATAATAATCTCTTAAATTGCATAACAGAGAGGTATCAGCATGTTGAAGAGACGTCAAATGATTTTCGTGTTGTATATTCTAATATCTGTAAGTGTGTTATTTGTAGTTAGTGAAAGCTATGCTCAACCTACGGTTGAGCTTGTGTTGGATCCAAATCGACTTGAAATCCCTGTCGGCTCAGAGTCGATCGCCTTAACAGCAAAAGCTAGTGGTTCAGGGTTAAAGTTTGAATGGAAACTGCGTGGTCCGGGAAAATTTGAAGGGGAAACCACTGATGCTGTCATTTTTTATATACCACCCCAGGAGATCGAGGGAGAATCTCAAAAGGTGATCATAACCATAATGGTTACTGATAAAAATGGCGATCAGGTAACCGGAAGTATTACTTTCAAAATTATTAAACCAAACGGCGACGGGACTCCAACTCCTACGCCGGGGCCAACCTCCACCTCGGTTGATGGGGGAAAAGTAAAAATTACATCACTCCAACACGGTGATCCCGTAAGAAAATCAGAAAGAGTCAGTGGTACATACAAAAATGAAATTGAAGAAGACATTTGGGTATTTGTATGTCCTGAAGATGCAGTTGGTAAATGCTGGCAGCAATCCTCTGATGCAAAGAGTGGAAAACCTGCCTTGAAGAAAAACGGTACCTGGTATGAAACTTGTTGGTTCAGCGGCTCTATCAACTTCGATATAGTTGTATACAGTGCTACTCCATCTGCCTCACAATTTATCGGAGATAAGCTTAAAGAATGGGCTAAAAATGGTGATTATAAGGGATTTTATAAAGAGGAACTTCCTGAAGGCTTGACAGAACAGCATAGAATTACTGTTTCTATAAAGGAATGATATCGAGTTTCTCGAAGGTTCCGTTTTTGGGCTTGCTAATATGATTTTACTACTTTGATCTCTCATGCTACAGGGGGATAACCCAAAGATTTGTAAAATTCAGGGTTATCCTATTTAGTAATACTGAAATAGAGGCTAAGATAGTTTTGCTCAATTTAAAACAATCTCTCCTAAAATTATAGAGTAGATTATACTCGGTAATGATAACATTCATTACTATTCTGGAGGTTCTAAGGTGTCTGCAAAGAATCAAAAGCTTTTCATTCTATTTGTAATAACTCTTGCAAGCGTAATATTGACTTTTAGAGAGAGTTTTGCTATCCCTACCGTTGAGATCTTGGTGAACCCGAATGCATTCGATGTAACAGTCGGTTCAGACCCGATCCCTTTAACGGTTCAACTTACTGAGCCAAATTTACAATTCGAATGGACTCTTCTTGGACCGGGTGATTTTGAAGGAAACACAGCAACGCCTGTCGTTTTCTACAAGCCTCCCAACAAAATAGATGGGAAATCCACGAAAGCGATAGCCACTGTCAAAATAACTGATGCTAACGGTCAAGAAATGGTTACAGGT